>CAZPPT010000039.1:0-2538 GCA_964588555.1 Microcaldota archaeon | reverse complement strand
TCTCCAATTTCTTGGGGGTACGATGCTTGCACTTGGCACGATGGTTGGCGATACGCTTGGAAGTTTTATAAAGCGGCGGATCGGGGTCGGGCACGGCAAACCGTTTTTTGTTGATACATTCTTTTTTGTCATCGTTGCCCTTATATTTGCAATTCCCTATACAAATAGCTCGTTTTACATACTTCCCAATATCGGGTTTATCGTCGTCCTGACGCTTATCCTCCACCCGCTTACGAACATATTTGCAAATAAGGTCGGGCTCAAAAGCGTCCCATGGTAGGGCAACAAAAGGCTTTAATTGTTTACATTGGATCTTTTCGTATGGAACGAGAAGATGCCGTCTTGTCAGAAGCCTTCAAAAAAGGCGCCCTTGTTTTTGAGGCAGGCTGGGAAAGGCGTTATGCGCGCTTTCGCGAGGATTTCAAGCACATCCCGCGCGGCACGGCAGTTATCGGAAATCGCATTATCTACGGATATCCGCACATAAAACGTATTTTCACGCTTGAGGCGGGACTTAAAAGAAATATCACGAGTAACCGTGTTGCACTTGAGGAGAAGATCGACGGCTACAACGTCCGCGTTGTACGTATCGGTGATTCGGTTATCGCACTGAGCCGGGGAGGTTTTATCGACCCGTTTGCGACTGAAAAGGTGCGGCGAAGGTACGATCCGTTCTTCAAAAAATTTCCCAATGCCGTCCTGTGCGGAGAGATGGTCGGGAACACGCCGTACACGAAGCCGGCTGCGGATTTTGATACCCGCTTACTTATTTTTGACATAGGCCGCGGCGACGGTACGTACCTAGACCAGGAGGAAAAGGAGAAAATTCTCAAAAGCTATTCAATCGAACACGTCCCTTTTTTTGGCATGTATCCGATAACGGACATCAAAAAAATCAGGCGCGTTGCATATGGCACATTTAAGGACAAGAAGGAAGGAATCGTCATTAAGTCAGAAGATCGAAAGCAGGCTGTAAAATATGTCAATCCCGCATCTGATATCCAGGACATCGCTACCAATTCGGCATTTTTCCTTGACATGCCTACGGGCTTTTACATGCAGCGAATCTTACGAAGCGCGTTTTTTGTCCGGGATTTTGGCCTTGACAAGGACCAAATTGGTAGTCAGCTTGGCCATGCCTTTCTTGACGGCCTCGCCAAGGCGCTTAATGCACTTGAGGCAGGCGACCCCCTCACCGAAGAGCACGAAATCCTTATTTCCGACCGCGCCGTATGGGAAAAATTGCGCGCGCAGATGCGAAAGGAAGTTGGCATAGAGGTAGTTTTTGAACGGGAGGAAACGGAAGGCATTCGTATCCGGTTTCGCAAGATTTACCGAAAGACAACAAGGCGTCTCCGTGAATTTTTGCACGGCCATGGGGTAGAAGACTAGTTATTTTATCTTTTTGAGGAGATTGTGGAGCCTGCTTGCATTAAGCCATTCGCAGCCGATTTTCTCCGCAAACTTGAGCACGCCTTCATCGCTTGATACAAGCGTTGCCTCAAGTTCCTTTGCAAGAAGAAGGAGGTCAAAGTCCTCCTTGCTGTCCACGAGGCCGGTGCGCATCGCATCGCGGTATTTGTCGCGCAGCTTGTGCAATTTTTGGTTGTTATCCGGCCTATTGTCCTGTGCGAATTCCTCCGCAAGGCGCAGGCCCTTATTCAGCCGGAGACGTATGTCCTCAATAAAATCATTTAATACTGCCGCAGGCAAATAAAGCGAATACATGTTCGGTGCGCGCCGCTTTACATATATCTCAAGCTCAGTTGCGACTGCCTCGGGTATGAAATTACGGAGCTCGCGAAATATGCTTGGCGGGATGTAGAATTCCAGGTCGCGCCGCTTTATTATTCGTATGAATCCTTTCACTGCCAAAGCAGGCGTTCTTCCAAATGGGGCGCGTGCATGCGGATTTACAAAAAGCGAGGTATCTATGACAAAACGTCTTCGTGCCATGGGAGAACTACTAGCAGAAGCAATATAAAGATTTGTATTATAGTTATATTATATGGTAATGCGTATAGGTAATCAAAGAACTAGCCGAGCGGGTAAGGAGGCAGCGGGTCGCCTCCGTTCTCAATTTGCCCGCCTTGGTGAGGCAGGCGTACGAACCCTTACAAGGGAAGAACAATGTAGCGTACTTGGCGGTCTTGTGCCCTATTTTGAGGAATTTGAGCGGAAGAAAAAAATACGCCGTGCTCCAAAAAAGTCACAGATACTTGCCGCATTTCTGGATTCCCATACGAAGCAAATGCAGTTTGAGGATTTGCGGGCTTTTTTCCAGTTTGTCTGTTTCCATGCAGAGTTCGAACCCGGCCAAGGCGCCTTAAAAGCGTTTGTTAAGGCGATTGGAGACATGAACAAGGCCATTGCCCAGGTATTTGGGCGTCCGCTTGTACAGCTTACGAATGATGGCACCATCGTATTCAATTCAGGCGACCTTGCGGAATACGTTTCAGAATCAAAATTTTCAATCTCAGGGCGGATCATTTCTGTTAGCGAGACAGTTGTCCAATCGCATGGTGAAAACGGAATTGT
>CAZPPT010000038.1:0-2593 GCA_964588555.1 Microcaldota archaeon | reverse complement strand
TTATAGCTCTGCACAAAGTGCTAGCAAGGTATCCGGAGAGCGCCATGTCTTAATAATCGGCTGCCCTATGTACTTGGTAACAAAATGTCCTTTGACTTTGCATGGGTAACTACCTGCCTCTGGCTAGATTGGGGCGGCTTAGAGATGTTGGACCTTCTCTCTGAAGTTGGTTTGACAAATGCGGATACCAAGCTTATAGACTTTTCACATTGAGTAAGGTATTATAAACAATATGAGAAAATCTGTATCGGCATTGATGGCATTTATGATTTTCACGCTTTCTCTGGCGTGTACGATGCCCTTTTGTCCGGCTATGGCTAATGTAACTCAAGCGCAGGTCTCTGAAAAAAAAGCCTCTTTACCGTGTCATGGAGAGAGTTCATCTGATGAAAATAAACCAAATGTTCCCATGCTATCTTCGGACTGTTTGGGCGTTGACTTGTTTCAGCAAAATGATCAAGCCGTTATCGTACAAGCTGACCTATCTGTTGATCATATTGATTTTGTCTGGGCCGATTTAAAGCTGGGCTATGATTTTCTTCTGGTATCTGGTCATTTGATTCGCGGCCCACCTTTTGAGTACAGGGTTTCCCATCTCAATAATCACGACCTTTACCTGACAACGCAGCGCCTGCGCATCTAAACACGCTCTTTTCTTAACGGTTTTTTACGCCTTAAAAAGAAAGGAGCTTATGCCATGCGTATTTTATTTTTTACCTTATTTTTGTTTACTTTTGCGCCATTTGTGATGGCAGCAGAAAACGGGGTTACAGCTTCGTCTCAAACCGAAGTCCATACCCACTATTGCCCTATGCATCCTGAAGAAACAGGGATGGAAGGCGATAACTGCCCTATCTGTGGCATGCATCTTGTCCCCATGGAAGATAAGACCATGGATATGGGGGCCGAGCAAACGCATGAAAATCATGAGCATGAAATGCATTCCCCCACCGCACCCACAAAAGATGCTGATGGCAAGCAGGTTTATATCTGCCCGATGCACCCCCATATTACGGGCGAAGAAGGCGATAATTGTCCAATTTGCGGTATGAATCTGGTACCAAAGAATGAGGGCAACGAGTCTCAAGAAGGTCATAAAGACAAGCCAGAAGGCGCATTTTTGATTGACCCTTCCTATATTCAGACGCTGGGGGCGAAAACCTCCGGCGTCAGCCATCATGAATTTGGAAAAAGCATTCGCGCTTTTGGCAAGATCACGCCCAGCACAAGGCTGGAATATGCGGTGGATGTACGCACCAAAGGCTGGATTGTTGATCTGGCCGTTGATGCTGTGGGGGACACAGTCAAAAAAGGTGATCTACTTTTCACCTATTACAGCCCGGATTTAATGAACGCCCAGTCAGATTTTCTGATTGGATCGCGTGTCGGAAATGCCGCGCAAAGACTGCGCCTTTACGGCATGGACGACAAAGCCATCGCAGAATTAAAAGAGCGGGGTAAATTTTTTGAAGAAACACCGTTTTACGCACCTGAAGATGGCACGGTTACAATGCTGAATGTGCGCAAAGGCGGACACGTGAATGAAGGCGGAAGCGTTTTAAAATTACAGGATTTTTCCAAAGTGTGGATCAATGCGGATGTCCCGCTGCGTGATGTTCAGTTTTTAGAAGTTGGCACCCCCGCAAAGATTACTATTTCCGAAACAGGTGAAAAATATGAAGCACTGGTTGATTTCATTCATCCTGTTAATGACCCGAAAAATCGTACCGTCACTGTACGGCTTGTGCTCGATAATCAGAATGGCTCTTTAAAGCCTGATACCTATGTCGATGCGGCCTTTAGCGCTGACCCGAAATCCCGTCTCGCAGTTCCGGCAGAGGCCGTTCTGTATGGCAGCATGGGTGCGTATGTGATTGAGGATGCCGGAGACGGCTATTTCCGTCCTGTCATGGTGGAAACGGGGATTACATCGCAAGGTATGACAGAGATTACAAGCGGCCTATCCCACGGACAGAGCATCGTCACATCCGGTCAATTTATGCTGGATGCGGAAAGCAACCTGAAAGGCGGCATGGCGGCGATGGGGCATGACCATGGAGGCGAACAAATGGAAGACATGACAAGCCAACCAGCATTACAAGAGGGAGGTCAGGGTCATGTCCACTAATCAAGACCATATGCACGACCCATCTAAAAGCTTCGCGGCCAAAATCATAGACTGGTCGGTAGCAAACCAGTTTTTTGTCATGCTGGGCGCATTGGTGCTACTGGTAGCGGGCATTGTCTCCGTAACCAAAATACCGCTGGATGCCATTCCCGATTTGTCGGATACGCAGGTCATTATCCGCACGGACTTCCCCGGACAGGCTCCACAGGTCATTGAGGATCAAATCACCTATCCGCTCTCCACACAGATGCTGTCCCTTCCAAAAACAAAGGTCGTGCGCGGCTTTTCCATGTTCGGGACAAGCTTTGTTTACATTATTTTTGAAGACAATGTTGATATGTACTGGGCGCGCAGCCGGACGTTGGAATACCTTTCGCAGGCGCGCGGCATGTTGCCGGACGGCGTAGAACCTGAGCTAGGGCCGGATGCAACAGGCGTGGGCTGGGTCTTTCAATATGCCTTATT
>CAZPPT010000037.1:0-2805 GCA_964588555.1 Microcaldota archaeon | reverse complement strand
GCGTTTGTAAAATCAAGGAACATGCCAAACCTTCTTTTTGCCGGACCCCCTGGCGTAGGAAAAACGACTGCCGCACTCGCGCTTGCACGCGACCTCTTTGGCGAACATGTAAGCGGCAACTTTATTGACCTTAATGCAAGTGACGACCGCGGCATCGACGTCGTCAGGGGGCGGATAAAGGACTTCGCACGCACAGTCACGCTTGGAGATGCACCGTTTAAGCTCATCTTCCTTGATGAGGCAGATGCACTTACAAGCGACGCGCAGCATGCGCTTCGGAGAACCATGGAGACATATTCAAGCATAACGCGCTTCATCCTTAATGCAAACTACTCAAGCAAGGTCATTGAGCCAGTACAGTCGCGATGCGCAATTTTTAGGTTCTTGCCGCTCAATGAAGGGGATGTCCATACAATGATAAAACGTGTCGGGGAAAAGGAAAAGCTGACCGTTGATGAAGAGGCGATTAAGGCGATATTCTATGTGAGTGAGGGAGATATGCGCCGTGCGCTTAACATATTACAGGGCGCCTCGCTCCATGGAAAGCACATTACGTCAGACCTCGTACACAAGATAAGTTCGCGCGCGCAGCCGGCGGAAATCCGGGGGATGCTTGAAAGCGCGCTTAAGGGCGAGTTTATTAATGCGCGGGAGCAGCTTGACCAGTTAATTATTAATTATGGGTTAAGTGGCGAGGACATATTGCTGCAGGTGTACCGTGAGATCCCGCAGCTTTCAATCGCTGAAGAACAAAAAATCCTCCTTATTGACAAGCTTGGCGAATATAATTTTAGAATGGTTGAAGGAGCAAACGAGCGCATCCAGATCGAGGCAATGCTTGCGCAGTTTGTGCTTATGGGAAAGAAATAATTAATGAATTATTTCAACATGCGTATCGGTAATAATTACGAGGGAATCCTTAAACTTGTAAGAAAAACCCGAATTAAGAAGCGGCAAGAACCGTTGAATAACGATTTCTGGATTCTTTCGGGAAAAACGAAGTAGTATGACTCCTGGAATAGATTTGGGAGTAGCTCTTGATATATTCAAAAAATCATTGTCATGAGTTAATATGATTCGTTCTTCTCTAGTTGCAAATTTCAAAATATCTTTATCCGAAAGACCAAATAACTCTTTTTCTGATACAGAAATAATGTCGTAGCCGGCGGCGCGGATAGCGTGCACAAGCGTTTTTGAGATATTTTCATCGGCAATAAACTTCATGTGATTACCGAGGGATTAATAAGAATAATTTCCTCATGTTTAAGAGATTTTGCAGCATATCCAATAGCCGCAAGCACATCCTCTTTCTTAAGTTGGCCGTACTCATTTAGAATAGTTTCAATTTCCATGCCTGATGCCAGCAATTCAAGAATAAATTCTACAGAAATTCTTGTGCCCTTAATAATGGGTTTTCCACCCAATATTTTTGAGTCTATAGTTATACGACTTTCCATAGAATATAAACGTTAACTTCTTTTATAAGCCTTTCGAGTACATCCCTGGACAGTACGTTTCAAATCAAAGGGGGCATTCCGTAAAATATCCTGCGCATTGCCGTACATACGTATTTTGACTTTTAGAACCGTCTTCAAAAACAACCCGTGCACCTTGGATCCCGATCCCCTCAAGCGCCCTCGCAGAAACCAAAATGGCTTCGTGGACAAGGGGGTCGGGCTCATTTTTTAGTAACCGCCTCAAAAAGGGCACAATGGCATGGCCAGCAGTACGTACGGCCCCAAGGATCACGTCAATTTTACTTGTAAATAGCGAGCCTTCTTCTATCAAAAGAAGTAGCTTGGCGTGGCTAACCATATCGTGTGCTTCACGCAATGAATCAAAAAATGATGCAAGCTGCGGACGATGCCCCGACAAGGAAAGAAACTGATAAAAATCATTGAATGCGGTCCGTACTCCTTCGGTGCCAAAATACCCCGCATAAATTGCCTTCTCGCGATCAGACTTCATAAAAACATGATCCGGCTCATGCATCCGCCTCACAATAAGAACGGGAATTTGGGACACGTAAAGCGGTTCAGTGCCTTCAGCATCACGATTTCCCAGGCGATGGTGTGGGGTCATGTGCGCAAGCATAAGGCCCTGCTCCAAAAACCGTTCACGCGCATTATTTCGTGCAGTTTCGATCATTTTACATGAAGATTCGTCCATTGCTGAAGCATGACTAAAGGCAGCAATGACATTTATGTAATCAACTGGCTGACGCATGTACGTTTCATTGGGTGAGAGCTGTTTAAACGCATGTTCCAATTTCTCTATTGCCGCAGTTAAAATTGATTCGGAAACTGGCCGTGAGAAGATATGGAAAAAGTAACCGTTGTGTTCCTCGATTGCACGGACAAAGGGACAAAAGGGACGCGTGCCGTCGCCTATCAAAACATGAGATAGATAGCTCCGGATTCGTCTAACCGTTTCATTTCTCGTGGGTTTTCTTTCTAAAAACGGCTCTCTTGCTTCGTTAGTAATAAGTTGGCTAAACCCCCGAACGCCCGTTTGACCCCTCACAATAATTGGTTCATTAAACGGCATAGTGCCAAAGGCAACCCCTCTTTTGAACTGATATCCCGCCCACCTCTTTTTGTTTCATGATAACCCCTCCGTTTGATAATAAAGCGAAGCGGAAGGATATATACGTTTGTAACAGTTGCAATTCTTTTTGTTTTCTCATCCTTATGCATGCGTCGCCCTTCTCATCTTTTCTTTAGTGGCGAGCTTCTATGTGGCTAAGGCTCCGTCAATCGTGCGTGGCGTGTTCTAAGGCAATTTAGAAAAATAAAAAAGAAAGAA
>CAZPPT010000036.1:0-2918 GCA_964588555.1 Microcaldota archaeon | reverse complement strand
CGTCAATCGTGCGTGGCGTGTTCTAAGGCAATTTAGAAAAATAAAAAAGAAAGAAAAAATCACATAATGGCAATAACCGCTCCCATCAATACAAGTGCAACCAGGTAATAGCCAACATTAAGTAAATAGAGGTTCACTGGCTTATTTTCCCAAAGCACTGACCCAAGCATAACTGTTGCAATAAAGCCAAGCCACATCCAAAAGCCCGCCTGCGCACCGCTTGCGGCATCATGTGCGCCCACATATGTAATAACGTGTGCCAGCACGTACGCCATGACAAGCGCGCCAGCCAGTGCGGCAAGATAAAGCATCGGCATTTTGCCTTTCATTTTCGGGTCGTTTTTCATCTTTTCAAAATCAGCCTCTTTCCATCCCATGAGCTTCATCCATGGTTTTCCAAACAATGGGCCGTACCAGAGCATGCCAAGCACCATGTTTGCAAGTGCTGCCGCAACAACTGCAACGTAATTGATTTCTACAGCCATATGATCACCATCTTAAAAGATATGCCTAGTTTTTTAACGCTTTTCTTCGAACTGTATTGATGAAGAAACGCATTGAATCGGATTTTTTGGGAAAGGTAGAAGTGCCCGCTGACGCATATTATGGCATATTTACCGTCCGTGCCTCAAATACGTTTAAGATTTCCGGTAAGCGGGTCGACATGCGAATTATTCGCGCATTTATATCAATTAAAAAAGCGGCCGCGCTTACAAACGGCGAACTTAAGGTACTTGATAAAAAAATTGCCGATGCCATCATACGGGCGTGCGATGAGGCGCTTTTGGGAAAATTTGACGATGAGTTTATCCTCGACGCATTCCAGGCGGGGGCGGGAACGCCAATGCATATGAATGTAAACGAGGTGCTTGCAAACCGTGCAACTGAAATTCTGGGAGGAAAAAAGGGAGAATACCTCGTGCACCCAAATAACCATGTAAACATGGCACAAAGCTCAAATGATGTGACGCATACGGCAATTCGGATCGCCGCGCTCATTGAAACAAAAACTATTGTGCGGGAACTCGAGTTATTAAAAAAATCATTTGAAACGCATGGGAAGCGATACGACAAATTATTAAAAACAGGAAGGACGCACCTCCAAGATGCAGTTCCCATCACCTATGGGCAGGTATTTAATGCGTACGCAACTGCAATTGGAGAGGACATCGCACGCATACGCGCCACAAGCGAGGCATTTCAGTTTCTTGGAATCGGCGGAACGGCCGTGGGAACCGGCATTACAACGCATCCAAAATTCAAGGAACGGGTTACTGCGCATCTTTCCAAACTTACCGGGTTTGCGCTAAAACCAACCCATCGAACAGTTCAGACAACACATGACATGAACGTGTTCCTCACGTTTTCAGGGGCGCTTCGCTCGTATGCAACAACGCTCAATCGCATTGCCAATGACCTGCGATTATTGACAAGCGGACCAAAAGCAGGGATCGCAGAAATAATACTTCCTGCAGTAGAACCGGGTTCAAGCATCATGCCAGGAAAGATAAACCCAAGCGTACCTGAATGCATCAACATGCTCTGTTTCCAGGTGCTTGGTAACGACCAGGCAATTTCGCTTGCCTGCCAATCCGGCCAGCTTGAACTAAACTGGATGACCCCGCTCATCGGCCACAATATTATAGAATCGCTTGATTTACTGAAAAATGGAACGCGGGTCTTTAGGGGGGAATGTGTTGACGGGATGCATGTTGATGAGGAAAGAACGCGTAAGCTTTTGGATAGCTCGTTTGCGTATGCAACCGCTTTTAATCCTTATTTGGGATATTCGGTCGTCTCAAAACTCGTAACTGAAAGCTATACCAAGAATGTACCTCTAAGAAAGCTCATTGTGCAAAAAGGATTGCTTAGTGAAGATGACGTACACAAAATAATTGAAAAATCAGGCGGGCCTGCTGAAATTGATCAAAATATATTGAGGCGCGTGAGGACGTGAGCTATCGCCGCAGGCAACGAACCCGGGCAAGTGATGCACTTACCCCTATCCCACCTCCAATTGTATTGCCCCATGAATCCCCGCAGCTCCATGACCGGCAAAGAATAGAAGAGGTATGCAAGCGGCCGGTTGAAACGCTTCTCCTACCTGGGTTGGCAGTACGGCACAGGGCACAACTGATAGCCAGGATAAAAGGTGATCCTGCGCACATAAAAACAATCGGCGAACTCGTTGAACGCTTACGGCTGCTTCAGGCGATTGGCGGCTTGGGTTCCATAAACGGAAAGGCACTCCTTGATGAACTGCGTGGCCTTGGTGTAATAAGCGAACAAAGAAAACAACGGCTGCTTGAATACATACAAGACAAAAAATAGGCGGCTATCTGATCAATTCAACGATATACCTTTTAATCGCTGGAACCACGTTCTTGTTAAACGTTTCAGGAATTATCTTTCCTTTTTTAAGCTCTGCCGGAGTTACAACTGATGCGATGGCTTCTGATGCCGCAATTTTCATTGCATCCGTTATTTTCCGTATGCGCAGGTCAAGAAGCGCCCGGAGAAAACCCGGGAAGCAAACGGAATTATTAAGCTGGTTTGGGTAATCGCTTCGTCCGGTCCCGAATACGGCAACGTTTAACTCTTTTGCTTCTTCACGTGTGATTTCGGAAACCGGATTCGCAAGCGCAAAGACGATTTTTGGTTCCCGCATAGCCCGTATTGTTTCGTGCGGAAGCGAGCCCGGAGCTGCTGCGGAGATGACAACATCTGCGCCTTTGAAGTCCTTAAGCTGCCCGACATACTTTTCCGGATTGGTAAGAATAGCGATTTCCTGCTTATGTATTTCAAGCGTACGACTTCTTGAGAGTGCGCCTTCGCGGTCAAATACGACGATATTTGTTATCCCGTATGCAAGAAGTAGTTTTGTAATCGCGTATCCTGCACTTCCGACCCCATTGACG
>CAZPPT010000035.1:0-2934 GCA_964588555.1 Microcaldota archaeon | reverse complement strand
CAATCGTGGAAATAGAAAAACAGTATGAAACTGCCTACGACTTCCTTGAAACGGTTTCCGACGAAGGCGCGAATGCGTTTGAAGGGATCGAGCTGCCAAAGGCAATGAAGGAAAAGCTGGTGGAGCTGGCGCAGAAGAACATACGGAAGCCGGTTTTTGAAATCAACGGGATTGCGCAGCTGAGCTGCCCGGAATCCGACGGCCTGCAAAGGATAAAGGACCTGTTCGGCACGGTGGCAAAAGAGAACGAAAAGCTCAAAATACATTATCTGGGAGCTCCTAAGTACAAGCTCACGCTCACTGCGGGAAGCTACAAGGAAGGGGAAAAGGCAATGGGCGCGGCCGTTGACAAGATGCAAAAAATGGCCGATAAAGCCGGATGCGAGTTCTCCTTTAAAAAAGATGAGTGATAATGAAAAAAATGCGCCTCTGCACGGTTTGCGGCGAGTACACGCTCAAGGCAAGCCACTGCGGACGGGAATCGGTGTCCGCCCACCCCGCGGCGTTCAACCCCAACGACAGGTTCGGGGAATACAGGCGGAAAATGAAGGGAATTGGCATATGAACGAAACGACCATAACCGAGCTTGAAAAATTGCGCCTGAAAAACGGGGTGCTGATTACCGGATTGCCGGGCATAGGCCTTATCGGCAGGGTAGTCGGGAAATACCTCGTTGAGGAGCTGAAGGCAAAGAAGGTCGCGGAGCTTTATTCGCCGCATTTCCCGCACCAGGTGCTCATGACCAAGAAGGGCGGCATGAGGCTGATTAAGAACAGGTTTTACGTTGCAAGGACTAAAAAGGCAGACTTATTGTTTTTGATAGGAGACGTGCAGGCCATGAACCCGGAGGGCCAGTACGAAGTCGCAGGGAAAGTGCTGGACTACTGCGAAAAAACCGGAGTGAAAAGGATAATGACCGTCGGCGGCTACAGCACCGGGAAGCTGAGTGACAAGAGGAACGTCTTTGCCGTGGTTACAAACAAGGAAATGATTGCAGAATTCAAGAAATACGGCGTGGTGTTCGGCGTTGCGCGCGGCTCTATTGTCGGGGCGGCGGGGCTGTTCCCCGCGCTGGGCAAGCTGCGCGGCATAAAGGGCGCATGCGTTATGGGAGAAACGCACGGCGGGTACGTGGACATCACATCCGCAAAGAACATTGTTTCCCTGCTCTCCAAGATGTTCGACATAAAGGTGGACATCGGAAAGCTCGAAGCCAAGGCAAAGGAAGGGGAAAAGGTCCTTCGGAAGATTGAGGAAGAAGTCCAGAAGAACCAGATTACCCCGTACGAGCCGGGGAAGAAGGACGTTAGCTATATACGGTGAAGGACTGGGGGTCATGAGGGTATGCCTGATTTTTAAAAGCTAATACTAAGAATGGAGTGTATGGCTCGCGTAAAGACCGAATTTTGTAATTATCATTTATGCAACAAAAGAACGCGAACGATTAGATGCAAGTATTGCAACGGATATTTTTGTAAACAGCACATAAAATCTCAACAGCCAGGAATGCCTAGATTTGACGCGACAAGCCATGAAGACAAGGTTTTTATGTCCGAATGGAGGGACGAAAACGGGCATCCCTGTTCTGGGTACTTATCTAACGAGCACAGATGTGATTATTGCAGAATGATAGTTGAAAGAGAACTAGGGACAACTTGCAACCTGTGCGGGAAAATTTTTTGCAGATACCACGCACATCAAAAATCCCATAAATGCCCAGTGTTTTTTGAGAATGAAAGAACGGCTAGAATAGAAAACCAGCGAAAATGCGAAGAGCAAAGAAAAAAATGGGAAAAACAAAGAAAGATTTTTAATTTGCTAAAAATAGTTGCAATAGTGATTCTGCTAATCGGAGCATTTTTTATAATAAGATCGTACCTTTCAACTAATGTATGCAGCGGTGGAACACTTCCAGGGTTGTGTTCAAAAGAAAAACCATACTACTGCGAAAACGGAACACTATACGAAAAAGCCTCAACGTGCGGGTGCCAAGACGGTTTAGAGGTAGTCAATGAAACGTGCATTAAAATTGCCAGCCCACAGACCCTAGATGTCACCGAACAAAAACACAATGAAATAATAGAAAGCCCTAGATTTGAAGATAACCCAAAAGAAATCGGGATGCTATACACCTTAAACGGGTCTCAGAGGTATATTAACATTACAGTTTATGAAGGTCTGAACGATTACCTGGCCGAGATTCCAAGGTACTATATTTGCGAATCGACATGCCCCTCACAAGCAGACATCGAGCGGATGATTATAGATGAACCAATAGAAAAAAATTACCT
The DNA here is from genome assembly GCA_964588555.1 of Microcaldota archaeon. Lineage (GTDB taxonomy): Archaea > Micrarchaeota > Micrarchaeia > Anstonellales > Bilamarchaeaceae > JAGVWJ01. The sequence continues at coordinate 643 of CAZPPT010000035.1, read as the reverse complement.
GAATGCATTGGTAGACCAAATAAAATTAGAAACAAATAACAACGATGATAGGGCCAGAATTGCGATTAGCCTAGTGCAGACCATACCTTACGATATGAGCATAATCTTAAAATCAGAAGAAGTCGGGTACAGATATCCTTACGAAGTCCTATATGATCATACCGGAATCTGCGGAGAAAAATCACGTTTATTAGCGTATTTGTTGAAAGAACTGGGGTACGGAGTTGTGCTTTTTGTTTTCGAGGAAGAAAACCATATGGCAGTTGGGATAAAATGTCCAACAGAGTATAGTTTCAAAGGAAGCGAGTATTGTTTTGTAGAAAGCACTACACCGTCTATTATAACAGATAGTAGGGGAAGTTACGGTTTTTATGGAATGGACACACGATTAGAATCACAACCAGAAATAGTGAAGGTAAGCGATGGTCGTGGATTAGATAGCGTAAAGCAAGAGTATAATGACGCACGAGATTGGAGAAATTTAGCAGAAACAGAGTATTTGGATTCTTATTACTATTATTTATACGAAAAACTATCTAAAAAGTACGGGATTATGTATGTTGAGGATTAATGGCTATCTCATCCTATAATGGATACCCAGCTCTTCCAGTAAAACTTTTCGTACTTTTTGCCTCCCCCAATG
>CAZPPT010000034.1:0-3353 GCA_964588555.1 Microcaldota archaeon | reverse complement strand
TGATACAATCCCGTTTTGTAGCATGAGGGAGGCATTTCAAGTGATTTCTTGATTTCCTCAAGAACAGCTTCACCTGTTTTAGACTTGTCACTTTTCGCCTCTGAATTTTTAACGGATGATAAAATATCCCGAATTTCAGCAAGTGACATATTTTCGTTAATTTGAGAAACTGAAAACAAAATACGTTCTTTTTCTGTTTCCTGCCTGACCGCCAAGGAATAATCCCTGATCTGTGCATTACTGGTTGAAAGTGCCAAATCAGTAATCTCTCTAAGGCTTTCAAAATCATCAGAAGAAAGAACCTTCACAAAATCAGCCAAAGAAAATGATTGCTTTTCATTCCACAGTTCTTTCATGCGGCTGAAAACATAACGGCAGAAATCATCACGGAAATCTTCTTGCGTCACGTCCGCATCTAAAATACCTGACGGATTTCCGAATAGTGCCGAAATCAAATAATGCTCAAACATCGCTAATCCCCATAAGCTGCTTTTGCAGTTCCATCTTATCCGTTGTGTCTTTTGGCTTTGCAGGTGATGGTTTTGCTCTAGATAGCCACCCGTTAACAAAACGCTCTTTATTCCGCTTTGTATTTTTTGGATTACTCGCTTCCCACGCATATGCCTTGGCAATTTCCGTATCAATATCAACCCTTGGGTATGCGGCACGCCATGCGTTCAAAACATCTTCTGAAAACTCGTATCCTTTTTTCTGTGGATGAGGGTTAAGGGAATCAATAAGAGGGTTAAGGGAATCAGCATGGCAAGAACTGTGCAAGTCTGGTGCTGGTATAGTGCTAGCCTGTTCCTTCATATGTGGGTTCTGGTGCTTTGAGAAGTTAACGACTTGAATATATTCAGTTTGTCCTGCTTTATAGACATGTAAAAAACCACCTTTTACAAGCTGATTTACAAGATTTTCTACATCGCAGTCATCGTATGGAAGAATTTCTGCCTTTATTCTTTTGGGGCGATACTCAAGCCTTCCCTCTCTATCGGCGATAGTCCAAAGGCCAATAAACAGCAACCGAGCAAGCGGGTCTGTATCAGCTAGAATATCGTTACAGAAAAAAGACGGTTTTATATTTCTTGACCTAGCCATTATTGGACTTCCCCATCAAGACCATGCGCCTGAATAAGATGATCTACCATATAGGCAGGAATAATCCCGTTTTCCCATAGCGTCATGATGCGCTGTTTTTTGGTTGATTTATGTTTTGCCGCGAGCGCGGCTTTGATTAGTATGCCAGATATGGCGTTTCGTAATGACTGCATATATCTCCCCAAGCAAGATGCCCTCCCAAGGTAGTGCCGTTAAGAAGAAAGGTGGGGGCGTTATCGCTTGGGTCGATAAGGTTTCGGGTTGCAATCCCTAGCCCCTTGATAGAAGCCTAGAAAAAATCGCAGCAAAAATCAACGTGGAAAATAAATTATTTTTTCGGCAAAATTTGCCTTGCGTTTGGTGCAAGGTTTGCGTATAAAGGAGGTGGGCGTTCATGGATGGATGCAATAGGAGACCATCTAATTCTGCTAGCGGAATTTAGACGCGGGTGCAATTCCCGCCGCCCACTTTCAAATCAGGAGAAATCATGAAAAACAATTTTGAACTTATCCGCCAGTGGGCAAAAGACCGAAACCTCATTGAGGGTGCGACTACTCAGGCTCAGATGCTAAAAATGACAGAGGAAGTCGGGGAGCTTGCCAGCGGTATTGCAAAAAACAACCGAGACGTTACACGCGATAGCATTGGCGATTGTGTTGTTGTTCTTACTATTCTTGCAGCCCAGCATGGATGGGATATTGAAGATTGCATTTCAGCAGCATATGAAGAAATCAAAGACAGGAAAGGGCGCATGGAAAACGGCGTCTTTATTAAAGATGAATAATATTTGTTACTGCGGCTATAAGGTCGATGATGAAGAACTGGACAATTTAACAGACATGCACGGCGAGCCTATTTGCCGTTATTGCAACGAGGTGGAAAATGAGCGCAGAGAAAAAACAAAAGTTTAACGAAGTTCAGGACGTTCTGCATTTTATCCAGAAAAACCTGAAAGTACCGAAAGAGCGTGTTAATAAATTCGGCGGGTATAAATTCCGCAATGCCGAGGACATTCTTGACGCAGTAAAAACAATTCTGCCAGATGGAGCAACATTGGTTATTCAAGATGATATTCGCCTTGTAGGAGATCGCTATTATGTACAAGCGGTTGCAAAACTGTCTTACATGGGGCAGAGCGTAGAGAATTGTTCATATGCACGTGAGGATGAAACAAAAAAGGGTATGGACGCAAGCCAGCTTACAGGTGCTACATCGTCATACGCCAGAAAATACGCACTTAATGGCCTGTTTATGATTGACGATACCAAGGATGCAGATGAAATAAACAAGCACGGCAAGACTGACAAAGATCAGGCCGTTCAAGACGCACTCGGCGGATCTATCACAGACGGAACACCGCCAGAGGAAATCCAGAAAATGTACGAGCAGGGGCTGAAAAACCTCACATCTTGCATGGATACAGATCAGCTAAAGAAGGTATGGACTGGACTGTATAAAGGCCGCAAAGTGTTCTCTGATATGCAGTGGCAAGACCTTGAGGATGCAAAAGAAGCAACAAAATTTGAAATTGAAAACACATCACCGCACATGTAAGGAGAGATAAAATGGCTGGATCAGTAAATAAGGTAATTCTAGTTGGCAACTTGGGGCGTGACCCTGAAATTCGCTCGTTCCCTAATGGAGGGAGAGTAGCAAACCTGTCAATCGCTACTTCCGAATCTTGGAAAGATAAAAACACAGGAGAGCGCAAGGAAAAGTCAGAGTGGCATAAGGTGGCCGTTATGAACGATGCTCTTGTCGGTATCGTTGAACGCTTCCTGAAAAAAGGCAGTAAAGTCTATATCGAGGGAAAGCTTGAGACACGCAAGTACCAGAAAGACGGTCATGACGTTTACACTACTGAAATCGTTCTGCGCCCATACGGCGGGGAATTGACTATTCTGGATTCCCGTAAGGAAGATAATGGAACGCACAAAGGCTTTAACCGTGATGGCGATGTACCGTCTGGACGTGATGACATGGACGATGAAATCCCTTTCATGCGCCTGACTGAAAGCGATGTGTTCTTTTAATGCAAAAGAAGCGACCTATCAGAAGCACACAGCACCTTGGATATATCCGTAAGCTGCCATGCGTTAAGTGCGGCTGCAATGAAAGCCAAGCCGCGCATATTCGGATTGGAACGGATGGTAGCATGGGAATGAAACCAGGAGATAACTATACTTTGCCTTTGTGCCATAAGTGCCATTCGGCGCAGCATAATGGTGGAGAGCGTAGTTTCTATAAAAGCG
>CAZPPT010000033.1:0-3583 GCA_964588555.1 Microcaldota archaeon | reverse complement strand
CGCGCCTGCTGCATCCCGTAGGACTAGGGTCCTTGTCTCAGTACCCTTCTGGGGGCCACCACTCCCATGGCCCCTAAGGATTATCGGCTTGGTAGGCCGTTACCCTACCAACTACCTAATCCTCCGCAGTCCCACCCTATGGCGGACAGGCTCCAATTCACCTGCCTTTTAGACGATAAAGTATTGCAACATCTATCATCTATCGTGGATTAGCCTCAGTTTCCCGAGGTTATACACGTCCTTAGGTTAGGTTGACTACGTGTTACTCAGCCGTATGCCACTCATGGAGGTCCATAAGTAGACTTGCATGGCTTAATCGAACTCTGATAGCAGTACCCTCCAGCAGGATCAACTGGAGTTTAAACTACAGTTAATTTCTGCATGTTACGAATTTTGGAAGTAATTACACTTGTGAAATTAGCGTTGGATCACTACACAACAGCGATTCTTAGATTAACTCCTTGAACCATCTGCTTAGATCCATTTTTTGTCTCTTGAAGCATGAGTCAAACCTGTAAGTAACAAGTTTCATTTATGCGTCGCCCATTGTGCCATCACAAAAGGTGATCATAAAAATGTAGGAATATATTAATGTAATATTTATTTATAAACATTTCGGTCTCTAACTATTTTTAGAGACAAAACTTCTTAGTTAGCTAACTAATATACTAGTTAATTAAGGGTTTTATTTAAAAAGACCTATGCAAGAGTTTGCAAAATATTGCAAAAACTGGCGAGGTTAAAAAATGATGGAGAAATCTTTCGGGATTTCGACGGATCTGTCTGTTGGACAAAACCGATGAAAAATTTGAGGTGAAAGTGGATGTCTAGTTATGTAAAGTTTGAAATGCCAAAGGAATTAGTGCCCCCTATATTAGAAATGCTTTCAGTGGCAAAGGATACGGGAAAGCTAAAGAAGGGAGTAAATGAAACTACAAAAAGTATCGAGAGAAAAACGGCACAATTTGTAGTAATAGCACAGGACGTTACGCCTGAGGAAGTCGTAGTCCACCTCCCCGTGCTTTGTGACGAACGCGGCATCCCCTATGCATTTGTGCCAACAAAGGTGGAACTCGGTAAGGCAGTCGGTATCGAAGTCGGGACATCTTCAATAGCCGTTGAGAATGCGGGCGGAGCAAATGAGAAATTACAGGACGTAATAAAGCGCTTGCCAAAGCAGGCAAAGGAAAAAATAGCCCCACAACCACCGACAAAACCTGAGGCCGCAAAACAAGAGAAGCCAAAAGAAAATAAAAAAGAAGCGGCCCCTGCCAAGGAAAAGGGGGCAAAAAAACAATAATAAGTGATGCACATGGCAACTGATGAGGGATTCCCGGCTGAAATCGTAGAGATACGAACCAAAACTGGGGTATACGGTGAAATATATCAGGTACTTTGCAAGGTATTGGCAGGCCCGGATGCAGGACGCGTAATCTTGCGTAACATCAAGGGACCGGTGAAAAAAGGCATGATTATTATGCTTCTTGAAACAGAACGGGAAGCAAAGGAAATCAAGGCCAAATAACGAGTTGATCACATATGGCAACATGCTCATTTTGCAGCGATGCAATACCGAAAGGAACTGGCTGGCTTTATGCAAAGAAAGACGGTACGCTCTTTTATTTTTGTTCAAGTAAGTGCAGGAAAAACCAGCTGGACCTCAAACGCGAAGGTAGAAAACAAAAATGGACAAAAACATCGCGTGCGTTTAAGGAACGGGAACGGAAAGGTGCTGCAAAGAAGGCAGCATAATTTCTTTTTAAAGGTGATAACGGATGGAACAAACATTAATTCTACTTAAGCCTGATGCAGTTGACCGCTCGCTTGTTGGGGAAGTTATTTCGCGATTTGAAAAAAAAGGTTTGAAGATTGTTGGGATGAAAATGGTCAGGATGACCCCTGAACTCTCGAAAGAGCATTACGCACATATCACTACAAAGCCGTTTTACCCCGACATTGAGAGCTTTATAACAAGTAAGCCGCTTGTTGCGCTTGTTCTTGAAGGAAAAGAGGTTGTTGAAGTCGTTCGTCTCATTCTTGGCCCGACAAACTCACGAAAGGCACAAGCGGGTACGATAAGGGGCGACCTATCAAATAGCCCTGCGCGAAATATCGTACATGCATCGGATTCAGTTGAGACTGCTGAAAAAGAGATAAAACGGTTCTTCAAGAAAGAGGAATTGTTTGACTACCCATTGAGTATGCATGGGTCGCTGTATGCGGGGGATGAATAAATCAACGTCTTTTTCTCATAAGCACAACCCAATCTTTCTTTTTTACAGTTCCTTTTTTCTCGATATTTATATATGATGGAATCCGATTTACTGGTACAAAACCAGCTTTCGCATACGCCCTAACCGCACGCGAATTTAATTTGATCGCCGTTATCCAAACGCTTTTTACACTAAATGTTTTAAGCAAATAATCTGAAAGTAATTGAAGTGCCTCGCTTATTATAATTGATCATTCCGATTGATTTGAAAAACTGGGTTCATACCCCGTTGCTTGCAACGAAACCCCGTTTTTCAAAGTTGTGACCGAATGGGGCATACCCCGCCAGCTTGCTGCGGGGTCCCTTCGGTCACATTGATTTTTTATTTTTGATTTAGCAGGATAAACCGGTCCCCGTTTGACGGGGGGTGGGTAATTTGTATGTCGGGTTCAATATCAATTTCATTAAAGCTGTTGTCTTTAAGGCCGTACATAACGACTGAGTCGATCTTAACACCATCTGCAGTTGAAATCATAAGGTAATCGCCCGCTTCGTCCACGCCTTCAATCGTATGGGCCGCGCTGTCAAGCTCTATATTAAGAAGGAACTGCGTCTCCCCATCCGTTTTTAGCTCATGAACTTGATAGATCGGAAGCTGACTGTCCGTTGCATTTATGACAATAAAAAACGCACGCTCGCCGTCATAAATCGTCATATCCGGTGCGTTCGGAAGCGTATAAAACTGACGAGTTATTTTGCCACTGCTCGTACTGTGTTCCCTGAATTCAAACTCGTTTGTTTCTTCGTTTAGATAGATCGAAAAAAGAGAACTGCCAAGTCCGTAGAAACGCCCTTTGTTATCCTCATCCCCATAGTCAAGAAGCTTAACTGAACCGAGCGATCCAAATTCCTGTTTATATAGATTTCCCCCACCAACGCGCGTGCGAGTAGAACCAGAAACGATGTCGTAGGTTGACCTGCGGTAGTTTATCGGATCGGCGTAAAAAATGCTGTTGCCCACAATTGCGATGTTTGCGCTTGCGGACGGGTATAATTGCAGTGACTCAGTTGTTACGCCGGTTGCCGGATCAAGCACGAGCACGTCCTTTATGTCAGTACTTTCCGGATATCCCCAGTCACGAAAAATGAAAAGTTGGCCGTTCTTTGTTTTTGGGTATATATAGCTTGGCGCATAGCTTGGAGAAACAATCCGGTGAAATGAATATGTTTTCTTAATGGTGGGAAGCATGCCAAGGATGGCGCGGTAGTTTGTATCCCAACGAATCGGTTTTGCGGTTCCGATATATCCATAACGCTCCCCTTCGCTTACGTCATAGTATGACACGTCGCTTGTCTGTGTTCCGACAGATG
>CAZPPT010000032.1:0-3620 GCA_964588555.1 Microcaldota archaeon | reverse complement strand
ATCGTAACCTGCGTTTACCACGGCATTTTTCATTGCCCCCGTATTTGTTTTTTCCGGGTCATATTTCACCACTGCCTTTTCAGTGCTGAAGTTGAGTTGTACACCGTTTACGCCTACAACTCCCTTAAGCGCATTTTCAACGATTTGCGCGCAGTGGAGCGAGTTCATTCCTTTTATATGGAACGTTACGGATCGACCGCTTGATCCGTTTTCATCAACAAATTGTGCGCCATACCCAAGTTTCTCGATCGTCTCCTTAAATTGGGCGGTACCAACTGCCGTTTCGTCATAATCGACAGTCGCCTTGTTTGTCGCGTAATTGACAAGCGCATTCTGCACCCCTGGCAGTTTCTTGAGACGCCGTTCAATTGTTGTTGCACAGGATGCGCAGTGCATCCCCTTAATACCAATCGTTTTTTTCATCATGATCACCTTATATAAATGTAAGCGGCCCCTTTGGAGCGTAGAGCATCACAAGGATTAGGAAAAGCGCCAGTTGCAGCGCAGCCATGACAAATACGTCAGTGCGTACCGTGCGCGGCTGCGCAACTACGCCCCCTTCCCTATAGAACATATAGCTTAACCCGCCAAGGATCACGACCCCTATGCCAAATGAGATATAAATAAACAGGAGCATGTTGTCGTTAAGCATCATGACGCTTGTCATTGCACCCATGATTCCCGCCATGAATCCGCCCATTATCCCCTCCATCGCGCCCATGACACCGCAGAGCCTGCCGCTACCAAGCCCGAGTTTTATGCCGACAAGCATGCCTGCAATTGACCCGATGAACATGCCGTTTGTTGCCCCGATAAGGAGGCCTGCAAGAAACCCGCCGATCATCCCGAGGGTCATACCGGACATCATGCCGTTCATGCAGGACATTGCCCCGCGGTACGATGTTGCATGCGTATATGTGTAGGTAAGTGCAACCGAACCAACGACTGACAAAAGCGCAAGCGGCAGATACGGCCGGGGCACTATGTTGAGGAAAAATAGTGCGCCAATCCCAATTGAAAGCATAAGGAGGGCAAGAAGCGACGTGTTGAATAAGGCCGCCTCATACGCAAATTCCTTTCTTCCCCCGATAATATTAAGTGCAAATGAATATACGCGCGCATATGAACCGCGTTCCAGTTCCCCATTCCGCGCGTCAGCCGTTTTTTCAGTAAACCCCTTTTCACGCAATGCCGCCTTGAAAGCCTCAAGTTTTTCTTCATTACAGGAGAATGTCAGGAGCCCGTCAGGTATATTGATGTGTGTAACCTGTACCTGCTGCGATTCCGCAGCACGCATGATGAGTTTTTCACAAGACGTGCATCTCATCCCGTCAAGCGCAAGCGTTATGTCTGTCATGCAAGCACCTCATATCCCTCATCTTGTATTGCCTTTTTTGCCTGACTCAGGGCATTTTCATCACTATAAATAACAGAAACTTTTCCTTCCTTGTGGTCAGCGCTCACGCTGTCAATACCCTTGATTTCCCCGATGACGTCAGAAAGGAGCACCTCACATGATTTGCAGTGCATCCCTTTGACCGTAAATATTTTTTCCATTATCTCACCCCACATGTTTTATGTACTGATCTGTTAAGCGAAAAAACCAAAAGGCCGATACTTACGAGCATGATCGGGATACTCCACGCTGCCAAAAAGGCGGTTGTCCCCCCAAGCCCAAGCGTTATGTCTGTCATGCAAGCACCTCATATCCCTCATCTTGTATTGCCTTTTTTGCCTGACTCAGGGCATTTTCATCACTATAAATAACAGAAACTTTTCCTTCCTTGTGGTCAGCGCTCACGCTGTCAATACCCTTGATTTCCCCGATGACGTCAGAAAGGAGCACCTCACATGATTTGCAGTGCATCCCTTTGACCGTAAATATTTTTTCCATTATCTCACCCCACATGTTTTATGTACTGATCTGTTAAGCGAAAAAACCAAAAGGCCGATACTTACGAGCATGATCGGGATACTCCACGCTGCCAAAAAGGCGGTTGTCCCCCCAAGCCCAAGCGCGATAAGCCAAATAGGCTGGCAGACCGTACAGCTACTTGCAAAAAGCGCAGGAAATCCGCCGGCAAAGCCCGTAAAACGCTTCACGGGAATGGTTACGGTCGCGTTTGCTGCCAATAGGATTGTAATTATGGCCATCATGCCAAGCCGAAGCGGATCAAGAAACGGGTTAATGGTAAAATCCGGAAGAACCACGACGTCTGAAGTGATTGCAAAAAGCGCCCCGATCGCAGCTGTCAATATGGCAAACATGCGTATACGCCTTGCTATTGCTTCTGCCAGGTCCTTAACCCATTTCATATTTTATCGCCCTTAAGCAACAACCTTCATCCTTCCGACAAACATCCTCATTGAGCATGAGTATTCAAACATGCCTTCCTGCTGCGGCGTAAATGTCGCAACCTGCGTTTCCCCATTTCGGGAAAGGAGCTGTACCCCAAACTGGCGCATAATGAGGATTTTTCCACACCCTGCGTCAGTATCGGCGCTAAATGACAGTTTCACTGGGATGCCTTTTTTTACTACTACTTCCTGTTTGTCATAAAAACCGGTACGAAGTGCGCGTAATGAAACCTCCTGAACGCCGTTTATAACTGCCACCGGTTCTTGGTTTTCCGTACTTGTCTCTGTGCCCGGTTCGCTACCCTGGCCAAACATAACAAACATTCCAAAAAATACTATTGCGATCCCTGCAATGAGCATGATTGTTTTTTTGTTTACCGTGATATTTTCTGCCACCGTATCACCTTTACCATCATATTTATATAATTTCATTTAGCTGAAACAATATATATTAATGGATGAAACAATCATCCAATAGTATGAAACCATCTTTCACAAAGGTGAAACAATGCTCCAAACGCTGCCGCTTCCCAAAAAAATTGCATTAGCAGTCTTTATCCTTTCGAGTTTTATCTTCCTCGTTACCGCCCTCGTGTTTGTCTATTATCTGTACTCACAAGGCCAGGCAGTGCCCGCCTTTCTTGAAATTTTTGTCCAGTACCACATTGAGTTCATGGTCATCATGGGCCTTCTTGGCGTCGGTTCAGGCCTTATGCTTTATTATATATCGACAGTTTCCCTTGAGCGGCAGGAAAAGAAAGTCCGGATGAATACCGAACTTATCATGAGATTTCTAACTGAAGAGGACCGGCAGATCATCCGGCTTCTTAATGAAAAGGGCGGGATGACTACCCAAAGCGAGATTGCCAAATTGCCAAAAATGAGCCGCCTACGCGCCCACCGCGCAGTGAAACGGCTTGAAGAGCAGGCACTCATACAGGTGCACAAGCACGGCAAGGTCAATATGATACAACTCATTAATGAGTTACGTCAGTAATGCTTCCCTTAGATACGCGTTTTCTATCTAAGCAGTATCCCTGCGAGCATTAATATGACTAATCCGACTGCAACTATCGCAGTCCAGTTCGTACCGTTCTGCCCATTTCGTGCACCTTTTTCATTTCCGCTACAACAACCCATCTCCTCACCTCCAATCTTCTAGAATAATCCAAATATCTTGCTTCCAGGATGCATTACCTTTTGCATGGCAGCATATGCAATGATGAATACAAGCACCCAAAAGCCGTTTTCGACCCACGGCC
>CAZPPT010000031.1:0-3782 GCA_964588555.1 Microcaldota archaeon | reverse complement strand
ATAACCGTGTGTTTATCACCAAAGAAGATAACGCGACCTATGAAGGGAAAGAGATAGGATTAGGAAGGGTGCAGTTTGATGAGTATCACCCAGATGTCATCATCCATGTGGTGGGTCCTGAGCAGGCGGGGTATTTCCAAGTGCTATTTGCCGCTCTTGCACAGATATTCCCGGACACAAAGGGTAAAGAATACCACAAGGTGTATGGCTGGGTGAAGTTAAAGCATGGAAAAATGAGCTCACGCACCGGGCAGGTGGTACTTGGCGAGTGGCTGCTTGATGAAGCAAGGCAATCCGTGCTTGAAATACTAAAACAAAGTAAATCAAACTATACAGAAGAAGATCAGAAAGAGATTGCGGAAAAAGGTGCAATAGCGGCGGTAAAATATGCGTTTTTGCGGGTGGGTACCGACCAGGAAATTGCGTTTGACCTGAAAGAATCAGTCTCATTTGACGGGGATTCCGGTCCATATCTTTTATACACCTACGCACGCAGCAAAAGTGTGCTACGGAAGGCTGAAGGAGTAGAGTCCCACATCGGGAGTGGGCAGCTCAATGCGGAAGAGCGGGCGCTCGCGCGCGCGATTAGTTTTTTTCCCGATGTGGTGGCAAGTGCAGCCGGCTCACTTTCGCCCAATATCATATGTACCTACCTGTTCCGCCTTGCGTCGCTATTTAATGTCTTTTACCAGAAGCATCAGATTGTTGAGACACCGCATCGTGTGGCGATAACACGCGCTACGGCACAAACACTCAGTAACGGTCTGTATATACTAGGTATACAAACGGTTGAACGGATGTAACCATATAATTTTACCTCATACTCGGTGCGCAGCACGTGTGCGTTACCATTTGTCTGGGGACACGAGGGAAAAAGTTGATTTTTTGACGTGAAGTAATTACTGGAAAGGCACATTATCTTCGCCGCATGCCACACTCTGCACATGCGTAAATTGCCGGGTTCGGTTGACCTTCTTTACTGATTTTTCGGCAAATAGGCGCTTTTGCATTATCAATGACTTGCTCATACGCACATTGCCCATCCGGCGGAGGAGGGTAACATTCAGCCCTGCTAGTTCTCGGGTTGATGCGTAAGGTAATTTCGGTGCGCTGATCAGCGAGTGCCCGAATAGGGGTAAGTTTTATTCTGAATGGCCGCATACTGGCCTATAGTATCATAACTTATAGTATAAATCAAGGCAATGCGTTTGGCCTCAAAGATGCGTTTGTTCACGCTCATTTTTATATTTATGCCCGCTGTGAGCGTTCAGAAGGTTGGGAGCTATGCTGCGAAAATAGGGAGATATTAATCGGGGAAAAGGGATGGAAATAAGCTTACTTTTGTAAGCCATCTCACTGAAGTTTTCCCGTTTGCTTTTTATAATGCCCTAGTCCTCCCACCATACGCGGTGGGTTTGTTTGTTATATCGCTCGTAGGATAGAGCACCGGGATCGGATAGAACATATCCGCCTCCGGTGTTTTTGTTTTTTGTCGTATCGTGAGCCCGTCAATTTTGCTGGCGTTTGCTCAGCGTACGACATGCCCTTTAACAAGGAACGGAAATGATAGCGCACTACCCGGGAAGAAACCGGGGAAAAACCGGAACGAAAGCCGTGGATAAGACACGCTTTTCGCTTCGGTTTTTCTTCAACTCATTCTTCACGAGGAGGCGCTATATGGATTTTCAATTGTTTATCGAGTACGTGCGTGTTGTGTCGCAGCTTGTATTTATGGAGGGCATTTTATCTTTGGATAATGCCGCAATTATCGGCGCTATGGCAGCGACGTTGCCCACACAGGCAATTCCGTTGCCCACGTGGATGTTGTTCGCCAGACGGTTCTTTGACCGGTTGGGCTTACAACCTCAGGCGGCGCTTAAAGTCGGTATGCTGGGCGCATATGTCGGCAGGGGGCTTATGCTTTTGATTGCGACATGGATTGTGCAATACCCGCTCATTAAGGTGATCGGGGCAGCATATCTTATTAAACTCGCCCTGAAACATTTGGGTGAACCGGATCAGGCGGGTGAGCATATGCTCATGCAGAAGCAAAAGCATGCAGGCTTCTGGATGACCGTATTGTCGATTGAAACGATGGACTTAATTTTTTCGATAGACAATGTGATTGCAGCCGTTGCCATTAGTCCCAACCTATACGCCGTATATTTCGGGGTTGCGATTGGAATTTTGATCATGCGTTTTGCCGCCACGCTATTTATGAAGCTCATCGCGATAGAACCTCGGTTTACCACTGCTGCATATATATTAATTTTGCAGATTGGCGTGGAACTGGTGATAAGTGAGGTGTACCACATTCATTTCGAGGGGATGCTGAAATTTGGCATTTCTCTTGCGACAATCGCGTTAACGTTTATATATGGACGTATTGGCATATTCCGGCTTATCACGCGCCCGGTGTTTGTCTGGTTCGGTCAGGGGTTAGGTAATATCAACGAGCTTGTTGACTGGGCATTGTTGCCGATAACCGCGACCGGTGGCCTCGCGTGGCGATATATTACATCAAAAAAGCAGGTTGTCCCCGCACTCGCCACTGATGATTAATCTCCGTTCCTTTATAAACGCAAGGTGCGTTTCACTCCACTGTGGAGCCACCTTGCGTTATTTTTTTGTGACTCACCTAACATAATTGCCCTACATATCCCCGCTGCATTGTATAAAGGCCATACGGGCTGTATGGTGGGGCTGGGAGGTGAGATAGTATGAAAGAAACAGGTCTATCGAACCCAGCAATGCAGGCGTCTTTTCTTTCCATAAAACACGACCAGCAGCTGCCTGCGTCTCGTATGGGACGGGAACATGAAATTTCCTGGATAACGGCAGATGACGTAGAAAAAAATTGGAAACTTCGCGTCACCCGCGATGGCGCTGTTCTCATCCCCGGTGAGTTTAACTGGATGCATCAGTCAATAGCGCTTGGAATTGTGTGGGATCTTCCAGAGGGGGTAAAATCCGTGTGGAGTCATCAGATTAGGGGGTTGGGATGTGACTATGTGGGCCCTGTGCTTACCGCAAGTAACCCCGTGCTTCTTGAAGACGTTGTAAAACATCCACCAAGGCGCAGATCAATGCAACAACTTATGAGTAGTATGAGTCACAACGGCTGCTCATAGATTTGAAAAAATAACCTGCTTTGACTGCACAGACATTTATGCCAAGTTACGAAGATGAAATTTCTATGCGTCAGGCGCTCGCTGCACTGGCGGACGCAAAAGACCCTGTCATTAAAGGGAGATTGATTAGAAGGGTCATAAACCGGCATGCAGCCGGTGGCTGCAAACTTGCTGATCTTGTCGATTTGGTGTTTAGTTTAGAAGACCCCCGGAGGGTAAGCACCAGAACTGAAATCGCTTCGTATCTAAAGGAGCATCCCGGCGAGTGGACGCAAAAAAATGATGATGATTTGCGGCGTGCGATCGCGTCCGATAGGTCGCTCCCACGAAGTATTTTCCGTGATTTTTCATAACTATGCGCTCGGTACATGAATCAGATGGAGTAGCCAGGCCATGCCGTATTCTCCGGTCGCTTGGTAGATGCAAACGGGAACGGCCCTGTTCTTTTCCATTGGGTTTATCAGGCTGTTTTGACCGCTATGATGAGGATGTCCGGGAAGGTAAGGTGCGAGGAGCGCGGCTTACCTCCATGTTGGATTTATTGCTCGAGCTGCAGGAAGTAAAAGATGAAAACGGGAATCGTGTGTCCGTATTCGGTTTGCGGCGGTGGTAGTAAGCGCTTATTTACCAGCCCATCATTTGCCCTACAAT
>CAZPPT010000030.1:0-4175 GCA_964588555.1 Microcaldota archaeon | reverse complement strand
TTTTTTATGAAGAGCTCGTATTTGACCGCGCGCCGATTGTTGAGGTAAAAAATGCCGTTGAGGGAAAAATCACCTCCTTTCGAGCACAAGACCCCTATGCAATTATCCGCATAAAGATAAGGGGTACATTACAAGAAAACGTGACCCGTTCAGACATAACATTTACCCCCCGCCCGCTTGTTTTTATAGATAACCAGCTTGACGGCGTAACATTGAAGGACAAGCTTGAGCAGATACGAAGCATAAAAGATCAGAAAATTTCAGTCAAGGAGCTTGCACTTAAGGAGCTTGATGAAAAGGTCAAATCTAAAATAACGCTCTTTTCACCACGTGATCTTTTTGACTATCTCCTCCAAGGTGTCGACGAAACGATGGAATACCTTAAAGGGGCAAAACCCCCGTAGCTTTTTAAGTAGTTACGTGTTTAATTTACTTCTAAACGGGTTAGTTAGGTTACTAGGTTTTATTTAACTAACCGGTTTTGGGTAAAGTGTCCGTTTTGGGCGCAATTGTTTTCGCGTGAAAACAATGCGCATTGTCAAACACGACAATCGCGCTTTTCCTAAAAGCGCAATACAGGGGTTGTATTGTTCAACTCGAACAATGCCCCAGCTCACTTCGTTTGCAGGGGTGGCAGAGCGGCCAAAGGCTTTTTGACTCAGTACATACTCATGCCAAAAAGATCTTCCCAAATGGGAAAATATTTTGTTTTTCCGCTTTCTGCGGAAAAGACAAAACCCTCGGGAAAAGGCCTGAGGTATATCTGAGACAACTGGTTGGCTACATGCGCGGGGCTTAGGACTCCGTGGTTTAGTACCTTCACAGGTTCAAATGCGTTTTCGGATAGATCCGGAACTGCTGAATGTCCTGTCCCCTGCATTTTTTTCTTCTTATTTGTAACCACCCAGCAATTCGCATGCTTGGTCAATCTCTTCTTCGTTTACTATCCCGTATGCAAACCGTAGGTATCCTTTCCCGCCGTCTCCAAATGCGCTTCCAGGAATGGTCGCTATGCCAAATTGATCTAGTATGTCTTCAGCTACTGCGGAGCAATCAGCATTATCCCTTAGTTTAGCAAACAGAAATACTGCGCCGTTACCGTAAACATCTTCTATGCATGGCAAGGTCGAAAGTCCTTCCAATAGCCTTTTTCTCTTTTCTCCAAGTCTCGCTACCCTATGTTTAAAATAGGGATCTCGATCCTGAAGCGCCGCAAGTGCAATTCGTTGAGCAGCAATTCCTGGGCAGATGATGCTTGCGTCTTGGACTTTAATAATCTCGGGGATTAATTTTGTATCAGCTATGATGTAGCCGACGCGCCAGGACGCAAGGGAAAATGATTTCGAAAACGAACCAATGACAATTGTAGTGCCTATATTAAATTTTGCAGCTGCAAGTTGCGGATCCCGATAATCAAAACCCGCATACGATTCGTCTATAATCAATCGTTTGCCCGTACCATTCGCTACCACGTCCTCAATTTTAGCAAGAGATCCCCCATCCATACAGACCCCAGTTGGATTATTAGGATTTGTGAGGGCAATTATTGAACGCATTAATTTCTCGTCAGAAAGAACTTTCTGCAGCGTAGCCATGTCTGGTTGGAAACCCTCCTTTTCTTTTAAGCTGTAAAACTTTATCTCGTCAGCCATATAATGGAGGGCGGTCGCATGATTGAAAAAATACGGGTTAGACAGTATTCCAGTAATGGGAACTCCACTCGTAAGCACCATTGTTACTAGCAAAAATGCATGGTTTGCCCCCGCAGTAACAACGACATTATTGGCATTTAGATTATCCATATAAACCTCTTGTCGATATCTTGCAATTTCTTCCCGTAAATCTTGTAACCCCGGGACTGGCCCCAATGCATGAAGCGAAGGGTCAAGCGGATCAAGGGTACGTATCACTTCAATTGCTTTTGGAGGCGGTGGCATTGAAACAAGTGCCTGGCTAAAATCAAATACTTTTTTGCCAGCACACCGTCGGGCGAGTATCTTTTCTTTCGCATAATGAACAAACGGTTCCATGGTTTCACCAATTAAAACATCCTAACACTTTATGCAACATATCTACTATTTATTTTCTAGTGTCCCTTAAGGGGGCAACTAAAAGATATAATTAAATAAATAGCCACCATACTTTCCTTATGGAATTATTCGAGCTTACGCGGCTTGGGCTTACGGGAGGGGAGGTCAAGGTATACGCGGCATTACTTGAACTTGGGGAGGCCACACGAACAAAATTGGCAAAGAAATCAGGAATTTCTCCCTCAAAAATTTATGATGTCGCAAACCGCCTCTTGCAAAAAGGCCTCATTGCATCAGTAAAAAAGAATGGCATCATTCATTTCAGCGCCGCAGACCCCAAGCGCCTTGAGGATTTTCTGAAGAAAAAGGAAGAGGGCGTTATACTGGAACGGGCCTTTCTGAATGCGATCATGCCGACACTTCTCCTGAAATATCAAAAAACCGAGCATGAGGTAGACGTACATGTATTTTACGGATGGGAGGGTCTGAAAACCGTTTTTACAAGCCTTGAAAACTCAATGACAAAAAACGACGAAAGCCTCGTATTTGGTGCAAGCATTGGTAAGAATCCTGCACAGGCGGACGTCTTTTTTACAAAGCACCAGAAGCGCGTTGAGACGAGAGGTTACAAGGTACGGATTATTTTTAACGAGGATATGAGAAAGAGAAATGACCGTTACGCATATTATGTTAACCACAAGATTCACGAAATACGATTTTTACACCAGGAAACCTTTACTGAATTATACATCTACAGAGACCAAGTTCTGTTTCTCCTCCTTCTAAAAAATCCAATTGCAATTCTTGTAAAAAATGCGGAAGCCGTCGATTCCTTTAGAAAATTCTTTGAAACAATTTGGAAACAGGCAAAACCATAGTTTTTTGTCCGAAAAAACAAATTTTTTATGCCCACCTATAAATAGCCATATATCTTCTAGATAAGTGGTGATCCTATGGCAGTAAATAATCTCAAAAAACTTGTCGAACACGAGCTTAAGGACATGTACTTTGCCGAACAGCGCCTTATTCCGGCCCTTGCAAAGCTTGAGCACGAAGCACTTGATGAGAAGATAAAGGAGGCGTTTTCAGTGCACAAGGAACAGACAAAAAACCAGGTAATCCGCCTTGAAAAGGTGTTTCACTTGCTTGGTATGAAGCCTGCAAAAAAGGCCTGCGCAGGAATCCTTGGCCTTCTTAAGGAAAAATCCGATTTTGCAAAGGAGCGCCCCTCAAAGGAGATGCGCGAGCTTTTTAACCTTGAGACTGCGATGAAGGCCGAGCGCTACGAGATCGGCGCCTATGAGGGACTTATCCAGCTTGTGGGGGGGCTTGAGCATGGCGAAGAGAGCAGGCAGCTTCTCCAGGAAAACCTCGACGAGGAGAGGGCTGCGCTTCAGAAGCTCCAGAGTTTTCCGTTGTTTCCACAAAGCATTATTTAGTCCCTTTTGAAGAATATATTTTTGAAGGAAGAGAACCTTAGTTCTCCCCTTCAAGCTTCTCCATGGCTTCATGCAGCTCTTCACGGCTTTTTTGCCACTCCTTTTCATTCTTTGCCTTCTCTGCGACAATGTCCACTATGAGGTCAGCGACCTTCTCGAGCTTCTCCCCGTAGTGTTTTTCCATGCGCGCCTTTACTTTCTCCTTAAGGAGCTCTACCTGCGCCCAGTTTGCAAGCGCCCGTGCATAGCTGATCTCGTTTCCCGAACCGCATACACGCGTACTACATTCATTTCCATACATTGGTTTTCACCTCTTATATTGGACATACAATATTGTATGACCAATATTGGTTATGCAATATAAATTTAAAAAGCTTTCGTGCCCAAAAGCGAATGTATAAAAAGCGCCCGCGGGTTTATGTTCCATGGATAAACATGCGGTGTGCGACATGCGGGGGTTCTTATCATTTCTCATACTATGGCTCCTTCATAAGAAGCCCATGACCGGTGCGCAGCTTGCAGAAGAGATAGAAAAACGAAGGGGATGCCGGCCCAATCCAGGCACCATTTATCCGGCGCTTAAGGAGCTTTTACGAAAAAAGGCAATCACAATAAAGTCGTCTACCGGAAAAGAAAAATTATACTCTTTATCTTCGCTTGGAAAGGAAGAATTGCATCATTCCACGGAACTTTTCTGCAAGACGTT
>CAZPPT010000029.1:0-4256 GCA_964588555.1 Microcaldota archaeon | reverse complement strand
ATGCCCTGCGCTTGGGCAAGCGGCTTGTCCTTTTCACGGTGCGCTGCAAGGCTTGTCATGTCAACCTCATCAACATGCGTGACGTGTACTGCAGTCTGGAAACTTGCAACCATGTGCTGTGAAATAGTACGCCGGACCCCCTTAAATGGAACCCGCTCAACCTCGCCTTCGATCACGATTGGCGGCCTGGGATGGACTGGTGGTGCGTATTGCTGTGGCGGCATAGCCGAGGATACGCCGGCGCTTGGTGAAACTGAAGTAACTGGCGCCTGGATTATGTCAGCAAGTGCATTTGAGGTAGATGGCGCCGGGGCTGGACGGCTTGCCTCGTGGGATGACGCTCCCCCGCCTTGGGCAGCATTTCGTATGTCTTGTTCCGTAACCCTGCCATGCGGGCCCGTGCCCTTTATTTTTTCGATATTGACATTAAGCTCACGCGCAATTTTTCGCACAAAGGGCGTTGCAAGCGCATGCTGTGAAACGCCCGTTACCACAGTTTCAATTGCCGGTGGCGGACGAACCGGTGCTGTAGATTGCGCCGCGGGAGTTGGAGAATGGACGGGTGTGGAGTATGCCTGCTGGACTGGTTGTAAAGCTTCTAATGGTTTTGGTGCTGCTTGAACCGGTGCGACGGGTTTTTGTGCGGGAGCTTGGCCATAAGATTCCCCTTCTTGTCCAATAACGATAAGTACCTGCCCGACTTTTATTTTTTCCCCTTCTTTTCCAAATAATTTAAGTACGGTTCCTGGTTTTGGAGATGGCATTTCAACAACTGCCTTGTCGGTTTCAAGTTCGGCGATGGTCTGGTCCGCTTTTACCTTGTCGCCTTCCCTGACATGCCACTTCTTTATTTCTCCCTCGTGGATCCCTTCACCTAAATCAGGCAACTTGAATTCATAAGCCATAGAATAATCACCTAAAAGATAACGCTAGTTCATTACAGCTTAATCTATATTAAGGTTTCGATCAAGCGGTGGACACAATGTCAAATTGGTCGATTATTTCGCCGTCAATCGTCTTGAAATAACAATGCGCACGGTTAGTGATCCCGTTCTCGTTAAATTTACAGAAGAGCGCACCAAAATTTTCAGCATAATCGATGATGTAATCATTTGCATACTGGATTGAATCGCGGAAATCCTTCTCTGTTTTATGACGCAGCGTACCGCCGCCAAGGCCGGTAATTGCCATGACTGTTTTTCCCTTTTCGATCACGAGCGGGGTTTCATTGGTAAACCTCATTTTCTTTGAATCAAAATCAGAAACAAGGCCGGTTCGTGAATACGAATGGATATGGCCAGTCACGATGATTGCGCCTGCTTTCCTGCACGCTTCGTAAGCCTTTCTGATATCCTGCCCATGGCGTTCCGGAGTATGCCAGGAGCAAATACGCCAGGTAAACCC
Organism: Microcaldota archaeon; assembly: GCA_964588555.1. Lineage (GTDB taxonomy): Archaea > Micrarchaeota > Micrarchaeia > Anstonellales > Bilamarchaeaceae > JAGVWJ01. Next base: position 2,852 of record CAZPPT010000029.1, on the reverse strand, counting down.
CGGCTCTGAAAGCTGTGTGGTAAAATAAGATTCATCAAAGACACCATATGAGCCTACGCCTGACTGAAGTATCTGAATCCCTTTATAGGTACAGGTTGCCTTTACGCCAAGCTCTCCGGTGCATAAAAGGCCTGGAATTCTGGCAATACGGTCATTCATTAATTTCTGATAGCCTTCGATTTGCTTGGTGTCATGGTTTCCGATCACCGCCAATTGGGGAAAATCGTCTCCAAGAATCGTATTTGTCTGTGCATCCCATAAAGCCGGATCGTCCCGATAGTCAAGGTCGCCCTGGTGCAAAACCAAGTCAGCGCCTTCACCCTTAATAAGTGCAAGGACTGCTTTTGAGCTGTCCCACAGGCCCTGGTCGCCAATAAACGCAATAGTGAAGTTTGTCGGTGTTTCCTTATCTTCATTCGCCCCAAAAGCAGGTTGGGTAAGAAGCACATTCTTTTGGAGTAAATCAATACGGTCGAGTATTGCGCGGTATTTTGGTGCCGTATTATCCGGCTGATCCTGGTATTCAAGATGCCCCCATGAACCCCACTTGTTTGGTGAATAAACTGAATTAAAAAGAACAAGGGGCCCGCCGCCACTACCATACCATGCATCAAGGTATTTAACGTAGAGGTCGTACATGCGTGGATGGCGGTTTGCGGCATGAAGAAGTGAGGTAAGTTTGTCGTTGTCCTGATTCCCCCGTGTACCGACAAGATGCTGGCCGCCTTCATAGGCGATAAGTGCGACCCCTTCCACATCAGCAACCTGTTTTTGTTTTACGATCCAATCCCGCACATTCGTATCGATGTCGCGTTCTGCGCGATCGAGTATCGTATCAACTGAAACTTGCCCTATTTCGCCAGTATTTGCAATCTGATCCGCAACACCGCCGCCAAAGTATGGTGCAATTGCAAGCGCGTCGGGCCTGATGCCTGTTGGATTAATGGCGGGGTCATCAAACGCGGCAAAAAGGGCAGTACTTACGCCCCGGTTTGCAGCCTGCGATGCGATGGCATTAACAATCCGGCCCGATTCGTTTCCGAATTCATCCCGGAATATTTCAAATATGCGCGCCGAACGCTTTGCCTGAAAGCGAAAGCCAGATGCCCCGTCATCGCACCCGCTAACGCCCCAATCATTTCCGCCTGAATGCAAAACGAATGCATCCGGATCTTGACAACCCTTCGTGCGAACCCAGCCGGTCCCCTTAAAACCGCCATTCCACAGCTCGTTTGAGTATTCAATATAAACCGTCTTGTCTTTCTTGAGCCCATCACGGACAAGACGTGCAAAATTGCGGACATACTCGTCATCGGCCATATGGGGGATCGTAAACCACGGGTCGATATCCATCGTGTTCGCAAGCATAAGCATATACTCGGCCGAAACACCGCGGGAACTTGTCTGCACGTAATCAGTTGTCCGCGGACGATTCTCCCACCGTACAAGCGGGTTGTCATTTATGTTTCCAAAATTCATAAAGCGAACGACGCTTACGTTCTCGTAACGGTTAAGGAACTGAGGGTAAAAAATCTGTGCTTCATACGTGTTTTCGTAACCGGGCATGATGAAACGGATATTGCGGATGTGGTTGCCACGGACTGAACGGTCAATGGTGAGGATAATCGACCCGTCGGTAGAGACATCAATAAGGTATTTTCCGCCTGTTGAGTTTGTCGTCCGGCTTATTATCTTTGCAGCACCGCTTACTGAAATGTCGCCCTCGCCATCATAAAAAAGTGTATATGTCCCGACCGGATGATGCGATTTTGCACCGCCCGTAAAAAGGATTGTCTTTACTTTTTGCGCCGGCTTGCCCGCAAGCGGGTAGGGGATTTCAAGCGGGTAACCGTCTTCATCATACCTAATTTCATACGCATGGCCAGTATCCCACGAACCGCTCTTATCGGCATCAGAAGAAACCCATTCGCGGGCCATTTTCATAACGTCAACAAAAACCAGTTCGCTGGACCAATCTTTTACATCTGCAAAGTTGATGCCAATGGGGATCGCCATACGTGGGGATTTTGACGTGCTGACACTCGCGGAATTTTGAGGATTCGTAGCGGAAGAAGTCGTATGGGTTAGATTTTGAGACGAAGGGGCAGGAAATGTGGAAGGCCCCATTTCCGAATAATTAGTTAAGTTAAGGGCATCAGTAGGACGTTCAGCCTCATTTTCGGAAAAAAATAGAAACCAAACCCCTGTAAACAAACAGGCAGCGATAATAAGCCAGCTAACGCGATTCAAAGAAATCCCCTAAAAAAGAATAAAGGATAAAGTATAATAGGGTTTGCCCCAAATGGGGCACAAAAATTATTGCTTAAACGGTTTTTTCGGCCTGCGGCTGAAATAAAACAGTGCTGCAATGCCGACAACCACTACAAGCACGGCAACGCCACCAAGGGCGATGCCAAGCGGGTCTGAAACTGCAACGGTCTGCTTATCCCCATCAGCCGTTTTTGGCGGGGTTGCTGAAACCTTGCCCGTTTCAAGTTGTCGCGCATTTCGTGCAAGCGCAAACGCCTCACGTGCAAGCTTAAGCGCACGCTCATAGTCACCGCTTGCAAACGCAGTTTTCGCAGCGGCAAAGCGGCTCTTTGCGCCTTCAGTATCCCGGTTAAGCTCGGTTGCAAGCCGAAGCGCGATCTCTGCATTCTTTAGTTCGTCCTGAACCTCAAGCTCAGTGACCCCTTCAACGGGTTGAGGCTCTTCTACTGGCTCTTCCGCCGGTTCTGCTACAGTGGGCTCCTCTGAAGGCGGTTCCTGTGCAGGTGGGGGCGGTGGCTCAGTAGGCGGCTCTTCTGGTGGAATTGGCGGTGTAAGCGGTTCTTCCTCTTCCTCCTCCTCTT
>CAZPPT010000028.1:0-4457 GCA_964588555.1 Microcaldota archaeon | reverse complement strand
CGCGGCGCTTAAGGAGGCATACACGCTAAACGACGTGATCAGGCGCTATTTTTAAGCCCGTGCGCCTCCATAAACGCGGCAATTTCCGGGCTACGTCCCGCAGCCTCAATCAGTTCGCGCCTAAATTTCTGTGCAGCCACAAGCCATCGCGCCAGGTTTTTTCTCACGTCCTCGAGGCTTTCGGGTGCTATGCCGGAGTCATTTGTGCCCATGTGGCAAAGCGCAAGCTGGTCAGACCCCCAGATTACCAGTTCGATCCGGTCAGCACCATCTGCATGCTCAAAGCGATATGTCCTGCCAAACCCACGTGCCAGGCCATCATATTCACCATTTTGTCGTATTGCCTCTATAGGCCCTTCAACAAGCGTTTCATTGCCAGCCTTATCGCCGATATATCTTGACCCTATGACGGGTATGCGCTTCCCAAATGCGCGGAATATCCGCTCACGCACCATATCTTCTGTTTTTCTCCGTGTGATAACTTTTTCACCCATTATCCTCATCAGAACACCTCACGGTACGCTTCTATGAACTGTGCAAGCGTTTTGTTTGTGCCGGCGCGTACGCCTATCTCTCTTTTTATGCGCTCAACAAGCTCAATGGCGGCTTCATGCGCCTCACCCTGGGCATGCCTATATCGTTGGATGACCGTAACCTCCCACGCGTGAGGGGCCTTTGGCCGGATGCATATTTCATCAGCGCCATATGATTTCCATATCTGGTCAATCCGCCTTGCACCGTCGTGGCGGCAGAATGTTATGTGAAGCGGCCCTTCGGTTTGATGGCCATTTGCGTATGGGCGTACTGCCACAAGAAGCTTGCTTTTGGCGGGCAGCGTACCGCCTAAGCGGGAGCGTACTTGTAAAACCATACTACCATTCAAAGCACACGTTTTTTTAACACCTTCATGCAACATTCTTATTTTAGGGGTAATTTCATGAGAATCGCAATTATTGGGAATGGTGCGCGCGAGCACGCAATTGTTGAAAAGCTCGCAACTGATGATAACGAGCTTTTTGTCGTCATGTCGAACAAAAACCCTGCAATCGCCGCCCTTGCAAAAAAATCCTGGGTGTGCGATATCAATGACCCAGTGGCAGTGATGCGATGCCTTAAGAATGAGGATATAGACCTTGGTTTTGCAAGCCCGGATTCAACATTGGCGGCAGGCATAAGCGATGCACTTGAAAAGATCGGGATCCTTGTCGCCTCGCCGCGCAAGGCCGCCGCCCGTATCGAGTGGGACAAGGCATTTATGCGCTCCCTTATGCACAATAACCAGATTGCCGGCGCACCGCTTTACAAAACAGTAACAAACCGCCTTGAAGTTGCAAAAGTCATCAATGACTTGGGCGAGGTGGCGGTAAAACCGCTTGGCCTTACCGGCGGAAAGGGAGTACGCGTAAGCCAAGACCACCTGAAGAACAGTGACGAAGCGATCGCGTATGCGCACGAGCTCCTTAACAAGGATCAGGCCGTGCTTATTGAGGAAAAGCTTGTTGGGGAGGAATTTACGTTACAGGCATTCTCTGATGGGACACGCATTGCAACGATGCCTCCGGTCCAGGACCACAAACGGGCATTTATACATGATACGGGCCCAAATACGGGGGGCATGGGCTCGTATAGCACCGGGGAGCTCCTTCCGTTTCTCAAGAAGCGGGATATTGAGGAAGCCCGCACGATCATGCAGCATGTCGTGACTGCAATGAAAAAGGCAGGTGCGCCATTTTGCGGCGTCCTTTACGGCCAGTTCATGGCATGCAAAAGCGGCGTCAAAGTGATCGAATTCAATGCGCGCTTTGGCGACCCAGAGGCGATGAATGCCCTAGCGCTTCTTGACACCCCCCTTGACGAAGTCCTCCTTTCCATGACTGACGGGCAGCTTGAACTGCCGCGCTTTAAGGCAAAAAGTACGGTTGTCAAGTACCTCGTACCTGCCGGCTACCCCGAAAAGCCGCAGGCAAACGTGGAGGTGTCGGTTAACCGAGAAGCGGTTGAAAAGGAAGGCGGCAAAGTCTATTTTGCGAGCGTGTATGAAAAGGAAGGCAAAACGTATACCACTAGTTCCCGGGCGTTTGCGACGCTTGGCATGGCTGACACGATCGAAGAAGCGGAACATGTAGCCGAGAAATCATGCGCATACATAACCGGTCCGGTGTGGCACCGGGAGGATATTGGTACACGGACGCTTATTGAGAAGAGAATAGAACACATGAAATCGGTGCGGTCCGAGTAGTTCCTTTTGCTGATTGCCATATCGTTTAATGACATATTGTATAGACGTTACTATCAAACATCCCTGTGACGCCACTAAGTTGAGGCGGCCGTTTCTTTAGTTGAAACTGCCACATCCCTCTTGTGCTTTTTCCTATCTTTTTGCCTTAAATCCCTTCATGAATAGCGTATTTGCAACAACGCTTACCGAACTGAATGCCATCGCCGCACCTGCAATAACCGGACTTAGCAAGAATCCATTTAACGGATAGAGCACGCCCATTGCGATTGGGATGCCGATGGTGTTGTATGCAAACGCCCAAAAGAGGTTCTGCTTGATTTTGGAAAGCGTATACCTGCTTAGCTCAACCGCAGTGACGAGGTCTCGAAGGTCGCTTTTTACAAGCACTACCCCACCACTTTCGATTGCAACATCTGTACCGGCACCAATCGCAATGCCGACATCTGCCTGTGCAAGCGCCGGCGCATCGTTGATGCCGTCGCCGACAAATGCCACCTTGCCGGCTTTTTGGAACTCCTTTACATAGTTTGCTTTTTCATGGGGGAGCACGTGTGCCCGTACGTCGTCAATGCCCGCTTCTTTTGCGATTGCCCGCGCCGTCCGTTCGTTGTCCCCAGTTATCATGACTGTCCGATAGCCTTTTTTATGAAGCGCCCCGATCGCACTTTTTGAGTGCTCCTTTATGGTGTCTGCGATCGCAATAATACCCGCCACGCGCTTGTTCACCGCCACTATGACGGTCGTTTTTCCTGCGTGTTCGAGCGCTTCCATCCGGGTACGGGTCCCATCATTGACTGCGACTTTCTTTTGTGCCATGAGTGCAAGATTGCCAACAAGCACATGGTTCTTTCCAAAGTGCGCATCAACACCATGCCCCGGTATCGCATCAAACGACGTGGGCTTGAGGGCCGGTATGTTCTCTTCACGTGCCTTTTTCACCACTGCCTGGGCAAGATGGTGCTCTGACGGTTTTTCAGCAGATGCGGCAACCTTGAGGAGGTCGTCGCGTTTCATGCCGATTCCGACGATGTCGGTAACGACCGCCTCACCGCGCGTAATGGTGCCGGTCTTGTCAAATATGATTGTTTTTACTTGGTGGAGCACTTCAAGCGCCTCCGCGTTTTTTATAAGCACGCCATGCTCCGCGCCCTTGCCTGTCCCCATCATGACTGCCGTTGGTGTTGCAAGCCCCATTGCGCACGGACATGCAATAATAAGAGTTGCGACAAGTATGGTAACTGAAAATAAGAGCGATTCCCCTGCGACAAAGAACCAGTAGCCAAATGCAAGGAGTGCAAGGACAATGACTCCCTGCACGAAATAGCCTGCAACAAGGTCTGCAAGCCGTTGTATGGGCGCCTTGCTTCCTTGCGCATCTTCAACAAGCTTGATAATCTGCGCAAGCATCGTGTCCTTGCCAATCTTTGTCGCCTTAAAATGGAATGAGCCTGTCTTATTGATCGTCGCACCGATAACTGCATCGCCTTTTCGCTTGTGCACCGGTACGCTTTCACCCGTAATCATGCTTTCATCAATGCTCGATTCGCCTTCAACCACAGTCCCGTCAACAGGTATCTTGTCGCCCGGCTTTACAATGATTATGTCGCCGGCAACCACCTCCTTGATCGGGATCTCGGTTTCTTTTCCATCGCGAATAACGAGGGCAGTTTTTGGCTGCAAACCCATAAGGCGCTTGATCGCTTCGCTTGTCCTTCCTTTTGCCACTGCCTCAAGGTATTTTCCAAGCACAATAAACGTAAGAAGAAGTGCCGCAGTCTCGTAGTAAATCTCCCCTTCAATAAATTGAAATCCGACAAGCATGCTGTAGATAAATGCAGTGCCGACCCCAAGCGCAACAAGCGTATCCATGCCCGGACTCCGGTTAATAAGGCCGCGTATGCCGCGCTCAAAAAAGTCCCGGTTTACATACATGACCGGAAGCGTAAGAAGGAACTGCAGGTTTGCCATGTGTTTCATAAGGAATTCGGGATACTCAAGCATCCAAATTCCCCTAAGCATTTCCGGAAGCGCAAGGATGACGACCGGAATTGTAAGGATCGCTGATATCGTAACCCTCATTTTCAACTCTTTCATTTCCGTATCCCGCGCACGTTTTTCTTCATCGACGTCATCGTCCGGCGCAGTCCCACTTATTTCTTCTGCATCGTAACCTGCGTTTACCACGGCATTTTTCATTGCCCCCGTATTTGTTTTTTCC
>CAZPPT010000027.1:0-5128 GCA_964588555.1 Microcaldota archaeon | reverse complement strand
GTATGCAAGAAGTAGTTTTGTAATCGCGTATCCTGCACTTCCGACCCCATTGACGACGACCCGAACCTCGCTTTTCTTCTTTTTCGTAATCTTAAGCGCGTTTATCAAGCCTGCAAGCGCAACCATCGCAGTGCCGTGCTGGTCGTCATGAAAGACAGGGATGGAAAGTTCTTCAGTAAGGCGCGCTTCGATATCAAAAACCTTCGGGGTTGCTATATCTTCAAGGTTAATCGCGCCAAAAACAGGCTCGATGGCCTTGACGACCCGGACGATTTCGTCAGCGTCTTTTGTATTAAGGCAGATGGGAAAGGCGTCAATATCGGCAAATTCCTTCATGATAAGCGCCTTTCCTTCCATTACGGGAAGCGCGGCTTGCGGGCCGATGTCTCCCAAACCAAGCACCCTCGTGCCGTCAGTAACAATTGCAACAGTATTATTTTTTATCGTGAGCTCGTAGACATCCTTGGGGTTTTTTGCGATTCGCCTGCACGGCTCCGCGACCCCGGGGGTGTATAAAAGCGAAAGGTCGTCCACTGATTTAATTGGCGCGCGTCCTGTAACCGAGATCTTTCCGCGCAGTTTTTTGTGTAAAGCGACTGAATCTTCTTCAAGTGACATAGTGGTATTTTGAAACGTATTTTTATAAACATATTTTGTTATTCTTTATGTCATGATATCACTAGCGCAACGGATTGTCCAGGGCAGGATACGCAGGCCTAACGAAACTCACGAGTTGTCTCAATTACGTCGGAAAGTCGAACGAACGCTCATTACGTTTAAACAGGATGGAAGAATCGCGCTTCCAAAAGAGTGGCATGAATCTCTTGGGAAATGCCGTGCCCTAGACCCATTTGAAGAGTTTGGCGGGCAAGAACAAAAAAAGTGTTTTAGCGCCGCAGAATCAGGAGATATAGAATGCCTTAATGATGAATTGGCTGCACTTACGACATCACGATTATACGCGCGGGTATTGCCACCTTTGCAAGGAGAAATCGGGTTTATAATAGGGGAAATAATAGACGCCGTACGGACTGATGCGGGCTTTGGGCTTATTACGCTTGCAGCATGTATGGCAACGTATGACCTGTCCAAAAGACCCGCATGGGCTGATTTTGAGGAAATAAACGGGAGCGTGTACCTTTCACATCTTGTGTTTTCAACAGAAAGCATAGTGAAAATTGTCCACGGAATAACTCCGGAAAATAAGAAAATCGACCTGCCACTTGCACAAGCATTTATGAGCGTAGCGTTTGACCTTCTTATGGGACAACTTGTCGATGCAGCGATAAAAAATAGGGGCGAACATATGGTCCCGTCAACACTTGCAAACGGCCTTGCCAAACTTGTGCCGGCAGTATTTTCACCATATGCACAGCATTCGATCCAAGCGGCATTGCCTTATCTTAACGGGCAGCAAAGAGAAAGGATCAGATCGCGGATTGCAAACGTGCACTCATCTGCACTTCTCTCTGATGCGATAAACCGAATGGCAAGAGCCGCCTGTGACCGGGCACTTGAAAAACAGGGGCTTGGAAAACTAAATGATCTTGTACCTGATAAGACGTGCAACGCACTGAAAAATGCAGTATTTGGAATTACGTCACCCTAAGAATTTTCGCATCCATGCAGCGCGCTTGACTTCTTCTAAAAGAAGGGAATTTTTCCCCTTTGTAAACGCGTCATATACAGAAGAAGTCACTTCGCAATATTCCGGATCCTCCTCAAATTCAACGCGTTCAAGGACCTTGAAGATCCCATTTTGAACGGGTTTTGGCATTTTTTTGATGTTTGAAACATTTAGGTATTTGCAGATCTCTAGCATATCCTCGTCGAATTTTACATACATGTCCCGTAGATCGTCAAATTCGTTCTCAGTAAGGGCATGAAGGCCAAGCAATTCGGCTGGGACGCCAAGTGAATAAAATGCACCGCAAAACTTGATTGCACGGGGCAGCTTGACCCCCTTTAGGGAGCGTGAATACCCAAAAAGGCCTACATGAAGCTTTCTTGAACGCCGGGCGGGGAGTGCATGCGAAACATTGTTTATAAGATCCGCTATGGAAATAATCTGTTTTTGGTACTCTTCCTTTATCTTATGGATGAACTTAGTTGCCTTGCGCTTGTCAATCGGGAGAGGGGCGCGCCTTCTGCTCATGTTAAGGATGTCAATCGCATTTGCCACATCACGAAACGGATGGTCGTACTTAAAGGACGACTGCGCGGTAAAGGTCTGGACACTTGGGTATTCGTCCATGCAGTTGCTTACGTTATCTGGCCGAAAATTGCCACGAAACGGCGCACTGCCAACGCCAATGATGGGCAATATATCAACGCTTGTACGTTCCGCGACCTCTTCCATCTCAAAAAGGGCGATTTTGGCCATGAGGACGGCGCTTGCGCTTCCATAGTTAAGTGCCGGGTCGCTCCGGGCAAAAAATACCCTTTGGTACTCAAACCTCTTGCCGGTTATATAGTCCTCCATAATGCGCGGTGATTCGGTAAACGCGTCATATGTTTCAAAAAGGGGAATGACGTTGATACGCTCAGGCTGGAAATCGCCCACCCATTCCTTGACGGTTTTTGAAGGACTTACCTTTGCATTTTTCTGCCCGATAATGACGCGGTCGTAGTAGTTTTTCACCATCTCAATTTCACTAAGGGACGTAGTCATTGGGAGTATTACCTCAAAAACAGGTGCAACGTTCTGCCCCAGTACCTGTGCAACGTCATAGGCACGGGGTATGCTGTGAAGCGTCTCAAGAAGTATTTTCCCCTGCTCCTTTTGTACGCTTGGGTTTGGCGCACGATACGTAAGGAATACGTCCCGCCCAATCACGTGCTTCCTAAAAAAATCAGTGTAGTGCGAGATCAGCTTTTCGACCACTTCGTCATCAACTTCCTTTCCTTCGCTATCCCACATCTGCTCACGGCAATTCAGCTGGGAGAAGACGTAATACGCCTCCTTGATTTCGGCTTCGCCCGCAATCACCTCGCTGTCTGAAAAAAAAGGAGTATTTATATTGTCGGGATGTTGCGTGCTCATGACTCGGGAAACAATAGGTCGCATAAAAAGATCGTGCGATCAAGATTTAAATACTTTCTGATCAGATATCCTAGTATGCTTAACTTATTACAGAGAGGAATTTCGCTTTACACGGCACGGCCGCTCGGGCATGCAAGGCTTGCGCTTATGCATCTTCTTTTGCAGATGCTTTTCGCATTTGCAGTCCTTGGAGTTTATACAGTCGCATTCTTTATTGCGGCCTTTTTGAATGTCGCTGCATTTTCAATCCCGATGCTTATTGTTACGGCACTTCTTGCAACCGTGCTTGCATACGTCCTCTGCGGCCTTAAGGGCGCATACATAAGCGCATGTGCCGATCTTGCAAACAACCAGGCAACCGGCTTTTTTGAAATGTATAAAAGTACGTTCGTAAAGGCGCCAAAGATGTTTACCCTGTTTGTGATACATGCAATCGCAATTGCCGTCTTTGTCGGACCAGTTGCTGCGGCATATTATTTTGCACTTGCAAAAACAAGCATCCCATATATTGCACCAATAACTGCAATCATTGGAGGAGGCATCGCATATATCATCAGCTACCTGTTCTTTGCCGGATACGTATCCGCAGCGGTCTATAACACTGGCGTAAAAAGCTCGATTGCAGCCTCATTTAAGTGCATTCGGACTACGCACGTATTCCTCCTAGTACTTTTTGGGATATACGTGCTCGCATGCATCACGGCACTTGTACCCCTCGTACAGATCATATCAATATTTGTAACAATACCTGTCGTGTACCTGACCCTGATAGCGTACTTTCAGGGTAAAAGGTGATAACATGAAACGTGTATATGAATGCAGCATTTCAAAGAAAGGCGAACTGATGAAGGCGCTTGAGGCAGATTCCTTTGCCCCGGACAGCTTTGCGCGAATCGGATATAAGTTACGTGAAGGTGCAAGCCTAGGGGAGGACAAGGAAAAACTTTATCTTTATATTTCCGCATCAGATGAGAATGTCAAGAAGGCGGACGAGCGGCTTAAGGAGCTTGCGGCACCCCTCGAAGGGGAGAAGGAGAAAAATGTCCTTGAAAAGATACTTGCGGAAGAGGAAAACGCGGAAAGCGGATTCGGGAGCATGTTTGGTTGAATCACTAAGTACGCCGTATCAACAGCGTTAAAACATAATCACCCATCTCTATTTTTTGAGTGCTTATTGGATACGGCCTTACTTCAAGAAGCCTAACAGAATAATTGGCATTTCCAGAAGAAAAATCCTTTTCCTCATCCTCTTTTAGGTCTAAACCCTTCCACACCCCATCATCTGGGATTATGACGAGCCTAACATTCACTTCGCCTGCCCAGATGCACTGCACATCAGATGGGCAACGCGAGTCGGTTATGTTAAGGATACGAATTTGAAGGTTTTCTGAATCTACATACCCTGTCTGGTTAATCGTAAGGCCAAATGGGGAATCAAGTTTTGCGCTCAACCTATTTTGAGTTGTAGCACAACCGGCAAAAAAAAGAAAGAAAAGTAACGCAATAGTTGCAAATTGTTTCATGCATTATTGATGCAGCCAATTAATTAATCCTTTTCGATTTGGAAAGGAAAATACCTTATTATGAGCCCTCTTCTGCACGGGGTTCCTCTGAAACGCTTTCAGATTGTTCAGGTTCGGGTACCGGTTCCGCCGCAGGTTCCTGTTTTGCAGTTTCAGGCACATCATCTTCCACAGGGCGCTCAAAATAAGCAAGGTCGTATGGAAACTCCTCGTAGGAGGCAATCTTGCCCTGCGCGAGCATAATCTCACGCGCAAGGATGTAAAATATAAGTGCAAGTGACCGCTTACCCTTGTTGTTTACCGGAATAACAAGGTCAATAAACTTGGTCTCGTTATCCGTATCGCACAGGGCAACTACCGGGACACCGTTCTTTGCAGCTTCTGCAATTGCAACGCGTTCACCACGCGGGTCACACACAAAAAGGATTTTTGGCTCCTTGAACTTCTTGTATGCAAGGTTTGTCATGGTGCCTGGAATAAACCTGCCAAGTGATGCAGGTATACCGGTCAGGTTTGAGAACTTGGATGCCGGGTTTCCGGAATATGCACGAGATGCAACGAC
>CAZPPT010000026.1:0-6684 GCA_964588555.1 Microcaldota archaeon | reverse complement strand
TACCCCGTTCTTGCAACGAAACCCCGTTTTTCAAAGTTGTGACCGAATGGGGCATACCCCGCCAGCTTGCTGCGGGGTCCCTTCGGTCACATTGATTTAGGCCTTTGCCTGCCATGCACCCACAATCGCCTCGAGTATCCGTTCGTATGCAAAGAATGCGTGTGAGCAGATTGCATCAGTTAGCGGTTTTTCGTATAAGTCCACGTTTTTAAATGGCGTTCCGTCGCGCTTATCAGCATAATACTTGGAGAAATAAAATACAGTATCATAATCTGGGGCGTTGCCGTCTTCAACTATTTGGAACGCGGGCAGATTTTCTATTACGCCTCCCATGTCAAAACGGGTCGTTCTGGCAGCAAGATAAGCAACTGCTTTTATGATGTCCTGACCACCGACCCCGTTTTCAGTTATCCAACTCCCTATTACAGGGAACGTATTAACTGCGTCAAGGTCGATCGTAATCCCAAGTTCGCCCCTTACTGTTTTTGCCATTTCAATTGCTCGTAGTATGTTCTCTTGATTGCTAGCGAGGCTTACGTCTGGAGAAATTGCCTTAGGGGTAAAAACAACAATCCCATCTTTTTCTGAGTAATGCATGTGGTTTGAGCAATTAACAAAGTAGTTGAGCGCCCTATAATCAGAATGCCCATCGATGTTGAGTTTATGCCTTACGTGCCCTTTTGTAAAATAATAGCTCTCATGGTGGCTCTGTCCGTCTCCCCAGATAAAAATAGCTCGTCCGCTAATCGTTTGCAGTTCATCTATTCTCTCCGGTTCCATAAAATGAAGCGATATAAATTCCCACTGTAAAAATGCCGGTTTTCCTCTTTCAATAAGATGTCCAACTATCCTGCAATTTGAAACTGTCGGAGTGAAATAAATAGGAATCCTCATAGTATTACGTTAGAAGAAAGTGTTTATAAATGCTTATTTATGCTTTATTTTCCTTCTCCAATCTCCGTTTGATCACCTTGAGGCTCACAAAGCTGTCCCGCTCCATCTCATCAAGGCGAAACGAAATCATCCTCTTCTGCTCCTCAAGGCGCGGCATGACGATAAACTCAAGTGCGTTAACGCGCCGCTTGGTCTTTTCTATCTCCATGATAAGCCGTTTGATCGCGGTTTCCGTCTCAGCAAGTTTGATCACAAGGTCAAGCACTTCGCTGAAGTTTTCAACAGCTGCATCGACCTTTGCGCTTGTCGCTGCCGCTGAATATGCCGGAAGATCAAAAAAGTTTCGCTCTTCCATGTGCGCACTGATGTTTGGTATCTTTACGCCCATGACGTTTTTTACCTCTATATCTAGGTCTATGTTCCTCCGCACTGCAAGCGAGATATTTTCAAGTTCGCTTATCGGATGGTACAATTCCGCAAGCTCAACGCTTTTGTAAGCTCGGGACATTTTTTTTGCAAGTTCGCCCCGCAGGTCGCGCGCCTTCTTAAGTATTTTGAAGAACTCAAGGATGAGTGCATCACGCTTTTGCTTAAGAAGCTTGTGCCCTTTGACCGCAAGTTTAATTCGGTCTTTGGTCTTGATAAGCTCCATTCGTGTTGGAGTGACGTCAGTTGCTGCCATGGTCCTTACCCCTATTGTGTCTTCTTCATATACTTTCCGATATGCTCGGTCTTTACCCTCTTTAATTCTCCTTCAGGCAAGCTGCTGAACATCTCCCACGCAATTGAAAGCGTTTTTTCGATGTCACGGTCTTCATACGGCCCTTGGCGTACGAACTTGTCCTCAAATGCGTCTGCAAACTTTAAGTACTTTCGGTCAATCTCAGTAAGCGCCTCCTCACCGACAACTGCACTTAAGCTTCGTAAATCACGGCCATTTGCATATGCTGCATACAACTGGTCTGCAACGCCCTTGTGGTCTTCACGTGTCTTGTTTGGTCCAATGCCTGAGTTCATCAATCGTGAAAGTGAAGGCAATACATCAACTGGCGGGTAGATGTTTTTCCTGTGCAGGTCGCGTGATAGGATAATCTGCCCTTCTGTAATATAGCCCGTAAGGTCCGGGATCGGGTGCGTCTTATCATCGCCAGGCATGGTAAGTATTGGGAATTGCGTAACAGTGCCGTTTGTGCCCTTTACACGACCAGCGCGTTCGTAGATGGTACTGAGGTCGGTATACATGTAACCTGGATACCCCCGTCTGCCCGGCACCTCCTGCCTGGCAGAAGAAATCTCACGGAGCGCTTCACAATAGTTTGAAAGGTCAGTAAGTAGTACAAGTACGTGCATGCCTTGCGTGTATGCAAGGTATTCGGCAGTAGTTAATGCTAGCCGTGGCGTAATCAATCGCTCGACAGATGGGTCGTCAGCAAGATTGAGGAATAATACGGCATTTTCCAGTGCGCCCGTCTTTTCGAAATCCCGAATAAAGAAGCTCGCTTCCTCATGCGTAATCCCGATTGCACCAAACACAACTGCAAATTTTTCACCGCTTCCCCGTACCTTTGCCTGACGTGCTACTTGTACTGCCAATTGGTTGTGTGGAAGGCCTGCACCTGAAAAGATCGGCAATTTCTGGCCGCGGACAAGCGTGTTCATCGCATCAATCGTTGAAATTCCGGTTTGGATAAATTCACTTGGCGATTCGCGTGAGTAGGGGTTAATCGGTAAACCGTTGATGTCCACCTTTTCCTTTGCAATTACCTTGGGACCCTTGTCGCGCGGTTCACCTAAACCGTTAAATGCGCGCCCAAGCATGTCCGGGCTTAAGCCAAGCTGCATGGTTTCGCCAAGGAACTTAACGGTGGTCTGGTCAGTACTTAGGCCAGTGGTTGAACCAAACACCTGCACGACTGCAATGCCTTCGCTTACATCAAGCACTTGTCCTTTTCGTTTTTCACCATCAGGGAGGCGCACTTCAACAATCTCGTTGTATCCAACGCCACTAATACCTTTTACAAATAAAAGCGGGCCGGAAATTTCTTCTATTGTTCTATATTCCTTCATCAATGCCATATGACCAACCTCAAACTTTGTTTGACGGTTTTGTGAACTTGTTCACACAAACCTCATGAATGTTATTTTTTTACCTCGTTTTCGTTGTATCCGACTAATCGCGCAAGCGGTTTTCCGATAATTGGAAAATAAACCGTGATGCCCTTAGATATCTTGTATGCTAAATAACAAGGAATTACCGCGATCATGATGAAACCTGCAATAAGTGCGAATATGCCAACGGTACGTTCACCACTTAGCGAAGAAAGCAGTAATAAAAAAATAAATGTAGCGACAGCTACGGGGTAATATAGTATACTTTGAAGAGCACAAAAGCGTGCAAATGGTGGACCCCTTATTAAGAATACAAGCGCGACTAGAAATTGTAGTCCCCCAAGAGGTAGATATGTGCATGCCGCATCAATATTTTTTATTTTTCCCATTTTATCTCACCATCTATTGCTTACCAACCTTATCAAAATCGCCGTCAATCTCAAGATGCAACTTCTCAAAGTCCTCGTTTTTCACGAGTTCTTTCATTCTTCCAATTTTTGTACGAGTTGGCAGGTCAACAATGCGTTTGAGTTGTACGCCCGCATCAATTGCCTGCATCGTACGGTCATTGAATCGTAGAATTGATTTTAACATGAGGTACTGCTTCTTAAGTTCGCTTCGTGCGTCAATGTCGCTGTACGCATTCTGCTGCAAATAATCCTCACGAATCATCTTTGTAATAAGAAGCACTGCCTGCTCCTTTTCAGGAAGCGCATCCGGCCCAACCAGTTGCACGATCTCCTGCAGTTCCGCCTCTTTTTGTAAAAGTGTCATTGCAGTTTCGCGCATGCGCGGAAAGTCGCTTGAAATGTTTGACATTGCCCACTCGCTTAATGAATCAGTGTAGAGTGAATAACTCTTAAGCCAGTTGATTGCCGGGAAATGCCTTCTATATGCAAGCGATGCGTCAAGTGCCAGGAATACTTTCGTAACACGAAGCGTGTTCTGTGAGACCGGTTCGCTTAGGTCGCCACCAGGAGGTGAGACCGCACCGACAACCGTGACGCTTCCAAAGCGTTCATCAGTTCCAAGGCAACGAACACGACCAGCACGTTCATAGAATTCAGCAAGTTTTCTTGCAAGGTATGCTGGATATCCTTCTTCACCAGGCATCTCCTCTAACCTGCCGCCGATTTCACGCATTGCCTCTGCCCATCGAGAAGTTGAGTCTGCCATGAGCGCGACGTCGTATCCCTGGTCCCTGAAGTATTCAGCAATAGTAATTCCTGTATATATGCTTGCCTCACGTGCTGCAACCGGCATGTTTGATGTGTTTGCAATGAGTACGGTTCGCTCCATCAACGGTTTACCCGTTTTTGGGTCAGTTAAATGCGGAAATTCCTTAAGAACTTCAGTCATTTCGTTTCCACGCTCCCCGCATCCGACGTACACGACAATTTGTGCATCAGAGTGTTTTGCAAGCGATTGCTGCGTGACCGTTTTCCCACTTCCGAAAGGTCCTGGGATGCATGCAGTTCCTCCTTTAGCAATTGGGAAAAACGTGTCAATAACACGTTGGCCAGTAATAAATGGAATGATCGGCGGGAACTTCTCAATTGAGGGTCGTGCCTTTCGTACAAACCAGCGCTGCATAAGATACACGGGTTTTTTCTTTCCCTCAACGGTAATTGAGCCGATTTCCTCCTCAACCGTGTATTTGCCGCTTGCAAGCGATTCAAGCTTTCCGTCATATGGTGAGATGATCTTGTGTTCAATAAGGTCTGTTTCCTGCACCGTACCAAGCACGTCGCCGCGCTTTACCATGCCCCCCTTTTTCATTACAGCCTTGAACTCCCATTTTATCTTTCGGTCAAGGGACGGCGCCTCAACGCCGCGCTTGATAAATACGCCGCCTGATTCCTTTTCTACAAATTGCAATGGCCGCTGGATACCGTCATAAATGTTCTTTAGGATGCCTGGCCCAAGTTCAACACTTAACGGTTGCCCTGTGGTAACGACAGGTTCGCCCGGTTTTAGGCCGGAGGTATCCTCATACACCTGGATAACGCTTGTGCTTCCGACTATCTTAATAATCTCACCAAGAATGCCTTCGTTTCCGACCCGTACGACATCGTACAGCCGCGCGTTTTCCACGTTTCCCTCCACAACTGGGCCGGAAATACGCGTTACTTTTCCCCCATTTGTCCCTGACATGCCTGAAATGCCACGTTTCGATCCCTTGGAATTGCTCATCTTTGCCATATAATCAACCTCAAACTTTGTTTGACGGTTTTGTGAACTTGTTCACACAAACCTCATGAATGTTATTTCTGCGCTGCCAAATCAAAGCCAAGCGCACGCTTTATCAGCTTACGTATCTCTTCTCCCCCGACCGTGTCCCCCGAAACATCCGGCATTGGGACAATGACCGGATATGCAATGGAATCAAGCTTCTTTTTCAATCGCCAGTCTATGGCCGCAAGCGTGCTTTCGTTTACGATTATGATCCCATACTCAGGGTTATGCAGGTACGTCTCAAGCATTCCTTGGAATTCATTCTTACCTGTAAGCACCGTATTTTCAATCCCTGCAAGCTGAAATCCAAATACGAGGGCCGCATCGCCAATTACCACGATTTTAGATTTGACCATTAGACAACCACCAATGTCTTCTTGACGTCCTCATAGGACAACCCAAATTCCTTTGCCTTTGCAATTTTGCGGATATTGTGTAATTCTTCTTCCTTAAGGAGGATAAACCCAAGCAGGACGCCAATCGAAAGCATGCTGCGCTGGAATACGCGTACCTTCTCATACGCAACTGCCTTTTCAAGTGCAATCTCCAAATCCACGACTGATTCAATTTTCCCTATGCTGAGGGATCGGAAAAATGATTTGAGGACAGTGGGAGCTTCTGATATATCTTTGGCATCAAGGAGTGCCCTGATGTCGTATTCCTTCAGTGACCCGCCCCGTACCAGGTTTTTTCTGATTTGTTCATGTGGCATCCCATGTGCCTTAAGCCTAAAAATGATGAGGATATTCTTTGCGTCCGCTTCCTTGCGGAATACCTTTCTTATGCGGGCAAGGTCACTGTTTGGAACACTCAGTGCACTGTCAATAAGCTCATAGAGTGTCGTATCGAGGGCAAGCCGGATATCCGTACTGTCTTTTTTCTTCTCACCTTCAGTTGCAGGTACGATCCCTCGATCAATGATGAGTCTTAGTATTTCAGCTTCAAGCACCGCGTCTTCGAGCTTTGTAATACTTTCAAAATCAGCCATTCCAAGCGAACCGACCGGAACAAGGTAAGGCCCGATGTCGTCAAATGCTTTTCCGCTTCTCCTGCTGTCAAGGAGTATCTTGATGTTGAGGAGGTCCCATCTCCGAAGGAGGCTTTCGATAACCGGCGCGTCTGTTTTTGGCGCAAGTTTCTTTACCTTTTGCACTATTTTGGCAAAGTGTCGGTTTGCCGCAAGTTCAACCAGGTATGACCCCTTGTACCGAAGCGACAGTGCAACAAGTTCGTCACGATAATGGGTTCGCTCAAGGAGCTCAACCATGCCCTCAATTGTCCTGACATGCATAAGCTCATCAAGAACTGCGCCCTTGAGAAGCAGCCCCTTCATCCCCTTTATCCGTGCATTTGCATAGCCGTATTTAAGCGCCCTGCTTTCGATCTTAAGCTCAGGCAGCTCATGTAAGGCCCGTAACGAAATGCGCAATGATTCCATAGTGTCAC
>CAZPPT010000025.1:0-6908 GCA_964588555.1 Microcaldota archaeon | reverse complement strand
TCACGCGAGGCGATCATAAAGATGCACGCTAAGAAAAGGCCAATGGCATCGTTTGTCCCGTATAAGCTCCTTGCATGGGCAACGTGGGGCTATTCATCATCCGACCTCAAGGCACTCGTCGTAGAGGCAACTGATTACCCATGGAAGGAGGCATACCTTGCAATCGCTGCCAAAACGGAACAATACATAAAGCAGGGGCTTTCAAAGGAAGAGGCAGAGGAGCGTGCAAACAAGGAAGTGACGCAGCGAAAAGTAACGACGAAGGATTTCATTAAGGCACTTATGAAAAGAAATTCAAGCCTGCCACCATGGTACGGCCAGGCAAAAAAACAGATCGGTAAACAGGAGGAAATCACCGTCATTGACGGCAAGGAACATAAGAAGGTATCTGACCCAAAGATGGGGCCTGAAGAACGGGCCGCATTTAAGGAACTCCTTAAACAAATCGAAACACGAAACAAGAAATGGAATAAGGCGCTTAACTGGACAATACGAAAGATGGCGATTACGCTTCTTTATCTGCGTACCGTACTCCCTGTTTAATTGCGGAGCAATTTTGCGGTGATGATAAGACCATCAGTCCTGATCCGGCATATTAAAAACCGAAGAGATAAAACTAAAACTCAAGTTTCGTTTCAGTATCAGTAAGGTCACGAAAGATGAGATTATTCTTAGTGATTTTCTTAATAGATTCATAAAGCCAAACATAATCGCGAAACTTAGATGATTCTAGAATAGTATATCTCTTTTTTGAAGTAACTAATTCAAGTTGATAGCGCCCCCAATCGTGTTTGAAAAATGAATTATAGACATCCTGTGCAACTCGCTGATCAGAAGGATAAATATCCGAAAGAAAATGACGCTGGGCGCTTATTACTGCTTTTTGTATATCCTTAGTTTTAATAGTAGTTATTCCATAAATATAATAGATAGAAAACACGTCTGGAGTTATTTTTAATTTTGTTGGGTAGCGAATCAAAAAGAAATAGAGTACAAGAATAATTAAAACAAACGCAGCAAGAAATGCAAATTGGCCAAA
Source organism: Microcaldota archaeon (assembly GCA_964588555.1). GTDB lineage: Archaea > Micrarchaeota > Micrarchaeia > Anstonellales > Bilamarchaeaceae > JAGVWJ01. Next base: position 5,869 of record CAZPPT010000025.1, on the reverse strand, counting down.
AAGAAGAGAAAAAACAGACATACCAAGAATATAGAAGAAAAGAAATAGTACTCGCTCACCCCAAAAATAATTAGTTCGAGTAAATGTTTTCTCCAGAGCGAACCCTACTTATTTAGGCTTCAAATACCCCCATTTCTCTAACGCCTGCGCAAGCTCACCATGCGTTTTGGCGTACTCATTAAGTGAAACGCCTTCCATGGTCGCCTCGATTGCCTGCATTGCTGCCTGTGCCCCTGCGCGGGTTCCTTTAGGGTGTCCATGGATTCCGCCACTCACTAGTAAAGCAAAATCAGTTCCAAAGATGTCCATGACTGCCGGGATCAAGCCGGGGTGAAGGCCGCCTGATGAGACCGGGAACATGGGCTTTATGCTGCCCCAATCCTGCGCAAGATGCCCATCCTTTTCTTTTACTCGCTCCATTCGGAGTACATCCGAAATTGCCCTGACTTCCTGCGCGGTTCCAACCAGTTTTCCAACAGCAGTCCCAACATGGATCTCGTCAACGCCTATGAGGCGCATCAGCTTTGCCAAAAAGTACATGGACATGCCGTGCTTTGGATTTCTGTCAAATGCCGCATGCATTGCGCGGTGCGCATGTATTGCCAGGCCATAATCGGCACATACGTCCCGAAGCGTCTGTACTGCCGCAGTCCCAACAGTTACTACGTCGATCATGGCAAAGCGCCATCCGGAATCATGAAGTAGTTTTGCCTTTCGCTCCATCTCACGCGTCTCGCCAGTGATGTTAAGGAATGCATCCTTGCATTCTCCAGTTTCTCGCTCCGCACGATCCCGTAATCGAGTCATTAATTTTAATCGTTCCTCGAACCGATTAAAGGACGTGCTTGTCAAATTCTCATCATCCTTTACGATATCAAAACCGCCCATCCACGTTTCATAGCCGATTTGAGCATGTTCATGTGCGCTAAAGCCGATTTTTGGCTTGGGTACTGCGCCAGTTAGCGGACGCTTCTTTATTTTCATTTTTTTTCGGATGCCTTCGATCCCGTGCGACGGCCCCCTGAAATGCCGCAAGTATGCGCGTGGCAGCGCAACATCAACCAGCCTCAGATTCCTAAGCGCCTTCATGCCAAAGATGTTCCCTGCAATGCCGCTCAAAAGTTGCGGCGCATTACCCGGTTCCCACAAATCAATGGGGTATGCCACCTTTACGAAATTACCGCGAATTGAGAACGCACGTGCCTTTACCTTTTCCACTCGCGCAGGCAACTTGTAGAGCGTTGTCCACGTGCCTGAAGAGCTCTCGGAGGCAATCCTCCCGACAGCCTCCTTCACACTAATGCCCGCGGCAGGCTCAAAATAATATAAACAAACAAGGTCATCGCGTGCAGGCGTGTACACCAGGTCAACAAACTCATCGTACCAATCTATTTTCTTTGCCATAAAAACACAAAAATCACGCTCGTTTAATATTTAAAAACATTCCTATATGAAATACATTAACCTAAGAGCCTATTCATTAAATTGGAGGAAATACTATGATTATGACATGTGAACGCTGCAGCAAGCGCGTTGCAAAAGTAAGGACGTGTACTTATTGTACAAAAAAAATATGCGTCTCGTGTACGAAGAGCTCCAAGAAAGTAAAACGAGTAAAAATAATTGCAATCTGTAAAACATGCTGGGGCAATATCGGCACACGAACAAAGTATAAGAGTGCATAATTTTTTCTTTTTATTTCAAAGTCGCTGCTGCATGTTCTAGTTCTTTTTTCATTTCTGGCATTGACTGAAAACGCATCTGCGGCTCAGGGGCAAGTGCAGTCATGATAATGCGTTCAATTGCGAGTGGAACTGCTGGCTTGACCTTGCTTGGCAGTGGTGGTGTGAGAAATGGGTTTTTCAGCCTCTCTTCACGAACAAAGGCTTTTCTTCCGGTAACAAGCTGATAGATAATCACCCCCAAGTGCAAAAATATCAATGCGCGGGTTGAAGGAACGCACGGCACACAACTGTTCAGGGGCCATGTAAGACGGGGTCCCAATAATAAAATTAACCGGCGGCTCAGTACGCCCCCGGATATATGCGGCGCCAAAATCAATGACCGTAACAAGGGGCGCGCCCCCTAAATGAGATACCATCAGGTTTCCTGGCTTAAGGTCGCAGTGGATAACGCCTGCAGTATGCACCGTGGCAAGCGTATCGGCGACATCAATAGAAATCGAAAGCACAAGTGGAAGATCGGAGGGCATGGATCGCATTATATGTAATAGCGGAATTCCCGGCACAAAATCAAGTATAAAAAAAGGCCTCCCCGCGCCGTCTATGCCTGCATCAACAAGCGGGCTGACACTACGAAGGTCAAGCTGTGAAAGCGCCTCTATTTCCTTAAGAAAATGGAATCGGGAGTGGGGATTGGATTGTAATGTGTCCGGCATGAATTTGGCAAGCGCCTCTTTCCCATTATGTATGTCCCGAACAACAAATAAGGAGCTAAGGCGCGGTGAGTTTGCTAACCGGTGTGCCGGAATGAATTCCCGTAATATCTCGTAGCGGTTCAAAATACCGCATATACTATCCCCTATATTAACCGAAATGTGGTTACTGCGAAGGGGCGGCAGACCGTGAAAATAAGAAACGATGCGATGAAGCGGTATCCTAGCTTGGGGTCGTCTTCGGTTCGGTTGGCTTTGAGCCTGGGTGTCTAGAAACATAAAAAAACCAAAAAGGAAATTATTTGGATTTGGCAATCGCAATACGTATTACCCTTCCATCGATTTCAAACTCCTTTGCGCCGCTATGTACCTCTGTCTTGATATCCTTTGCATTGACGCCATCTTTGAGCGCTTTTGAGTGTTTTGCAGCAATTGCAAGAAGCTCCTTGTCGCCGTCAAGCCTAACGGTAATTGTGTCCTTTTCAACAAGTGCAGATTCTTTCCGAAGTATTTGGATACGCCGTTTTATTTCATTTGCAATCCCTTCCTGATATAGTTCCTCGTCAATTTCCTGGGTGAGGTATACGTTTGCGTTTGCAACCGCCTGGACCGCATATTTTTCTTTTCCTTTTACCTCAGGAACCACTTCGACTTCCTTTACGTTTACAAGTCGCGTAATTGAGCCCCTAAAACGCTCAGCTGCATCCCGTATCTCATGGGACTTGGTCTCAATTACAAGGGTCCGTATGGGGAAGCGTACTTTTAGCTTTGCTTCCTGGCGCGCATTAAGTGCGGCAGTGCAGATCTCCTTGACGCTTGCCATCTGGTTTTCAGTTGCAATGTTGATCGCGGTGCTGTCCTCATCGTCAAGGGAAAGAAGGAACAGGCTCTCCTCCTTTTCAAATTTCCTAAAGAAGGACTGGTAAAGCTCCTCTGCAATAAACGGGCAGACTATTGATATCATTTTAAGCGATTCAAGAAGCGCAGTATAAAGCGTGGCAAGTGCCTGTGGCCCGTCCACCTCATTTGAGATCCGGTCCTTTGCAAGCTTCATGTAAAGCCTGCTTATGTCGTCGACAATAAAGAAGCGGACTGCCTTTACGGCACGGTGGAGCTCATATGACTCAAACGCAGCGCGAAATTCCTTGCGGGTACTATGCATCCTTGATAACAGCCAGCGGTCCTCTTCGCTCAGCCCGGCAGGCGCAATTTTCTTTGCGGGATGAAACCGGCCAAGGAACACAACTAGATTATGAAGAATATTAAGATCCCCCTGCGCCTTTTTCATTTCCTCCCAGTTAAACTTAAGTTCTTCCCACACGGTGTTGGTCAGGCCCCACAACCGAAAACTGTCGGCACCGTATTTTGCAAGAATCTCTTCCAGTGGGACAAAATTACCGAGGCTCTTTGACATCTTCTCGCCTTTCTGGTCAACAAAAAACCCATGCATCATAAGGCGCTTATAGGGCGACTGCTTGTAACGGACAATACCAGAACCAAGAAGCGAGTAAAACCAACCCCGTATTTGATCCTGCCCTTCGATGATAAGGTCGGTTCGTTCGCCAAATGTTTTTACGTCCTTGTCACTAAGTATTGCCCATACGGCATTTCCTGAATCAAACCAGACATCAAGAACATCCGGTACGCGCCGCATGGTCCCCTTGCACGTACAGGTAAATTCAACTTCATCAACATATGGCCGGTGGAGCTCCTTTATTTTTGGCAGCTCCTTTCGTGAGTCGATGACCCGTAATGCGCTGCATGAATCACATTTCCAGATCGGAAGCGGGATGCCCCAGTAACGCTGACGCGAAATGCACCAATCGGGTGCGCCATGCACAAATTCCCTAAAGCGCTCCTTGACAAATGAGGGATGCCAATCGATCTTCTCGATTTCCTCAAGCATTTCCCCCTTTGTCTTTGAGATGCTAATAAACCACTGCTTGATTGCACGAAATATAAGAGGGGTCTTGCACCTCCAGCAGTGCGGATAGCGGTGGCGGATGCGCTTTTCATGGATAAGCGAGCCGTTCTCTTTCATAAGTTCAATCACTTCAGGGTTTGCCGCCTTGACGTTCTTGCCCGTAAAACCGGCGCCGACTTCTTCGGTGTATTTTCCTTGGGAATCGATTGGCGAATAGCACTCAATATCAAAACGCTTTCCTATGATAAAGTCTATCGGACCGGTACCGGTGGATCCATGTACAAGGCCGGTACCCTCTTCAGTAGTTACTGCCTCGTCGCTTAGTATAACCCTGCGGTCATATTGCTTATGTATCTTGTCCTGAAACGGATGGTCGTACCGAAGTCCCTCAAGCTTCTTTCCTGAGAATTCTTCAAGTATGGTGATGCTCTCGTCAGTAAGCTCTTCCATGTGAGTAAGCCGATCCTTTGCAACGATCCATACCTCGTTGCCCACCTGCGCACGCACGTAGGGAAGTGTCGGGTGCACCATAACAAACATGTTAAGCGGCAATGTCCAGGGGGTGGTAGTCCATATAACGAGGTATTCTGCCTTATCCCGTACCTTAAACTTGACATATACGCTTGGGTCGGACTCTTCCCCGTATTCAAGCTCGTAATTTGCCATCGTCGTCTCACAGCGGTAGCAATATGGAAGGACATAGAGCCCCTCATGCATGAGATTTTTGTCAAATGCCTTTTTGAGCGTCTGCCATGATTTTTCGATATACTCGTCCTTATACGTAATGTACGGGTCATCAAAATCCATCCAGACGCCAAGGGAGCTAAACTGCCCGTTCATGATGTCGATATAGCGCGTTGCAAAGTCCTTGCACCGCTGGACGAATTTCTCGATGCCGATTTTTTCGATCTCGTTTTTGTTCTTAAGCTTGAGCTCCTGTTCAACCTTCACTTCTATCGGGAGGCCATGGGTATCGTAACCTGGCTGCGCACGCACGTTTCTGCCGCGGTACCTTTGGTAACGGCATACGGCATCCTTGATTGTCTTGTTCCAGCCGGTTCCCGGATGGATGCTTCCGGTGGCGTACGGCGGGCCGTCGCAAAAATAAAATGGTTCGTTGTGTGCATTTTTCTTTTTTACTTTTTTATAGATGTCCTTTTCCTTCCAAAAATTTGCTACTGTTTTTTCTACTTCAGTGTGATTATACATAAAATCCCTCATAAGAACTATTTAAGCGCAAAGAGACGCCCCCGTACTATAAGCAATAATGGCGGTAGGGAAAGCATAAGCGCAAACAAAACCGCCTCAAAAAGAAACGGGGTCACGACAAAACGGCCGCGGATGGCAGGAATAAAAAGAACCCCGGCAATCGCAGCAATCAAAAGCCATACATGATCCTGAAATACGGCAGTTCCGGGATCACGGCCATACGAGTATGCCACAAGGCCGATTAATGCCCCTGCAAGGATAAAAAGGCCTGAAAGGAATCCAAAACCCGCCGGATATGCAAGACTGATAAAAATAGACAAGAGAAGCGTAATAAAAAAAAC
>CAZPPT010000024.1:0-7116 GCA_964588555.1 Microcaldota archaeon | reverse complement strand
ATCGCGCGTATTTTTCCGATATAACTGGTATCAATGCCATGTTCGGTATTTACAAGGCTCCCGCCCAATGATAAAACGATATGCATAACAACTAAATGGAAACAATACGTTTTTAATTCAGTATTGGCCATTAAATTTATATGAAGATTGCTTTCTTTACCGACAGCTACCTCCCTAATGTTGATGGTGTCGTAACATCCATCTGCAACTATAAACGCGAGCTTGAGGCACGGGGTCATGAGGTATACGTGTTCTCACCGGGAACCAAGAAACAAAAGGAGGAGAATACGGACCCGCATGTCCACTATTTCACCTCCACGTCGTTCAAGCAATATCCGGATTACCGGCTTGCGCTCTTTAATTTTCTCTCGCCGATAAAGATCGTGAAAGACTACGGCATAGACGTCATCCATTCGCACGGCATCGCGACAACGGGCCTTGCGGCAATCCGTTCCTCACAAAAACTTGGCATACCTGCACTTGCAACGTTTCATACCCTTATCCCGAATGCATCGCATTACATTACGGACAACGCAAAACTCCAGCCGATCGTGCATGGCATAATATGGAAATACCTCGTGTGGTATTATTCGCATTTCAAAAAGGTCATTTCCCCAAGCAATTTTGCAAAGAACATCCTTGCAGAACGTGGCGTAAAGAACCTCGCGGTCCTCCCTTCCGGAATATACGTTGAAAAATATGAAAAGGTGAGCGGAAACGGAAACGAGAAGGTGCGCGGGCGGTTTGGTATCGGTAAGGATGAAAACGTGATTACGTTTATCGGCCGTATCGCGCTTGAGAAGAACCTTCAGGAGATCATAGACGCGGTTCCGACGCTTCTTAATACGATGCCTGCCATCAAGGTGCTTATCGTGGGGAAAGGCCCGGCGCTTGAACAATACCGTGAGATGGTAAAGAAAAAGGACCTTGAGAAGTATTTCATCTTTACCGGGTATGTGGAAGACACCGAGCTTCTTAAGGTGTATGGAATATCTGACGTGTTCGTATTCCCATCACGCTTTGACACGCAGGGGATGGCAGTTGTTGAAGCGCTTGCAGCCGGTGTGCCGGCAGTTGTAAAGGAAGGCTCCGCAGTTTCTGAGTTCATCGAAAACGGCAAGAACGGCTTTGTATACAGGGATAATTTTGATTTTGTGGAAAAAATCGTAAAAACGATAAAAAACAAAAAGAAAATGGCGCAGGGTGCACGCGAGATGGTGCAGCAGTTTGACATACGAAAGACGACCGACGACCTCATCCTGTTGTATGAATCGCTTATCAGGGAGCAAAAAATACACAAATAAGGAATTTTTAGGCTATTGCCCGGTTGCATTTGCCTGCGCTTCCTCAAAAACCCCTGGTTCTACCGATGAAGAGGCGGGACCCGCCGAACTTTGGTTTGATGTGACAAGCGAAACGCACGTTGAACCTTTTGATTCGTTTTGTATTGACGTACAAAGGCTCGCATCCTTCCCAAGGCGTGCAAGCTCAAGGTAGCAGTCATCCCGGTAATCAACAGAAGATATGGAAGTACAAAGCGGCACATCCTTCTTAAGGATTGCAACGTTAAGGAGGCATTGGTCCGCCTTTGATCCCGCGTACCTACATGTGTACGGATCTTGGCCATAAATCGAATAGGAATAGATGCAACGGTCGCGCAGGTCTCCTGAATCCGAGTAACACCGTATGAAGTTGCTTGTTTCGTCGCGTTCCTTCACAATAAGAGTGGAGAAAAGTACGTTTGAGAGGTTTTCAGGCGGAGTGATCTTGGGCGCAGTCCCGAAGTCGGATTGAAGCACCGTGAACTTTGTGTATACCGGACGGTTACGGAACGAATAGGCAAAATATTTCTCATACGGCTCATGTGTCGCCTCATCTACGCAAAAGTATCCCCTAAATACAAGCGGGGAACCCGGGCCAAGGCCAAAACGGGCTGCCTCAAGTATCGGAAGGTTAGTATAGTTAATTGTAAAGTTTGATATCGTGCACGGGCCAATGGGGTGTGGTTTCACTGCAAGTGAATCCTCAAAAGTAATAAGGTTGCGGCCTGCAAGGTATTCTGCATTTCCTACCGTGGTATCAACTTGGGAATCGTTGAAGAACAGTGCGCGAAGTTCATTAAGATAATTGTATACGTCGGTTGCATTTTCAGTAACCGTACATGTCTCGGACTCGTTTTTGATCCTGATGCACCCGATCGTGCGGCCTTCGAGGAAATAGGCCGTACGGGTTGAAAGGGGCACTTCAAAAACCACCTTGCTTGCATTTTCATTTCGCATAAGCAAAACACGTATGACATAACCGTTGCGATCCTCCTCATACGCATAGGTATAATATGATGCATTTTTGCCAAATGATAGCGATTCAAGATAAAGATCCTCTGCCTTTTGTGCTTCTGGGCTCTTAGTGTCGTTTCGGACGTCATCGGCAGGCTTGTTAAAAAAGAACATGTATGCCGCGACGCCTATGGCCAACACTAACACTAATGCTATAAGGATATGTACCGATTTCATAGATACATTGTAGTAAGTAATTTTAAAAAGACTTTTGGTGAAAGGTAAGACGGTGCAACTATGGATTTCATACCGCGTAAGATATTTTTCACAAATGGTGTGGGGAAAAGCAGGGACCAGCTCACTTCTTTTGAGCTTGCGCTCCGTGACGCAGGCATCGCGCCATATAACCTCGTAAACGTATCAAGCATATTACCGCCGGGGGCAAAAATAATATCGCGCAAGGAAGGGTTAAAGCACCTTAAGCCGGGGCAGATCGTTTTTGTAGTGATGGCACGCGCTGCATCAAACGAACCAAACCGCCTGCTCACGGCATCCATCGGATGCGCGATCCCGGCAGATAAAAAAATGTACGGGTATCTCAGCGAGCACCATACGTACGGCATGACAGAAAAAAAGGCAGCAGATTATTCGGAAGACCTCGCGGCAAGCATGCTTGCCTCAACGCTCGGCATCACATTTGACCCGGAGACGGCATGGGATGAAAGGGAAAAATACTTTAAGTTAAGCGGTAAGATAGTACGTACAGTGAATGTGACACAAACTGCTGAGGCGGATAAGAACGGCCTCTGGACAAGTGTCGTTGCTGCCGCGGTATTGATAATGGACAGTAAATAGGGTAATCAGCTTCTAAGGTGATGGAATGGGTTTGTTTGACTCTGTATTCAAGAATAAGGGCGATGAAACGCCGGCGGCAAGTGCAACGGGCCCGTTTAAGGTTTCGGTACAGTTCTCTCCGTTACGGCTTGCGGCAATGAAGGACAATAAGGTAAATATGATAATAAAAGTTACAAACACAAGTGCTGAAAACCAGCTTGTTTCGCTCGATGCGATGCTTCCGGCAAACAAGCTTGTCGGTTTTGACGCAACCTGCATCCACCGCCACATAGAAAAGAAGATGGGCGAGGTCAGGGCCGGGGAAACAAAGGAACTTGTAGTCCCGATTTTTGCAAACAACCAAACGCAAGGAGGAAATTACGACATACACATAAAGGCGTATGCACATTACCTTGACTATAAACGCGTGCTTGGTGGCGTCCAAAAGAAGATAACGCTTCGGGTCGTTTGAAAAAATCCTTAAAGTTCAATACGTAAACTTATCCTTAAGTGATTCGATATGTGCAGCGATCCCCATCCCTTTCTCGGTAAGGCGTACGACGCGCTTTTTGCCCACCACCTCGGTCTTAACAATGCCCGCCTTTTCCAATTTTGTAATAAAATGGGTCACAAATACATAGGTCGTATTGGTGTTTTTTGCAAGTTTTGAAAGGTGCCAGTTTGTATCCGGGATCTTGAGCGCCATAAGTATTGCATACGGCTTTTCTCGGACAAAAAGGGAAAACATGAAAGCTATTGCACTCGCAATCGCTAAAAAGGTATCGCCAAATGAGATAGGGGTCAAATGGTTAGCTTGACGCTCTTGCGTTCCCCGTCAGTCGCCGCAAAGAACTCACGCGGGGCAAAGTTAAACATGCCTGCAACAATGCTTGAGGGAAACGACCGAAGCGCAACGTTGAATTCGGCCACTGTATCATTATAACCAATACGTACAAACGCGATGCTATTTTCTGTTGCGACAAGCTCTTCCTGTAATTTTTTGAAGTTCTCGCTTGCCTTAAGTTCCGGGTATTTTTCGGCAACGGCAAAAAGCGTTTTTGTATCTCGGGTTACTAGTTCGTTTGCTTTCGCCCGCGTGGACGTACTTCCAGAGATTAATTCGCCTCGGGCTCGAGTTAATTCAATTAACAGTTCGCGTTCGTGCTTCGCATACCCTTTTACCGTTTCAACAAGCCGTGGAATCAGTTCATACCTTCGCTTCAAAAACACGTCGATCTGCGCCCACGAGCGGTCAATTTTTATTTTAAGCGAGATAAGCGAATTATACGTAAGCGCGATGTACAGAAGGACAAGAAAAACAAGCGCGCCAAAACCAAAAACGAGTGTTTCGAGTGCCATGGTAACCAGCCATCATTGGAATATCCGCCTGAGCGCCTCTTGGTCCTGATACCCTTCATACACCTGGTCATTCACCACAATGGACGGATAGCGGGAGACATCATATTTCTCCTTAAGCGCCTCTGCCACGGGGCTTCCGATATCCCCGTCAAATGAATAAAGCCGTATGTGATATGCATTTGCACTTTTCACAAGCGTTTCGTCCCGCACCGCTTCAAGTTCCTCACCTTGGTTTCTGCACTGTGCGCATTCAGTGTTTGAATAGAAATAAAGGACAAGAACGTCACGCGTTGCGCATTTCTCCTTTACCTTTTTTGAAAGAAGGTAGCTTTGTGCCTCAAGACTGAAATACTGCTTCTTAAGGCCGAGGTCAACTGCGCCCTTGTCCTCAAGGAGATTGAGTTTCTGGCCGATCCTGTTTGTGTCCGCCTCAAGTTTTTCAAGCTCGTCTGCATATACCGGGCAGAAGGACGCCGATTCATCAAGAAAGAAAAGAAGCTGTGCGCTTTCAAGGCGCTGGATGCTTTGTGACACGTCAAGAGACAAATTATCCAAGCTGCCTCGGTCAAGAATAGTGCCAACATACACGCCAATTGCAAAAATGACAGCAGTTATAAGAAGCGCGATAAGATACATCGGATATGAAAAAGGCCGTTTAGGGTTGTCCATGCAGTCACCATGTCAGTTTTTCCATCTTAAGCTCCTTAATGATTGCTGCTGCCCAATAGAGCGTAAGAAGATAGGAGTACGATACTATATAAAGGAGTATCTGCCAGGCGCTTATGCCCTCGTTGCGGAAATGAAGGACGCCCCACGATATCCAGATAAGGTTAAGCGCAAAGATGAACATGCCGATAATATGCACTGGCGTAATGCCAAGGAACACCGCCTCAAGGCCAAGGGAAGCAAAATATGACGGCTGGGTGAAATAGTTCACGATTGCGACAACAAAAACGCCAAAGAGCGCAAGAAGCGCTATGAACGTAAGGGGCATGATGATAAGGCCAAAATCGCCATAGCGCGGCGAAATCATGGAGAGGTACTTAAGGCTGTTCCGCAGGCCCCCGCGGTGCCACCTGATGCGCTGTTTGAGAAGCTCGTTAAACGTATGCGGTATCTCAGTATAGACTTCCGCGTCAAGTGAACTCCGTATCTTGTAGTTGTGCTTTTGTATCCGAAGCGCGATCTCTTGGTCTTCAAGGATGCATTTTGTGTCAAAACCGCCGATTTTCTCAAACACCCATGCACGAAACATGCTAAAGGGACCTGGCGTTACGGTCACTGCCTCGATGTACGTAAGCACGCGGCGGGAGAAAAGGGTAAATAAGTATTCGATTTTTTGTATGACCTGCAAAAAGCCTGCCTTGTGTTTCTCCTCAAGCACCTTTACTGCCGCAGTGACCGCGACAACGTCGGGCTCCTTGAAATACGGCATCATCTTCCAAATGGCATCCTTTTCAATAAATGAGTCCGCGTCAAGCGTTGCGATGATTTCATTGCGTGCCTTTGAAATGCCATAATTAAGCGCGGCGGCCTTGCCCTCATTTGGCTTCGTGAACGCACGGATGCGGCCGTCTTTCTTTTCGAGTTCCTTTGCAACCATGTGGGTATTGTCCTGCGACCCGTCGTCAACAATGATTATTTCAAGGCGTTCCTTTGGGTAATCGGCGGCAAGGACGCTTTCTATGCAATGGCGGATGTTGTTTCCTTCGTTAAAAGCAGGCACGATGACCGAAAGCGACGGCTGAAAACGCCTGTCTTGCGCCGGGCTTTTCGCGACCTCGTTTCTGTTTTTAAGAAAGAGAAGTATGAAAAATACTGACAGGTAAAGCGTTATAAATGCAATACCGTATTCGATTGCCTTATTTATTAGAAATGGCATAGCGCATCACTGGAATAAGAGAAGATATCTGCTGAGGAACAAAGCCGCAAGAAACCCAATGGTAAGAAATGGCAGGAACGGCGGGAGTTTTGTATAGACCCACAGTTCGGAAAGTTTAATCTTCTTTAGCTTTTCAAGCTCCTCCTTGGTCACCAGGCGGTTAAGCGAATGCTTTTTGACGAGGTTCGGGTCCATGAGTTCAAGCGCGAGCACGTCCTCAGTCTCCACGCGGCTAAGCGGAACCTTTTCAGCCTGCAGGTGGTAGATGTGGTTGCGGTACGCCATAAAAAAGACAGATGCAAGCACCATGATGGTAATAAACGAAAAGTACACGGGCGAATAAATGGGGGACATCGTGTAGAGGTAGGCAAGTACTAGATACGGAATTACAAGGACAAATGCAAACGGGGATGGCCGCGCCGATGCACGGAAAAGCTTAAGCGCAAAGAAGGCAAGAAAATAAACGGCAAAGAGCACACCTGAAAACACAAAGACGCTTGCAATAAACGGAAAATTAAATGAGCCGATAGCCGCAGTTGAAGGGTGTATCGGAAGCGCAAAGTTAAGCGCAAGGAGCACAAACACGTCTGCGCCGCCAAGCTGGCCAAAGCGGTAGAAAAGGTAGCCAAAAATTGCCAAGGGCACTGCGACAAGAAGCGAAAATATGGCAATGTTCTCGTCATAGAAAATGAAATTGAGCGCGATGGCGGCAAGTACAAAGCCATAGAGGACATGGTTTGGTACGTTACGCCTGTTAAAAAGGTC
>CAZPPT010000023.1:0-8178 GCA_964588555.1 Microcaldota archaeon | reverse complement strand
CAAGCCTTGCAGCGCACCGTGAAAAGGACAAGCCGCTTGCCCAAGCGCAGGGCATCAAGCTTACCTACATGCCATTTATTATCAAGGCACTTGTCGCGGCACTTAAGGCATTTCCTGTTTTTAACTCAAGTTTGGACGAAGAAAAACAGGAAATCGTAGTTAAGAAATATTACAACATTGGAATTGCGGTAGATACGGAAGAAGGGCTTATGGTCCCCGTGGTTAAGAATGCCGACAAAAAAACAGTACTTGAAATCGCGCATGAAATACAAGACCTGGCAGAAAAAGCGCGTACTCGCAAACTTGCCATAGACCAGATGCGCGGCGGTTCCTGCACGATCACCAATATCGGAAGCGCGGGCGGCATATTTGCAACCCCCATCATCAATTACCCTGAAGTTGCAATTCTTGGCGTGTATAAGATCCAGGATCGGGTGACTGTCGTAAAAGATGAGGCCGAGATACGGAAGATAATGAACGTTTCAATAACCTTTGACCACCGCGTTATTGACGGCGCGCAGGCTGCACGGTTTGTAACGTATATTAAAAAGCATCTTGAGGATCCGGGGCTGTTGCTCATAAACGAGTGACTGCTTAAATAGGGGGTTTGTTGTGATTAACATTCATCATGATCCACGGCCCGACTTTCCCAAGCGCATCAAGGAATCTTTTTTTGTGCCATTCATTTGTAATCCCGTGCCCTACTGCTATTCCCGTAATTGTTGCAGCAATGATCGCCGCTGAATCCACGTCTATGAAATGGCGGATCGGTATTGCTGCCGTTAAACAGATGAATCCGGTTAGCGTTAGCCGGCGCATCTTTTTCTTCCAATGCATTTGCTTATTAAAATATCTCATGGCGGATACGCCCTCCGAACCGGAGATTCGTTCAATTGAGCGGACATATGCTTCTGCATCCTGTGTCAACATCGGCCGGGGCTTTCCAGAAGGTTTTTTCTCTAGGATCGGCTCATATCTTGCCAAGGTTGACATTTGTCTTAATCGGTACATCCTCCACGCAGTAACGGGGTTATGCATGCGCATTTTTATCACCAATTGCCTTTTTCAAAACCTCCAACCCCATAAGCGCACATTTTAATCGGGAGGGGTTTTTCGAAAGGTCGATTTTTATCAGTTTAAGGACGTCTTCTTTTTGCATTTTTAGAAGCTCACTAATTGTTTTCTCTTTGATCTCTTCCGTCAGAAGTGATGCAGTTGCCTGGCTGATTGCGCAGCCGCTCCCTATAAATTTCGCCTCGCGTACGCGCCCATCCTCAATTTTTAAAAATAGCGTTACACGGTCGCCACAAAGCGAATTGTAGCTTTCAGCTTGGTGCGTGGCGTTCTCAAGCTTTCCAAAGTTGATCGGGTCCTTGTATAACTCAAGAATGAAGTCCTGGTAAATGTCTTCGCTTGCCATAGCTTAACCTTTTATAGTTCTTTCTTAAAATAGATGCACTTTTCATCGCGGCGATACTCGGTAAATCCCGCTGCTACATACGCCGTATGCGCCCGGGTAAACTCGTGTTCGGATCCGCATATAATGTCATTATACCCAAGTGCTTGGGCTTCTTGAATCACCTCGCCCATCAATTTTTTCCCTACTCCTTTGCCTCGATATTTTTTATCAACATAGAATCGCTCAACACGTGCGCGTTTTGGAGTAATCTGTTCAAAATTTCCAATTGCGATCGTCCCGATTATTGTTTGGCTGTCTAGCGCAACAAGAAACGTACCTCGATTTTTGAAATATTCTTTTTCCAAATCAACTATCTTTTTTTCCGCGCCTAAAAGATTTGATATGTTAAATTCTTCAAGTACTGATCTTATTAGCTCTTTTATTTTTGGCAGGTCTTCATTTGTTGCTTTTCGCATCGTTATCATTTACGCAACCTTGAATAGTTTTTTACATTCTTTTAACGCTTCGATAAATCGATCCACATCTTGTTTATCATTATATACATAGAAACTTGCACGCGCAGTTGCCGGTACTTCAAGCCGTTCATGGAGCGGCATGGCACAATGATGGCCACTTCGTATTGCAATTTTGTATTCATCGAACACCGTTGCAACATCATGGCCATGTATTCCCTTGAGCTCGAAACTAAGTACGCCGCCCCGTTTTTTCGGATCGGTTGGCCCGAATACGCGAACGTTTTTTATACTTTTAATTTGCTCGAGCGCATATTTTGTTAGTTCGATTTCATGCTCCCGTATCGTATCCATTCCAACCTTTTTAAGATACTTAATTGCTGCTCCTAACCCAACAACTTCAGCAATTGGCATTGTTCCGGCCTCAAACTTATACGGTAATCTATTCCATTTACTATTGTCTCTATGCACTTCCGAAATCATCTCGCCGCCAAATAAAAACGGGTCCATCCTTTCAAGAAGCTCTTCCCTTCCGTAGAGAATCCCAATTCCCGTCGGGCCAAGCATCTTGTGGGAGGAGAACGCAAGAAAATCGCAACCAATTTTTTGCACATCAACTGCCATATGCGGAACACTTTGCGCCCCGTCGATGACAGAAACCGCACCTTCCTCGCGTGCCATGGTACATATTTCCCGTATTTCATTAATGGTTCCAAGTACGTTTGACGCATGCGTTACTGCAACAATTTTTGCACCCCGTATTTTTTCCGCCAATTCTCCTTTCTTTAACCCACCGTTCTCATCAATATCAATAATCTCGAACTTCGCCTTTTTTCTTTTAGCAAGTTCCTGCCAGGGTACGAAGTTACTATGGTGCTCCATGATTGTTGTTACGATTTTGTCGCCCGCCCTGATGAATCGCTCACCGTGGCCGCGCATCACGAGGTTAATCGATTCGGTTGTTCCACGCGTATATATTATTTCGTTATTGTTTTTTGCACCGATGAAACTCCGCACCGCTTCCCGGGTCCCTTCGTAGTGCCTTGTCGCCTCTTCGCTTATTTTGTACACGCCGCGATGAACATTCGCGTTACATTTCTCATAATATGCATCCATCGCATCAAGGACGGCACGCGGTTTTTGGCTCGTTGCGGCCGAATCAAGGTACGCCATGCCAGTATTATTTCTAAAAAGCGGAAATTCCCCTTTAATAGCATCTGTATTCATGTAGACCATCTAGGCAAGTATCTTTGCATATCCTTTTTCCTCAAGCTCATGCGCAAGCTTTGCATTGCCTGACTTAACAATTGAGCCCTGCATCATGACATGTACAAAGTCCGGCTTTATGTAATGAAGTATCCGCTGATAGTGCGTGATGAGAAGAAATGAGCGGTCCTTTGAGCGCAGCTTGTTTATTGCCCCTGCCACGTGCTTAAGTGCGTCGATGTCAAGGCCGGAATCGATCTCGTCGAGTATGACGACCTTCGGCTTAAGGACTGCCATTTGCAATATTTCGTTACGCTTCTTTTCCCCGCCTGAAAAGCCGACGTTGAGGTCGCGTTTTACAAACTCCTTGCGCATGCCTACAAGTTCTGCCCCACTGTCTATATCACCTTGAATCGCAGTCATTTGTTCAAGTATCTTTTTTTTGTTTTTTTCCTCCCCAAGCCTTGCCTTTCTTAAGAGGTGGGCAACAGTTACCCCTTCGATCTCCTGCGGATTCTGGAACGCAAGGAACATCCCCTTTTTTGCACGCTCGTCTGTCTTAAGCTCGCTAATGTTTTCACCGTCTAATACGATTTCGCCACTTACTTCCATAAGCGGGTGCCCTATAAGCGCCCCTGCAAGCGTGCTTTTTCCTGCCCCATTGGGCCCCATAATGACATGGAACTCGCCTGGTTTAATCAAAAGGTTAAGGCTCTTGATGATCTCCTTTTCGCCAATTTGCACACTAAGGTTTTTTATTTCAAACATATGATCACGCATTAGATTTAGGTATGCCTAAATATTTAAACATACGCTGCCTAAACTATATCGGTGAATTAAGTGCCACTTGAAGAGCTACAGGAGTATAAATACGGTTTTCACGATAAGCATGCGTACGCCTACAAGACACCAAAAGGCTTAAACGAGGCAATTATTAGGGAAATCTCTGCAATAAAAGGCGAGCCCGAATGGATGCTTGAAAAGCGGCTTTTAGCATACAAAATATTCAAAAATAAGCCAATGCCCGCGTGGGGCGCCGACCTTTCCTCGATTAATTTTGATGAAATTACGTACTATGCACGGCCAAAAGCGGAAAACGTAAGCGCATGGGAAATGGTCCCGGATGACATCAAGAAGACGTTTGACAAAATTGGCATCCCCGAGGCAGAACGTAAATTTCTTGGCGGTGCATCCGCGCAATATGACAGCCAGGTGGTCTACCATAACCTCAAAAAGGAATGGGAGGAGAAAGGGGTCATCTTTACTGACATGGATTCAGGGCTCCGCGAATATCCCGAGATCGTAAAAAAATATTTTGGCACTGTCATTCCGATTACAGATAATAAGTTTGCCGCACTTAATTCTGCCGTGTGGTCTGGCGGAAGCTTTGTTTTTGTCCCAAAAGGAGTGCACGTCGAAATTCCGTTACAGGCATATTTCAGAATAAACGCCGAAAAGGTCGGCCAGTTTGAACGTACGCTTATCATCTGCGAGCCCGGAAGCAAAGCGCATTACGTGGAAGGCTGTACCGCCCCTATTTACTCCGCATCATCACTTCACAGCGCCGTTGTTGAATTGGTTGCAATGGAAGGCTCACACCTACGTTATACTACTATCCAGAACTGGAGCAACAATGTCTATAATCTCGTTACCAAGCGCGCGCTTGCATATAAAAACGCGTTTGTTGAGTGGTTAGATGGGAACATTGGCTCACAAATTACCATGAAATACCCCAGTGTCATTCTTAAGGAACCTGGTGCACGTGGTGAAGTTATTAGCGTTGCGTATGCAGGTAAAGGGCAGTGCCAGGATGCAGGCGGTAAAATGCTCCATCTTGCGCCAAATACGTCCTCGCGCATCATCTCGAAAAGCATCAGCCAGGCAGGTGGCAGAACGAGCTATCGCGGTTTGGTAAAGGTAGTCAAGGGGGCAAAAAATTGTAAGAGCTTTGTCCAGTGCGACGCATACATGCTTGATGAAAAATCAAGGAGCGACACGTATCCGACAGTCCAGGTCAACGAAGATACGACGACGATCGGCCACGAGGCACGTGTCGGGAAGATCGGAAGCGACAAGCTCCTTTACTTGATGTCCCGCGGCATTTCAGAGCAGGAGGCGCTCGCCATGATCGTGCAAGGATTTTTGGAGCCTTTCACAAAGGAATTGCCTATGGAATATGCAGTTGAACTAAATAGGCTCATTCAGATCCAGTTAGAAGGGGCGGTTGGATAACATGGTCAATGAAAAGGAAGTTACTGTTCAATTAAATGAGATTACGCAGAGCGATTTTTCTATTTCCAGTGGTATGCGCGTTACTCTTATCGGGGAAATAACCTCAGACCGTACGCTTGATATTATAGTTGGTGAAAACGCAACGCTCACCACCTACCTGATCCAGAAAAACGGCTCATTTGCACTAAGAAATGTTGCCCTTGCAGGTGCGAAAATATATTCAAATCTATTCTATTTTGGTGAAGGCAAGGTAAGAATTGTCAATGAACTTAAGGGCGACGGCTCAGAAGCGTACGATACTGAGCTTTTCGCAATGCAGGATGAGTCAAAACTCCACATTGACACGACCCTTTTGCACATCGGAAGGAACACGAGCGGCAATATCCTGGTTAAGGGAACGGTGAAAGACCAATCTGTTGCAAAGGTTGACGGTATGATCAAGATTGAAAAAGAAGGCGCCGGCGCGAACTCATTTCTGACTGAACACGTCATGCTCCTTAATCCGGGCGCACGTGCGGATACAAACCCGCAGCTTGAAATAGAGAACAACGACGTAAGCTCACGACATGCAGCCTCAGTAAGCCCGATTGATGAAAACAAGCTTTTTTATCTTATGGCGCGCGGGGTGAGCCGTGAGGATGCACGACAACTTCTTATTGAGGGGTTCCTTGCCACGGTATTGGATCGGATTCATTCAGAATCGGTCAGGTCTACCGTATCGGAGCTCATCGAGGGGGCAATTTAGTTTTTAAACCTATCCATATATTCTATTAGTACTAACTCTTTAGTTTCATGTAAATGAAGCGAGGCGTTATTGTGCCGAAGTGATCATATGTCGAAGAATACCATACGTGTTGTAAAAAAAGACAATGAACAGCTTGTTTCACTTATAAAACAGCTGGTTATTTCAAACAAGCCCCTTTGGAAAAAGGTGGCGCATGAACTTGCAAAGCCGCGAAGAAACCGTGTCCAGGTGAATCTCAACAAGATTGACCAGTTCACTACGGAAAGCGATATCCTTCTTGTCCCTGGCAAGGTACTTGGGGCGGGCCAGCTATCTAAAAAGGCAACGGTTGCGGCATTTTCGTTTAGCGAAGGTGCACGCAAGCTTATCCAGACTGCTGGCGGAAAGGCACTTTCCATTTCAGAAGTCTTCACCACTAACCCTGAAGGAAAGCAAGTAGTAATTCTTACGTGATTGTTATGGCAGTAATTGATGGCAGAAATCTTATATTCGGACGGGCGGCATCCCACATCGCAAAAAAATTGCTCAATGGCGAGGATATCCAGCTTATTAATGCTGAGGAGATGGTTATGATCGGGAATCCAGCTGCCCTTGTAGCGCGTTTCAAACTGCGAAGGCAGGCACAGCATAAGGGTACGCCTGAAAAGTCCCCTTCATGGCCGAAGGTTCCAAATTTGCTTGTCAGGCGTATGATCAGGGGGATGCTCCCGTGGAAAAAACCCCGTGGAAAGGCGGCATACAAGAAATTGCATGTTTTTTTGGGAAACCCAAAAAACCTGCAGGGTTCTCCGATACAGGGGATCGAGTGCAAAACCACATTTCGATCCATGAAAGTAAAAGAGCTATGTAAGCAGCTCGGTTATCAGAGTTGATATTTATGGCAGACAGCACAAACGAAAAAGTTGAAAAGGAAGAGAAAAAAACAAGAACCCGAAAGGCTAAAGAAACTCCCAAGGAGGCACCAAAGGAAACACCAAAAGAAGCGTTGGCGGAAGGTGCCACGCCCAAGGAGAAACCGGTAGAAAAACCTGCTGAAAAAGTTGTGTTTTCAGAGCAAAAGGAACCCAAGGCAAGAAAGACAAGGAAGAAAAAGGCTGGCGTTTCCGTCGTCTCACGCGGTAAGAGAAAGGAAAGTATTGCGCGGGCTCATGTGAGCAAGGGCAAGGGAAACATTCGGATTAATAATCGCTCTTTGGTTTCTTATGTTTCAAACAAGTATGTTCGCGAAATTGTCCGTGAGCCTTTGCGGTACCTTGGTCCCGAAGCACTTGATATAGACGTGCATGTAAACGTATTTGGCGGAGGCGTGCTTGGGCAAGCACAGGCATCGCGCACTGCGATTGCAAAGGCGCTTGTTGCGCACTTTCCGGACGCCAACCTTAAGGATAAATTCCTTGCTATTGACAGGTCATTATTGGTGGAAGACGTTCGTCGTGTGGAACCAAAGAAGTACAAGGGTCCAAAGGCACGAGCGAGATTCCAGAAATCATATAGGTGAGGTGTATACATGGAATTTCCCGTTCGCTGTTTTAGTTGCGGTGCAGTCATTGGCGACCTATACGAAGGTTACAAGGAAGCGCTTAAGACTAAGACACCTGAGCAGGCGTTAAACGATGTCGGCCTTGACCGGTATTGTTGCAGGCGCATGTTCATTTCACATGTAGACATAGTGGATCGCGTGTCTCGCTATCCGCGTATATAAATGCTAGTAATGGGGCCGTGAGGTAACCTGGTATCCTGCGAGCTTGGGGTGTTCGTTATCTGAGTTCAAAAGTATCCGGTTCTCATATGTGGGATTACAAAACTGGAAACTGAATTTCTCAGCGGTCCCACATTTAATATTTTAGGGTTGATTGGTATGGTTGATAAGACAGGGTTGCTCGTAAAGCAGGAAACGTATCTTGAAGCAGGAATTCACATTGGCACTAAGCTCCGTACGGATGATATGCGTAACTTTGTGTTTAAGCGAAGGGACGATGGTCTTTTTATTCTTGATCTTCGAAAGGCGGATGAGCGGTTGCTTGCTGCCGCCAAGATCATAACTAAATATAAGCCTGAAGAAGTGCTCGTCGTTGCATCTCGTGCATATTCCGGAAACCCGGCATCCAAGTTCTCAAACCTGA
>CAZPPT010000022.1:0-8341 GCA_964588555.1 Microcaldota archaeon | reverse complement strand
TGGCTTTCCATACCGTGCCTCTCCGCAATTGCCCCAAGAAGTTCATCTACAAGTACCTGCATGCCATATATTACTGAGTTTCCGACAACAAGGTAACATGCCCCCTGTGGTTTGAGGGCGCGCTTAATTTCGGCTATTGCCCGTTCAAGGTCTCCAAAATAATTTCCGATAACCGGTACCTTGTATCCGATCTCCCCAATTTCTTCTGGCACGTTTTCAGGCGGAAGGTTTGATGTGATGAAGGAGCGCAGGCTTGCGTTGCGTATTTCGCGTGTGATCCCCTTCTCAAGAAAAAGGAGGCTTAACTCAAGCCCATAGACCTTCGTATAATCGACGTTGTTGAGGTATGGCGGCGAGGTGACTACGACATCCGCGCTCCAGTCTTCAAAGGGGAGCGTGCGTGCGTCCGCCTGTTCGATGCGCGGTATTGGGTGTGCATGCCGGTGCGCCATGTCGCTTAGCATCTTTCGTATCTTCTTTTTGAGCGCCGCCCTTACTGGCATTGCCATTTTCCGCTTGTCGATCTTAAGGACCCCCCCATCCTTTATGAATATGCCGACCTGAGGGATAATTGAAATAAGTGCAAGCAGGTAGAAATTGCGGATTTTTTCATTTTCAATGTGTGCGATTGCTGCACGTGTGGAAAGAAGCGCGTTATAATTCGATTTTGGGAATGCGGCCCGGGGCGAGAACAATTCAAATTCCCACTCTTCGGAAGGCTGTCCCCCAGCCAGTACGCTTTCGAGCTTTTTTTCTATTTCCTGTTTGTCCTCGTCCGTATAACTTTCAGTTTTGACCCTTGCAGCAAGCACTGCAACGGGGGACACGTCACATCCCAATGCCTTTAACCCGTGGTTTTTGGCCGTAAGCATGCTTGTCCCCACCCCACAAAACGGGTCAAGAAGCGTCCCCTGCGTTATCTTTTCTTCCTTAAGCGCCCACTCGATAAAGTGGGGCGCGAACCCTTCCTTATAATAGAACCAGCGGTGGATTGGCAGTTCCTTTGAGAGTTCAAATGTGAAATATTTTCCTAAATCAAGGTTTGTGGTAATCTGCATGTCTGCCCTCCTTATTCTTTTCATGGTTCATGATGGCATGTTTTGAAAGCATGTCCGCTGCTTCGTTTTCTTCGCGCGGCACGTGCTCAAATACGACTTTTATTTTAGTTCGGAACCCGCCAACCACTTGGCTTAATTTTTTTAGGTGCGCTTGGCGTATCTTATACGCTCCGTTTAACTGCCGGATTATCAATTGGCTGTCGCTTCGTATAATTGCCTCTTTCTCACCGAGTTTTTCAGTTTCCTGTAGTGCACGAATGACTGCGGTGTATTCTGCGATGTTGTTCGTTCCGTTCCCAAGGTATTCGGAGATTTCCTTAACGACTGACCCATTCTTGGTAATAACTACCCCTATCCCCATGGGACCCGGGTTTCCAAAACATGCGCCGTCACAGTATGCAATGAGCATGGTTGAATTATAAAAGATTTGTTTAAAATAGGAAAGCTTTATCAAGAGCCCTCAAAGAAATCCTTGCCCGTAAGCATCCGGTACGCTTCGATATACCGTCTGCTTGTATGTTCTATTACGTCCTCTGGCAACGGCGGCGGCGGCGGCGCCTTGTTCCAATTTGTTTTTTCAAGATAATCGCGCAGGTATTGCTTATCAAGGCTTTCGAGCGTTCCCTTGTCATATTTTTCCTTTACCCAGTAACGCGATGAGTCAGGTGTGAGCGCCTCGTCGATAAGGATAATCTTCCTTTTCTCTACGCCTTCTCCGTTTGTTTGGTAGCCAAACTCAAATTTTGTATCGGCAAGCACAAGGCCCGACCGTTCGGCATGTTTTCTTGCAAACTCATAAAGCGCAATGCTCTTCTCTTTTATTGTCTTGTATGTCCCCTCACCCACGATTTCCCCCGCCCGTTCCTCGGTGATGTTCTCGTCATGCCCTGTTTTTGCCTTTGTGGACGGTGTAAAGATAGGCACAGGAAACGGATCGCCATTCTTTAGTCCCTTTGGCAGTTCAATGCCGCACACGCTTCCTGTTTTTTGGTATTCCTTAAATGCGCTTCCGGTAATGTAGCCACGCACCACACACTCAAGTGCGATCGGCTCTGCCCGTACTACGATCATGCTTCTCTTTTTTGTATAAGGGGGAAGGTCCGCAGGTATCGCATTTGTGATAAAATGGTTTCTGACAATGTCCCGCGTCTTCATAAACCAGAAAATCGACAGGTTCGTAAGCACCTCGCCCTTGTGGGGGATTCCCTCGTTAAATACGACATCAAATGCGCTGAGGCGGTCTGTTGCGATCATGAGGAGGTCCTTCCCCATTGCATAGGTGTCCCGCACTTTTCCCCGTGAGAAAAATTCTAAATTAAGGTCTGTCCTTGTGATAGATTCCATAATCCCACCTACTATTCGATCTTAATGCCACGTATCCTTTCCATTATGCTTACTTCGGAAACGGGAGAAACGATTGAGTTGCTTACAAAGACGAACTCACAGGACGTCCGGATCTTTGCAAGCGAGTCCTTAAGGAAGAACCCGTGCGTCGCGGCGCAGGCAACGCTCTTTGCCCCGTTTGCCTTTACGTTCTCGATCGCCTTTATCATGGTCGAACCTGTTGATATGATGTCGTCAAGTATGAGCACGTTCTTATCCCTAAAGTCAAATTTGCCTTCCAGTTTTTCCACATCGCGGTAGACTATTTCGCCCCCTTGTTGTTCATGGTATTCGCCGCGGGTTTTTTTCATCGACTGTCCGCCTGATTCTTCAACCATGTAGTGCGCCCCTTCATCCGGGCTGATGGTTTCAAACGGCTCGTCCTTGAATGCCTTTTTTGCGTGTTCGATGAGAAGACCGTTCATTGAGATGTTTTGGATGTCAAGCCCGCCATATTCAAACCGGCCTTCCTTTTTGAGAAAATGGCAGTCAAACGTGATGAGCCGTCTGCATCCTGCTTCAGTTAGGAGCCTGCATACGGCCTCCGCACTTTTTATCTCACCTTCAAGCACCTTCTTATCCTGCCGTGCATACGGCAGGTACGGCGCGACAAGTGTCACGGATGCATTGATCGCCTTAAGCTCATTTAATATGAAAAGCGCCTGTATGAGCGAACTGTCCTGTTCCGGATAGAGGCGATGGTAGAGGATTATTTCCTTGCCGGTGTATTTACTTAGATCCGGAATCCGCACATAGCTGTCTGCATCAGGGAATTTCCGTATCTCAAGGTTTGGCTGCAATATGTCATGAAAATTCGGTGAAACTAGTTCCATAGTACAACTCTTCCGCATTTATTTTTTAATGGTATTGTTTTCCCCCCGCTGTGCCACCATTTATCTTCAGGCAGCATGTCAAATTTTCTTTGTATGCTTCCAATTCATCCCATGGCGTGTGCGCCGTTCAGCATTTCTTCATCATCTTGCCGCGTGCGCCTCCAAGTTGCTTACTGGCCATTATTTTCATGCGCTATCGTCCTTTACTGAAATTAGGCGGGGTTTTATTTGTATCCGGTGAATAATTCCATGCGTATGCGTGTGGCTGGCACGCCTAATTCTTCAAGTGTCTTTTCAAGCGCCACTACTAACCCTGGCGGCCCGCAGATATAATAGGCGTCGCCGCCGCGTGAATGCTCTTTAATGAGGGCGCCATCAATTCGCCCGGTGCGGTAATTTGTTTTTATCGTGCTTTCTTCCGGCCGCGTAACGGTCATTTCTATTTTTATGGCGCCATTTTGTTTCGGAAGCTCGTTTAATTCCCTTTCAAACGGGATGTCTTCAGGTACTTTATTACTATATAACAGTATTATATTATTTGACAGTTTTTTGTCAACTGCATACTCAAGCATGCTTCTAAATGGCGTAATACCAATGCCGCCACTTATCAAAATTATGTGCGGGGCATTTACATCAAGTACAAACTTGCCCAACGGTTTTGATATTCGGATCCCATCTCCCGGCTTTAGGCGTTTCCACGTGTTCTTAAATGCACTTCCCGTATCCTTTGTTGCGAATTCCAAATAGGGTTTCGTCGGCGATGACGCAATCGAAAATTGTCTTGATTCGTCCTTTCCATCCACCGGAAGATACATCATTACGTACTGGCCGGGCTGAAAATCAAATCCAGGCGGTTTTTCGAGTCGGAGCACGAGTATGTCAATTGCTTCCTTGCGCGTATCAACTACCTTAATCGTAAATAGCTGCATCACACCAGCTCTTCTGCGAGAAATATGCGTTCGCAGTAATGGCAGCGGTACCCTTCGCTTTCCTTCTCAAATATCCGTTCAGCGTGTTCGCTGTTCGTGATGCAATTTGGGTTTGGGCATGCGCCAAATCCTCGCAGGATAGATGGCACCTCCACATTTCTTTTCTCAGTTACCTTGCCGTTTTTTATGGTGTTAATCGTTGAATGGGGCGAAATAAGCGCTATGACGTTTACAAGTTCATCAGGTACGGCGACATTCTCTATCTTTACGATGTCCTTCTTGCCAAGCTGCTTACTTGGCACATTGATCATGAGCGCCACCCTTCCCCGGGGGTTTTCGGCAAGCCCGAGAATATCCAGTACCTTTTTTCCCTTGCCGCCACGGATGTGGTCAATGACCGTCCCGTTTTCTATTGATTCTACCTTTAGCATATTTTCACCGTGATGTAATCCACTCCATGACTGCCATCCGTACAGGCACGCCGTTGTGTGCCTGCTCGAAGTATCGTGCGTATGGCATGTTGTCGACGGGGGGCGCAATCTCGTTTGTTTTTGGAAGCGGGTTCAATATCATGAGGTCCTTTTTTACGTTCCTAAGGTGACCTTCGCGGATTGCAAACTGTTCCTTGATCCGTTTTGCCTCATAGGGGTCTGCAAACCGCTCCTCCTGTATCCGGCACGTGTACACGACGTCTGCGTCCTTGAAATCCATCTCCTGACTGATGCTTATGCGCGCATTAAATTTTGCCCTTATCTCCTCAAGCAGCTTTTCGGGCATTTCAAGCCCGACCGGTGCGACAAGGGTAATATTTGTGTCGAACATTGAAAGCGCATAAACAAGCGAATGCATGACGCGTGCATGTTTATGGTCTCCGACAAGGACGACGTTGAGGCCGTTAAGTGATCGTTTGCCTTTTTTTATCGTGTATAAGTCGATAAGTGTCTGGGTCGGGTGCTGGTTTCCGCCGTCTCCTCCGTTAATGACTGGCACGCCGCTTACGTCAGCCGCAAGCTTTGCGGACCCTTCCTTTGGATGCCGTACCACAAGCACGTCGGCATACCCGCTTACCACCTTTATCGTATCGATGAACGTTTCCCCTTTTTTCAGCGAGCTAGATTCTGCCAAGAAATCAATATATTTCATGCCAAGCCGTACTGCTGCCGCCTGGAAACTTAATTTTGTCCGCGTTGACGGCTCAAAAAAGAGCGTTGCAAGAAGCTTTCCCTGCACCGTGTTATTTTTGTCAGGTAATCTTTTCTCCATCTTCTCGCTTAATGCAAGAATGGATTCTATGTCTTTTTTTCCAAGGTCTCGTATAGAAATAAGGTTGCGCATCCAGTGCACCATACAATAATGCAAACGAAGGTTTTTATAGCAGCAGGTAAAACGCTTTTAAACATTTATCCGGTACATATCTCATGCAAAAAATTTTGCCTTTACTTATCGCAGCGCTTTTCATTGCAGGTTGCACGGGGGATACCACGACGCCCCAGGCAAACCAGACGACTGGAGATGCCCCCGCACTTCAGCCCGACGTTCCCCTTGGTGATAGCTGGGCAACTACTGCGATGCAACAGGTCTATACGACTGCCGAAAACAATGCTACGCGGCTTAACCAGACGATCAACATTTTTGTCGACCTTGCAAACGAACGGTACCTCCTTTCAGTACACGACTCAAACACCTCCCGGTTTTTTTTCAATGGCGGTTATTACCGTATCGACGATGTCGAGGGAAAATGCAGCATCGAGCGTGCAGATAAGTCATTTGACGAAATCGAGGAGCCGACGCTTGGGTTTTTTATTTTTCTTGAGCTGTACCGTGAACGGGACCAAGATGCATATGCGGCACTTCTCGACGGGGCGGATGAGACTGCTGAAGGCATCGCCTTCCCGCCTGCAAATGAGAGCGGCGAGCTTGGCGGGACATTCAACCGTCACGATACGCATTATTTTGGGGATGCCATTACTTATGTCCATGAACGGAATGGGGACAGGAGCGTCGTATACGAGTTTCAGTATTCAAACATACGCCGCATTTCTCCAGATGACGTTGCAGATGCCATAAATCAAAAGATTGCATATGCGGCAGATAATTGTTTTGTAACCGGTTGATCGTATGTTTGTCGTGGTCGAGGGGATTGACGGTTCAGGAAAGGACACCCAGTTTGGATTGTTGAAGGGCAAGAAGGATTTTGCTTACTTTAAATATCCGACCTCCCAAAATAAACGGATACATGATTACCTCGAGCGCAAAATGACTATTGACGGAAGCGAGCTCGTTAATTTATTTCTTGACGATATTTATGGCGAACAGGAAAGAATTGCGGCGGCTATGAAAAAAGGCCTTGCCCTTGCCGACCGTTACATTTATTCTACTATCGCATATGAGGCGCACCTTGTTCCCTTTGATGAGATACAAAGACGGGTCGAACGGTATGGGCTCATTAAACCCGACTTAGTAATCTTGCTTGACTTGCCGGCGCGCGTTGCGCACGAACGGAAGAAAAAACAAAAGGAACTTGATCGATACGAAGAAGACGTTACATACCTTGAATCCGTCAGGCAGAACTTCCTTGAACTCCATAATTTGGGCTATTTTGCCAAAAAATGGGTCAAAATAGACGCCTCCCAGCCGATCGAAGCTGTACATAAAGCTATTTTAAATGTTCTGGATAAATAAAATATTCTTATTATATCTAGTTAGATAATATAACGTACTTGCTTCGTTAATCTAGCCCGGTCAACATGTGCCGATAGGATAGTGGACTTTCAATCCACCAACCCGGGTTCAAATCCCGGACGGAGCATCTTATTCTTATGCAAAAATTTTTAAATCGGAATAGAGTGTAGCTTTCATGTACAAATCTATTTCCATTGTATTTGTTCTTTTTTTACTTTTATCTGGCTGTACGGCAAAAATCGCCGAGGAATCGCAACCTGTGCAAATTCCTCCAACTCCGGTGGAAGCCGGGACCCTCGAAAACGATTCTACGCCTGGGGGGGAACCGGTCATTGAGCCAACACCCCCTGCGTTGGACCAGACTCCCGCATATGGCAATGAAAGTAATAAAACCATCGAAGTCATCGCAACAGATATCAACGAATCACTGCGGATGCCCCCGCGGGTTCCATGCGTCCGGCAGTTTTCCCCCCGTTTTGGCTCAGAATCGTATTACTATGGCAGGTTGTTTGATGCACATTTCCATCTGCCAAATGTCGCTGATCTTAGTAAGATAGGGGGCTCTGCGGAAGCGCACGCGAGCAATCCCGTGACGGACCCGGTCTTGGGAAGGGACGTCCAATTAGAGAAAATCCTATGCACCTTTGACAAAGAAAACACGACGGGAGCAATTGCGTTTTTAATTGGTGGCGAAGGGGTATTAGAAGAAACGTTGGTTACTGCCGATTCAATTAAAACAAATTCTTCAGGGCAACTAAGGTTATTCTTGATGCCCGTTACATTCAAGCCAGAAACGTTATCTACAATCCAAGAAAATAACCCCGGCTTATTGCATGGGCTTGGTGAGATCGCGTTTTATTTTGAAGGCACTTCCCCGCCGGATAGCAGCCAGATGCTGAAAATATACGACGTGGCTGAAAAACATAATTTGCTTATTATGGCCCATCCCGCGTACGGGCAAAAAAGCCAAATTGAACGCATAATACAAAAATACCCTCGCGTCAAGTTTTTATTGCACGGGCCAGAAAGCGAGGAGTACATTACTGACCTTATGGACAAGTACCCAAACGTTTACTATTCGGTTGACGCTGTTTTAGCAAGGATACCCCCTTCCCCTGCCGCGCTTATGTACCGCGTAAGGAACAAACAAGAATTTTTATCCGAATTCCCAAAAAATTTTGACCTGATGCTTGGTGAGTCAGAATCGAGCTGGAAGCTAAAAATCGAGCAGTATCCTGAAAGATTTATGTGGGGGAGTGACAGGGGATATGCGTGGACTTATGATGAGGACGTAAGCGTCCTGGTGGAGGAATTTGCCCGGGCATTCATAGCCCGTCTTGACCCGGAAGTTCGGGAGAAATTTGCACATGGCAATGCCGAAAAGCTACTTCAAAATGCATCTTGATTTGAAAAACTGGGTTCATACCCCGTTGCTTGCAACGAAACCCCGTTTTTC
>CAZPPT010000021.1:0-10208 GCA_964588555.1 Microcaldota archaeon | reverse complement strand
CAGAACACAACACTGATTTTATTTTTGCTTCAATTTCAGAAGAAATGGGATTTCTTCAGGCAGCTCATGTAAGGCCCGTAACGAAATGCGCAATGATTCCATAGTGTCACTTTTTTACTTTTTTTGGCGGTATGTCTTCTGCGGCCTTCTTCTCAAATATTTCCCTATATATAAGGGCCCTCAGCTCGTCCCGCTTATTCTCAAAAAGGGTTTCAAGCGTAAGGTCAATCCTGACTGTTCGGTCGTTGCTTTCGGCAATTATGCCCCCAAACGTGTCAAGTGTCGGGACTATTTTTGCATTTGTGTCTGCAAGCGCTGCCTTGTCTTCCTTGGCACAGTATACGATTATACCGCCGGGTTGCCCCTTGAGTTCGTCTGTTGCCCTTTGCAGTGCACCCTTGAGAAATTCCTTATATTTTGGCTCCTTTCGTACGTTTCCAAGGAGCGCAAAGAATTCATCGAGTTTTTCCCGAATCATGTCTTCCTTTGCCTCATTAAGGATGCGTTTTGCCTCAAGCCGTGCCCAGGCGATCCGCTCGCGGCGTTCCTCTTCTATGAGGACATGTGCTTCCTCTTCGGCATGCTTAAGGAGCACCACTCGGCGCGCCTGTTCCCCAGAGGCCATCTGGTTGACTGCCTGATCCGCATCGCGTATGATGCGTCCGGCCTCGTTTCTTGATTCTTCAAGTAACGAAGCGGCAACGTTTTCAATTCCCATATATACCACTATTCTGATCCGACCTTGCCGATGAGGAGGAACGCGATAACAAAGCCAAGTATTGCGATAATCTCCGGAAGTACCAGGTAGATAAGTACGTTCTTTTCAAGCTCCGGCCGTTCTGCCACTGCGCCCATTGCCGCAGTACCCAAGGAACCCTGGGACCATGCTGCCGCGAGTGCGCTTACTGCCATAACTGCACCTGCACCGAGCGCTGCTGCGGTTTCCGGTGATAAACTTGCTCCTACGTTTTCAACTGCCATATTATTTCACCTCATTTATTTGAAAGTGCGAACGGCTTGAATATTTTTCCGCCGCCTTTCATGAACTTAAGTTTGAATTCAATGATATTAAGTCGTCCGCCCTGTATGAGCGCCTCGAACATCGCAAGGAATGTGTTAAACATATGGAGCATGATGAACAATGGAAACAGGATGACTATAAGTATCCCCTGCTCCGGCAGGGGCAGCAGGTACTCATTTATAATTTCTGCAAGGATGACTCCCACCACGCCGATTGCCGCAATACGTGCGTATGAAAGGACGTTACCTGCAAACCCAGGAAGTTCCAGGATTCCCATTGCGCCTTCGGTAAATGCAAGTACAATGACTGAAATGCCAAGGAGCGCGCCACCGGCCGTTCCGATGTCCGGCGCGAACATATTAAACATAAATGTCGTCACGACAAGCGTTCCGCCAATCTCGACCCCAAGCCATGCGATTTTTGCAAGTGCGTGCTTTTTGCTGTGGCGCCATTCGTTGATGGCGCCCAATATAAACCCAAGCGCAAGGTGCAAAAGCCCGACTATAAGCGAAAGCCCGATAACTGCCGGCAGGTTGTGCGCCCTGCTTAAATGGAAATCGTAGAATGGCTCATGGATGCCAAAAGACGCAAGGTCGATCACGCCCCATCTCTCAAGGATCTCGAGCAGGTGGAGGTGGGTAAATCCTGCCCATTCATCGAAAAGGAGCCCAAAAAATATTGATGGGATTGACGAATAGAGCCACAGGCGTGAAATGTTTGACAGAATATAACTTTTTGGGAATTTCTTCATAAAGAAATATGCAATAATGACAGAAAGAAGGCCATAAATCACGTCCCCGACAATCATGCCATAAAGAAGCGGAATGGTGATAAGAAATATGACTGACGGGTCAATTTCGTAATAATTGGGAAGGGAATAGCTTTCAGTGATAAACTGAAACGGTGAGGCGACCTTTGGATTTTCAAGCACTATCGGGGGCATCTCGTCATGCGTCGGTTCCATCTTTTCAAGTGCGCACTTTGCGCCAAACGGATCTATCCCCGCTTCAAGTTTCCGTACATCATCCTTTTTCACCCAGCCGTCAATAACTGCCGCTGAGCTTGTAAAATTAAACTGTGATGCAATCTTGGCACGGTCTGCTTCTATGGCAAGCGCTTCCTCAAGCGATGCTATATATGAATAATGTTTTTTTGAAATGATGAGTATCTCATTTGTACATTCAATCATTTCCCGCTTCGCTTCTGCAATTGATTTTCGCAATCCCTCGATCGCACTCGCTACGGGGCCGGTTATTTTTGGTGCTTCAAGCCTGATTACGCCATGCGCTGAAACTACCTCGTCTATTTTTTGCGCCCGCGGGTAGAGAATAAGAACCGCCGTTTGGTTGGCTGACTGTGCTTCAGACATCGTATATGAACGTATTTTGGCATCAAGCGAAGCGCGCAATGCCCGTACATTGTCTGCCGGAACCAAGCCAAGGAAATACATGACGGTTTTGGTTTCCAGTTTTGTAAAATCGACGCTTCCAAAACCCGCAAGAAGCTGCATCCTTTTTAGCTCTTCCTTATAGCGTTCAAGCTGTTCTCGTGCATGCTCTTGTTTTTGGGCAAGCGTTTTAAGGTTCTCATCGAGAGACACCTGCCGTGCCCCATCAAGCGCATTTGTAATCGGTTGCCTTTGCATTGGCGGCGGTACGTCCTTTACTTCGAGCATGCTTCTGATCGCGCGTATTCGCACAAGCTCCTTTGATATGTCGTCAAAATACGTAAGCGGCCTGCCCTTTTCAAGATCCTTGTAGTTGGAGACAGTTATCTCGACAAGCCCTAGCTCATGCAGTTTTTTGATAAGTTCAGGCAGTACTGATTTAAGCGCAATTATCCGTATCCGCTGCATCCGTACTGGATTTAACATAGTGCTTCCTCACAACGAAAGAAGTTCTTTCAAAAACTTACTTAGTTCCTTAGTAGAAAATGAATTGTTCTTAATTCGCCCTGAATTTTGTCTTGCCTTTGCAAGAAGCTCTTCAACCTCCTTTTCCACCTGGGCCTTTCCACGCTGCAGTGTGCGGTTCTTTACCGCAACCACCTGCTCATTGGTCTCATTTTTCATTCGCGCAACGCGTTCCTTGCCGCGCTTTAGTATGTCCTCCGCCTGCATATTCGCTTCCTGTATTACTCGTTCAGCTTCCTGTTCCGTTGCGCGTATGCTTTCAATCGTTTTCATTACGTGCATTTTCTCGTGTGTTCCATGCATAAGTAAACACCCACTGGACATTAACATAAAAAGATAAGGTGTTCTAAATTACAAAAGGATATATTTTTAAACAGTTGTTAGGCAAAGTATTGTAGGTCGTATTTTACGTTGGACCAATTCTTGAAATAATATTTTTGGTGAATATTTATGGGCGCATACCAATACATGCAGGAAACAATGCAGAAGACATATAAGGAACGAAGCGGCGTATACAAGGATCGGATTGTCAAATGGAGACGCGATCCTGTATTTAACAAGCTTGATTATCCGACGAACCTCACCCGC
This sequence comes from Microcaldota archaeon, assembly GCA_964588555.1. GTDB lineage: Archaea > Micrarchaeota > Micrarchaeia > Anstonellales > Bilamarchaeaceae > JAGVWJ01. The sequence goes on along the minus strand of CAZPPT010000021.1, from coordinate 6,687 downwards.
GCACGCCGTCTTGGCTACAAGGCAAAGCAGGGTTATATCGTTGTCCGCACCCGCATCAGGAAGGGGAGGCGAAAGCGACGAAAGCCAATGGGTGGCCGAAAGCCACGTCATGCATACTTGTTTGTACAGCCGCAGCTTTCCCACCAGGGGATGGCAGAGCAGCGCATTAATCGCGTGTACAAGAATATGGAAGTCCTTAATTCGTATTGGGTTGGCGAGGATGGGGAATATAAGTTCTTTGAAGTGATACTTGCCGATCCCACTCTTGTTGGTGTCACTGCACTTAATCGCAAAGGCCGTACGTTCCGTGGTTTGACAAGTGTCGGTAAAAAGGCACGTGGTTTGGGCCGTGGGAGACAGGGTACGAATACACCTCGGGTTAAGGATTAATCTCTTTTTTATAATCTCTTTTTTTCTCTTTTCGATACGAATAAAAATTCGTCTATGTACACTTATACTAGGTGATACCATGGAAAATGCTACTCTTGATATGGTTTATAAAGAAATAACGATCGTTCGCCGTGAATTAGAGGAACTTAGGGAAATAATTATTAAAGAAGAGGAGCTTTCAGAAAGTGAATTAAAAGAGTTGGATAAATTACGCGAAGAAGCCCGATCAGAATACAAGAAAAGACAAACAGTTAAACTCAGTGATTTATAGGTTTTTTTATGTTTGAGGTCGAACTAAAAAAATCTGCAAAAAAAGAGTTAGGTGCTTGTCCTTCGGATTATCAAACAAAAATAAAAGAAGCACTTTATTTTTTAAGGGAAAATCCGTATCCGTTTAGATTTTTTGATGTGCGAAAGGTTAAGGCACGTGGTACTGTGTATGGTATCAGAATAGGTAAATACCGCATCCTCTATGAAATCCTTAAGGAGGAGAAACTCATTCTTATCTTAAAAATAGATCTAAAATCAGAAACTACCTACAAATAGTTGATAATATGGAATTGAAAAAATTGGCGTTTGCAAGTTTTACCCTTTTTACCCTATCAATCATTTTCTTTTTTCTTGCCAGCACGCTCATTACCCTTGTTATAAGAAATGAATTGGGCCTCTATGCCCTTTTTGTAACGGGGTCACTCATTGTTTCGCTTATTTTTTATCTGATTGTGACAAAAATACTTAAGACGGAAATAAAAAGTACAGGTACCTTTGTTTTTGATAGTTTTAAGATATGGCTTGGTACCATACTCTTATTTATTTTGCTGTACGCCCTTTTACCTTTCTTATTCGGAGTGCCGGATGCAGATTGCCCGCGATCCATTTCTTCCGACCAAATCCCCTCTGATTCGACACGATGCAGTGAAGCACGCGTACTTGTTTCTATTTTTGCCATTATCGGCCCCCATAACCCAATTACTGTGCTGTTAGGCGTATCTCTTGCGCGCCGATTTTTCAAGTGATCCTATGTTCAACATCATCTCCTTTTCACGCGAAAATAACGCCCCGGCACGAGGCTACGAAAAATTATTTTCAGTAAACGATGCGAAAAAGGCGACTGTTACTGTTCCAACTATTAAGGACGCCGTGCAGTACAAGAACCGTAAAGTACTCATCCTTGTCGAGAATTACGAGCTTGACGAGGGCGCAATAAAGCTCATTGCAGAGAAACAAAAGGCGTGTTTTTTGATCGATCTTTCAAAAATCATTAAAACGTATGGGGTGACGCGTGCCATTTTGTTATCACGCCTCCGCTCGTTCCTTAAGTTTTGTGTCAAGTATAATGCCTACTATACGTTTGCAGATTTTGCACAAAATGAATTTGAATTACGATCCGCCCGTGAGCTGGTTCACATTTCTCTCTTGCTTGGCATAAACGAGGGGCAGGCGAAGTTTGCCTTGCGGATGATGAAACACTTTGTTCAATAATTATGTAATTTAAATCCTTGCCTCCTTAATCATTTCCATTAGCCCCGTCGTCTAGGAAACCTTTTAGGAAAAGGTTTCATCCAAAACTTATTTGCTAAATGGTTTAGACTGTGGTCAAGGATGACAGGCTTTGGACCTGTATACATCGGTTCGAAATTTCCAAGACCCGGAACTCAAAACGGGAAACCGGAAACGCTTTTCCGATCGGGGCTATACCTTTTTATTTCAACGACGGCTGAGGACAATATCCTACTCCTCCATCCGTTCCAAAATTCTCTTCATCTGGGCTATCTCCTGTTCTTGCGACTCAATAATCTGTAATGACAAATTTTTTACTTCCGGATCCTGTATGTCTGCATATTTGCTCGTAAGTATCGCAGAAGAATGGTGCGGGATCATCGCTTTCATGTATTGTATGTCAGCGATGGGGGTCTGGGTTCTCAATAGAAATAGTGTAACGATAAAAACAAGTGCGCTCGTACTAACTATCATAGCATTATTTTTTTTATTTTTAAACATTTCAGGCATTAAAAACAGCATAAGTACTGCCATGGGCGTTACCATCAGGACAGAAATGTATAACCTCGTAAGACTCAGGTAGACGTGTGCTGAGTTGTCAACGTTAAGGAACATTATTGAGTACATGAGGATAAGGGATATTCCAAGGATTATGGAAAGGGTCTTGTATGCATTTCTTGTCATATGTATATAAGTCGAACTTCTTATATATTGTTTTTGGTTATAAACCTGGCGACAAATAGGTTAAAAATTCATCTAAGCATCAAATACTTGTTTTGTGGGCCTTTAGTCGATAAGCATTTTTAGGAAAAAGGTTTGTCATCGGAAAAAACGATGACAAATTTTGACGCCACTCGCGTCAAAGGTTTACCAAAAACTTTTATTCCAAAAATGTTCGCTATCGGTAAGACGTTGCCTTCACAGAACCCTTTTCGGGATGCCAAAAGCGTTCACGGAAAAACGGTTTGAAAACGGCAAAGACGGGGGGTTCAATTGCGCATTTTACCAAAATGCGCCCCAAAAGTGGGGTGCTAGGGCGCTGAAATTCCTCCAGGGCCCATTTTTTATAAAAAATAAAAGTTTATTCCATATACCCGTAGTAGTCAGGATACTCCCCAGGCAGTTTTATCTCCTTTACGCCTTCCAAATCATCAAGTGTATTGACGAGTATCTTGTTATCCGACACCGTATAGAGGTGATCTCCGATATAGAGTGACCGCTTTACGTCATTGCCATTGCCTCCGTAGTAATAGCCCGACTTTAGAAGCGAATCGTCATCCACGTGGGTAACCCTTCCCTTGAGGTTAAAGCCGTTCTCAACAGTAAGGTCGTACACATATGCGCCCTGGAAGGTATACTCACCGTACGCAGGCCACCCACCGCGCCGTGCATCTTCCTTCATTTTCTCGCTTATTTCAGCAAGCGTTACGGGAATGACGAGCAGGTTCTTCTCCTTGCTGTACAGAAATGCCTTGTGGTCATGGAGTGCATATGATTCTGTTCCGCGGTCCCCAATTATTACCTTGTGCAATTCCAGCGGGTTCTCAACATCCGAGATATCAAAAATTGCCATCTTGACTCCCTGGTACCAGGCAAAGTCCCCTTCTTCTGCTTCAATCGTATCTTTACCAATCCCAATCAAGTGATTCTCATCAATTGGGTGGAGGTAGTCCGAGTAGCCGGGGATCTTCAGTTTACCAAGAACCTTTGGCTCTTTGGGATTCGTTAGATCAAGCACAAAGAGCGGGTCTACCTTTTTGAAGGTGACCATGTACGCCTTATCTCCCATAAAGCGCGTTGAATAGATCCGCTCGCCAGGTGCGAGTCTTTCAATTTTTCCGGCCATTTTTCCTTCCATATCAAAGATATATATGTTGTTGGTCGACTTACTTTCCCCGCCCCTGAAAACCTCACCAATTGTTGTTGCAATTCTGAAATGCCCTTCGTGTTCATCCATTGAGAACTGGTTAAGGATGTGGCCGGGTGCTTCCATCGATCCACCGTAGCCGATTACACCGTCATCAAGTGAAAATCGGTGAATAATTGTTTTCTCAGCATTCTCGCGCGGCGGTAAGATGGCGTCTGCAACTACGTCAAGCGGTCGAAGCGGCAGTATCTGGTAGTTATAGTTTACTTCGGCAAGATAGAGGTTATTTTCAGATACGTAGACATTTTGTCCCGATGCCGCAATTACTTCCTTTCTTATTTCCTTTCCAGGGTCATCAACTGAAAGTGATCCGACAATCACGAACGATTGTGCAGGCACGTCCTGTATGTAGCGTATCTCGACGCATGGTGCAATTGCACTCGTATTTCCGCCGTCCTCGCCATATTGCGGAACAATTGAATCAGTTGCTGCATAGTAGTCAGGATAATCGTTTATTACGAAATACACGTGTTCGTCAATCATTCGGGAAGAAACGTAGCTCCCCTCAATCTCGCTTGTTTTGAGAATTTTCGGATTTCCGCGATCCGTTATGTCCCAGATTTGGATTACCGTTGAAGGTTTGTAATACGGATAGTATGCAATTCTATCTTTAGCTGCATTATCTTCTGCGATTACGGGATATTCGATCTGTTCGCTTCCAAATATAACAAGCTTGTCTCCTGAAAGAAACATCTCCTGCGGCGTTACTTTTTCGAGCGGCGTGGTGGAGGTCACCTGTGCCGAATCAACCGGGTACGCCTTTGCGATATGGAGTCGCCCTTTTGAAATGGCATATACATAACTCCCATCTGTTTTTACGATATCCGCCTCATCAACACCCTGCACCTGTATGTTTGTTGTCGAGTATGCAGGTGCCGCCGCACCATCCGCCGAACTTTCCCGCGCCGCGCCTTGCACGGCATCAGCAACAAGCGGCATTGCTACCTTTTCATACGCATAATTTTGTGATTTCGTAAACGCATCGCGGATCTCGCTACATGACGCGAATGAAGGAAGCGCCTCTGCAAGTGAAACAAATGAGGTATCCCCTTTCTTGTCCCCTGACTTTATCCCCTGGCGAATACAGCCTGTCAGTAGGAGCAAGCCCATCAATAATATGCTTATTATGAGATTTTTCATATGCATCGGATACCACCCATTTTAGTGTACCCAATACGCCTATTTAAAAACAAGGGATTTCCTTAGGGACATTCCTAATAAAAAATTACAGGTGGGGGGTTTCCCCCCACGCTGCATTCAAAAGCCGTTCCCTTCAGTAGCCGTTGTCGTCGTCATAATAACTATCATTGTCGTAATAGTCATCATGGTTTTCACTACTGTCCGGGAAGGCTGGTGGTGCCATGCTTACGTCTCCCAACTGGCAGTTGTCTGCAACCTTAAGTGCATACCCTTTGCCAGTCTCAAGGCGTGATGCGCGCTCCCATCTTCGTCCGTCCGTGTCATACATCCACGGGCCGCTTCGCACCTCGCACGTACCTTCGACGCGTTCCCAGTTTACTGATTCTCTGGGTGCACCAAGGAGGTTCCATCCTTCAATTGGATAAACTGCCTTGAGGTCATCAATTCCGATGAAGCTGTCCCCTTCCATGGTTATGCCGCATCGGTCGTTTGTCTTAACCCAAAATGCTTCAAAGAATTCACCAATGTAAAGCTCGCTTGCAGATTTTCTCATATAGTTTCCGCTGTCTGCGTCATATACGAAAAATCGTGCACCGTTGCAGTTGTTTTCATCAATCGATGCATTGAGCAATGGAGCTGATACAAGGTTCCATCCGTCACGCAATTGGATTTCGTACTGCCGACCGTCCGTTTCGTTTTCATCATCGCTTACCTCATGCACGACGAGGATGAAGAGATTGGTGCTGCAATCATCTGCATCGTCTCCCATGCACAACTGGTTTTGGCCGTCAATAAGGCTGACGAGATACTGTTCCATGTGGTCCATCCCATCTACCATTAAATGGAATGCCCTGTCGCGGTCTATCTCCATCCGTACTTCCCCGTTTTCATCAGTGTACTGTCCGGATGTCGTCGTGTCTGATTCTTCATAATGAACCCGTACGAGTCTGTTTTGGAGTTCATTGTCGTCCTGGTCTACTACCTTAACGGTAACTACTGGTTCTGCAGGCGTTTCAATTGCCCTGATAACTACTCGTAGGTTTATTGTCTGTGTTTCACCGTCGCTTACTGAAACCAGGTGAATGGTAATTCTCTGGCTTCCAAAGTCAGCGTTGTACGGTGTTCCCTGCACAATGCGCACATTGATTGTTGTGTCGTTTGCACTTGCGATGCGTGCTTCATCGCTCGTGGGTCGTATGTGTGCATTTACGACCGCTTGTCCTTCTACGGTTTCAATGCTGTCAACCATAAGAACAAGTCCTTCTCCTATGTCGTATTCTTGTCCCACATTAAGGGAGAGGTCATTTTCCGTCACTGTTTCGTTCTGGGCATATGTCGGTGCTAACAATGCAAGCACCAGGAACAATGCCAGCGGTATCCGCGTGTTCATGGTTTCACCTCTGGTTGTTTCTTGGAATGCTTCGCTTGGGTGCGGCTATATAAAGCTTCTTAGGGGTAGTTTGTCAAAAACCGCAATAAATCATAATTTTTTATGTTAAATATGGGTTTAATTTAAAAAAAATAGCTTTATTACGAACCAGATTGGATTTTTTTCCTTCAGTCTTTCGGACGGCCTGGAAAAATACATCAGGTACGCCGCATCACAACGACGCTTTCCCTTAATTTTACCCGGCGCGGCTTTACGTCGGCAATACGTTCCGCACCGACGATGATATGGCTTTCCATACCGTGCCTCTCCGCAATTGCCCCAAGAAGTTCATCTACAAGTA
>CAZPPT010000020.1:0-12230 GCA_964588555.1 Microcaldota archaeon | reverse complement strand
AGCAGAGTAAATGGGCAATCTAATATGTCTCTCGCATCTACAAGAACATCTTCAAGATGATTCTCGAAAAGATAACGAAGTCCTTTCGTTCTAAAATCTCCTGGTTCTGCAGAATATATCAATAATGCAGGATTATTCTGATCGGTGATGAAAAAATGTTCACGAACAAGACCATGATCTATACCAGAATATCTAGGGATACATTTCAATATTGCATGGGATATTGCATGTAACGTTGGAAAGATCTGCCCATTCTCATCTAAATATTTCTGAATAAAGTCAGGTTTTGGTATTATCAGGATGCCTTCTGTTTGGAAAAGTTTAAAGAAAACAGGCCATTCTGTTTGGTTTGGTTCTGATCCATGAATGAATGCATCTGAATGACCCTTTCCCTCAAATCTTCTTAATAGCGGTTTTCCACGGGCGTTATCTTCTGAATTATTCGAAGGGTATTTGCCAGAGAAATAACCTAGTACAAAGTGCCCCACCTGTAAATTTTCAGAATAATATACTTCAAATAAATCCTTGATATCTTTTTTGCCCCCGCCTTTTTCCATTGCACTATTTAGGAACATAAAAGACCATAGTGCATCTGAATTTGCGCCAAGGATGCGCATACCCTCTTCTATAGCTGAGATTTCTTTATCTAGAGATTCAAGATTGGTTTTTAATTCAGCAGAAAAACGCTTATCGGATGCTAACTTGACATGGATAGCCCTGGTTTGTGCGGTTTCATATTTTATCTGATCAAAAAGACTACGTAGATGGGTTTGTACCTGAGCACTAGACATTAGAAGCGAAAGATTATTGAACAATAGATAATCTTTATTGCTTCCCCACGTCTCATATCTGGTTTCAGGATAAACTGGTAATGCAGTTATACGTAATTCGGTTTCGCTTATCTGCCTGAACGAAGTATTTATCGTATTGCAAACACTGCCGCTAGAGGCGGAATATGAAAATTTTGATGCGTTGTCCTCGATTCTATCAAATCCTGCGGTGCTACTAACTATAAGGTCGATATCGAAGACAGCTTTTAGCCAATTTTTTATGCGCCAAGTAGTCGTTTTTTCTGAAACGGCATCTTCCGTCTCCTCATCTACATCGACCGGCCCAGTGGCATCATTTTTGTTGGCTAATACGAATTTGATTGAGCCACTTGATTTTACCATGTAAGTAAACTCAAGCGATACCTCGCTATCGGCTGGTTTGATTATGAAAGTTTCAGTTGTTTTTGAGATATCAAAAACATGATTAGACGTTGATAAGTTGAGCTTTTTTTTGAAATGCGATTTTATACACTCATTGACTTCATCAGTAGTGCCGGATATATATTTGAAAGATAAAGATATTTTTACTGAGCTACTATGTTTGGGTTTCAAAGCAATAGATATTTTTGAGATCGATTGCTCTTGGCCATCTATATTCTCTTCTGTTTTTGGATAAAGAAGATTGATTATTGCATCTCTCGGGTCAAATTTATCTGGTCTATGGCCGCAGAGCCACCGTTCTAGGTTATTGATGTTATTTACCCAGCTAGGATATCCGATATATTTTTCCAAGTTTCTCTACCTCTACGTTGGTCTCTACAGGGCCATTAATAACTTCATAATAGGAAAACAATTTATCTCCATTGGTATTATACTCAGCATCAAGTTTCGCTCTCATTTCCTTGAGTTTACCGAATGATAGATCCACAGAATTAAAATTAAAATCTTTTGAGTACTTGACATTGATGTTGTTAATCACTTTACGAAGCATATCTGATTTAATTGGGCGCATTGTTTGTGAACTCCACGTTATAAGAAATCCACGTACATTAGGTTGAGCGCACATATCCCCGTATTCCTCATCTAATATTCTTATAGGAGTATCCATGGCATATCTTTGCAAATATGTGCGAAAATCATCTGAGAGAGATACCGACTGTAATAATATTTCTTTATATTCGAAACCATCCTCTTCGACGTATGTTAATATGCTTGACTTTAGTGACTGATAATCCCAATAATCCTTTTTTATTACGTCCCCAGGTCTTAACTCGGACAGTTTTTTAGCGGATTTATGATCCACCAAATCAACTTGAGCGTTACCGCCAATCTGACAATAGAATATATATTTCTTGTTGCCCTGTTTTAATATGAAATAATGAGCCAAGATGTTTTTCTCCCCGGGCTTATAACTGTAATCTGATGCGATATGCCCTGCGGGTTCTTCTGGATCATATTCATCTGAACTACTAAAGGTATTTTCTTGGATAAATCTCGCATCCAAATGGAAAAACTTTTCAATTTCTTCTTTGCTTTTAGATGCTGATTGTGAAAGTTCGAAAAGATCTTTTGCATTGGACGAATAGAATTCAAAAGCCTTAGCATAGAACAAATCCACAAAAATACGTCCAATAATGCCCCTCATGGGGTTCTGGAGTTCGGAGTAATATTCAAATTCTATACCAGTTATTTCGATTTGTTTGGCTAGTTCAGTAATGTCATGCCAATCACCGATGGCCAGGGATAGTCTAGAAAAAATTGAATATGCCCTAGCCGTTTCACAGGCCATTTCCAGCTTAGAACGCATAGTATGATTATCTGTTGCACCTAAGATTAGTCGCTTCTGGAGCGATGATGGCGAATCAGATTTGCTGTAAAAAGATATTAGTATTGCCATAAAAAAATCCATCGGATTTCTTATTTCAGATGAACTGGCCAGAAGCTCTCCTATAGATGCAGCCAACTCTTGCATTTTGTTAGAGAGGGCGTGTGTAGGCTTCGGAACGAATTTTATTTTCGGTATTCTAAATCCTTCTGATATCAACAGGATATAATCGCTATCGACCAAGGTTTTGGGTAATGAATCTGTACCGGCGGATAGTACAACGAGTTTTTGACTTCCTATTGCTTCTACCAATCGTTTTTCAGGAAGATAATAACGTGGGAAACCGGATCGATACCGTTGACTTTTTGTCTTGAGGTATACTGCACCATATCCGTTATATCCATCAAGGGGCTCGCCAGAAAGAACAAGGTTGATAGATACGGAGTTATCTGGAAAATGCTTTGATTTACCATGTAGGATAAAGGTCTTTCTTTCATTCTTATCATTTGGGCGATGGAAACGTAACATTGTTCCGTTAATCAAGGAACAAGCCGGGACGGTATTTGTATATTCTTTTTCCTGAATAATTAGTTCAGTTTGGGCAACTATTTTTTCAAATCGTTTCAAAACCCACAGATTGTCAAAGACCAAAATAATTTTTGTATTCCCTTTTTGTACAAGACCACGAACCAAGGATAAAAGACGGAATAAAATTGTATCCATTCTATATTCTGAATCTACTATTTCTCCTCTAAAATCACAGTTCAGATAATTTCGTGGTAATACTAGATAGGTCTTTTTTTGAAGAGAATCGAATCCGTCTAATATTCGTTGATCCAAAGAAAATGATCTGATAGGAAGCGAGCTAACTAAAACCGATTTTTCATCGTCAAGGTATAACTTTACACCTGCATATGTTTCGCCCATCTCATCACAGTTTTTTTATGGATTGCCAATAATAGCGCTCGTTTAAGATTCGGAATTCCTTTCATTCCAGCACCCTCTCACGCCTTCTTCTGATTATCTATATTTGCGTAGATTTTTAGCGTTAGCTAAAATCACACCGAATCTGAGTTCTCATCAGATTGAACGATCAAAGCATTTAGTCGATCGTCTAGGTCGTATCAGGCCAGCCTTTAAATAGGTCTAATGTTGAGTTCAAAATCGGTAAGAAGGGCAAGAAAAGAGGCGCTCAGAGCGCAACTAAATGCTCACCTGAGCATATTAGGCTAGGACTAAATGCTCCCCCTATTTTTCAAGAGGGAGCATTTAGAGCAAGTAGAAATGCTCCTGCCGAGATCCGCCTTTTAGGAAAAGGCGGCCCAAAACAGACACTTTATGGCCTTTTCAATAAAATTTGAACTCGGGTATTCAGAGAACTCTAAACTTGAAGGGAGCGTTTTGATCAAACTTTTCCTAAAAGTTTGTGAGAGTCTGACATCCTTGACCGGGCTAGATTACAGGAGCTATAGTAATAATAAATATGCGAGGTTTTAAAATCTCTTCTTATTCGCTTACGATAGTGATCTTTGTTGATAGAGCTTCCTTGTTTTCTCGCATTTCGCCAACAAACTGCCTTATTGTTTTAGCATTTCCATGCACTATGAAGGTCTCAACGCACAATTCGTGGAGATTATTGTGTACGTGCGTAGTTATGACATCCGCATAGCGGTGTACAAGGGTAGAAATGCCGTCTTCCCCCCGTTCCCGGTGGGTCACTACGATTACCCCGTCTATATGCCCTCCGTCCGTACGAATTTCACGCGTTTCCTGCAAAAGCTGCTGAAGAGCCGCGCGAATAAGCTCTGAACGGTTTTTGAAGTTTCGTTCGCTTTCGATTTTTTGGATAAGACCTAAACTTTCCCTATCAAGTGAAAAACTAACTATTTTTGCCATGTTAATAATTTGGAAGCTTTTCTTTTTAAATTATTATTAACTTTTATAGATAAGTTTATTAACATACCTGTGAGTAACGTATATATGGTCCTTGAACTTATCATCCTTGCAACCGTTTTTGTAAGCCTCGCCTCACTTGTAGGCATTTTCGTAATTCCCCTAAAAGAAAAAACAGTCAGTTCGCTCCTCATCATCCTTATCAGTTTTGCCACAGGTACGCTCTTAGCAGGTGCGTTTCTTGACTTATTGCCTGAGGCAACCGAGCTTCTTGCGCCAGAAGAGGTTTTCAAGATCGCCCTTATCGGTATGCTTGTATTTTTTATTATTGAGAAATTTATTTATTGGCACCACCATCACCACCACAAGCATGAGCAGACTGAAAAGCCCCTTGCCTACCTTAACCTCATTGGAGATGGTTTGCATAACTTTTTTGACGGTGCGGCCATTGCTGCTGCTTTTATCGTAAGCCCTGAGGTCGGCATCTCGACTACTATTGCAATTATCGCGCATGAGATCCCACAGGAAATCGGCGACTTTAGCTTACTTATATATAGCGGCTTTAGCAGGAACAAGGCACTTCTCTTTAACCTGGTAAGCGCGGCACTTTCCATCCTTGGTGCATTGGTGTTCTTTTATTTCTCATCAGTCATTGAAAATGTCGAGGCATTCGCGCTTGCATTTACTGCGGGCATGTTCATTTATATTGCGGGCGCAGACCTTGTGCCGGAACTCCTCCACCATGCGCATCATGAACGCAAGGGTGGCTGGAAGCGTGAACTTCTGCAGCTGCTTTGTATTATTGCGGGTATTATGCTCATTTATGCAGTTGGCCTTTTTGCAGGGCATGCATAATCAGACATTCAACGTATTTACGTAAGGAGCGGGCATGTGCTTTTAATAGTTTTCTCCCTATTTAGTTGAGAAACTTATGACAAGGTGAATTCATGCCAGTAGAAACCATATATGAGGGGTCAATCAAATATTTACAAGTTCTTGACAAGGACGGCAACGCTGACGAACAGCTTGACCCAAAACTCTCGGTTGAGATGCTTCGGAAAATGTACATCACGATGCTTGTCACGCGCCTCTTTGACGACAAGGCGCTTAAGCTCCAGCGGCAGGGGCGGATTTACACGTATCCGCCATGCCTTGGCCAGGAGGCGTCCCAGATCGGAAGCATTGCGGCACTTGAAGAAAAGGACTGGATGTTCCCAAGCTACCGTGAACACGGTTGCTATTTATGGCGCGGTGCTGAGATAAAGTGGCTTTTTGTTTATTTGATGGGTAGCGAGCTTGGCATGAAAATTCCTGAAGGCAAGAATAATTTCCTTGTTTCGATTCCCATTGCAACGCAGACTGTTCATGCAGTCGGTGCGGCATGGGCGGCAAAGATAAAGGGAGAGGATGCGGCAAGCATTGTCTATTTTGGCGACGGCGCAACAAGCGAGGGCGATTTCCATGCAGCGCTTAATTTTGCCGGCGTGTTCAAGACCGCAACTGTTTTCCTATGCCAGAACAACCAGTGGGCAATCAGCGTTCCCCGTACAAAGCAGACTGCGTCAAAAACGATTGCACAGAAGGCATTGGCATATGGGATACATGGCATTCAGGTGGATGGAAACGACGTGCTTGCGGTATATAAGGCAACACGCGAGGCAATCGAGCGTGGAAGGCGCGGTGAGGGGCCGACACTTATCGAGACTATTACGTATCGCCGCGGCCCGCATACGACTGCGGACGATCCAAACAAATACCGAAACAATCCTGAAGAACAAAAATACTGGGAAGATCGGGATCCGCTCAAGCGCTTTAGGGCATATCTCGAGCGCCAAGGATATTGGAACGACGACCTTGAGGCACGAACTGTTGAACGCGCGACACAGCAGATCGAAAAGGCAATCGAGGAAGCTGAAAGCATGAAGCTTGACAACATTGAGGACATGTTCATGTACACCTATTCAAAGATGCCGCCCCATCTGGTAAATCAGATGAACGAGCTTGCAGAATACATAAAGGAAAAACAGCCGACTGTTCAGGCAGGTCATTAATATGCGCATTGTGTTTAACGAAGTGCTTAATATTACTTCTTCTCGGTATTCATCACCCCGCTCCGTCGCAGCATTTCGCGATTTTCGGCGTGCAGCTGTTGATGGCTCAGTTTCTTCCTTAAGGCTTGCACTTCGGCATCCGCGTATATGGTACACGTATAAAAAGGATGAATTTATGTTTGCAGCTGATGTTTGCAGCGTACGGAATGCGACCCCGATTTGTAATGGCAAGCAGGTGCATGACCCGGAATTAAGAAGGAGCATGCATGCCCGTGTAATCTCAAAGAATACGACTATTTTTGCAAGCATGCTTGTAGCTTACTTGGGCACCATACCAATCGGTGGGACCATTCTCCTACAATTTACAAAGGATCCATTCGTCAGCCGTATTATTGCGGGCGTGGTTGGCGCTGCGCTTTGCGCCACCTGGTTTACCATACGTAAAACACATATTGATTCTGCAATGAAAAAATTAGGGGGGCCGGATACAAATGGCGGCGTCTCTTCAGCATAAGGGTGTATATTATGGCAAAACTAAATTTAGTTCAGGCATTAAATGCAACATTCTTTCAGGAAATGGAACGAAACCCAAACATTGTGGTGATGGGCGAAGATGTCGGGTATGACGGCGGCGTATTTCGGGTCACCGACGGCCTTATCCATAAGTTTGGTGAAACACGCGTTATTGATACGCCGCTTTGCGAGGCAGGCATCGTCGGGGCTGCAATCGGTATGGCGGTGTATGGCCTTAAGCCCGTTGCGGAGATACAGTTTGAGGGGTTTACGTTTCCTGCGTATGACCACATTATCAATCATGCCGCGCGTATTCGGAACCGGTCCAGGGGCAGATACAAATGTCCAATTATCGTACGTTGCCCGTATGGCGGCGGCGTGCGCGCACTTGAACACCACAGCGAGGCCCCGGAAACGGTGTATGCACATATCCCTGGCCTAACCGTTGTCATACCGTCAACGCCATACGATGCAAAGGGGCTCCTCACAAGCGCGCTTGAAAGCGAGGACCCAGTCATCTTCTTTGAGCCAAAAAAGCTCTATCGCGCCTTTAAGGAAGAGATTCCTGATGAGCGCTACGCGATCCCGTTTGGCCAGGCAAAAGTGGTGCAGGAAGGGACTGACGTTACGATTGTTACGTACGGTTCACTTGTACGCGACAGCCAGACTGCCGCTGAGCTTTTAAGGGAGCAAAATATTTCGTGTGAAATTATCGACTTGCGGACCATATCGCCGCTTGACACCGAAACGATCATCAGCTCAGTCCAAAAGACCGGCCGTTGCGTCGTAGCCCATGAGGCGCCGCGCAACCTTGGTGTCGGGGCTGAGGTCATCGCACGAATCAACGAGCGTGCACTTCTTGATTTGAAGGCGCCGGTAAAACGTGTAACTTCATATGACGTTGTTACGCCGCTTCCTAAACTGGAGGACTTCCAGTTTCCTGATGCAGGAAGAATTGTGAAGGGAGTTAAGGAAGTGATGGCGTTTTAGGTACTCTGTGACCTCCTATGCGTATTAGTAAACCTTATGCACAAAGAATAAAATCAACCCGCACTAGGTTGGAGTGGCTTGACGCACGCGGCCTTGTTGAGTCACGGGGCGGTTTACCTCCACATGGTTTTCTTGATAACCAATTAGTGTCCCTATGGCCAGAATTGCCAAGAAGGCATCGCGACATGCTGCGATCCTTTCGCCATATGTGGGCGAGGGAAGTTATTGCATATCCTCCAAGCGGGCAGCGGTTTACCTGGGGGACTGATATTGTAAGCCCATCTGCAGACAAGGCGCGAAGAAGTTGGGTGATCCCTTGGGCCGATCTTGTCACGCATATCGATCCAGTATGTGTGCGTGGGCCGCGGATCGGGCTCTTTGTTGACCCAGGAATACGCGAGGAAAATGTTCAAATTGAAAGATATCGGGCACGCTACGCCGTTGTCATTCATCCGGTGTCGGTTGCCGTTTTAAATCCCTTTATACAGACATATGGCGAGGTGGGCAAAGTTGATGAAAAAAGCGGGCTTCCGCTTGCGATAACTGCCCAAGATTATATTATGCTCCAGGATGGCCAAAAAAGAAAATTATACCGGGTTCACGGGATCCGTATTAGCCCACTATTTCGTTCTGCCTATTGCATAGGTAATGGAAGATACTGCATCAATGCATCGTATCTAGGCAGCCCATTATATGAAGCAACGTTTCTTTTTACTGATAAAACGGAGCGAAAGCCGCCAAGGCCTATGCTTAGCCCGCGGACTTTGCGAAAAGATGCCCGCGATCTGACTGAACTTGCAAAGACGCTTAAAATACGCCTTGCGGCATCAGAGGAGTCGCAAGGCATGATACATTCACTTTTAAGAAAAGCGGCACATTTTGACAAATTGGCACGTGCACTGGAACGTCTTAAGGAGTAATTTTTTCATCTTCAATATCCCTTTTAATCCCCTCTTTTTTATCTTCGGATAATGCACTTTCTTCTTTCTTTCGTCTTCTATAATAGAAGAAGAGGAGAAATGCAAAAAGTATTGCAAGGACAAGTACTATGTTTTTTCCAATTTCTTCAGCCAGTAACGCGATAATCGATTTTTCATCAGCTTGTGGAGCCCGTGCGCTTACGCGCCTTGTTGCTTCAAGGTAAGAAACGGTATATTCACCTGATTTTGTAAGGGTGATGCCAAAACCGCTTTCCTCTGTCGCAAGCGTTTGCGATTCCCCATCCGGGTCGGTCACGACGATTTCTTTATTTGCAACCGGTTTGTTGCACTGTAATAATGCAACCGGTACAAATTCCCCCACAAGGCCGCTCTCCCTCTCCACAACAAGCTCGTAACTGTCACAGCAAGGATCGCGAGTAACCGTCCGATTTTCTATCATCCAGCACCCGTCAGGGTATTGCGCATTTGCGTATGATGCAAGTCCTACGCACGTGTGCGTCTCGAGGTCACATATTTCATCTTCCTTACATACTTCGTCAGTTATGCAATTGTCCGGGGTTCCCGGGCCAGTTACGATTGGTTCAGTGCTTTCTTCACAAAGTATGTCCCCTTCGCCAAAGACGAAATTCTTTGATTCGGCTGAACGATATCCATACAAGTCACCGTATCCCGGTCTTCCTGCCTTTGAAGCAGAAACGACATACCTCTGCCCTTCTATGAAGCCGCCCTCAAAAACAGCCACACCGTTTCCATCTGTCATGCGTGAGGGCAGGCCAAGAAACCTTCCGCTCATAAATACCGACGCACCCTCAACTGCCATGCCTCGCGAATCGCGCACAGTGACTTTAAGTCCTGTGGCCAGTTCCTCGCTGCAAATCGGTTCTACTATCTCTATGTATAACTGTTCGCATTCCTCAACGGCGCAGCCGCTTGGTGGGTTTACGGTTCCACCGCCCCCGCCACCATCACCGCCGCCACTCCCGCCACCGCCATAGTATTGTGCAGATGTAATTGCAAGAATTGCCAGGATAACTGCTATTAGTTTTTTTATCATGAGCCTATTACATATAGAAAATTTAAAAAACCGCTTGAAGTGTCATTGGTTCCTAACTACCGGTTATTTAAATAGTTTGTTCTAAAACACTTTTATGAAAAATTTACAACATAAGCTCCCACAAACTATTCCACAAACCAGCCGATTTGGTCGTCTTCGCCGTTTTTTCAATCTGCGCGATGCATGGAAAGTGCAGAAGGGAATCTGGCGTGATTCCAAGGCAGCATATATAAGTTCACTACGCAGCGAACGTGATGAGTTACGGGCCGGTTTTCGCGAACTTTTCACCCGTCCCGTTGCATCCGGCGTCGTGCTTGCAATTACCCTTGCCATCATTTCCACTACCATTAACATGTCTAGTTATTATAATAGAATCGACAGAAGGGACCTCTATTACTTGGCACGGATTGCCAAAACACTTCCGGTTTTGCCCATTTCAAAAACAATCGTGGTTCCCCCAGTTTATGCAGCGCCTGGTACTACTATGGATGAAGCAAACGAACGGACAGAAAGAACCCTCGCGCTTCTTGACGCAGTACGATACGATGGAACACGCACGTGGGGCGATTTTGTGAGGGCTTCAAGGGTAAGCGTTACTGCGAGGGGCGAAGATTTCTGCAATAATCCAGAATACCTTCTTATTCCATCTGAACAAGCTCCCCTGTCTGCCACGATATGCCCGCCCCATACGGATCCAAAACATAAAGAACCCGATTTACTTAACGCTACTGTTCTTGTCATTACTTCTGCACGATCGCATCTTACCGGGCATTCGCTTCTTAACTCACCTCCAGAAAATTACGGGCTTTTTTATCCAGGTCAAGTTCGGGAAATGCTCCCCCTTGCATTTGCACGTATGTTTGTTGAGGATTATAGAAATTCCCCAAGGGGTTTAAGTAAGTGTGTTGGCGAAGCGGTTCTTGATGACCCGCGAGGTCTTGTACATGACGGCGCAGTTGCCATTCGCGCCGGTGAACGGGGGGAAACGATTTTGGAAACGACATTCTTTGTTACTTTGCGGCGCATGTGGCGGGCTATTCAAGATCACTTTTGAAGATCGATTTTTTTGTCAGTCGCCATTTCTTTCTAGGAATATTTTTAAACCTATTAACTGATATATGGGCTACAGTTTAGTTTTTAGAGGTGAATTACGTGGATTTACAAATGCCGTTTGGTTACCTAACAAAAAATTTTTTTACCCTTGTCCTTCTTTTAAGCCTTTTTTTAATAAGTACAAGTTTTGCGGCAACGCTGTATGTCAATGCAACGCTTGATTCAACATGCAATTCTGCAGCACAGCCGCATACGAATGACTACAATGGCCTGCCTGCAGCAATTACTGCCGCGTCACATGGCGATACGATCATCGTATGCAGGAATGGCACCGGCATCAATTCGTATGGCGCATCGATAACTGTTGACAAGGAACTTAACATTTATGGTAACCAGACCGATACAAAAATCAATCTCACTGCCCCTTCTGACGCCACGTCTCTATTGCTTATATATTCCCGCGGCGTAAACATCACGAACTTTACCTTTCAGGACGGCTATGGTGATGAACAAGTTGCGATTGGAACCAACGCGACCCAGGTAAACATTTCTCAAAATAATTTCATCAACAATAATATTGCGATTGCGTTTGACCCGCAAGGTTTTAGTCCGGACATCAGCCCGCGCGGTTATTATTTGATTATTGAGAATAACAATATCACTTCTCCCTATACGCCTGGAGGCGGTACTCCTGCCGTTGCCTTTAAGGCGGGAAGTGGTAATGCGACAAATCCCCATCGTATTTACAGCAATATCATGATCGGTGACGGTTCGAACTCAGTAACTGGCACAAATGCCTTAAGTGTTGACGACTTTTCAGATGGGCAGGTTGCAAACAACACTATTGTTAACTGGTCATATGGGCTTATCATCGATACGCCTGATTTGCAGGCACCGCCAACCGGCTTTAACGTTTCCCCCTTTATTGACGGTCGTTATGTCGGGCCAAATGTTTTTGCGAACGTTTCCCTTGGCCTCTCTATACGTGGGTTCAACACGAGTAACATCTCCATAGTGAATAATACATTTGCAAATTCCACTGCAACCAATGCAGCGGTTTTTAGTACCGCCATTTATTTGGAAGAAACAAACACCTCAGTCATTGCAAACAACACCTTTGACTCAAGCTCATACGGCATT
>CAZPPT010000019.1:0-14439 GCA_964588555.1 Microcaldota archaeon | reverse complement strand
TTAAAAATAGCGCCTGATCACGTCGTTTAGCGTGTATGCCTCCTTAAGCGCCGCGTCCGGTGGCGCTCCGCCGTGCTTTTCATATGCATACGCAATTGAAGATGAAGCATTGATACGGTGTATCGCAAGGTTTGATTTGATCGCCTCAAGCACCATCTCCAAATCCCCGCCTTGGGAACCGACTCCTGGAATCAAAAGAGGCGATTTATTTTTAGTTATTTTTACAATTCGTTTGATCGAATCGCTCGTTGCACCAACTACTAAACCGGTATTCCACTCAAGCGCTTTTGCAGCAACTAATTCGTATAAAAATTTCTTTCCGACCTTAAGTTCCTGAAAGTCGCTCGCACCCGCGTTGCTCGTGCGGCACAGCATATAAACCAGTTTTCCATCGCGTAAAAACGGTTTAACGCTGTCGCTTCCCATATACGGTGAAACAGTTACCGCATCCGCTTTCCAGAAACCATAAAGCTCTCGCGCGTACGCATCACTTGATTTCCCGATATCGCCGCGTTTTCCGTCCAGGATGATCGGGACTTTGTTTTTGTATCGATCGCAAATCGTTTTAAGCGCATGTAAGCCGTCAAAGCCGTATTGCGCAAAATACGCATAGTTTGGCTTTATTGCCGCAATTTGTTTTTCATCAAGAAGGGTATCGGTTATTTCAGCAAAATAAGAAACAACTTCACCAGGGGGAATCTTTTCCATGACCGGGTCAATGCCAAAACAAAGGATTGTTTTTACTTGCTCTGCATAATCAAGAAATTTCATGAGGATATGTTCAAGGACTTATTTTAAAAAGAAATGCGTGGCATCATCGGTAATTGAAATTGGGACGCGCTCGACAACCCTGCCCATGAGGCGTTTCTGAAAGAAGGCAGGCCACAAGCCGATCGGGTCCGGTCCACAATAGCCATAAAAATCCACGAGGGTGCCCTGGACAAGGCGTTCTTCACGTTGGGCTTGTTCTGTAAGGCGCCATGCGCTTACCGTAGGCAGGTTCTCAGGGCCGGCCCTGCCTACAAGAAGAAGGTGCACTGACGGTTTCTGTCCAGATACCCTGGAACGGACATATGAGTCAAACTTAACAAATGATTCTATTTCGATAAGTGGGATAAATTCGGTCTGGCGTGAACCTCGGTAGAACACAGGGATGTCGCAGGAGAGAAACGTGGAAAGTTCAAGGGGCCCCACATCCAAAAGCGAATCCTCATCGCGCATAAATTTCCTGCTGAACAACGGCGTACCGGTAACTCCATGTCCGGCATAGGTAAGTGCTGCAACCCCGACAAGCTGCAGGCGGGCATCAGACGGAAAATCGCGGTGGAGCGCGCGGAGCGATTCGACAGTAACATTCGGATTCTGGCGCCATGGAACCGGATCAAAAATCGTGTACGACACAGACCTCGTGGAATGATCAAGCACAATAAGCCCGGACGAACGCAGAAGGGCCTTGAGGAGCACCTTGAATTTGTTTTCAAGGCGAGCCTCTTCCTCCAACGCACAAACAACAAGTTCAGCACTACCCTGATCAAAGAGGATAAACCGCTTTTTTAACGAATCCGCCTGGAGCGTTTCCCCTGGCATAAGTGAGAGCTCACGTACGCGCCGGTGTTCGCGCCTCAGAAAGGTAAAAAAGGACTTTGGTAGTTCAAGCGTCCGAGGACGCGAGTCCGTATGGATGCGTAGATTGGCAAACATAAAGAAACAATAAAGGCAAATAGTTTAAAGACGATCTACTATTCGCCAATAACCTTAACGAGCACGCGCTTATTTCTTTTACCGTCCACCTCAAAATAGAATATTTGTTCCCACGTGCCCAGGTCAAGCCTCCCTTTTGTAATCGGCATGACAACCTGGTGGCCAATAAGCTGGCGCCAGATATGTGATGCTGCGTTGTCCTCGCCCGTATCATTATGGCGGTAATCTGCGCCGTAGGGGACAAGGCGCTCGAGGATGCGTTTATAATCTTCATGGAGGCCGCGCTCGTTATCATTTACGATGACCGCAGCAGTAATGTGCATTGGATTGATAAGTACGAGGCCTTCCCTTACGCCGCTTTCCTGTATTGCCATCTCGACTTTTTCAGTAATTCGGATCAGTTCGATACGTTCTTTTGTGTTAAACGTAAGATATTTTGTGTGGGTTTTCATAAGATCACAGTCATAAAGATGGTAAATTATAGCTTAATCGTTTCTCTTTTTCAAGAGGATATGGATCATACACAAGGTCGTCCTCAAACATAACGACAAATTCAAGATTCCGTATATTCTCATTAAAGGTATCGCGAAGGGCGGTGATCTCTTTTTGGAGGTGTGCATGGCTTTCCACTTCAAGCGTTATTTCAAAGTTCCATACACCAACTGTTTCAATGGCAAGTATCATGTGCTTGTTGAGGGAAACATAGCCAAAGAGCTTACGTCTGATTTTTTCGTCAAGGTGTGTGAGGTGAAGAAGGAGGCGGTAACTTTGCATGCCGTAACACCCTGCCCGTATATAAGTACTGAAACCTTGGATTATCCCCCGTTTCATAAGTGTCTTGATGCGTAAAGCAATAGTACTTGGCGGTTTTCGAAGAAGCTTTGAAAGATGCAAAACCGGCATCCGGGCATGATTTGAGAGAACGGTGAGGATATCGGCGTCCAATTCATCAAGCGGTTCAAGTTCAGGCTGTTTTCCAAAATAAGGAGACGTAGGCCGCACATCCGGTTCTGAAAGTAAGTATTTACGCCCATTCTGCTGCAATTCGGTCCTAATTTGGACAGTAATATCTGTCAGATATTCCCCATATTTGTTCAAAATAGAGTAATACAGCGAATTAAATTCAAAAACGCTTCTGCACATGACTGCAAAAACAATATCAAATCTCCCACCAATTAATGCAACCCAATACAGTTGCGGCATACGCGATAAAAATGAGATAAAATTATCGCGCAGAGAAGCATTCGTATGCACAAGACGGCAGTAAACGGCAAAACCCGTATAGCCAAGTTTGGCAAAATTAACAAGTGTCGCATAGCGGCCTATCACGTGCTCGGCTTCCAATTTTTTTATCCGGTATATGACCGTTTCTTTCGAGATTTTGCAGGCGCGGGCAATTGATTCATACGAAGAGCGTGCATTAAGGTCAAGAATTGAGAGTATCTTGCGGTCTTTTTCACTGAGGTGCATATGCAATAAATAGCATAAAATGATTATTAATACTGTTGTTTATGCAATTTTTTATTAAAAAATATTATAATACACAAAATACTCATACTTTTTATGCATAGGATACGTAAGCCCAGAATTCAGTTCCACATTCACGCAAACATATTTTCATGTTGGAAAGAAGTTGAGCACGAACTGAAGGCAATCGGCTTTAAAAGCGAGGCTGCTCGGAGGTTTGATGAAGACAAAATCAAGGAATTTCGGCTCAATACATACAAAACAGATGAAAACGCAGATGCCAAAGACGTTTGGCAAAGAATGCTTGCAGCAACTACAGGAAAAAAAGGCATTGAAGGATACGGGGAAATGGAAGTACTCGTATTAGGGATAGGGAATGAAACGCAAGACGAGAAACCAATAAAAAAACCAAAATATACATTACACGCGGGAAGAAAGCGAGCTGACGTGCACATACGCAGAACGCAAAAACGCGATGGGTTGGATGATGGACTTCTTCAAAGTGGGTTTTACGAGGTAGAAATTGAGAATCCGTTTCGTCGAATTTTTACACTTCAAACGAGCACGGTGCGGCTTGCAAGGGACATCAGCGAGTATTGGCGCGCATATGCAACTGGAAGAATTGATGGAGTTTATTACGAAATCGTACCGGAAATTGTCAATTTTGGGTCAACGCTATGGTATGTGGATTTAATCGCACAAATAAGCGAATAGTAACATTTATATACATAATGTTACTAAAGTATACCCATGTATACAACAATAAAAATCACGGAAGAATTAAAGGGAAGATTAGATATGATGCGATTACAGGAGAGCGAATCGTACGCTGATATTATAGAAGATCTTATCGAAGACCGGCTCGCCCTCAACCCTGCATTTATAAAAGAAATAGAAAAACGGCGCCAAGAATACAAAAAAGGTAAAACGATCTCGCTTGAGGCATTGAAAAAAGAGAGCGGACTGTAATGTACACAATTGAATTCGTTGAATCCGCTCAAAAGGAGTTCAAGAAATTAGACAAAGAAGATCAGATGCGAATAGTAAGTGTGCTCGAGCGTATTCGACTCAGGCCATATGACTTTGCATTACGTCTCAGTGGTTCAAGGGCGTATCGAGTACGAGTAGGCAAACTGCGGCTTATCGCAGATATTATTGAAGAAGAGAAAAAAATTTTAGTAGTACGGATAGGAAATAGAGAAAACGTATACCTGCCGTAACGCTCGCTTGCTTTTTAAATACATATTCCCATATATTTACACATTAAGCGGACATATAAGTTAAAACATTCAGGCATACTTATCACTACGTTTACTGCTGCAACACTCCTTGTTGCTAGTGCAATAGGGGTACGGAGCTGTAAAAATGAAGCAGTCCCCAAAGCGAGTAACCAAGTTACAGAAACCGAAAATAAATACGGGGAACGAACTGAATCCGGAGAATCGCTTCGCGCTGCATCAAACTATCAGCGCGCGCAAAAGAGAGCAGCATGGGCTGCACGCCTAGGCATTGAAAATATAGTAAGGTGGAGGGAGTTTAATTTTGCCTATGTAATAAACACGGCGTATGATTTTGGGATTACCCGTAACCAAACTGGTTTGGTAGGAGTGGGTGAAGGACATGCGGAGGACGATTCATTTTTTGTAAGATTACTAAAATACAAGGGATTTGAACTAGAAAAACGATAGTCTTCTCTTTTATTCCTTTCCGTCCATAAGTAAACCATAACCTCATTAGACGTGATCCTATGCGAATAGCAATTAGTGGATTTGGGCGAATCGGGAAGATGTTTCTTAAGGCAGCCATTGCGCAGGGCGCACTTGGCAAGGAATTTGACGTTGTTGCAATTAATACGCGAAGCGCGGTTGACATGCATGTTCATTTGTTCAAATATGATTCAAATTATGGTCGGTTTGACGGCACTGTTGAGGCGCGAAACGGCCATTTTGTAGTAAATAACTACGAAATAAAATGGGTCCAGGAAACCGACCCCCTAAAACTTCCATGGAAGGAACTAAAGGTAGACCTCGTACTTGACAGCACCGGCGAATTTACCTCACGGGAAGAAGCTGAAAAGCACTTGTCGGCTGGCGCAAAAAAGGTACTCATCAGCGCGCCTGCAAAGGGGGTTGATGCGACAATTGTACCCGGAGTCAATGAGCACATCCTCAGCAAAGACATGAAAATTTTCTCCCTTGCAAGCTGCACGACAAACTGCCTTGCGCCGGTACTTAAGGTGCTCCATGATAAGTTTGAGATTGAGCACGGTTTTTTGAGTACGATCCATGCATACACAAATGACCAGCAGGTGCTTGATGCAAGCCACCGGGATTTGCGCCGGGCGCGGGCTGCGGCAGTCAACATCATTCCGACGACAACGGGCGCGGCAAAGGCGATTGGTGAAGTCATTCCGGAACTAAATGGAAAGCTTGACGGAATCGCATTCCGCGTGCCCGTATCATGCGGAAGCATCAATGACCTCGTATGCACAGTAAAGAAACAAGCAAGTGCAAAGGAAGTAAACGAGGAGCTAAAGCGCGCTTCGCAGGAAGAGCTAAAGGGAATACTTGGGTATACCGAAGAACCGCTCGTGAGTAGCGATATTGTCGGGACGACCTACTCAAGTATCGTCGATTCGTCACTTACCAAGGCGGCAGGGAACATCATTAAGGTAAGCTCATGGTACGACAACGAGTATGGCTATTCAAACAGGTTGGTTGACTTTATAAAGAAGGAAGCGAGGAAATAAGGACGCGCTAAAGCTTAAATTTATTCTTATTATTTTATCATCGCATCATATGTCATAAGTTCATATGATTAAAAATTGAAAGGGCGCTTGCTTAAGGTTAAATGTTTAAAAATAACAATTAAAGTCAGATTTTTCGCATTTTCAGTAAAAAAAGCCCCCCAACTTTTTTAATTTAACAGTGACCCCGTACATCCCGGTGATATACGATGCTACGGAGCCTTAAGGAACTGTTTGGATACGAACTGCAGGCACTTGACGGGGACATCGGGGTTGTGGAGGATTTCTACTTTGATGATTTTCGCTGGACAACGAGGTACCTTGTCGCAAAGACAAGAAAGTGGCTTCCTGGAAGGCAGGTGCTTATATCTCCAGGCGCACTCGAAAAACCCGACTGGCAGAGTAAAAAGATGCCAGTGCAACTAACAAAAAAGCAGATCGAGAACAGCCCAAGCATCGAAACAAATAGGCCGGTTTCAAGGCAGGAGGAGGAAGAGATACATGCCTATTATAACTGGCCGCCCTATTGGACAGAAGATGACTACAACCTCCAAAGCGCAAAGGACGTCTTAGGATACGTGATTGCTGCGCGCGACGCGGACATCGGGCAGGCCGAGGACTTCGTAATCGACGACGTCGACTGGCGTGTGCGGTATCTCGTTGTTGATACCAAAAAATTAATCGGGGGGAAAAAGGTAATACTTGCACTTGACTGGATTGACGAGATTGTCACTGAGCGAAAGAATATACGGGTTGACATCACAAAAAGCCAGGTCGAAAACGCGCCGGAGTACAAGCCAGATGCGCTCATCAACCGCGAGTACGAGGTGGTGCTCTATGACTTTTATGGTAGGCCAAGGTACTGGGAGTGATGTACAATATACTATTAAAAAACTATGAAATAGGTTAATTAAATATTAAAAAAATAAAAAATATGTTAAATATCACTTAAAACAATCATTTTTAAATATTTCTGTACATAAAGGATATATGCACAACAACCCTCAACGAACGAGGTGGGAGAAGGGAAGCGACACAAGCGACATTTTGATCATACTGGCCGGGTTTTGTGCATGCCTATTTCTTAAGGCGTTGGGTAAAACGACAAAAACAAACGGATGCCATATAGAACCAGAAAGAGTAGCAGCAAACACACAAACGATGAAGCGCACAAGCAACTCACAAAAGAATTCAAGCGATACAACGTACAGCAATTACTTCTACTCCTGGGAACAACTGCCGGAATTTGTTTTACTCGGCAGGTAGTATTTTTAGTAGGAATATCTGCAAGGCAGGAAACAGTATGGTATTGAAAACGGTTTGGCAGGACTATTCCTAAGCATCACGCTTGCAATACTCTTCATTGCAAGCTGGCCATCCTAAGCAGTATTTCAGTGGGAAGAATACAAAGAGGAGCAAAGGGTTCACGGCGAACCTGCAACGCTGTCAACATTCATCCCCGTGTTTCTAAGTGCGACACTTGAAAATTGGCAATCTGAATTTCTGCAACTTTTCACCATGGTGGTGCTCACTGCAATATTAATACACAAGGGAAGCGCAGAATCAATGTGACCGAAGGGACCCCGCAACAAGCTGGCGGGGTATGCCCCATTCGGTCACAACTTTGAAAAAATGGAGCGGTTGCTAAAGGAAATGAACAAAAAAATAGATGCCTTGAAACGAAAATAAATCCGGACTATTTATATAAAGGCGGTTTGAGGCAATTTTGAATATGGAGACGCCCCAGATTATTGCCCAAATAAGCAATCTTCCGGATGTGGCCATTGCATTCCTTATACTGGTTGCGGGCATCATCCTCTCAGAGGCATTGTTATTTGCCGTACGGCTAATCCTACCTGCAACGGCACGCCTGCTTGGCAAGGAAATAAGCAGGGCAACAACGGATGCGGTCGGCAGGTCGTTCCAATACGGCGTTGTCGTAAGCGCGATCTATTTTGCGCTTGTCTCGATTGCGGCATTCCAGGAATACCACGGCATATTTTCAAACAGCTATTTCGTACTTATCATATTTACCATCGCGTATCTTGTGGAGCGAATTACAACCCATTTTATCAAACGATGGCTTCACGTAAGCAATAGGCGCCAGCAAAGGGCAACGAGGTTTGCACTTCGTTTTGTAAGGCTCGCAATATACATAGTTGCGCTTCTTGGCGTGCTTGATTATTTTGAGGTTGAAATAACGCCGCTTATTGCGGCGCTTGGGATAGGGGGCCTTGCAATAGGCCTTGCGCTTAATGACAGCCTCTCAAATTTCTTTGCAGGACTTTATATCGTTTCGGCAAGCCCCATACAGGTCGGGGATTTTATAGAGTTCCCGATTGAGAAGATAAACGGGTATGTGGAGGACGTGGGCTGGCGTGCAACCCGGCTCCGGACACTCTATAATACGACGCTCATTATCCCAAATACCCGTATTTCCCAGTCAATAGTGGTAAATACGTACCTCCCCAACCGTCAGGTCGAGGTACCGTTTGAATATGCCGTACCTGCCGATATGGATCTTGAAAGAATAGAACGGGTTTCAATCAAGATTGCAAAACGGCTCCAAAAGAAGATATCGGGGGCAGTACGTACATTTAAACCGTATATGCGCTACACGGCACTAGGCGAAAAGACGGTGACATTCAATGTAGTCTTTGGGATCGAAGAGTACACGGCCCGCTTTTTGTTCATCCATGAATATATAAAGGCATTCAAAAGGCAGCTTGAGAAGGAACAGCTGCGGGTAAAGAAGTGATACTATGCCACTTGACAAAAAGAGACTTGAAAGGCAGAAAGCGCATGTACCAGACATACAAAACGCCAATGTGCGCCTTGAAGAACCACTTCAGAAAAAAACAAGATATAGTGTAGACGAGATCAGATCGCTAATCCAGGACCTCCACAGCCAAGATGAAGGGAGAAAGGAACATGCTGCATTGGAACTGATCAAAAATTATAATGATATAGGAGTGGTTGCGGCAAAGGTGCCCGAGATAAATGTGACAGAAATCAACAAGCAGCTTAATCAAGTGATTACCGAGCACACGCCGCAGATCATTGATCACCTTGAACAACAAGGGGCAGGTGAAGGCATTGACTTTCTTGCAAATTCAGCAGTAATAAGCGACAATGCAGTCAAGGAAACGGCACGGTCGCGAGGTTCAGGATTTGCACGTGGAGCAGTGGTAGAAAAAACTAAGATGCACGAAGCGCAAAAAACTGAAGTAAGCGAAGATTACTGGGAAAAATCCTCAATACAATCCCGTGAGGAAGTAGTAGGGACGACCGCAATAACCGGACAGGAGGAGCGCTTGAAACCCGAAGAACCTGAATCAGTATTCCAAAAACAAGGGCGCCCGTACACCATCGGGGAAGGGCGCTACTCAGTAGGTTACGAGGGAGTCGGTTGGGGAAGTCCGGGGAATGACCCGTCTATGCTCGAAGTGTATCGAAGCAAACCGGTCAAGAGGGTATCAGATGTCGGCATGGAACACGAGGCGCTGGAAAACCCATGGGTAGCTGCACGAAGAAACGAGGCTGAGGAAACTGCCTACCAATACAGCATCGAGGTTCCGCCGATACAGACTCCCCGGGCGTATGCGGAAGATGTATCGCTACAGGACGGTACGGGAACGACCTTGATACCGGTCGGAATTGCCCAGGCTCTTACGCCATCCTTGGCCCCGGAAGACACAGTTCCGCAGTACGTAACCATGACCGCAGGACAACTGCCGGGGATAGAACACCTTGCAACAGATAATGAAAACCAAGACATTGTTGTCGCAATCAACACTGCACCATATACATATATACCTGTTTCAATTGTCGGGCTTCCGGCAGCTGCGCGGGCTGAAATGAAATATGCAGCAAATACTGATGAGAATGTACAAAAAACACGCGCTCAGGGGAATGGGCGTACTGGCGTCATAATTGCGCCGCTCGAAATACGGCAAGAACAGGCGCAGGCGGGTGGTGGGGAATCTGCTGCCGTGGTTCCGGTCATATCCATGCAGGTACCGCAAACCAAAGAGGAACTACAGGCAATCAGGCTCGGCGTAGCGCAAAAAGATGAAATGGAGAGGACAGTACCATACGGCGTACCGATAGAACATCCTGTTTCTGAAGGGCAAGGGGGAGGGCCGCCAGACAGCATTGAACTGCCAAAACAAGCGCCACTAAGGGGAAGGCAGGCAGATGGTACCATGGAACCCATGAAAAACGTTGGAATTAAACTAGCACGAACCAGTCAGGTAGGATATTATCCTGATTTTGGTGGGGAAAAAACACGAGAAGCAGAATATGTAGCTGAAGGAAAAGTAGGCATACAACGGGCAGAAGAGATACAAAAGGAAGAGGGTGCAATTGAGAACAAAGAAAGAGGAGGTATGGCCGAAAAACAAAGGTCAACAGAAGGAATGCCTCCCGATGAGCAAGTGCAAAAAGGACAGGACATAGAAAAAACAAGGGAAAGCGAAGAAACGATAAAAAAAGTAAAGGAAGCAGAACGAAAAGATGACGTGCACATAGTAAGAAGTACCTCTGCACCCTTAGTGGAGGAAAAAAAGGGCGAAGAAATAAAGAGGGAAGAACCGGCTCTCCAAAAAGAGGGCCTACGTGAGGAAGAGGAAGAACAAATTAAGGCCATAGTGAGGAAAACACGGAAAAAAATAAAGGCGCTTGATGAGACCGACGTCCCATGGTACCTTATCCCATTTGTTGGCGCATATGTGCTCAAAAAGAAACTTGATGCACAAAAAGAAAAGAAACCCGCAAAAACGGTTTTTCAGAAGTGCTGTGAAAGATGCCATCCGTTTTACACAGTGACAAGGAGGCCGCACCGCTGCCATATTTCCATAATGTTTCGCACGTTTATCAAAAAATATGGAAAAATGAACTAATATAAGTTTTATTGCCCATAATTAAACATATGTTGCAAAAATACGCCCGACGACAAAGAACAATGGTCGCCGCAAGCATAGGCATAGCATTCATCGCTGCGTGCACACATGTGCCAAAAATGCAAGAGAACATACGGGCCAGCGGAGATGCACAAACACCAATCATAGCCATGGAAAAAACCCGCAAGCCAACTGTCAAACCGCATGCAAGCGGCCCACAGCAAACGCCACGTGAGGCCATGTTTGAAGAGCTTGCGGCAGTTATCAAAAACTCAGGAAATATCAAAGGCGGTGAATACCCCCGTCTCTTTATGCTTCTTAGGCAACTTGCGTGTGAAGGTGTCGATGATGAATTCATGAAACACTTTCGCACACTGAACGGACGGCTCAATGAGACAAACGACCCAGACCTATTCCTTGGAAGCAATAAAAATGGGCTTCTTGCAGCCATACTTGCACACGTAAGGGAAAATCCAGCTGTCGACCCGCTACCGGCCATGATTATGGTCATCGGCAGAGTAACTGAAGGCAAGGGCGTAATCGCGCCACGAGAAAAACAGCAGCGGTTCTGGACGCCTGACAGCGACCGCCTTTCAGAGATACTCATGCGCCTTGCACAACGGGAAGAACGGGTAGAGGCAGTCATTGATTTTCTTTCTGCCACCTGGCCGCTTGAACAAACTGGGTACATGCTGCGACGCTGGCAGAAAAACAGCGTTGAATATACGGCCGTGGCACTTTGCAAGCCGGAAAGGCAATAAGGGCACCGGATAAACGATCCCTTTATAAGCACTTTTATTTATAAATTATAACATGAGACTCCGATACGCAGTTGGCGCACTCGTAATAGGGGCAGCATGTGCCAGACTGCCAAAGGGAGTACCGATTAGTGAGCCGCCAATGGTGGCGGTACAACAAACGTACAAGTCGGAACTGCATCAACTCGTTTTGCGTGTAAAGCGGGCATGTACGAACAAGAACTCGCTTCTAAGGGAATATTCTGCAATTTCAATGGCAGTCGCCAATATGTATGATGTTGCGCCTGGAGCGCAGAATGAAAACGGAATACTCGCACAGGCACTCCGTTATTTAAAAGAAAACGACAGGGTAAATGTGCGTCAGCTTATCATAGCCCTTCTTCCACGGCTGCAGTTTGGCGAAAGCTTCAGTGGGGAAAGAAACGACCCTGAAATAAGGCGATTCCAACAGGTTCTTACGGCACTTGCGGCAAAAGATGAAATGGCTATAGAGTACATACGACAAAACTGGATCGGATTTGTCCCGCGAAGTAAGGAAGAGCAATACAAGCGCGAACAAGAGGTCCTTTTGTTCCTTTCATCGAGCTGCAGCAAGTAAGACACTATTTTTTGGCGCAAATTCACGCATATGCCTTGCAAGGTAACGGGCAAGATACCCATTTGCGCTATTAGTCGTGGCGCCAAACTGCGCAAGGTTTGCACCCTGGTAGGCATCAGAAATGAACTTAAGCGCAGTTGCATAGAGTACGCTCACACCCGCACGCTCCATAAGCACCTTATGTAAAGGAGGTGCATCCTGCACAACTGCTGCAATGTACTTATGAAACTCCTGCGGATTAATTGAGTATGACCGCAAAGCCGTGTTAATAAGGCGGTCTTTTGAAGGCGCAGGGCTACAAAGCGCATATATGGCAAGTGACTCAAAGGCCACTGCAGGTCCCACATGCGCGAAGTAGTTCTGCACTGCTGGGATATTTTGGCGGACAAATTCGGCAAATGCCCGCTGTTGGGAACTGTCGGTTTGGCCAAGCTGGGAGGCGGAACGAAAGATAAGCGGGATAAGGCCAAGACGTTCACTTGCCTTTTTGTCTGTTTTTGAATGGAGTGCTATGAGGGGTTTAAGGACGCCCTTCATCGGTAAAAGGTGCATGGTGCCTTCCTCCCGCACCTGTGCAAGCGATGACATGGCGATCCGGGCAAATTCCGCGTCGCGGCGAAGAAGATGAAGTGCGATGACGAATCGCACAACCGGCTGTGCTTCCTTGCGCAGACGGTCGGCAGTATAATAAGTACCAAGGAACTCCTCCCGTGCATCAGCCGGCAGGCCGTCAAAGAAATAACGGACAAGGGATGGGTGCATGCGTGAAAGCTGTGCGAGCGCCTCCTGCTGCGAAAATCCACCATTCATAAGGCGCTCCTGGATGGTTGCATCTGCGAAAAGCTTCTCAGTTACCGGAATCGGTCGATCTATCGCATACTCAACTGAACCAAAACCGATGCCCCCTTCTTTCCCAGGCAAGCGGGTAAGTTCGCCGGCACGCAAAAACGTATTTGTAACATCAAAAAAATATTCGGACCCTGCAATCGACTGACGCACAATGGCATGGCCTGTTTCGTCCATCTTATCACGTACGATGCGTATCGGTACTGGGACGATCTCAACAGTAGTCCGGATGCCCATCTCTTGTGCTGCATATGCAAGCGTGGCTGCAAGAAGAAGCGAGCCGCCAAAGCAGTTAAATGATTTTGTCTTAAGCGCAGTAGCGGGGGCGCTTACGTGCGTATCGTACGCCATGCCAAGGGGATTCGTAACGGTATTAGCGTCATTGATCCTGAAAAGTTCGGAAAGTGCAAACGAAACGTCGCGGGCAAACGCCTCCTTTTTGGCGCCGCTTAATGCCGCGCCTTTTTTAAGCGCTGCATCAAGAGTAAGCAGCTTGCCCGCAATTGAAACGCTTCTTGAGCCAAGCCCAAGTTCATGATAAACACGTTCGCCCTGAACCGTAAGAAATGAGGCAGTTTGTCTAACTGAAACGCTCATGATGGAAGCACGCGCAACGGACTGGGCTTCCTTTGAAACGGCAAGTGGCATATGTGACAATTAAAAAGAAAGGTTAATTAGCGTTTTTGTTCGCTTGCGGCCTTCATGAATGCAACAAATAACGGGGCAGGCGCCTCGAGCCTTGATTTTAATTCGATATGCGCCTGTGTCCCGACACCAAAGCCATATTTTGAAGACCATTCGGTAATTTCTGCGATCGGCCCCTGTTTGCTTTGGTACACGCCGGAAAATACAAGTCCGGCCTCTGAAAGCTTTTCCATATACCCGGGATTTACCTCGTACCTATGACGATGTCGCTCATCGCAAGAAGTTGACTTGTACGCCTTTGCCGCGCGCGTATCTTTTTCTATGCCGCAATGCCATGCACCCAAGCGCATCGTACCGCCAAGAGTGGTAATTGCACGCTGCTCAGGAAGGATGTCAATAACTGGATGAGATGCAGTCTTGTTAAACTCAGTTGAATTTGCGCCTGAAAGTAGGGCAACGTTTCGTGCATACTCAATAACCATAAGCTGCAAACCAAGGCATAATCCCAGGTATGGTATGTTGTTTTCACGCGCATATTTGATTGCCTTTATTTTGCCTTCGACACCTCGCTCGCCAAAACCGCCTGGCACGATAACGCCGTCAACGCCCTTAAGGTAGTCTTCAGCGCTGCCCTTTTCAAGGTCTGATCCTTCGACCCAGAGAATATCAAGGCCGTGGTCAATTGCCGCAGCGCCATGCACAAGTGCCTCCTTTACGCTGATATACGCATCCTTTACCGCAGTATATTTCCCGACAATTGCGATCTTAAGGCTCCGG
>CAZPPT010000018.1:0-14973 GCA_964588555.1 Microcaldota archaeon | reverse complement strand
CCGCCTCTGGCAGAGGTCGACCATGCACAAGGGCTATTTAGGGCGCTTAATCAGATCAAGCCGCGGAACTCCCCTTCAAAGTTAAAGGCTGATACTCGCCTAAGCGACAATGTCGCAATGGTTTATTTCTATCCCGGTATGAAGCCGGAGTTTCTAAAAAATCTAGGTAACTATGATGGGATCGTGATCATGGCAACCGGGCTTGGGCAAGTCGCAAGTAACCCGTTTGGGGACAAAACAGTGCGGTCACTCCTCCCGCCAATCAAAGACATCATAGGAAGCGGGACTCACGTCGTTATGGCACCGCAGACTATTTTCGGCCGCTTGAACCTCAATGTTTATTCAACCGGGCGTCTGTTGGACGAGGCGGGGGTAATCGGGGACAACTGCGACTGGACGCCTGAAACCGCGTATACAAAGCTTTGTTGGGTGCTCGGACATACGAAAAACCCAAAGAAGGTAAGGGAAGAAATGCTTACAAACATGGTTGGGGAGATAAGCGAAAGGAGTACGGTGGAGTGATTGCATGGTTAGACTTGGATTAGAACTTCATCAGAGGCTTGCAACACGCAAGCTCTTCTGTTCCTGCCCATCAGAGCTTGCGGAAGACGCACCACCAGAACTTGTTATAAGGCGAAGGCTTCACCCCGTATTAAGCGAACTTGGCGAATTTGACAAGGCGGCACTTGTTGAAGCGCGCAAAGAGAGGACATACGAGTATAGCGTGTATAAGAAAACGAACTGCCTTGTTGAGACTGACGAGGAACCGCCGCACCCCCTTAATGAAGAGGCGCTTGCGACTGCATTAGAAATCGCATTTCACCTTAATGCAAAGCCGGTTGACGAAATACACGTGATGCGAAAACTGGTCATTGACGGAAGCAACACCTCAGGGTTCCAAAGAACCGCAATCATTGCGCTTAACGGACATGTCGAAACCTCACGAGGGCGGGTCGCGATACCTCAAATTGCAATTGAAGAGGAAAGCGCTGGGATAATTGAAGGAAATGAACGCGTTGCGCGATATCGCCTGGACCGACTTGGGATCCCGCTTATTGAAATCTCCACCTCGCCAGACATAAAGGACGGGGCCCACTTACTTGAGGTTGCAGAAAAGATAGGTGCAACCATGCGTGCAACTGGAAAGGTGGCACGGGGCTTAGGCACGATCCGGCAGGACGTTAATGTAAGTACCGAACAAGGAACACGTGTTGAGATCAAGGGCGCACAGGAGCTTAAGATGCTCCCAACCATCGTAGAAAACGAGGTAAGAAGGCAAAACGAGCTCGTTGAGATCTATAAACAAATAAAAACAATGGAAAGTGCGCTTGTCGACATAACTTATATCTTTTCGGCCACCAATGCAAAACTCATAAGGGTAGGGATTGAAAAAGGGCAAACCGTACTTGCAATGAAGGCCGCCACTATGCGCGGGCTAATAGGAAAAGAAGTAAACCCAAACCGACGACTCGGTACCGAGTTAAGTGATTACGCAAAAATGGCAGGCGTAAGGGGGATCGTCCATTCTGATGAGGACATGGGAAAATATGGGATAAACGAGAGCGAATTACATGAAATAAAAAAGGCGCTCGGTGTCGGCGAAAACGATGCGTTCATTATGGTAGTTGCAGAACGGCATGTCGCACAAAACGCACTGCAAATGGTACGTGACCGCATTAACGCGCCGGCAGTATTAGGGGAAACGCGGCGTGCAAATCCTGATGGCACGTCAAGTTATATGCGCCCCATTCCTGGAAAGGCACGGTTATACCCTGAAACGGATGTCCCTGCATTTATATTAAATGAATCGTTCCTCAAAAAAGTAAAACAAGAAATGGGCGAGTCCCTTGAGGAAAAGAAGGAAAAACTGCAAAAACTGCTTAACGTCGAAATGGCGGAAAAAATATTACGCTCAAGGCACCTAAAGCTGTTTGAATCGCTCGTGGAAAGGGGGGCTGAGCCGATGCTTGTTGCAACGACGCTTGAAAACACGCTTGTTGCGCTTAGGCGCGAGGGAACCGAAATTGCGGATGCCGAGAAGTCGCTTGGGGATTTATTTGACGCGTATACGCGGGGCTTATTCGTAAAGGCGGCAATTCCTGAAATATTAAAGTACCTCGCAAAGGGAAAAACCATTGAGCAGGCGCTCAATGAAGGAAACCTAGGGAGGATAACCGGAAAGGAACTTGAAAAAATAGCACAAGAGAACGGTTATGACGTTGGAAAGATCATGCAGAAATATCGGTTGCAGGTTGATGCGGCTGATATCGGGAAACTGAAGCGAAAATAATAAGTTATTTTTTGGCGGTCTTAAGCCCTTTAACGCTTGTCCCCACAATGAATGCAAGCTCTTCCTCAGTAAAGTTATACAGGTCCAAAGTCTCCTGTGGCGACTGTTCTGCA
The DNA here is from genome assembly GCA_964588555.1 of Microcaldota archaeon. Lineage (GTDB taxonomy): Archaea > Micrarchaeota > Micrarchaeia > Anstonellales > Bilamarchaeaceae > JAGVWJ01. The sequence goes on along the minus strand of CAZPPT010000018.1, from coordinate 12,570 downwards.
AATGCCCTGATAAGCGGTAGGTACTGGCGTGCATCACGCCGGTTTACATGCGTCAGCTTGCCCACCTTTTCGCCGATGGCCTTAAGGAGCGCACGGCGCTGGACTGTCCTACTCATCTCTTTTAGGTACTTTGGGAACTGGTATTTGGTGAACTTTGCATACGGTTTCTTTTTTGCAAGGCCCACCCCCGCAGTTGCAAGGTCAAATGCGTATTTAAGGTATACCCACTTTTGCTTTTTGATACGCCCCTCAAACAGGTCCGCACGGGAGAGCATATGGTATGCACACGCAAGGTCTTCGGCAGCCTCATACTCATTAGGGATGTTCTCATCGACCCATAACTTGAGGATATCATAGTCAACATCACCAAGTGTTGCCTCCTTTGCCTCGCGGTAGGTACGTGCCTTGAAAACGGTGCGGATCCGCTGGAAGATGTCCTTCTGGCGGTCCCGTGCATACGTATTTTGCGCCTGGAGGTCATTAAGCGCACTTCGTACATCGCCGTCTGCATTCTCTGCAATGGCAGATAGTTTTGTATCGGTTATCGTGATTTTTTCTTGCGCTGCGACCTGTATAAGCATTTTCTTGATGGACTGGGTGCTGACCCGTTTCATATCTAGTAACTCGCATTCCACACGGATCGGTGCAAGCTTCTTCTCCCAGGGATCAGTCGCAGTAAGGATGATGGGGTAGCGGTTTTCCCTCAAAATTGCAGTGATCGCGCCTGCCCCGCCGCGGTCAGTGCCCTGGAGGGCATCAACGTCATCAATGAGAAGTATCTTGCGTTTCCCAAAAAGCGACCCGGAGGCGGACGCGCTTGCAAGTACGCGCTCGATCTGTGCCTTGTTCCTAAAATCGCTTGCGCTCATTTCCAAAAGCTCAAGGTCAAACTCGTTTTGAAGCGCATATGCAATGGTCGTCTTGCCGACTCCGGGCGGACCATAAATAAGGAGCGGCTTCTTTTTCTTGTTGCTAAGGATGTTAAGTATCCACTGGCGAATACGCTCGCGCTGTTCTGTGTTTCCAAGGAAATCGCCAAGCGTTTTGGGCCCGTATTTTTTTGTAAAAAGCATAAAGAAAAATTATAGCTTACTTCTTAAATTGGTTATGTTTCCATAAGATTATATATTTAAAAACATAATGCAGTAGAGATAAACATATGAAAAAAATTTGGAAAGAGCGTTTAGTCAGTCAAGTAAGCGGCACGAATCGGCCGTCCCAAAGGCTCGCAAGACATTTTGCACGAAAAGAACCAGCGTGGGAATCGGGGTACAGTCCGCTCGTTGGATCATATGCGGTCAGGGTAATAGAATCAATTGAAAGAACAATAGTGATGTCAAGCCAAATGATGGCAGGACTGGTAGGCGTAATCAGATATTACAATCCCCCTAAAAAGGCAGATTAGCTCCAAAACTCCTTGACATATTTTTCAGGCTCGGAAGTAATGATGAATTTCTTGCCGTCATCCATAATGCTCTTGTAATTATTCCATTTAAAGCGCTCGTCCATAAACACAATTGCCGCGCGGTCGGTCTCTTTTCTGATGCTTCTTCCTGCCGCTTGCAACGCCTTGATGATCGCGGGATACGTATACCCGTACTCCCAGCCGCGCGCATACTTGTCATCGTAATAATCAATGAGCGCTTGCACCTCAAGGCCCATCTCCTCAAGTGCGATCCCTACAATAATTGCCGTTTTTATCTCTTCATTGCAAAAGTCAACGCCTTCCGAAATGCTTCCGCCCTGCACCGCACATAACACGCCACGGCCGCTTCTAAATGAACGAAGAAGCTCGCCAACTTCGCGCGGGTTCATTTTCTCACGCTGGACAAGAAGTATGCTGTTTTTGATGAGCGGAACGACTGCGTTAAGGACAACGTAGGATGGGAAAAAAATGATGACGCCTGGTGGCGAAGCTGCAATGATCGACTCGATACTTCGCGCGATTACTGAATAGTTATTGAAATCGCGCTTTGAATAGCGCGTTGTCGTCCCTTCTGCAATGACGTAACGGACATTTTGCGGGTCAAACGGGGATGCGTACTTTTTCATCAGAGTCCGTTCGCGATCAAGGCCAAGCACATCACGGTGCATTTCAAGTGGGATAAGCGTACCGCTCATAAGTATGGCGGCATGCGCGTCATTAAGCACGCTTGTCGCCTGGGAAGGGTCAAGGAAGCGCTTTGAGAGTGAACAATAGGTACCGCGGTTACGGAGGATACGGATCGTGTTTGTTTCCTCTGAATCCCACTGCTTAAGGAATGCGGCGATCTTGAGGCATGCGCTCTTGCGGTTTGTCCTTTCAATAAATGTTGTGCCCGCAACCTCAAATGAATTAATTGCTTCTTCCCGTTCAATCCCGACTTCGCCAAGAAATGAATTGATGTCCTGTTTTGAGACAAGCGCCTCCCGTTTCCCGCTACACAGTCCCTCGCCCCATCGGGCAAATTTTGTTTCAATCGGGCCTGAATCGATCCCAAGCAACTTTAACTCGCGCTGGGCACGCCTGAGCATAAATGAATTCAGGGTGCTTGACAGCTGTTCGCGAATCCTGGATGCAAGATTGTGCGCCTCATCTATGATGACGATGGACTTATCCATCTTCTTGTTTATCTTGCGCATGAATAGCTCGCGGATGCGGGGCACCATGACGTGGAAATAATCGGCAATGACGATGTTTGAACTGCTTGCGAGTTTGATCATCCACTCATACGGGCACGCCATTTTATCTTCACCGATGGAAACGAGCTCATCGTGCGTCTTTACGCTCCCATAATCCGAAAGCATCTTTCCAAAAAGGCGGTTTGCCTTTGCCTCACCAACAGGGTTGTAACCGCGCGCGTTTCCGTAAAACTCACACTCTTCACGCTTTCTTTTTTTCTCGCAGCTCTGGTAAAACCCCTCGTGGTCAAGATCGGAAAGTGACGGGTCAATGCAGGCATAGCGTCGCCCGATCATGTCCACTGCCCGAATATTTAGATCAAATTTCCTTGATAGCCCGCGAACAACATCGACTGCGATCTTGTGCTGGGATATTTTTGGAGTAAGAAAAAAGATTGAAAGGTCGTTTTCTAATGCATGGGAAAGTGTTGCGGCAAAAACCGAATCCGTTTTCCCAAGCCCAGTAACTGCGTGTGCAAGCAGTATCTTTTGATACGTTACGGCCTCGTGGATATCCCCCATGAATTCGCTCTGGTGGTTGCGGATCGAATCGTGGCGAAAATAAAATTTGGGAGAAATCATGAAACTCAGATACAATTAGTTGAAATAGTGTTAAAACGCTATTCCCCGACAGCTATGATTTAAAACCCGGCTCCGAAACAATATCATGGAATTCGTCGTAAACGAGCCTGCACTCATCCACAAGGGGGCGCTCATTATCGGGGATACGCACTTTGGAATTGAAGAAAAACTAAAGAAGGGGGGCATCCATTATCAAAACGCAAGCGAGCACACGCTCAAGCACGTTATTTCGCTCATTAAAAAAACGCGAGCAAAGCGGTTAATCATTTTGGGGGACGTGAAGGAGAAAATAGAATACGTTGATCCGATTACACGAAGGGCGTTTGAAAAACTACAGAAAATAATTCCCGTAACAGTCGTGCGCGGAAACCATGACGGGGGGGTCGAAACCGTTTGCAACGATGTAAAACCAAGCGAGGGGATGCTATTTGACACGCTTGGCCTTGTCCATGGCAATGCATGGCCTGCCAATGAGCTCATGGAAGCAGAGTACATTGTTGCGGCACATGCACATCCACAGGTCAGTTTTCGGGACACGCTTGGAAAAAGACACCACGAAGCGGCATGGTTTGTTTTACCCTCGGAAAAATCGAACATAGAAAAATATTACGAACAGTTTAACGAAAAGATAGAACTCATTTTGCTTCCTGCATTCAACCTCTTAGCAGGAAAAGCGCTCAGGTCAGACGCTCGCATGCATCGGGGGCCACTCCTGCACAATAAGCTATTTAAATTAGACGACGCATTAGTATTCCAATTAGATGGCACCATGTTAGGAAAATTAAAAAATATCGAGGAGTGAAATTATGGGAAAAAGAAGACGCGGGCGAGAACGACTTTTCAGTTGCGAATCGTGCGGAAGGACAATGCCTCGGGACAAAGCGGTCTCATTCAATAAAAGAAGTTACTTTTCAACCGACCTGAAAACAAGCGATAATGTTTCTCTTTTTACGGAGCGTGAAGTATATTACTGCATCAGCTGCGGTAAGCACCGTAAAATATTTGAGAAGAAAAAAAATCAATTAAGACGGCAGCGTGAACGGGGTGGATTTTAATGGAAGCAGTTACGTGTGATGGAAAAACATACGTGGCATATAATCAAAAAATAGGAAATCTTCCATTAATTGTGATAAAAGCAAAGGGCGGCTATGTTGCATGCAGCTACATCGACAAACAAACGGCAGAAAAAGTAGGCGATATCGCAGCTTTCGTCTCAGGGGTAAAAACCCTGGATGATTTTATGAAAGCAAAGATACGCTTTACAACGACCTGGGCAGAGGATATGGGCATACGAGAAGGCATGAGCGTAAAGAAGGCACTAGAACTGATGGATGAATTTCAGATTGCAAAGACATAAACAAGGCAATAAGAATTAATGAAAATGGTTCGGCCACACAAGCGGTTGGCGACCACTACTTTTAAGTTTAAAAATTAAAACATTTTAATTATGCATTAACCGTATGGGCATTACGTTCTCCGTAGGAAAACAAGCCCAAGCACTGCAGGAAACACAAAACTTAGAAAACAGATGTTGTTTGGGTCATTAAGATAGTGTGCAGGGGTTGCGCGGTTAAGCCGTACTACGTTGGATATGCAAAAATCCCGAGAAACGGCACTACCAAATAAGGCAGTGCCGGTGTTTGAAAGGGCAGTTTCGTCAATCGAATTGCAATACTGCTGATTTCGCGTATACCGTGCAACATCATACAGGCACGCATTGCGCTGCGCCTCTGCGAGGGAAAGGATATCCTTGCCCCGCGCGCTCGCGGCAGTTGAGACGGCGATGATCTTTTGGCACGTATCCCCTATGTTTGTACATGTCTGGCACTGGACGGCCTGCGTTATTGCCGCCTCATGGTAGCAAAGCATCCGGTCGCCATCGGACATGACCTGGCCAGTATTTCTATTTGTTCCACTGTCGCACTCGGTAACGTCCCGAAGGCCAAGCGCACCGCCTAAAAATAAAAGAAAAACTAAGAAGAAAACTAAGAGTAACGCTCTTTGCATGTAAGAATAGTGAAAAGCAAGATTAATAACCTTGTGTCATTCCTCCAATTTTTCAGCGTACGGCTTGAGGAGCTGCTGCGCTTTATATAACGCGGCTTTTATTTCCTTTTCGTTCTTTGCACCTGCACAGATGACCTTGCCGTTCTTGAACAAAAGGAGGCTTGCCTTTGGGTCCTTGAATTTCAGTATTGCACCCGGAAACTGCTCGGGTTCGTATTCGACATCCCGCAACTTATATGCGATTTTATACAGGTCAAGACCCATGTCAAAACTAGAGCTTGCGACGATATTGGTAATCTCAATCTGAGGTTTTTTCTTTTTTATAATCCGTTTTGCATACGGAGTAAGGAGCTTGATTGTTTTTTCAATCGTTTTTTCGATGAGGGAGCGTTTCTTGCAGCCGACACAAACAACCTTGCCGTTCTTGAACAAAAGGAGGCTTGCCTTTGGGTCCTTGAATTTCAGTATTGCACCCGGAAACTGCTCGGGTTCGTATTCAACTTCGCGGATCTTCTGCGCAAGCGAGAAGAGGTCAAGTTCCAAGCCAAGGTTGGCAGAAGCCACAATGTTTGTTATTACGTAGTCGATTTTCTTTCCCAATCCATCACCCGTGTCGCTTTATTTATAAATACCCTATTTATAAAGAAAAGAATGAATTTAAAAAGAGTAAGGTTTAAAAATAAAATAAAGAAAAATGTCCGAATCAGTAAAGATATGTTGATTCTAGGCTTAATGTACGTGAAGCATTCAAAGGGTTTTATATTTAGTATGTAGAAATATAATAGGAGGGATAGTATGGTTAAACGCTCACATGGATCAATGTCAAGAAGAACAAGACGACTGACTGGCAAGACCCGTGCCACAGTATCCGATTTCGTCAAGACATTTGAAATCGGGTCAACCGTAGTGATCGACCAGCAGGCATATGAAATGGGCCGGCCGGACATACGATACACGAATAAAAACGGCAGAGTCGTCGCAAAGCGGGGAAAAAGCTACGTGGTTGAAATAGTTGATGGAAGAAAAACAAAGCAGCTCATTTCACACCCGATTCATTTAAGACACAGGTGATGCTATGAACATAACATCTTCAAAACCAGTAACCGTATCAGAAGCCAAGGAGATGCTTGAAAAACGAAAAGAGCAAAGTGACCTTGAATACGAACAAAAGCAGGCACTTGACCATGCCGAGAAATTTGCCAAGCAGGACGCAAAGGCGGCACAAAAATTGGTGGCAGAGGTCATAAAAACAAATGAAAAAATCACCGAGGAGCTCGCAGTCAAACTGGTTGATATACGGCCAAAGAAACTAGACACCTTAAAGACCATACTTATAAAGGACAGAGTAGAACTAAATGAAGAGGAGCTCAATGCAATACTTGCGCTGCTGCAATAAAACAGGGGATGTGTATGGAAGACAATGCATGGGTTATAGAGTATCTGCCTTCAGGCCATGCCACGCAGCTCCGGCGCGAACCGATCGTCCAACTAATCGGTGAAAAATTTTTTACCCTTCTTGAGGCAACAGTCAAACCAGAGGCGAACATAGTCATCGGGCAGCGCCTCTACGTTGGAAAGGATGCACGCGATGAGGTGAGCGTCATAAAGGGAAGGATAAAATTTGACTCACTTACCCGTTCTGCAAAGGAAAGCCTGCCGACAATCCTCCGCAAGATAATAGAGGAGCGCGAAAAGGATTTTGTTGAATTCATCAATAAGTGCAAACCAATCTCGATCAGGTTTCATACGCTTGACCTGCTGCCAGGCGTAGGGAAGAAAAACATGGAAGCCATACTTTCGGCTCGCGAAAAGCAGCCCTTTGAAAGTTATGCGGATATAAAACAGCGGATTCCGACCCTACCAGACCTTGCAGGGATACTTGTGCACCGGATAATGGCAGAGGTGGAAGGAAAGGAGAAGTATTACCTCTTTGTAAAGCCGCCCGCACAACGGTTCTAGATTTCATTTACGGGCCTATAGTCGATTCCGTTTATGAAGAGGTGGTTTTGGGCCGCCTTTTCCTAAAAGGCGGAAACGGTAAGACGTTCGCCTTACAGCTTTTGAAGAGTTGGTTTTGATCCAACTTTTCCTAAAAGTTGGAACGCGAAAGACGGAAGGTTCAATTCCTTCTGGGCCCATATTTTTTAAAAGTAACTGAGATAAGAGCTAGGTAAATCACATGGAGCTTATCAGGAAATTAACTGCAGTCATGTTTTATTCTGCAATCCCCCTCTTTATACCGTTTTTTTATAGTATATACAATGCGGATACGGGCTATGTTCCCATAGGCATCACGATTGCACTGCTTATGTCATTTGCGCTTAAGGACATCGCCGTACAGGTCATTGAGAACATCCGCAAACTGGTGCACCGAATTTTAACCAATGAACCGGTGATGTACCAGAAAACCCCGCAGACGCTTAGGAACCTGCGGCAGGAGATAGATACCCTGCGCCTCGGGGATATTATGGTGGTAACCGCGATGGCATGGCTCATCATTCCCGCAATATGCGCGATCCCATACTATTTTTATGGAAGTGAGCCCATAGATGCATTTTTTGAAAGCGTTTCGGGCTGGACGTCAACCGGGCTTTCAGCGCTCCGGACAGTTGAAACGCTTCCACAAAGTATTGTCCTTTTCAGAAGCGTTACTCAGTGGATCGGCGGCTTAGGCATCATCATTGTCATGCTTACGATAGTACGGGGAGGCGAGGCGCTTTTTTTCTTAAAGGCTGAAGGAAGGTCGCTTTCGGACATCGGCATAGGGAAAACGGTGTCAGGCATATGGAAAACATACCTCATACTTACAGTACTTGGGGCGGCAGGGCTTTATCTTCTTGACCTCCCGGCATTTTACGCAGTAAACCTTTCAATGACCGGAATATCAAACGGGGGCTTCTTTCCTTTTGACACGTATGGCCTTACGACGTTTCAAAAAGTTGCGCTTGCACTTATCATGTTTGCAGGTGCAACAAGCTTCGTATTGTTTAGGTACATGGCAAGACTTGAGTTTGACCGGGCGCTTTTTGATGAGGAATTCATCCTTTATGTTGGCATAACGCTCGTGGTTTTTACGCTCATATGGTATGTCGGGCGTGAAGAGCTTGCAAATACATTTTTCAATACAGTAGCTGCGATCTCATCAGGGGGGTTTTCGATAGGAAACGTAAATGTCCTCCACTCATTTAGCAAGTACCTCCTTGCGCTTCTTATGATAATTGGGGCCATGTCAAGCTCAACTGCAGGGGGGATCAAACTGTGGCGTATCCTCCTTGTGCTAAAAACGCTCATACGGCACATACGTGCGTCATTTCTGCCGGCAGGGACGATCCAGCTCATCAAAATGAGCGGCCTACCGGTCAAGGATAACCACATCATCGAGGCATCGACATATATGTTTGCATATGTGACGCTTTTCCTTTTTGCAGCAGGGGTTTTTATTGCGACGAATTATGCGATTGTCGATTCGCTTTTCCTTGTCGCTTCAGCAATGGGAAACGTAGGGCTCAGCACGCTTTCAATTCCTGACATGGGGAACTTTTCCAAGGTATTTTTAATGATTCTTATGTATTTAGGTAGGATAGAAATATTCCCAAGCCTAGCGCTGCTTGGGTACCTAAGCGGAATGGTGAAAAAATGAGGGTTGTTATTTTTGGCGGCGGAAGCGTTGGAAGGACACTTGTAAGGCTTCTTGAAGGAAAGCAATATGCCATAACAATTGTCGATGAAAACAAGGAATTGTGCGACATGCTTGCAAATGAATCCGGCGCGCAGGTCATCTGCGGGGACGCGACAAACCCAGAACTCCTTGATGAGCTCAGGCTTGGGGACGTGGACTTCGTATTTGCAGTCACCGGCAATGAGGAAGTGAATTTTCTTATATCAGTGTACGCAAAACAGCATGCAAATGCAAAAAAGGTGATATCACGGGCATCGGAGGCGAATTATTCACGGCTTATGAAACGGCTTGACGTTGAACCGCTTATCCCTGAGCTTACGCTTGCACAGGAACTTGCAAACAAGGTAACGACACCGACCATTTCGCTTCTTTTGGACCCGACATACTCGCATGTAGAGCTTGTCGAGCAGGAAGTTGCCGGAAAGCTTGAGAACAAGAAGGTTTCGGAAGTCGGCAAGAAGAAGGATTACGTGATCGTGTCTGTCTTTGAAGGGGGCAAATTCGTATACCCCGAGCCTGACTTAGTGCTTGAAAGGGGGATGAGGGTAATCGTAGTGCGGCACACGTAGCCAAAGGGGGTAGTCCTCTTTTAATCATATCCCTACACGGTAGATAGCATGCTTATTGGATTGGTCGGAAAGCCTAGCACAGGCAAATCCACGTTTTTTCAGGCGCTTACCAGCATCCCCGTCGAGAGGTCATCAAGGCCTTTCACCACGATCAAACCAAACCGGGGCGTTGCGTACGTTGAGGTCGAATGTGTTGACAAGGATTTTAACACCCAGTGCAACCCACGTACTGGGTTTTGCATCCATCATCGGCGCTTTGTTCCGGTTGAACTCCTTGATGTCGCGGGGCTTGTCCCTGGTGCGCATGAGGGAAAGGGACTTGGAAATAAGTTCCTTGATGATTTGAGGCAAGCGGACGTGCTTATACACATTGTTGATGCATCTGGATCTACAAACGAAATAGGGGAACCAGTTGCAACCGGAAGCTATGACCCTGCAAACGACATACGATTCCTAGAAGATGAGCTTAACCACTGGATCAAGGGGATACTTGACACGAACTGGCAGAAACTTGTGCGGGAAAGCAAGCTTAACAAGAAAAACGAGGACATTTTAACTGGGCAGCTTTCTGGACTTGGCTTAAAGCGCCATGCAATTCAGAAAACGCTAAAACAACTCGGCTTTGAGGAAAAGAAACTCGAGATGTGGACAAGCAATGACATACTTAATTTTTCACGAAAGATTCGGGAGATCGGTAAACCAATCGTCATTGCTGCAAACAAGTCCGACCTATCGATTGCGCAGGCGAACATCGAACGATTACGAAAGGAGTTTCCGAATTATCTTATTGTCGGATGCTCTGCTGAGGCAGAGATTGCACTTAAGGGGGCAGCAAAGAACGGGTTTATCGAGTACATACCTGGCGATAGCTCGTTTAAGCGATTAAAGGAGTTAAATGCGCAGCAAAAACAGGCAATGGACGTGCTTGAAGGGGTGCTCAAGAAATTTGGCTCTACGGGTGCCCAGAAATTATTGAATGCGGCAGTATTTAATTTCTTAAACTATATCGCCGTGTTTCCCGGAGGCGTAAATAATTTGACGGACTCGGAGGGCCGGACATTGCCCGACTGTTTCCTTCTTCCGCCAGGAAGTACGGCGATCGATTTTGCGGGTGCGATCCATTCTGATTTTGCAAAGAAATTCATAAAAGCAATAGATGTGAAAACGCGCATGACACACGGAGCGGAGCACCCGCTTAAGCATCGTGACGTTATTGAATTTATGTTTGGGCGCTAGTTTTAGGTGATAAGAAAGGAAAAGACCTAAAAATTGACAATAGCTTTAAAAACTGATCGGCTGTGAACTAGAGTATCCCATAAACAAAAAGATGATGTCTAAAAGGTGATAAGAATGGGAGACGATGAGGAATTTGATGATGAAGAATTCGACGATGAAGATTACGATGAGGAAGACGATGAAGAAATGGAAGAATAAGCAAACGTCCTGATGTAGTTTTTATTTTTATTTTTTATTAATGAGGATTTTCATGGATGAGATTGAAGTAAAGGTTATTGGTGCTGATTTTGAGTTAATTAAGGTACGATTGGAAAAATTGGGGGCTACGAAAGAAAGGCAGGCTCGTTTGGCAACATATTATCTGGATACACCTGATGAGAAACTCAAAAACAAGAAGAGCGTGCTTCGGGTTAGAAATAGCAGAGGAAAGGCGAAGCTTACCTATAAGGAAACAAATTCTGACGCCAAAATAAGTGTATATAACGAACTCGAGACGAATGTCGAGAGTTCGGATAAAGTAATTGAAATATTCAAAGCACTCGGATTTATGGTAACCAATAAGATGGAAAAAACACGGACGGCCTATCGCTTTGATGACGCCGAAATTGTTTTTGACAAGCTGGAAGGGGATTATTCGTTTGTGCCCCTTTATATGGAAATTGAAGGAAAGGATAAGAAAGCAGTTGAAAAGTACATTTCAAAACTTGGCATAGATAAAAAGAACATGAAAGCGTGGAATACGTTTGAAGTCATAGATTTTTATACCAAACAGAAGTAGTACCTGTATGATAATTATCCTCACAACCGTTTCAAAAAAGCAAGACGCCTCAAAACTCGCCACATCATTAATTAAAGAGAAACTCGCCGCATGCGTCAATATTATTAAAATTGAAAAATCGATCTATCGCTGGAAAGGCAAAGTAGAGGAACAGGGTGAGTACCTGCTTATCATAAAGACAATCGCGCCAAAGTACCTCCAGCTTGAGCGGTTTATAAAAAAGCATCACCCGTATGAGCTTCCTGAGATAGTCAAAATAAACGTTGAAGGCGGGTCAAACGAATACTTACAGTGGGTCGCAAATCCTTAATCAGAAATTCCCTACATTTTCTTTGCAATATGCTCAAGCAGCTTGGCAGGCTCAGGGGTGCTGATAAGCACGGACCTAAAAAGGCCAAATTTCTTCTTAAAAAGGATCCGTGGCTCATTGCCAGTCAGGAATTGGATCGCAAGACCGCCATACCATCCAAAGACTACGCCGTAGCCGACAAACCTGCTTGGCGGCATGAGTGCCGCACTTTCAATATCGCCTTTCCTTATCACATACGTAAAAAAGCCGTACATACACCGTATTTCATCATCAAATACCTTTACGCGTATGGTTGCAAACGTATGGAGTAAAACAATAAGGAGTGCTGCAATCAAAAGCCCCCCGATTTGCAAAAATAGATCTGCCTGCGCAAGTGCATAAACTGAAATTAATAATATGACTGCAAGATGAATAAAACTTTGTACCCACGGAACTGGCGATTTGTCTATATGATACGGATCTTTTCGATACGGTTTAAACAGCTTGTCGGCACCGTGCTCAATAAGTGCGCCAAAAACTGATTTTTCGCTTACGTTCTTGCGTTCTTGTGCAGGCAGGCGATTTATGCAGTGAATGCAGTACGCAGTCCCATGGACCGTGGTGATGGGGATAGTGCGTGATGAAATGCCGCACACGTTACATGAGAACTCATCTGCCTGGCTTCTTGTCTGGCACGTCGAACAGAGCGGTATGCCGCCCACGTAGTATACATTATCCGTCTTTCTCCAGCAACTAAAGCATTCAACCC
>CAZPPT010000017.1:0-16660 GCA_964588555.1 Microcaldota archaeon | reverse complement strand
CTTCGCTTGGAAAGGAAGAATTGCATCATTCCACGGAACTTTTCTGCAAGACGTTTTATGACGTGCTCAGCAGGTAGCTATTTTGTAAACACCGCAATGCTTCCGTTTTCAAGCATCGTACGTGCGTCAGCCGGCGCAGCACAATTGTAAAATATATCCCTGTAAATCTCTACCCGTCGCGCACCTTCGTGCGGTGCCATTTTTGCCAAACCACCCTCATTGTATGTTTTATCAGGGTGAAAAATGGATAAGTGGTAATAGAGCATCAAGTTAAAGAAAACCCGGTTCACCGGTGATTGCCCGCCTCCGTTTTCACCACCATTTACATCGTGAATTTGTATGTGCCCACCAGTTGTATTCATCCATGCCACTAGCTTTTTGACTTCCGTTGGCAAGATGTGGTGAAAGGAATAGCCTGCCACGATAAACGGTATTCCCTTAACTTTTCTTACCACCTGTTCAAGCGTTTCTCTTCTTGTAAAATCTCCTTCAACCACGGTAAGTGCAAAAGGAACATTTTTGCTTTTAAGGGAAACGATACTTCTTTGATCCGTTTCGGTTGCAATTACCCGTATCCGTTTCGCAGTTTCTCCAAGATGTTGGGCCAGCACTTGTTCCAGTGCACCCGGACCTGCGCCAAGATTAATTATAGTTATGTCCTGAGGGCTTTGTCGTGCATGATCAAGTACAGTTGTAGTAAAAATTGCGTTTCCTAGTGGTAACCATGCAATGGGGGGTGCGGCAGCCGCGCTATGTGCAGTAATTGCCGATCGGGCATAATCAAATGAAGTATAAGAAGCAGCCACTAAATCCGAACAGCTTACCCCTTCAGCTTCCAATTCTATTATTAATCGGGTAAGACTACTATTTGGGCCGTTTATTTGAGCTGCCACATCCGGTGGCATAGCCACATGCTTGCCAAGTTCGGTCAATTCGCCTGTTTTTATATCAACAAACTGGCTTGCTATTGTTGAGAATGGAGTTGTTGATACGCTTTTGAGGGCATAAGAAAGATTGTCTATTGCGCTAGTTGTGGATTTTCGCGGTATCCGAGCGGCTTCGTTTCTTTTTACTACACTTCTTATATACGCCGTTGCGCGTTTATCAACAAGCGCATCCAGTTTTTTTAAAAACCTACCTAGGGCATCTTTTTTAGTTGGCACTTGCTTGTAAAGTTCAGCCGCAAATTCAACCCTACCTGGAAAAATTTTATTTGGTCTAACCTTTGTCATGGAATGTGGTTTAATTAGTTTATCTTTTAAAGTTATCTTTAATAATTATTTGTGGATTTTCATCCATACAGCATCGCTATTTTCTGTAACGCCTCACCAAACTGCCTTACCTCATCAAGCGTATTATAGATGTAAAGGCTTGCACGCACTGCGCCGTCTTTTGCACCAAGCGCTTCCATTGCCGGCTGCGCACAAAAATAGCCGCTCCGAACGGCAATATTGTCCTTGTCAAGATGTAGTGCAATCTCATGCGGCTTTGCATTTTTTAAAGTAAATGAAAATAACGCGCTTTTGTTTTTGGTACCGGTACTTCCATAGGTGATCGCATGTGCGTTTTGCAATTCATTAAGAAGCGCTTCAGCCAAAAGTGTCTCCTGTTTCCCAACATTTTCCATCCCTAACCTTTTTAGGTATTCGCACGCTGCCTTAAATCCCGCAATCCCGGCATAATTCTGTATGCCTGCCTCAAATTTTGAGTTGTCATTAAGTATCGTAAACTTTTCAAGCGTGACCGTATGCACCGTGCCGCCGCCAACCAGAAACTGCTCCCTTTTGTCAAGATGCTCCTTTTTTGCAACGAGTGCGCCGATTCCCGTAGGCCCAAGCATCTTGTGCCCTGAAAAGCACAGAAAGTCAATGTCCGCTTTCTTAAAATCAATCGCATGGTGCGGCACTCCCTGTGCGCCGTCAATGCAGATCTGCGCACCGTGATCGTGTGCAAGTTTTGCAATTTTTTTTACGTCTTGACGAGCACCAGTCGTGTTTGTCCCGTTATTTGTTACAACGAGCGCCGTTTTTTTATCGATTGCCCGTTCCCACGCTTCAAATATGATTTCGCCATTTCCATCCGCGCGAATTACGTTCAATTCTATTTCGCCACGGTCGCGTAAACGCATGAACGGAAGGAGTGCCGAGTGGTGCTCCATATTTGTCGTAACGACTTTGCCTCCCTTGGGAAGCGTATGTGCAACAAGGTTAAGCGCTTCGGTTGCATTGCGCGTCCAGATTAACTCTTCAGGCCTTGCACCGACAAATTGCGCAACTGTTGCGCGCGCAGTATCAATAAGCTCGTTTGTTTTCCGGGCAAGGCCGTGGGCGCTTCTCCCACTACATGCACCAAGTTCACTATAATATGCCGTTTCCGCGTCAATAACCTCCCTTGGCTTAAGCGCAGTGCATGCGCTGTCAAAATAAACAAGCGAAGGGTGCTTTGCAAGAAGGGGGAAATCCGCACGGACATTATGCATTTTCTTCCTCCCGGATTATTTGCTCGAACTCGCCAATCGGGCGCGGCCCGATAATCGGCCTGCCATTAATGAAGAACGTCGGCGTTGCGTAGATATGCGCGTCCTTACCGTGCTTGATATATGCTTCAAGTTCTTCATCTACCTGGGTAGAGTTCATGCATGCGTCAAACGCGGTTTTGTCAAGGCTTGCCCGCGTGGCAATCTTATCAAGCGCAACCCTTCCGTCGCTTACGCATGCCTCCTGTTGCTCAAATACCGCTTCTCTAAACTCCCAGTGTTTGCCCTGTTCGGTTGCACATAAGACTGCCTTTGCGGTTTCCTTGCTGTATTGGTGGTTTGGAAGGGGGAACGGCTTGAAGATATACCGTACATTCGGATTTTCAAGGAGCGTTTCGACTATACTTTCCGCCTTTTTCGTATAGGGGCAGGTAAAACAGCCAAATTCAACAATGGTTACTGTGCCGTTTGGGTTACCAAACTCAATGCCGCTTAGGTTTGTCGGCGCGATAAGGTCCTTTGGTTCGCTGAACCTCCCGTAATCCCCCGTAATGTCATTAAGGATGCACGCGCCGGTGCTTTCCGGGCCGTCACAGTTGCCATAATAATAGAAATTATATGCACCGTATATCATATATCCAAAGCTTGCAATAGTAAGAATAACGAATATCCATGAGAATGCTGAGAAATGTTTGTTTAAGGTACGGGCACCGGTTGGGGAATATTTCAGGACGCTGCTTACGAGCTCCACCTTTATCTTCTCATCAAGCCCCGTATCGCACGGCTTTAGCATAACAGTACGGAGTACGCAGCGGAACGCCTCCTTTGCAAGCGGGCGGTATCTTGCCGAAAATATCGACATGACTGCAAAGACAAAAAATGCAATTATACAGAGGACCATCCTATCACATACTAGTAATGGGACAATCAGTTTAAATAAGTGATTTTTATTTCACAAATTACTCAAGCACAATCGCAGGCTTCCCGGGAATCGCATTCTTTGCCTTTTCATGCGTGCCTTCGCTGTCTTGCTTGACAAGTATTTCACAGGAAAACTCATTCTTGAAAAATTCACATGCTTCAGAAAGTGCTTCCTCTTCTTCAGAGGCGCCAAGCGTTTTGGGAAGCGCATATGCATTTTTTACAAGCTGCCTTGTAACGCGCTGTACGTCGTTCATTTTTTGCTTAAGTACCGGATCAGCTGAAGCCACCTTCATTATCTTGTCCATTGCCTTTTCATTTCCGACAATTTTGTAAAGCGCATGCTTCCAGTCGCTTGCAGTATAAATAAAGATGCGTGCCGGTTTTTTACCTGTGAGCTTGATAACATTCTCAATATCTGCGCGCGTTTCTTTTATAAGTTCCTCGCCATGTTCGACGTCTTCATTAATTTTTTTCTCGTCCGATTCTGGAAAATCTTTTTGGACCACCAATTCCTTTCCGCCAAGCATATGCCAAATTTCTTCAGCTATGTGGGGCATGACTGGTGAAATGACGATGCTCCACGTTTTTAGGAACTCGCGCAGCTGCGGGCTTGCCGTCCGTTTAAGGTACCACTGGAGGTCGTTTACCACATCATAAAATAGTTCAAGCGAAAGTTCGCGAATAGAGAAGTTTTCGTAATGCGTGCGTGCGAGCTTTATTTTTTTATTGAGGCGCGAGGCAAGCCACTTTTCAATGAGCGCATCATCTTTACCTTTTTTCTCATCCCTTGCCCGTTCAACAAGCCCCATGATAAATTCAAGCCTGCTTTTTGTCCCCTCGGCGACGCTCTTGTTGAAGTCCGTGTCCTGCGTTATCTCAGCCCCGCTTACAATTGAAAACCGGATTACGTCCGCCCCATATTCCCGTATTGCCTTTCTGAGCGGCAGGATGTTGCCCATGCTTTTACTCATCTTCTTTCCGTCCATGAGAACAAAACCGTTTGTTGCAATCTGTTTTGGCCAGTGCCCCTCTGGAAAGAGTGCAACATGGTTGAATATATAGAATGGAAGGTGGTTTCTAACTAGATCAGCGCCGCTGTGCCGCGAGTCGCACGGATACCAGTAAAGGAAGCTTTCACGAAGTTTTTTCCACGCGGGCTTTCCCGTGCCTTTTCCGTGAAGCACGTAATCAAAAAATTCATCGCCCATTTCTTTCTCATCAATGTCCCCAAGGAGATGCGCAAACGTATAGAACGCCATATATATGGTACTGTCGGAAAGTGCTTCAATGACCAGTTTTTCATCAAATGGGAATCGGGTCCCAAGGCCGCGGTTTCGCGTGCATGGCTTTTGCTTAAACCACTCGATCGCATACCCATATTCGTGACGGGTTTTTTCAGGCACAATCGTCATGCCCTTAAGGCATGCGCGTGCCTTTTCCTTCCACGTTTCGTTTCCATAATCAATGAACCACTGGTTTTTGATAATATTTACCGTAACGTGTATGCCGCACCTGCAATATACCGGCTTGTTGCTTATCTCCCAAAACACAACTGCCTGTTCCTTTGAAAGCATGTCGTTCTTTGTTTTTTCTATCGCTAGGGAAACCCGCTCGCCCTTGTAGGGCCCGATGAGCATTATGCCCGTCAGGATTTCCTTTTTATATACTTCCTTTACGATGTCCTCAAGGCGTTCGTCATGCTGGTTTTTTATCTTGCGCTCATCAATGAGCTCTAGCGCCATAAATTCATGTCCTTCAACTTGTATGATCTTTTCATACCGGAGTTTGATTCCCATATCAATGAGCGCAATATGGTCATACGGTGCGTGTGACGGCACGCTCATGACAATTCCCGTTCCCGCATCTTCTTTTACATAGGCGCCGGGATAAATCGGAACTTCCTCATCCGTAACAGGGTTTTTTACTTTTTTATTAATTATTTTTTCACCCTTGAATTCTTCCAGGACCTCAAGCTCAAAACCCTGCATGTTCATTTTCTCATATGCCTTTTTTGAAATGTAATACGTCTCCTTGGTTTTCTTGCTTTTTGCCCTTACATGCATTATTTCCGGGTTTACCCAGATGTTCGTAACTCCATAAATGGTTTCTGGGCGAAGCGTTGCAGTAAGGATAAACCCGTCTTCAAATGCGAATTTTACCGCAGTAAACTCCTTAAGCTCCGGGTCAACATCCCCCTTTGTGTCGTGCCCCCCAACTGCCTGGTTGTCTTTTGGGCACCATGCAATCGGGTATTCGCCCTGTACAAGATACCCATATTCCTTGAGCTTGCGGAACTGCCATTGGATGAATCTGTTGAATTTGGCGTCAAAACTGTAAAATTTCCGCCTCCAATCGATACTGTACCCCATCTCATGCATCCCCTCTTCGATCTCCCTTGAAAAATGCATCACGAGGTCTTCAGGTCTTGTGAGTTTTGCAGCCTTATCGCGCGAGATTCCGTAAATAGTTTCAAAAACAAAGAGCACTTCTTCATCTTTTTCCGCAATTCGGCGCGCCATTGCGATAATCGGCGTGCCGGTGACATGGAATGCCATGGGGAACAGGACATTAAACCCATTGAGCCGAAGAAATCGTGCATATACATCTGCAGTCGTATACGTCCTTCCATGGCCTATGTGCTGGGGGGAATTCGGGTAGGGAAATGCAGCAGTAATATATTTTTTCTTTTTGTTTGACGGTTCCTGGACGAATACGCCTTGCGTTTCCCACGCAGCACGCCATCTGGCCTCGATGGTGTTAAAATCCATACATGTTCTTTTGTTCCATTGTTTTAAATTACTTTGTTTTGCGGAAAACCGGGATGATGCTGCTAAAACCTTAGCACTAAAAAGCCGCTGAGACGCACATATAAAAATGTAACCAACTCAATATGTTTATGGGAATCAAGCTCCTTGTTAGCATATTTGTTATCTTTTTCCTTGCGTCCCTTTCGTTTTCCCAATCTGCCGTAAATCCGTGCCTTTCAAATGCATATGGGACCCCTACCGCAACACATATTACAATCGCCCAGGACCTATGCATCAAGACCCTGCAGTTTCGGAGCTTCCTTGGGGTTTCGATCATGATTATGGCAATTATTGCCGCGCTTGCGTACGTTGTCGGTCAGGTCGGCGGGGTCGAGCTTCGCGCGCGTGCGGTGCTTCTTGTAAATAATATCATTGTCGCACTTATTATCATAAGCGTTGTATACCTTCTCCTTCCTTCGATTGCAGAGGCTGCGATCAATACGACATTTGGCCTTGGCTACCATATAAAGCTTGCGCAGCTTATGCTTGTTGCGCTTTTCTTTGGTGTTGCATGGGTCATGCTTTTTTACCTGCCCGGAGTACTACTTCAGCACCCGCCCCTTCAGGCTGCTGCAAAGGAGGAACTAGGGGCGCTCGTGATGAGCGTACTTATCCTTATCGGCTGGGCGATGACACAACAGCTGTTTAACGACCTTAGTATTGCAATTATTACAAGCTCAGTGCCTTCCCTCCCAAGCGCACCACCTCAGTTCGGATATGTGACCTCGCATATTGACCTTGCCCAGGGTGCACTTAACATTTTTTTTGTTAAGCTAAGGACCGCGTATACGCAGCTGTACCTTTTTGAGGTCCTTATCGGCTTTTTGTCAACCGTCTCGTTTCCTCTTTTTTCGCCGCTTCCTGCAATCACCATCATTTCGTTTTCCTTTATGCCGTTTGACGGCCTTGTGCTTCTGGTCGATGCGCACACCATGGTGGTCGAAACGATCGGCTACCTCATGGCAACCATGTGGGCAAAGGAATTTCTTCTCATATTTGCACGCGATGCGGTAACCACTATCCTTTTGCCGTTTGGCCTTCTTGTGCGGGCGTTTCCCTGGTTTCGGGTAACCGGTTCAAGCATCATCGCGCTTTCAGTAGTGCTTTACTTTGTGTACCCGCTTACGCTTATCTTTTCAAATTACCTTATTTTTGACATCTATAAGCCGGCAGATTTCACGTATGCGCCGGATGTGAATGCAGTGAGCCCTTTTCCGACCCAGCAAGGCGTTAGCTCGCCCGGGGATATTGCACGTGAATATGAGCAGGCGCGTGATTCTGCATACACCTCTTTTCTTGAAGAATACGAGTCTGAAAACGATGTGATCCGGCGTGCAAGCGCAGACCCGCAGAATACGGAGTGCAACTCATTTCTTGCACGTATCGTATGCGCACCTATTCAGCTCATTAAGCTTGGCATCAATGCCGCGGCACAGTTTATCCACACGGTTGCCCATATCGGCGAGATCATCTTTAAGTTCGTTACCGAGGATGCCTTCAATGCCATCTTTTATGGGACTAACCCCGTCGGGGTTGCCGGCGGGCTTTATAAGTTTATTATCCATGAATTGATACACATGTCCCAGTTCGTAGTGCTTATCATAGTCACCTCGGTGGTTGAAATTATCATTTCAGTAACCATGTACCGTAACATTGCTGAACTTATCGGCGGCGAGGTAGAGATCGCAGGCCTTTCAAAACTGGTGTAATTATGGCAGTCAGTGCAGTTTACTATTATGTAATCGGGCTTATCAGCATGATTATGATAGGCATACTGATACTTACATACCTTGCTGCCAAGGTATTCCGCTCCCAGGAGCTTGAGGCATGGTTCAATGTCGAACTTACCGAGTTCTTTGCCTCATTTATCATCCTCTTTTTTGCGCTTGGCTTTTTTGTTGCCGCAGACATATTTGCAGGTTCATTCACCTCGCTTCACCCCGGCGCCACACCGATCGAGGGCGCAACGATATTTATCCAGAAAATATTTGCCGATGCCATATCCGCTTCGCGTGACATGTACCACCTGCAGGCCTGCGTTTCCATATTAAGCACGATCCACAAGCGTATCGGCGAATTCGTCCTTACGGTCACATATAAGGTGTTTCCGGGGCTTGACGCGTACCTTGGCATTATCAATGTACTTACGTATGGCCTTACGTTCATCGTATCGAGCCTTAACGCCCAGCTTATCTTTCTTACCATCATTGATGCGACAATGTCCACCTTATTTTTGCCCGCGGGGATACTTCTTCGGTTCTTTCCCCCGACGCGTGAGGCCGGCCTTTTCCTTATTGCAGCGTCAATTGCATTTCAGACGGTCTTTCCAATAACGTACCTTATCAATGAACAGGTTCTCTATGGCAACTATCCTGAAGGGATCGGGTACAAGGGATATGGCCATTGCGAAAGCCTGTCGATTAACCCGTTTAGCCAGAACAATGCCTATAATTGCACCCCTACTATGATTTCGCATATCTGTTATCGGAGCGGCTATTTTTTCTTAGGTGTACTTGGGAACCCGGCTGCCCCCTTCTTTGGCCAGATACCTGTGTTCGGCACACTTTTCAACCTCGTATTTTCCGAATATGGGATTGCCCTTCTTACACCTGCGGCGTTCCGCCCTATACTTGCTGATATTGCGATGTTTTCACTCCCCTCATTATTCCTTCCTGCGCTTTCAGTTTCCATTACGTTTGCATTTATCAATGCGTTTATGAAATTTGTCCTTCACAAGGTCTGATCATATGGCACTTGTCGAACCGCTTATCAACCTTTGGATGCCGATCATGGCGTTGCTTGCAATTACGGGCACTGCCCTCAACATCATAATCTTCTTGTTAGGCACCTTCTTGCAGAATGACAAGATCCGTCTTGCAGGCAAGATGGGTTTTGTGGAGATTTTTTATTCTCTTATCATCATGGCCATCGTGCTTGGTGCGGTTGGCATGGCGCAGGGAGTAACAACATACCTCGCATCCGACCCGCCGGGTTCAGGAAGCGTACTTGCGCCCATTCCGGTACATGTCCCCGGCTCGAATGCCGTAGAGTATCGGTGGGTGAACATCTGCGAGGAGCAGGGCCCGTTTAACCAGTTTCGGGATTCGCCCTATTACTATAATCCCGCCACGGGCGAAGGCATACCGTATTGCCATATCCGGGTCTCGATTTACTTTTTACGGACGCTTTTTGATGAACTTGACTTTCTTGCGTTTAAGACATACGGCAGTTACCTGGTGAGTACCATCTTTGCGGATTTTGCCCTTAACTTGGAAGTTATCACCGAAAAGGCAGGGATGTTCACCATGAACCCCCTTAAGGGCTTTTTCCATGTCGGCAACCTTATGAAGAGTTTTGTATTTGAAACATCCATAAAGCTCATGAGCCTTGTGCGTTTCCAGGAGGTGCTTATCAGCTTTATAAGCCAGGCGCTCTTCCCTATGCTTTTGGTGCTTGGGCTTGTACTACGGAGCTTTGGGTTTACGAGGCGCGTCGGCGGCCTTCTTATGGCCATTGCCCTTGTGCTGTTCTTTATTTTTCCCATGTTCTACATATTCCCCGCAATGCTTGTGCTTGACATAAAGAAAACCTGGCGTATTCCCGGCGACCAGGTGCTCGACAACCCGCCGATCGCAGATTATATTTATGTTGGGGGGTCATTTCGGGTCATGGTAGACCCTAGCAGGCCAGGTAGCGGCATTTCGTACGACCTTGACCGGGAACTTGCCGCGTATCGTCAGACGCAGTTCCAGTCGCGTGCCGATACCATCCGTTCGCTTGAAAGCCGCGAGGAGCTCCTGCGTAAGGGCACTGAGCCAGTGCCTAGCCAGAGTCCTGGCGATAGTATCTGGGATTTCAAGCTTCGCGCCCCGCAAACGCAGCCGCAGGTACAGCCCGGCCAGCCACAGCCACTTACTCCAGCTGAGGTGCAACGGGCAGAGCAGAGCAGGAGCTGGTTTCTTGACATTGTAACAAGAAAATGGTACGACCCGTTTATCCCGCTTCAGTTTGAATCGGGGGGGTCCTTTGACGTGCTTGGCCGCCTTGCATTCTTTGCCACGTTTTTTGGCATCATGGCAGTGCTTGCATCAATTGCAGCCATCAGGACACTTTCGGTCATGCTTGGCGGGGACATTGAGATTGCGGGACTTACGCACTTAATATGAGGTATGCTCATGGATTTCACAAAAATTGCGTTGTTTGCGTTTTTCTTCATTCTTGTACTTAGTCCGAATGTGTTTGCCATTGATTGCGGCCCAAACCCTAATGATTTGTGCAAATTTGTAGAAGATACTTCAACGAGGTGGGGCACCTCAGTAGACACGATTGTCGGCGGAGTTGCAAACAACCGCCCCGCATCCATGCAGTGCCAGGCGCCGGGCATCCCGACCGGCCAGGGAAACCAGCCCGCGCAGGATCCAAGCTCCTTCTTACTTACATCAAACGCCGTTTGGATGGTCAATGCGGGATACGTCATGATCATTTCCGTTTTCATCTTTATACTTGTCCATTTTCTTGGAATTGTGCTTCAGCAGCAGAACTTAATTACCCGTGCAAAGCAGGAGTATTATGAGGCAGGCATGACCGCCCTTCGGCTTGCGTTTTTAATCGTTGTCATGGTCGGCGTCGAGCAGTTTTACAGCATCAACCGTCAGGGTTCAACTGACCCGGTTTACAGCGTCTCTGACAGCTATATCGATGCGTCGATCAACTTTTCAGTGCACCTTATCAAGGATATGACTAATAACTTCTCGCTTCTTCTTATTTACAACATGATTATCCACACGCTTTACTCAGCAACGCTTTGGTTTGGCGTCACGTGGCGTGCAATGTTTTCATTCAACCTTGGCCCGGCACTCCGGCCGATTATTGACATTATCGGCTTTTCCATGCAGTTCCTAAGCGTAGGCATTGGTGAGTGGATGGTGCACTTTGGCATGCTGTGCCTTATCAAGCGTTGGACATGGGCCATATTCATCCCTATTGCGATGATCATGCGTTCCATCTGGTTTTTACGAAGCGCAGGTGACGGCCTTATTGCCCTTATGGTCGCATTTGCAATTATCTATCCGGTCATGTTTGTCATTGACTATGAGGTTTACAAGCTCATGGGCGGAAGCGTCTTTGGCACGACCGTTCAGGGCCTTGGAGGCACCTATGACAATAATTCGCCGTTTGTTACATTTATCCAGCAGTTTGGGGTAAGCGGCGTGAGCGGCATCTTCCTTGCAATTGGTTTACTTATGGGCGGCTTTTTCATACCCTTCTTCCTTACCGGTGCCCTTACGGTTGCATTTGAGCTTATCCGCACGTCGGTATTTTTCATCGTCATCATGAGCATCGTCCTTCCGTTTATTAACATCTTTGTAACACTAACCAGTGCAAAGGAGACTGCCCGCTACTTTAATGCGGAAATCAATTTCATGGGATTTGTAAAGTTGATCTGATGACAACTATTAACTTTAACATACAGGATTTCGTAACTAACGAGGCAGTTAACGTATTTATCACCTCATTTGGATCATGGGAACTTGCAATCGGGGCAGCACTTATGGCCTCAAGCATGCTACTTGCCTTTATCTACCTCATGGGCGTACTTTTGCGAAGCCAGTCCCTTGTTAATTTTGTCAAATTCGAAATATATGAGCTTATTGTGACTGCGATCCTTATCGTGCTTATTGTAAGCGTCATCCGTTTTATGGCAAACCTGGATGTTTCATTTGTATTTCCCCATGCAGCGCAGGCACAACAGGGCCTTAAGTTCTACGAGGCGACGCAGCAGTATTACGAAGAAGTGCAGCTTAAGTTTGAAGGCTGGCTCAACGTCAATTTTCTCTTTGCGGCATGGATCGATAACCTTGCGTCGGTTACGCCCTACGCGCGCCCGCTTGGCATTGGCATTGTTGCAGCACCTTTGGCAGGGTTTGCCGCGCCGCTTAAGCAGATGCTCTATAACGTCAACACGGCGCTTTCAATAGGATATATCATCACCATCGCACAGCTTACGGTGCTTCAATTTGCAGTTGTTGCCTTCCTTAAGTTTTACCTTCCGATCGGCATTTTCCTCCGTTCCTTTACGCCAACGCGGCGTATCGGGGGGTCCCTTATTGCAATTTCGCTTGGGTTTCTCTTCATCCTGCCGCTTATGACCATACTTGGGGCGGAGATGGTGCTTGGTGCAAACGGCTTTTTGGCAGGGGCTGACCGAGCGATTAATACTGTTATTAATGTCCCTTCAAACGAACAGCTTGTTACTGACCCTAATACGGGGGCTGTTCAGAATCCAAATGCCCCCCCGCGGGGCGGAACTGTCGGTACTGCGTTTGTCTATGATGAAGATAATGTCAAGAGCCTCGCAGGCTCCTTGTGGGACTACACCTTTGGGGCTTTTGCTTCCCTTGGAAACCTTTTCCAGAAGTATATTGCAGGAAATCTGCTTTTCATCGTGTTTGTGCTTCCGCTTCACATCGTCGGCATTGCATTTGCCATAGGCTATCTTCTTCCTGCCCTCAATGTGCTTGTGCTTGTCCAGGCAGTCAAGCAGATGTCGCGGAGCCTTGGGGAGGAAGTTGACATCAGCGCGCTGACGAGGTTAATTTAGGTTGATACTATGACAATCGGATATCCGGGTTGGGAAGGGCTTGCAGTCTTGGCAGCATTCATAGGTGTTATCGGCGCGGCCCTCCTTCTTATGTTTGGCCGTCTTTTTGAGGCAAAACACCTTGTCCAGGCTGCAAAAATCGAGCTTCTTTATGCTGCCTCGACCGTCCTTCTTGTCTTGTTTATCATTGGGATGGTCAATGGCGCACAGGAGCTCCTTGGGCGCATTGCAAGCGAGATGTTCCTTGCGTCATACGGCGTCCCGAATAGCGCGTCTGCTGGCCGTATCTTTATCACGGGACCTGGAGGGGGTCACGAACTTTCGCTTATTGGCATTGCAAAACTCTACCTGCAGCCCGCAGTTGCATGCAGCAGCGACATCATCAGGTTTCTCTATGGGGTAAGCATCTTTGTAGAGCCGCTTGCCTCGGTATATATGGAGGTGTTCATGAGCGAGCACGCGTCCGGCCTTGGGTTTAAGCTTATTAGCGAACGCATCAATAACGCAGTTGGCTTTTTGCAATTTTACGTGTTTGCATTCTACGTGCTTGTCCATATCCTTAACTTCCTTGACTACTATGCGCCGTTTTTCATTACTATCGGCGTGATCCTTCGGGCATTTCCGCCCACGCGCGGCGCAGGCGCATTTGTCATCGCATTTTCGATCGGCATGTACATTATTTTCCCCATGGCGTACATCATCGGCGCTTCGCTTGCGATGCCATACGTAAAGCCTGCAATTATGGATATCGATAGCACCCAGTTTAATAATGCTGCCGCCCAGCCACGTGTCGAGGCTAGCGCTGAGTCCACGCTTGGCATACGCGGTTTTGCAACATGCGCACTGCCTTCATTGGATCAAATAAACTATTGCGGTTTTGGGACTACGGACAAGATTCTTGAGCTTAAGACGTGGTATGACACCCATAAGCCGGACATTGAAAATGTGTTTACCGTACACATTGTCGACCTCCTTATGCATTTGACTGTCGTCGTCTGTTTTCTGCCGCTTGTCTCAATGGTCATCGTGCTTACGTTTGTCCTTTCAACAACGAACCTCTTTGGCGGCAACATTCCAGAAATTGGACGAGGGCTTATTAAGTTCCTGTAGTGTTGATACAATGGATGCTGAAACGCGGGGGCTTGTTGCAATACATGTTGGCGTCTTTCTTTTAGCGTCCATTGCCTTGTTTGCCAAGTTAATCTCCCTTCCGCCAACCGTCCTCATTTTTGGAAGGGTGCTTGTTTCATCCGTAGCATTAGGCATGCTTTTAGCTTATTCAAAACAGGGATTAACTGCAAGAAGGGCGGATTACGCATACCTTTTTTTGATGGGCGTGTTTTCCGCCGTCCACATGGTGGCATTTTTTCAATCTGCACAGGTTTCTACGATTGCAATTGCATTAATAGTGATTAATACATATCCGATCCTTGTTACCATCCTCGAACCCTATTTTTTTAAGGAACGGTTCAAACTAAAAAATATTGCCCTTGCAGGTATCGCTTTTTTAGGGGTTCTCCTTATTCTTCCGGATTTTACCTGGAAAAACAATGCGATGCAAGGCGTCTTCTTCGGCCTTATATCCTCATTTGCGTTCTCACTTGTTGCACTTATAAATAAAAAATATGTCTCGCACTATTCAGAGCATCTTCTTGCATTTTACCAGTTTGGAATACCCGCGGTTCTTTTGCTTCCGTTTCTTTTTATTGAGCAGTTCGAACTTTTGGAAACCGACATTTTTCCCCTTATATTGCTAGGCCTTGTGAGCGCAGGCGGGTATTGGCTTTTTATCCATGCACTGAAAACCATGAAAGCACAAAGGGCAAGCGTCATTTCAATGCTCCAGCCCGTTTACGGAACAGTCCTTGCATTTTTTATCCTCAGTGAAGTGCCTGAATTAAGGACGGTTGTTGGCGGCGTGATTGTTCTTGCGGCAAGTTTGTATGTGACTTTGAAGAAAAATGATTAATGTAAGCTATATGGCTACATTTTATTCATATTATATCTCGTAGCCATATATTTATTTCTCAACCTTGCTCCTTCCATTTGGCAAAAGCCCTATGACGTCATCCACATGTATGTTGAGCCGTTTTGCAAGCATTTTTGCAAGTTCGCCCTTTTCTTTCCCTGACTTGTTTGGGAAAAGCGTTACTTCGTTCTTTAATGTGCGCGTGCTTTCTATTGGTACGATCTCGACCCCCTCGTTTCCCATTCCAACCCGCAAACCTAGTTTTGTGCTCCTAAACCATGTACGCTCGCCCGTAATCGCAAAGCCTCCCGTAGGGACGTATCCGCTCTGCGCATGTTTTGACACTTGCCCGTGCTTTACGCAATACACATCCACCGAGGCATTTGCGTTCTTCCAAGCGTTACTTAGGCTTGCGGCGAACTGCGCTGCCTCCTTTAGCTCGTCTTCAGTGGCATGGGTACCTTCCTTTAGTATCACGGCACTCCCCCCTTGTATGTCAGCGTGAAAAAACAAATCCTCCTTTTCCATATGCCTTAAAAAAAGCTGGTCATTCTGCTGGGCGCTTCTTCCCCCTACTGCAAGGCGGTTTTGCGAGGTGAAAAACCAGTTGAATTTTTCAAACCATTTTTTCTCCTTTTTTACCCGTACTGCCCTTTGCGCAGCCGCGGTAGCCGCACGCTCCATCTCTTTTTTTGTTTCTTCGATTGCCCTTTCGAGCCCTTCAATTTTTTTCCGGGCTTCCTTTGCCTTTTTGTAATATTCTGCCGCATTTTCGTGCACGCTTTTGTTGATGGCAAGGGTAATCTTCATGTCGAGGCACCTTCATCGATTATGCATTCCCCATATCCGCTGCCGCATTCATTACATGCCTTGTAGCCGATTGTGCAGCCATCGGGGACGCAGGGTATCCGCTCGCCAGGCCTACAGGCCTCCTCAATAATACAGCCCGTCCATGACCCGCGGATGCACTGCCGTACTCCCCCGCAGTTCCTGCCCGTATTGCAGGCCTCTGCCGTTCCTTCAATGCATGTCGCCGCGAAATGCGTACGGGTAATTTCACGGGTTTGTCCAGGTGGCGTGGCTGCCTGAATGAAGAAGAATGCGTATATGACTGTTCCTATGAGCACAATAAATATAATGACTGGCACGTATTTGGTTATCATTTTTATCAGCTTATTGAGGTCGGATATAGCGGTTGGCGGCCTACTCAAATTGCAGCGTGAGCCGTTTTTTATTTGTCCCTGAAAGCAGGTTGCCAAGTGACTGTAGCCCAAACAGGCTTGGCCGTTCACTTTGTAGCGAAATAGTGCAGAGCCGTGGTTCTTCGCCCTCCACTTCGCCAAGTTCGGCCGCCTTTTTTATTGCATCTTTTTTCGTTCCGACATCATCAACAAGTCCGATTGCCCGTGCCTGTCTTCCGGTAACAATGCGGCCGTCAAGGACCTCTTCAAAGCGTGCAGTATTTAGCTTATCTCCGCGGTGTTCAAGCACCACTGACTTAAAGTCGTTAAATACTTCATCAACAATCCCTTGGAGTATTGTTTTTTCCTCATCAGTAAGCGGCCGTGTTGGTGAACCGATGTCCTTGTGCTCCCCCGACTTGATCGCAGTCGTGTTGAACCCTATTTTTTCAAAAAGGCCGGACATGTCGGAAAATGTTGCGATTACGCCGATGCTTCCGGTAATTGCGTTTGGGTCGGATATGATGTAATCCATCGGCGCTGAAATGTAATATCCGCCCGATGCCGCCACCTCCCTGAAATACGCGACCTTTGGCTTTTTAAGGTCCCTGATCGGCAGGTATATCTCCCGGGAAGCGACAACCCCGCCCCCTGGCGAATTGACAATAAAAAGGACTGCCGCAACGTCATCTCGCTTATTTA
>CAZPPT010000016.1:0-23967 GCA_964588555.1 Microcaldota archaeon | reverse complement strand
AATCACGGGTTTCCCTTGTTTTCTTAATTTATCCGCCTCATCGCCAAATCCGATGTCGTCGAATACAATCACCGAAGCCCAGTCTATCTCAACGCGCCAATCCTCGCATTTTTCAACAAACCCGTCACAGACGTCCCTTTGCGTCTTGTTGTGGATGTAATATTTTACGTCGTGCCCTTCCTTCTTTATCTGCCAGGCAAGGTCTCCGACCAGGCCTTCAAATGATACGAAAAGAAAATTGAGTTTTTGTTTTTGCGTCCCGTTTGTATTGTTCATGGGTCATTTTATCAGTGAACAAATAAAAATGGAAGTGGGGAATAGGGGCTTACAATGCCCCCTTCCCACAATTAGGGTCACTATAGTCGTGATAGTGTCCTTCGGCGTCGAAATATCCGACTGGTCTTCCATCAACTTCGACGAGGTTGCCATTATATTTCACACCTGACTTTTTTTCTTGAGTTTGATTTGCAGGTTGCAGCACCCTCGTTTCTTCTGATGCGGTAGTTGGCCTAAGTGCGCTTGCCCGAGCATGTTCATCAGGCCGTGCCTTAAAAGTCATCAACTCACGAGCCGCTCTGCTTGCTTTTTGTGCAGGCCATTCTGTCCGTTGTCCCGTTTGGGCAGTATATACCTTAACCATCGTACCCACCTCCCAAAGAAGACGCCATGCCTGCGGCACCCTGCACTGTCCGTAGGACAGTCATGCGCGACACGCCAAAATAGTCACCAAGCTTTCGCAAAGAAAGCGGCTTACTATAATACATTTCTAACAATTTTTCCTTTTCCTCATTGTTCAAAGAATTAGGCCTACCAAAACGAGTTTTCAGTTTCCCGTTTTCGGTTTTTACACTATTGGTTCCATTACTGGATTTCCAACCACCCTTTGTTTTGTTTTTCATTATCCATTTCATTCACCTCAAGTTATTTTTTGTTGTATTATATGTTTATAAACAAACGCTTTTTAAATGAGTGTCACAAAAGTTTCCACTACTTGGAAATGCGCTTGTAGCCGCTTCCATGCCTCTTTATGTGCCTTCCGACTACCTTTATTATTCCAAGTACTGTGCTCCTGTTGAGGTAGTATTTTGTTTTGTTCCGGTGCTTTTTTGAAAACACAAACCTGCAGTCAACAAGCCGTTTAATATGGTGCTTCATGCGCTTTTTGAGAAACGGGAGGCTTTCCTCAAGTTCCTTGTACGTAAGCGGCCCCTTTTGCATTATC
Organism: Microcaldota archaeon; assembly: GCA_964588555.1. GTDB lineage: Archaea > Micrarchaeota > Micrarchaeia > Anstonellales > Bilamarchaeaceae > JAGVWJ01. Next base: position 22,745 of record CAZPPT010000016.1, on the reverse strand, counting down.
TGGACTGCAATTGCAAAGTTGTGCTTGTCGCTGATCGCGCCTAAGAGGTGGCAGTATTCGCCGTTGTAACGTTTCACGTATCCCTCTCTCATCCTTAATTTAAACACTTTCCCTCTAATCATTTAGTATGAAATCCGCCGATCTGATGGTGAAGTGCCTTGAACACGAAGGTGTCAAATATATCTTTGGCCTTCCGGGTGAAGAAACCGTCGAATTCATGGACGCACTTTCTACCTCATCGATTGAGTTTATCCTCACACGCCACGAACAAGGGGCGGCCTTTATGGCGGACCTCTATGGGCGGATTACACATAAGGCGGGCGTCTGCCTTGCAACGCTTGGCCCGGGCGCACTTAACCTCGCAACAGGCATTGCAAGTGCGCATCTTGACCATTCCCCCTTAGTTGCAATTACCGGCCAGACCGACTCGCAGCTTGCACACCGGGAGCTCCACCAATATGTGGATATTGTGCGGGCATTCGAGCCGATCACGAAATGGAATGCGCGGATTACGAACCCCGCAAGCATTCCTGAGCTCGTCCGCAAGGCGTTTTATGTCGCACAACAGGAAAAGCAGGGCGCAACGCATCTTGAACTCCCAAGCGACGTGGCCGACAGGGAAACGGATGCACACGTAATGAAGCATACTGTCCCGGCGCGTGTTGTTCCTTCCGCTGCTTCCTTGAAAGAGGCTGCACGGCTCATAAACGAGGCGCGCCATCCTATTATCCTTGCCGGTAACGGCCTTATACGGACCCAGTCCTGCGCTGCCCTCTTATTATTTGCAGAAGCAACCAATATCCCTGTTGCAAAGACGTTTATGAGCAAGGGCGCAATCCCAAGCGGCCATTTGCTTTCACTTGGCACCATCGGCCTGCAGTCAAAGGATTATCTCCTCTGCGAATTTGACCGTGCAGACCTCGTTATTACGGTCGGGTACGACCTTGTTGAATATGCCCCGCAGCATTGGAATAAGGAAAAGAGCAAAAAAATTATCGATATCGACAGCGTTCCTGCACGGGTTCTCGATGCGGATTACGATTTCAATCTTCAGCTTGTCGGCGACTTCGAGGCGATCCTTGGCACGCTTGCCGCCATGGTTAAAAAACGTGAGCGGCCGGCCTCACATTCGAAACTTGACGAGTTTAAAAACGAGATATATGGGGTCAAGGCGGGAATGGAAAGACGATATCCGCTCACCCCCCAGTTTGCGCTCAAGGCATTGCGCGGCGCACTTGCAAACGATTCGATCCTCATATCCGATGTTGGCGCACATAAGCTCTGGATTGCGCGGCTTTTTCCGACATATATCCCAAACACCGTCATCATCTCAAACGGGTTTGCAAGCATGGGCATTGCGCTTCCCGGAGCGATCGGCGCAAAGCTCGCAAAACCTGACACGACTATCGTTTCAGTGAGCGGTGACGGCGGCTTCCTTATGAATTTCCAGGAACTTGAGACTGCCAAACGCCTTGGGTTATCATTTGTCAATGTCATATTTAATGACGGCGGCTATGGCGCAATCGAGTGGACGCAACAAAGGCACGGGAAAAAGAATTTTGGGGTAAAATTCGGCAATCCTGATTTTGTAAAACTTGCAGAAAGTTTTGGCGCAAAGGGCTATCGCGTTGAGCGGGCAAGCGAGTTTGAAGAAATTCTTAAAAACGCAATTAAGAACGAGGAGCTTGCAGTAATTGATGTACCAATTGACTATTCTGAGAACATGGTACTTACAAAGAAGCTCGGGCCAAACGTGTGCCAGATGTTCTAACTATGGCGACTATCCCTTTCAAACCGCCTCACCACAATGCCCGCTTCCTTAAGTAATTTTATGCTTACTTGGGCAAGTGGGTATTCTGCGTTGTAGACAACCTCCTGGATCCCCGCATTGATGATCATCTTCGTACAAAGAAGGCAGGGGGAAAACGTGCTGTAGAGCGTTGACCCCTTGATTTCGATACCGTGATACGCTGACTGGACGATCGCATTTTCCTCACCGTGCGAGCAGACGCAGTCGGCAAGGTTTTTGCCGCTTTCCGTATTGTTGTTGCAGCGCTCGCAGCCGCCCTCATTACAATTCTTGACTCCCCGCGGCGTGCCGTTGTAGCCGGTGCTCACAATTCGTTTATCCCGGATAATGATCGCAGCAACATGGCGTTTCATGCAGTTGCTTCGCGACGCGACAACTTGTGCAATGCTCATGAAATATTCATCCCAGCTGGGTCGTTCCACCACAAAATCACCACTTATCTCTGCCAACAAATGATTAATGTTATCATATAATTTTGAAAATGCGCCGTCGTTTACGAGTGTCTTTTTTGCGCGTGCTACAGTTGCCTCTAGGTTTTGTTTTTTTGGATCTGTATTTTTTCTCTCTGCCTCTTCAATCCGCATAAATTCCTCATATGTTTTTGGGTCGCTTTCGCGCTTTCGTTTTACCATCCTCTCAAAGCGAATGCGCGCCGGCGCAGTTACGTGGACAAGGGCGAAGTGCTTTAATTTCATAAGCTCGTCTACTTCGAGGGGATTTCGTATCGAGTCGATTACGTATTTTTTGTTTGGTTCAATTCGTTTTATTATTTCCTTTGCAAGTGCCCCTGCGTCATTTTGCCGAAGCTCATTCGCCTTCTTGATGAGGTTGTCACGCCTGATCTCTTTATTTTCTTTTTGCAATGCCTCGCGCACCACGTCGCTTAGTGAATAGTATTCGAATCCCTTTGCCTGGAGGTATTCAGCAACTGTCCCCTTGCCTGCACAGTTTTCGCCGGTTAGCCCAATAATCATAGTATCACGTTATTTTATATTCAGCTAATTTTTTATCCCCATAGTAAAATGCATACCTATCCTTTGGCGCACTAATCAAAAAGTAGAAGCTTGCATTTACTGATTCACTAGCCATGAGAAGCGGCCCAAAATTCGACGAGCGTTTCGTAAGCACCGGGTAAAAAGTTTTTTTCTCATCCTTCATATAAAAATCGCTCCTAATGAGGTACTGGGGGCGCAGGAGCGCATTTGCCAATTCTGCGTCAAACCGCACAAGCAGTTCGTCTGCTGCCCGGTCACGGTAGATTCCCGCGCGCGTTACATTAAACTTAAAGCCGACATACTCAGTTGTCCCGTTTGCAATTCCCTGCGCATTTTTTATAAATTCCCCCTCTTGCTTAGCGTGCGCTTCCTGGGCAGTATAATGGCGAAGTGGAATTTCAGTACGCCGTTCGCTTCCATTAAATGTGATAAGTAGGTTTCCTGTCTTATAAAATGATTTCGGCACTGCCTGGTACGGGATAAAGAATACCGCATTTTTCTCCCTGATCATCGAAGGTGCAATAAGGATGATCGTCTGATGGAGCATGCCTTCATTGTCAAGGATCGTTGCATAGAGTGTCCTGTTAATAAGCTCTTGCGGTTCCGGTACTTCTAAAAAAACTGCATACTGTGTTTCATGCGCAACGACTTCGACATCCAATTCATTAAAATTAAGCGCCCGCGACCCCGCCGTCAGTTTTTTCATCCCATTTGGTAGCATAAGCGTCAATTCGGCCGCGTCTACCTTTGCAGTTGTAGTAAGTTTGATATGTCGCGTCAGCGTTGTCTTATTCCCACGTGACGTAAACTCGCTCTCTTTCATGAAAAATTCCCGGTCATATATCTTTTCTCCCGTCGCAGTCCAAAGCGTTAGTCTTGCCTTTGTTTCTTTTGGGATGTCGTTTCCTGAGAAATTGGCAGACATTGCCAGTTCATCATTGTTTTGGCTTATTGAAAGCGAGTCGGGGACAAGCGGGTACTTCTGTTCGGAAATGCAGCCAAATAACGCACTAGAAATAACGAAGAGAATAACAAAAATTAAGCGCATGGTGAGTTTACTTATGTAAACTTTAAAGATTTACGTTTGTCAACTTTTGGTTTACATCGATTATTTATGCCGGTCAGCTATTGCTTTCTTGAATTGCCCGTCGTGCAACCTCGCGCCAGTTAAGCTCAGGAAACAGACCATACTTCCTAGTTATTATATAAGTTGTTAAAAAAGGTAAAAAACGACTTATTTATATATAACCTTTGTGAAATAAATATATGAAAAAAATCAAAGATATAGACCGATTGCTTAGACCATCATTTTTACAAAGAGGGAAGCTACTTTTAGAAAGCACGAAGCACCGTTTTAGGAGGTGGTTTTATAATGAACCTGCTAGACAACATGCCTTGATTCTGGTTGAATTCGAGATGTCCCGATCATTACCTGTTGACCAAAGTCCAATTGCACATATAACTGGGCTTAAGATACCTGGGATAGAGGGAAGTATTATGTACGTCAATTGTGGTGCGTCTTCCCAATTTAAGGTACATTTGGCCGGAGTTGATCGGCCAGCCACGAAAGAGGAAATCGAGTCGTTCATGTCCGAAGTGTTAATTCAGGCTGGAAAATCCCCCGCAACAGCTAAAATATTGTTAGCTAATAGTAATATACGTGACCGTGTGTTTCTTGAATCAGCACGACTTCTAGGGGTAGGTTTGTACAGTTCCGTTAAGAGCCGCATTACTGAAATTGATTAAAACCCAACCTTCCGCGACTTCATTTTCGTCTCATTAAGAAGTTGTTTTTCCTCTTCGCTTAGTGCCTTCATCTGCTTTTCCCATTTCTTAAATTCCTCATCCAAAATGTAGACGTATAGGTTTTCCCCTTCCTGTACGTTCTTTCCGTAATGGATTCCGTCACATGAAATCGCAATTTGCATACCCCTCGTTGCCTCATTGATCGATTCTTTTTCGTGTTGTATTTCCCGTATCTCCCCAACGATCTCGCCGTTTGCATTCATGAGGCGGTATCCCTTCTTGATCCTGCCGGCACTCACTTCAACGCCAAACACCGCCGGCTTGCTTACCCGAAAGCAAAATCCCGCAATGAGCCGCACCTTTCCAGGCCATGCAAATTTAAGCTCAAGCTCTTTTTTCTCACGGTCCTTTTCCTCAGTCACCCATTCGTTATATTGGTCGATGAGGTGGTATATGATATTGCTCCAGATGACCGGGACGCCGGCATCTTTGCTTTCTTCGCGCGCATCGTCAAGCACCGGGACGTTGAACCCCATCACCACGCCGCGGTACTTGTCCTCATTTGCGACCGCCTTTGCTGCGAGGACGTCCTTTCTTGTAAGCTTTCCGACGCTTGCGTGCTTGACCGGGATATCGTTTGCCTTAAGAAGGAGCAGTATCGCTTCGACGCTGCCAAGGCTGTCCGCACGCACGATCACGCCTGATTCGACATTTTCAGAGAGGATGCGCTTAAACTGTTGCTCAAGCTCAAGCTTATTTTTTATAATGTCATCAACGACGCGAATTGGGGAGCCTGGAAGCGCTTCCTCCAGGTCCGGCGCAACGATCTTCACTCCTGCAGCAGCAGAAACCGATTCGATCTGTTTGAACTTTTCCCCGCCGCTTAAATTCGGTTCAAGGAGACTGCGTACCTTTGTTTCCTTGACGCCGTTATTGGTAAGAAAGAGGAGGTTGTCACCTTTTTTGAGTACCCCGTCATAGACGATTGCATCAATGGTGGTCCCAAGCCCCTTTTCTTCCTTTACCTCAATAATGTTTCCCTTTGCCGGTCCCGCAACTTCGATCTTGAGGCTGTTCTCAAGGAATTTCTGGCTAAGGCCTGCAATGAGTACGAGAAGTTCACTGATCCCCTCGCGCGTCTTGCCGCTCACCGGGATTATCACAAGCTCCTTTCCAAAATCCTTTACCCTGTCAAACCGCTCTGCATTAAAACCGTATTCGGAGATTTTTCCCATGATTGCGTATATTTTTTCATCAAGGGCATTTCTTACGTGTTCCGGTTGTTTTTCAAAACTTTCAAGAAAGCTTGTCGTGGGATGTTTTTTCCATCCGTCTATGAGGTCGACCTTGTTTGCAGCAATGACAAATGGCGTCTTGTATTCCTTTAAGATCCGGATGCTTTCAATGGTCTGCGGCTGAAACCCTTGCTGGATGTCAACCACGAGAATTGCGATATCCGCGATGCTCCCCCCGCGCTCGCGCAAATTAGTGAATGCTTCGTGTCCAGGGGTATCGATAAAGAGAAGTCCGGGAATTTTAAGGTCAAAGCGCATCTTGCTACCAATTGTTTTTGCAAGTTCATCAATTGTCTCGCGTTCGACGTAGCTTGCGCCGATCATCTGCGTGATGCCGCCCGCCTCCTTGCTTGCGACCTTTGTGCCCCTGATGGCATCTGCCATGGTTGTTTTCCCGTGGTCGACATGGGCAAGCAGCACTACGATCGGGCTTCGTGAGGTCATAAAAATCCGTAGTAACTAATGGTGGGAATGGTATAAATTACTATTGCATTGGGCTATGTGCAGTTGGCCATTGGTTACGGTACGCAGCTATTCGCCAGTTTTTTCGTTTGCAATTTTTCGCGCCTTTTTTCTGATCCGCTCAAGCGATCGGTCGGCACCGATAAAAAGACGGAATAAAATCTCAAGCGGCGCATTTACCGTTACTTCGTACGCGCGCATGAATTCAAAAACTGTTCTACGGTGTGTCTAAAAATTACCGGCTTGAACATCATTTTCACGCAGTACAAGTTCCTCAACTGCCTCAATTGCCTTTTGGAAAAGAAGGCACGTGATGCCGACCCGTGCAGTAAGTGATGCCCCAACACCGCTGTGTACGCCTCTGGCTATGGTAACAACCGCGTTTATTTCTTTTGGCGTAAGCGTAATGACCCGCACGCCCTCACCACCTTTCTGCACCGTGTTGTCATTCCAGTACGTAAACTCGCTTCGTGAAGGTGATGCAACGTACCTACCCATATTTACCAGGAGCATAGGAAGCGCGCTTTCATCGTCGGCTATATTGTTCTGATTAAATTGCAGCCGTGCACATGCATATGAAAAACAAATATCAAGCGGGCCATGCTCCTTACCGAGTGCCTTTAGGAAATAATTAACGCCCTGGGGCGCGTCACGTGCACGCGTATCTACCACTACAAAATTTGCTTTATATTCCCCAGTTTCTTTAAGGTACTTTAGCTCGCCCACGTGCTTTCCATGAAATCCAACTGGCGGCAGCGTACGGACATTCCCGTCCTTTAAACGCGTCCATATCTCAAATGGCATGCCCTTTTCATTAACGAGATAGCTTCTGCGTCCGCGGTGATCCCCATCAAACCGCCAGACGAGACGTCTTTGCATGAATACCATAACTTCTTCTTTCATAAAACAGTTTAAATTAGTTATAGAATCAAAACAAAAGCGAATTAAAAAAACCGGGAGAAAAACCTAATTATTTAAACTTTCGTAATAGTAACTATAATCCCATGATGGAAATCCCATTATATATAATATTATAATATAAGTATATACTAATGGGGTTTGTCGGGGTGGATATATGAAGACAACAGACGAAAACCTTGCTGAAGAAGGCTTTGAGGAGTTGCAGGGACAGGAAAAAACTCCAAGCCAAGCGGCAGGTGGTGCAAACCGGCCGGACATGCGGGTGGTGCAGGTGGAAGTAGATAAGGACGGAAAGACCGTTTACTCAAACGTGGGCGGCATGTGGAAAAACATAAGCAAGGCGGGGAACGAGTTTTACACGCTTAAGATCGGCAACCTCAAGCTCCTTGTTTTTCCAAACAAGAATAAATAGGTGGTATATATGCAGATGGTAGCAGGTATCGAACGGATGGAATCGATCACAAGCGGTCAAATTGGCCGAATGTACGTTTCGGCCAATGCGCAACACGCGGTCCAACCCGTTGACGAAGTGGGCAGAAACAAAAAAATACTGACATACCTTGTAAAGAACCCCCTTGAGCTTGCAATGATCTTTGACAACCTTGAACACGCGGGCGTGCTGTATGGTGAGCATATGGCAATGGTGGAGCGCTTTAAGCAGATGCTTAAGGTGGGCATTTCGCACGGTGTCGTTATCGGCATGCTTAAGGACTTTGCAGCAAAGGCGCCCCAGTTTTTTGCGCTTATTGTTTCAATGGCAGTATATCGATTACATAAATAGGTGTTGACTATGGATGAAGAAAATGAAAAGAAAGTATACGCGGATCTGGAGGACCTGCCTGGCGTGGGTCCGGCAACAGCAGAGAAACTCAGGACAAATGGTTACACTGATTTTCAGCTCATCGCAGCTGCCAATCCATATGATTTAGTGGAAAAGGCCGACATGAAGCTCGAAAAGGCAAAGGAGGCAATTGAGGCGGCTAAGGGCGCATTAAAGGTAGGCTTTGAAACTGCCGACATTCTCCTTGAGCGACGAAAGCAGATGTACAAGATAACCACAAACTCAAAGAACCTTGATGAGCTTTTGGGCGGCGGTGTCGAGACAGGTGCGATTACGGAGTGCTACGGTAAGTTTGGTTCTGGAAAAAGCCAGATCGGGTTTCAGTTATGCGTCAACGTGCTTAAGACAGTGCCTGAGCAAAACGGAAGCAGCACGCCCCCTGGGGTTCTGTTTATCGATACTGAAGGGACATTTCGTGCGGACCGTATTGCACAACTTGCAGACGCCGCAGGCCTGAACCTTGACGAGGCCTTAAAGCGTATCTTTGTGGCACGCGCTGAGAATAGCGACCACCAGATACTCCTTGTTGAGAAAGCGCCGGAACTGATCGAGAAGAACAACGTCCGCCTTATCGTGGTGGACTCGCTTACCTCTCATTTCCGTTCGGATTATGCAGGGCGTGGCTCGCTTGGGGACCGGCAGCAAAAACTGAACAAGCACATGCACCTCCTCCTCAAGCTTGCCGAGCGGCACAACCTTGCAGTCTATATTACCAACCAGGTAATGGATGACCCTGCAATGATGTTCGGGGATCCGACACGTCCGATCGGTGGAAACGTGCTTGGGCACACCTCAACGTATCGGGTGTACTTGCGAAAGAGCAAGGAAGAAAAGCGCATTGCACGGCTTGTTGACAGCCCGCACCTGCCTGAATCAGAGGCGGTATTCCGCGTTAAGGAAACGGGTATCTGCGACTAGCATGAGGATGCCTGCAGTTTTAGATGCACGGTATAACCAGGGTCAAGCTTATGGTGGAGAGGTAAGGCGTTTATAAGCGTCTTGCCTCCCGCTTCTCTCCTATTTTTTGTAATTTGTTTTTCCTTTTACCTCAAGCTGGTTAATTTTTCTTATTGCGCGCGCAGCGTCCGTTTCAGCGTCTATAATTCTCTCTATTTTTGCCCGCTCGATCCCCCGTTGCGCCGCCCCGATGCAAGCTTTTCGTACGTCTTCGGGGCCGAATTTGAGCGGCTCATCCTGGACGCTGTTGGTTCCCTCCCATACGGCGCGTTCTCTTCTATCCCGTTCTTCATCAACCCATAACGCATCTTCTGCCTCTGGTTCAAAGCCGCTGAGGTCCCATTTTTTTATTAGCAGAATGTCTTCACTAATTATTTCCATGTTTTCTTTAGCCGTAAGGTGCTGCCGTACCGCCTGTATCGTTTCCTTCGCGCCACCATTTCTCTCTATTGCATTTCTAATCCTACTCCATGTTTTTCCAATACGTTCAAGTGCATTTGCGCTCCAGTAGCCCCTTTTCTTTCTTACTTCAAGAGCCTTTCTTTTGAGCACTCCGTCAATCTTCCCTCTTTTTGACCCAAGCTCTTCCAAACCAGCTGCCCGCAATTTTTGGTTCATCCTTGATTTAAACTGCTTTATCGTGGATTCCGACATGCTAAGTGCTTTTGCCGTTAGGGCAATTTTCTGGTCAGGGTATTTGACCAGGTGTTGGTATAGTTTTCTTTGTAGTTTCGTATCGAATAATTTTAGCGGATCCGGCGCAACGTATGCTAGCCCAAACATTTTACACCCTTCCCTCGTCAGCGCGTAGCGGGTCTTTCTTGTCCCCACTGCAACCAAAAGCAGGCCTGTATTTTCATCTTCTTGAAGTTTTCCAAATATGCCCCCGATCCGTTTTGCCAGCCTGTATGTGTCATGCTTGTTTTTTCCATTAGCGCCTGCAATTTCTTCGGCATTGCATAATGGATTTCTTCGGATGTATTCAAGAACTTCCCGCTGTTTTTTTGTGAAATGGGCTTCAAGCGTCTTTTTTTCTGAACCCACTTTGCCAAAAACAAGAAGGAATTCCTCGCTTATGTGGACACGTGCATTTCTATTTGTTCCTTTGGCTACTAGTGCAGGTGGCAAATTGTTTTCTTCACATACGCGGTTTATTCTTTTTCTCATTGTATTGAATACCTGGCTTATTATTCCCATTTGTCTACATATTTCTCCTGGTCGTATTCCATCAACCGTAGATACGAGTTCGATAAGCGCACATTCCCTTTTTGTAAATAGGCCCTCCAATTTGAGTTTTCTTGCTTGCAATTTAATTCCAAATACGTTCGCAAACATCGGGTCAATTGAATAGCGGCTTGGGCGGGTATTCGTTACTTTTATGGGAAGCGGTACTTCGTTGTCAAGCATTTTGCTCCTTTGTTTAAAATCCCTGTTGATGGAATTTCCACATAATGCGTTATCCACCCGTATCGGCCTCTCCCCGGCTCTTATCAGCTCGTCTCTTGTCGAGTTATTGTTTTCTGCAAGTTTTCGAAGTATCCGTACCTGCACCGGCGAGAACACATCTTCAAGGGCAACCGTTTTTCCTGCAATAAATCCCCTTTTATCCGGCACGTCGAAAATCCGGGGGTCAAGCCGTATCGACCACATCCCATTATTTCCGTTAATGTAATCCCTAATAATTGCATTCGTGCCGTGCCTTTTTCTAAATGCAGCATTCATGTATGCGATCGTCGTTTTAACGTCCCCGTCATCTTTAAAGCAACTTGTTTTGCTTGTTATCGGGCCGTTGAAAAGTTCTACAAAAACCTTCCGTGCTTTTTTTGCATTCGGTGGCAGTTCCCGAAGAACATCGCTAAGGGATATTTTTCTTCGTGGCGGCTCTGCAAGCACGTCCCTTTGATTATGGCGTGCCGCCGAGCTTGCCCGTATTATCTCATTCGTTTGTAACCGTTGCATACGCTCACCGTTTTTTCCGGAAAGCAGGTCTTCCCATTTCCAGTGCATTGATTTTCTCAAGTGCTTTTTGCCCCTCTTCCGTGCCCTCAACAATGCGCTTTATGTCCTCAATGTTCGCCCCGCGTTCAAGTGCTGCGGCACATGCCTTTGCAACTTCACGCGATCCGATACGCAGGGGAAGCTTTTTTTGTGATCGCACCCCCCTTCTATCCATCCTATCAAATGCTGCGTTCGGGGAGTCAAATTTTGACAGATCCATTTGCGGTTTGCCACCTTCAGCGCGCATTGCGTCTTTTTTATTGCTTTTCGAAGGTATCGGTCTAAACCCATTTGCAACCAATGCCCTGTTTATCCGATCCCGCGTACAGGAGAGGTTTCCTTCGGTAATGCCGAGTTCTTGCGCCACTTCCTTGTTTTTCTTATCCCCTCGTTTGACAAGCGCATGATATATTTTTTGTTGTTGTGGGGCAAGGACTGCGGTCGGATCGGGCAAGACATATGCCATCCCAAAGAACTCATAGAATGCTTTGGCGAATGCATACCGTTTCCCGTGTTTTTTTGGGTCTAGTAAAAATGCCTCTTTTGTTTCTTCTTCAAGCCCCGCAATTATTGCTTTGATTCTTCTTATTACCGGCTCAACACTTGCCTGCTTGATCCCGAGTCCTTTTGCAATATCACGAGTACGTGAAAACGGATGGCCTGCTATAAACAAAATTATCTGTTTTTGCGTTTCCGTAAATACAGACTCAATTTTTCTTGGCTCTTTTTTCTTTGCCGGCATATGTTCTGAAAATTTTTCATTAAATTTGTATCGGTTTTTACCCGATTCGGCCCGCTCTTTTTTGATTGGTTGGGGAAATCCAAGTTCCTTACAGCGGCTTTTGATCCGCCTTATCCTGCCCGTTATTCTGTTTCTATCGATCCCTAAAATTGCAACGAGCTGCCTTGTGTTTAACTCACCTGCCGCACGGAGCTCGTCAAGAATTTGTTTGTCCTCTTCTAAGAATGCTTCTTCATAGGTGGGACGTACCCTACTTAACCTAATCCCAAACGCTCTTGCAAACGTTTTATCTACATAGTAGAGTAGTGGCATACTTGCAGTACGACAAATTGGATAAGGTATTTTCTTATCAACTTTAGTCTGAATCGCTTCAATGTATTTTGGAAATCTTGAATCAATTAGCACATGGAGGACTACGCGGGCGTTTTCCATTGCCCTTATCTGGCTACGTGTGCAAAAATTGTGCGCCGCAATTGCCAGCACCGCGCCTTTTCTGGCCGGTGTTAGTACATCACTTAGCCTTATGTCGGTACCCACCACTAGTTTATAGGTTGATGGCACATCAAAAATTTCGGGATTTAAGCGGATGACCCAAAAGTTGTTATGCCCCTTTCCTTCACTCAAATATTCTCTAAGGATTGCATCTTTGCCATAGGCAGGCCTAAATCTTTGATTTATTGTATGCATTACTCCGGCGGCATCGTTTTCACTTGTAAACGCCCTTGCCATGGTTCGTAATGTTACTGGTCCCTTAAACAGTTCTGTCATTGTTGTGCGTTGTTTTGTCGCCTGCTTATCTAAAATTGCAAGCGCATCATGCAGCCCTAACTTTTGCCGTACTGGCTCGTCGAGCGGGGGCATCGTAACAAATCCCCTTTTTGTAGCAACAGCCCCTCCCAACCCAAGTTGTCCCCGTCTCATAAAAATGCCTGTTAGTGTGGTAACTGATGTTTAAGGACAACATTTTAAAAATAGTGGCAAAAAAACTAATTTTGTAGAATTAAGTTGGCCCAAGCGTCTTTCCGATCTCAAATATCTTGTCTGCCGAAAAGCCGATTGCTGCAATGATGACTCCGCCAATAAGAAGGCTCATCGCAGTCGTCTGCCACTTGCCGCGCTGTTCTGCGGGTTGCGCCTGCGAGAGGCCAAAAACAATGCCTGCCAATATGATAAGTATGACTGAAAGGATCGGGTAGATGTTGATGAGCGTATCGCGAATATTAGAAAGAAGCAATTCTATGCCAGTTGCCATCAGGAATAATTAGCAAGATAAACTTTAAATAGGTACGCTAACGTCGCTGGGCCCCATGTTTATACCTGCTATCTTACAAAGTGATTGGAACCCATCACCCTTCACCTTGTCAACTATTTTAGTATGGTACCGCCTTGCATCTGCCCTTTCCTCAGCTATCCCGACTACCTTTCCGTGAAGTGCCGTGCGCGGATTGGTTGAAATTGTGGTGTGGTAGGAACCGTATACGAATCTAGTCATGATTTCGACCACAAATCCGCCGCCGATAAACCGGCTCGTCACTTGAGGGTTACTGAACTTGTCTTCACTGCAAACATGCCGTAATTGCGTCCTTGCTGCCGGTACGAAGCGCAACGGGGTTCCCGCATTAATTTTTTTCAGGGCTTCATACGTTTCTTCTCCCCCAATAAGGACGATGTGCGCTGCATTTTTGGCATCTAGAAAAGTCATCTCAAACTTAAGGGTGCTGCCTACTCTATCAACATATGTTTCATCTATCGTACTTGTGATAATGAATACGCGCATTGCACTTTTAGGTTGTAATGCACTCCGCACCGTCCGCATGAGCCTCTCTTTATCGTTTTCAGGTATGAAGAATGCCACTCCATTTGTTTTTACCAGCCGTCCTTCGTTATGGTCAAATCGAAAAATTTCCGGTCCATGCGTAGTGAGTTCAAGCATCGCTTCTGGGAGCGAAATGACCCCTAATCGAACTGCGCTTCCCGTATCTTCAGCCTGTGCAAGTTCGAGGCTTTCGTACGGTGCAGATGCCGACACTTCATGTTTTGCGCGTGGGGGCTGCGTTAGTCGCCTTCCTTTTTGCGCATCTTCTTCAAGCGGAGGCCGAAACCCAAGTACTGAATAGGGCGGCGGACGATACGTTGCAAACGTTGTTGGGCTGATACGTCTTCTCATATACGTGTGTTGTTTCGTTCATTATTTAAAACTTCTTTTACTATCTTATAACACATGTTACTGAAAGAGCGCAACCATTATATGATTAATCCTCCAAATTCGTATATCGTATTTTGGGGTGTCACTATGAAACTAGTTGTGCAGGAAGCACCTGCGTTAAAATCTGCCATCGATTCAATCGTCTCACTTGTCGAAGAGGGCATTCTTGAGGTAAAGCAGGATGGGTTGCACCTATGTGCAATGGATCCCTCTCAAATTTCAATGGTCAATTTCACCATGCCTAAAAGCGCCTTTCTTGAGTACAATATCGACGAAGAGCGGAAGCTTGGCGTTGACATTGCGCAATTAAGTACCGTGCTTGGCCGTGGCAAGCGCGGAGAAAAGGCGGAGGTAACGCTTGAAGAAGGGCGGATTGTCATTAACTTTTCAACGGACAAGCGCAAACGGACCTTCAAGGTGCCGCTCCTTGATATTGGCGACAGCGTCTCAAGGCAACCAAAAATAGAATTTGGAAGCTTTGTAAAGATCTCCGCAGATGCACTGAAGGAGGCGCTTAAGGATGCCAAACTTATTAGTTCCCACGTCAAATTTGTACTCGAACCTGCGAGCTTTGTGGTTGACGTAAAGGGCGAGTCAAGCGATGCACGCGTCGAATTCCAGGCAGGAAGTCCGGAAGTTACTGAGATTAATACTGCAACTGGCGCAAAATCCACATTCCCTTTACAATATGTCGAAGACATCATGAAGGCTGCGAGTGCGAGCACTTCGATTACCATTAATCTTGAGACTGATCGTCCGTTAAAGCTTGAATATGAAATCGAAGGCGCGAAAGTTACCTATTTCCTTGCGCCCCGGATTGAGAGCGAGTGATGCATCACTTCTTTAATTCCACATTTTTTCTTATATTTAAACAAACCCCAAGCTTTTTATACCTAGTTGAAGTAATATGAATGGGAGATTTCTATGTATCCGCCAGAGTCCGATAACGACGAGTTCACTGATATTGTTGATGGGTACGAAGAAGACGGCTAATTGCTAAAATACGTCATCCGTCTAACTTGTGACATATCTTTATAAATATACAGTGAGCCATTTTTACGAGAGGGAGTAATTATGAAACGTGTAGACTATAAAGAGATTAAGCCAGTTGATGCATCTGAGGAACGGCTTATTTTAAACAAATACGAACACGCAAACCTGCCTCCATTTACCCGTGACCTGCCACTCTCGCGTCGCGAACAGGGGCTTAGCGGCAGTACGGTTGTCAGTTACCAATGGGGCCGGCAGGCGTCAGAAGAAATGCGGATCCGCCTTATTGAATTTAGGAAAGACGAGCCGCTTGGGCAGGTGTACCGCTTTTCAGTACAGGATGGTGAGGATACGGTTCTTTTCAGGCAGAAGAACGCCCTTTATGTCCTTCGTAAGACTGCACTTGCAGTTGCACAATCCCTTTATCGGGCATATTCATATATTAAGAGCGTGGCAGAGTCGATTGTCGGCTACCTAAAGACGCTTGGGGGTAACGCCTACGTCATTTCGCGTCTCCATGACGGCATGTGGACGTTTGACCACGCGCTTGCAAAAAACGGCAGCCTGCAGTATCTTTCAGCAGAACAGCTTACTTCGGCACAGAAGTCTACTATCGTTGACCTTGTAGTGAAGAAACTTTCGTTCCTTCATTCAAAACGCCTTGTCTTCGGCCAGTTTTCCCTACGGAACCTCCTTCTTACCGATACGGGAAGTTATTTCACTGACATGCGGTCACTGCGCATTAGCAAGAAGGCATCTCTCCTCGTCAAGGAGTTTACGGCAACGCTTCGCTACCTCTTTTCAATTGGCATTGCGGCACCGGAGAATGTCTATCCGCTTGTGGCGGCATATTGTGTTGCAAATGAGGCAATATGCCGTGAATGGTATTCCGAACGGTCAAGTAACCCGCCAGATACCCATGCAATTGCAAATATGCTTGAAGAGGAAATTGTTTCCTGACCACTACGTTTATAATCATTTTCTGTTTTATTCCCTAGTTGCGGTATGGATTTTAGGTATATGAATACGTTTGGGCATTTGTTTATTGTTTTCTTGTTTGTTTTTCTCCTTGTTCCTGCCGGGTTTGCGGCAACGCTGTATGTCAATGCAACACTTGATACGAGTTGTAACGCTGCCGCACAGCCACACACAAATGACTACGGCACGATCCAGGAAGCGCATGATGCAGGTGCAAGCGGCGATACGATTATTGTCTGCCGAAACGGCACGGGAAAACACGTAAATGTTGCGGACGGCATAGCAGTCAGCAAATCCATTAATATATATGGGAACCAGACCGACACGAAGATTAACCGTACGCCAGCCGGGGAAGGGGATTCTCTTTTCACTATTACTGCCCGTGGAGTCAATATTTCTAACTTTACCTTTATGGATTCGACCATTAACCAGGCGCATTCGATCCTTTCAAACGCGACGGAGGTTAACATCTCCAATAATAACTTTATTAACAACAATTACGCGATCTCATTTAACACACCGTCCGGCTCAATGTCGAGCGGCCATTACCTCATTATTGAAAATAATAATTTTAGTTCAATGGTGATCGATATAGACAATGGCGTCGCCCCGATAGCCATCCATGTCGCATTTGCAAATTCCTCCAACCCCCATAAGATATACAATAACCTTTTTACCGGCGATGCCGCCTCACCCGTAGCCGATTCGCGGGCTATTGCGGCAAGCGAAACCGGCATAAGCTCAGCCCAGATCGCAAACAATACGTTCATCAACTGGACGTATGGTATATTTATGGAGCACACCCTTTACCAAGGTTTCAACGTATCCCCGTTCCTCGACGGCAGGTATGTGGGACCGAACATATTTATCAATAACTCGATTGGCATCGGACTTTTTAACGTGTCCCTTGGCACGAACGTAACCATCGTCAACAATACCTTTGCAAACCATAGCCTTGACGGTGTTTTAAAAGGCGCAGCCATTTACCTGCAGGGTTTAAACTATACCGTTATTGCAAATAACACCTTTTCCGGCTGGGATTACAACTCAATACGGCTCAACGTGACTTATCTTACTACAGTTAAGAATAATCTTTTTACGAATAACAACGGGTCTATTCTTGCAGTGCAAACGTACAATTCAAGCTTTGACTCAAACCGGATATTTAATAGCAGCTCCTACGCATTTTATATCAACAACAGCCAAAACATTAACTTCACTGAGAACAACGTCACGAACAGCACCTATGCAAGTTTCCACTTTATCAACAATGCGAATGCAACCTTTAACGGGACGAACATGATCCTTTCAAATCCGCAGGCGTCCCTTGATTTTAATGTGAGCAACAGCACCATCACAACGCTTGCCGGTTCAACGTATAACATTATTGAGACGACGTATCTCCATTATTTTTTCAACACTGCAAATAATGTAACAGTCAAATCAATGAACCTTTCTGACAGCGGCGTAACGACTACTGGTTGCGATAGCTTTGCGGGCACCTGTACTTTGATTACCAATAGCACGAACGTCGTTAACGTCACCAACTCGAGCCTCCTGGCACACATCGACCTTGGCATCTATTACAACCTGACCCATGCCACGCTTCTTAATGCACACAGCGCGGATATCCATGTTGCAAGTTATAATAATACGAACCAGGGTTGGAGAAAGCTCGGGCAAAGCTCGATCGATACGACGTTTGGCAATGCGCGCTTTGATTATATAACTACGTCCGTTACTACGATGAGCACCTTTGGCGTCGTGCATTTCCTGACTGCCGTAGCCGCGTCCAGTTCAAGCCAAGGCGTGGCGCCACTTGCCATCAAGCCGGCTCAGCCTGGCCAAGCCGATTCAGGCAGTGTTGAGATAGAATGCCCTGCGAATCGCGCACATTTCTCCTTGCAATCAGGCGGTTCCCCCATTGCAGGTGCGCACGTTCGCTTAATCCTCTATGAGCCGTATGGGGGGGTGGTATCTGAATTAGCCACTGATGCGGACGGCAAGGTGGTCTTTGACCTTGCTTTGCAACCTGCCGGCACCTACCAGGTGGAAGCATCTAAATCGGGCTATCAAAAGCCACTTGACGTGTTCTTTGAATTTGCCCATTGCGTTCCTGAAGAGGAGCTCCCTGTCGAAGAAACGCCAGTCCAAGAAGATGCGGGCGCAGGTGAGGTAGATACGGTTCCCCACGAAGAGCCAAAAGAACCACAAGAAGGCGAACCCGTCGAGCCTACGGATGCAATCTATCTTGAAACCGCTGCACGCGAGGAACTTGTTGAGACGGAAATCCTTCTTAATATGGCAGAAAACCAAGGGAAAGACACTAGTCGTGCGCAAAGGAGCCTTGATGCGGCACGTACTGCCTTCAAAAGCGGTGACTATGAACGTGCACGTGCTCTTGCGCAGGAAGCAGCACAGCTTGCACAAGCTGCGGCCGTGGCGGATACGGGAAAAATGGCCGTAAAGAATAATGAGCAGGTTGAAAAAGAAACAGTAGTTGTTTCGGATACGCTTGGCAGTGCTTTAGCTGGCATCGCGATAATTGTTGCGGTTGTCGCTATCGCCGCAGTGTTTTATTTCAGCCGTAGGAAGTAATGTGTTATCTGAAAATAAATGCTTAATCCGTTCCTTGCAGAATCCAATGTCTGGCCTTCCCGTCATTACAAATCCAAATTGTGAGATGCGCTCATCTTGTGTGAGTATTATTTCTTCGCCCCAAAGTTCGCCCTGTTTTTGAAGACTTGAAAAGTTGTATGTATAAAAATAAATCGTGCCAAAATTGATCTGCCCGAAACCGTCTTTTGGTCATTTGGGATATTACATTTACTTTGGCGTGCACCTAACGTTCACTTGTCCGTTTTATGATGTGCCAGCCGAACTCTGTTTTTATTGGCTCGCTTATTTCCCCAACCTTAAGCTTGTTGCATGCATCCTCAAACGGCTTTACCATCTGGCCTTTCTCAAATTTACCAAGGTCCCCGCCGTGGCGCTTGCTTGGGCATAAGGAAAATGTCCGCGCCCCGTCCTCAAATGATGTTTGCTCAGTCCTGATCTCATTTAAAATGCGTTTTGCCTCAAGTTCAGTTGCAACTAAGATATGGCTTGCCCTCATGTGATCACTAAATAATAATGATAAGAACACTTTAAAGTCCTATATCTCTTCAGCCCGTGTGGGGCCATGTGCCTCCTTTTCGCGCGTAAGCCGGTAGCTTTTCGCAAACTCGCTTCCCATAAGCGCCTCCTCATGCGTAATGACGACCGTTTCCTCAACGACTTCTGGCACCTTGAACTGGAGCGTCTGAGACAAAAGCTCAACTGCATCCTTGTCAAGGTTATGCGTCGGCTCGTCCAGGATAAGCATGCTTACGTTTGGCGTAAGCACCATGGCAAGTGCAACCCGAAGCGTAAGTGCCGCACATGCGCGTTCCCCGCCGCTTGCGACGCTTTCAAGCGTTTTCCATTGGCCGTTGCATATCTCAAAGGAGTAATCCTTCTCACTGATCATAAGCCGAAGGGCGGTGTAGTCCCCATAGGGGTAAAAGATATGCCATATTTCGTTCATCGCGGCATTGATCGCGCCTGCAAGCTGCGTACGAAGCGACATCTGCGTCTCAAGAAGGCTGTTTTTGTACATGACAAGTTCTTCCTCAAGCGTATGGAGCCGCCTGATGTCATGCTCACGGGTTCTGTTTTCCGCAGTGGCCTTTTCAAGAAGCGCCTTAAGCTCGGTACGGGCGGCATATTCCTTTTCAAGGGTGTTTTTCTCAAGATTGAGCCTTTGATACGAAAGTTCGGCATCCTGGATTCCCCCACGTATTTTTTCATACTCCGCTTCGCTAAACGCCATATCCGTAAGCTGTTTACGTACTGCCTCTATTCCTTTTTGTGCCTTGGCGAGTTCTTCGGTTTTTCTTGCAAGTGCCTCATACTCGCTTATCTTAAGCACCAGTGCCTGCAATTCGCGCGTTATCGTTTCGTTTGCGGCTTCAATTTCCTCCTTTTTCTTCTTTGTTTCATTGAGTCGCGTGTTTTCCTCCACTTTGCGCGCATGGAGCGGCTCAAGCGGCTCGTTGTTCTTTTCAAGAAGCTGGGTACGCGTCTGGAGCGTTTCGAGCCGCTTAAGGCGCAGGTTCTGTTCCCCCTGCGATGTCCGCATGGCGGCGATCCCCCCTACAAGCGCAGCAATTTCTTTTTTTGCGGCGTCTATTTTTTTCCTATGCGCGTTTCGTATCTCCTCAATCTTATGCGCATCAACCCCGCTTCCGCATAATGGGCAGCGTTCGCCCGTAATCATGGAGTGGTCTACCTTTTCGTATTCATTAAGGGATGCTTCAAGCATGTTTTTTTGTTCCGTCTTTGCAAGAAGCGCCTCATCGTTTTCCTTTATTATTCTGGTACACTCAAGAATCGCCTCCCCAAGCGTGCACCCCCCCGTAATGGCCTGTATTTCCGCATTGTTTTTCCCTATCTCGGCCAAGCGCCTTTCATTTTGGTGGATCCGTTCTTCAAGCGTTGCAACCGTTTTACCAAGCGCTATGCACTCATCCTGGTATTGTTTTATGTCCCCAAGGATCCCTGCCTTTTTGTTTTGAAGTTCTGCCCGTTTTACCTTAAGTAGCTCAAGTTGGGTCTTGTCAAAGGGATTTTTTTCAAGTTCACGGGTAAGCGTCTCTATCGTGTTTGAAAGAATGAGGTGCTCCTTTGAGGCACGTTCATATGCATCACGTTTCTTTCGCAGCTCCTCAAATTGCGCCCGTTGTTTTTGGAGTGTTTGGAGCCCCTTGGCAAGTTCCGCATCCTGCACTTTAATTTTTACGCCGATCTCTTCCACTTCCTTTTTTATCCCGACAAGCGTCTTGAGCGCCTTTTCGGCATCCTGCCTGTTGAACTTTTCTTCAAGAAGTGCGCGTTCCCCCTTGATTCGGTTGATGGTGCTTACCGCAGTGCTTCGCGCGGTTTCGAATTTATCCAGGCCAAGTAACGCATCCATCTCTTCCTTTCGTCGCCGCGGGTCAAGGGTGAGGAAATAGTCTATATTGTTCTGTTCACTGTATATGGCGCGGGTAAAAAGGTCATAGTCGATCTTAAGGACGCTTTCAACGTATGTGGTAACTGCAACCGAACCCTTTTCGACAAGGGCACCATTTTTGTATGCCGTCGCGTCGCTCTCAATTCTGTTTTTTTCCTTTGTTGCCACCCGTTCAACCCGGTATACGTCGTTTTCAGCAGTAAATTCAACAACAACCCGCAATTCATTTTCAGTAAGCCGAAACACGTTCTCAAGTTTTATCTTCCTCCGTTCAAGTTCAGGGAACGTACCGAACAGCCCAAAGCAGATGCCGCCGACAACGCTTGACTTGCCAGATCCCATAATGCCCATAAGGAGGTTTGTGCCTTTTCTGAACTCAAGGATCGTATCGGCGTGCGACCTCCAATTGACAAGGCGAAGGGATGTGATCATAAGAATCAGTACAATATACTGGGGGAAAAGAAAGATAACTGTTTGCGTTTGAAATATCAAAAAAAAGAAATAAAAAATTATAACCGTTCAATCTTTTTTGCAAGCTCGTCAAAATACGGCAGGACGTCCTTGACCTTTACATCTCTGTACAGTTCAGGGTCCACTTCCTTTATTTCCTTTACAAATTCGCAAGCTGCACTGTAGGCGTCTTGATCTACTCTCATTATTCCACCTCTCTTATGGATTCTATGTAAAGCATTCTCCCAAATGCTTTTCTCCCACTAAGCTTACATCAAAAAGATATAAAAAGGTGCTGTAAATCTATTTACTGTATGAAATTAATCAATATCACGTTGTTTTTCATTTTTCTCCTTGTTCCTGCCGGGTTTGCGGCAACGCTGTATGTCAATGCAACGCTTGCATCCACCTGTAATCCTGCGGCACAGCCGCATACGAATGACTACAATGGCCTGCCTGCGGCAATTACTGCCGCGTCACATGGTGACACGATCATCGTATGCAGGAATGGCACTGGCATCAATTCGTATGGCGCTGCAATTAGCATAGATAAACAAGTTAATATATATGGGAATCAGACAGATACAAAGATAAATCGTACAGCTTCTGGCGCAAACACTGAAACATTTCGCGTTTACTCACGTGGGGTAAACATTAGTAATTTTACTTTTCAAGATGCATATGGTGCAGGCCAAGCGGCAATCGGTTCAAATGCAAGTGAAGTAAACATTTCGGGGAATAATTTTATTAATAATAATATTGCGATCGTTTTTACTTGGGGGTACAGCCCCGATGTAAGCCAGAGCGGTAACTATCTTATTATAGAGAACAATAATATTACGCAACCTTATCTCATCACCCCGGGGGTTACACCCGGAGTCGGTTTTACTACTATAAGGGGAAACCAGTCAAATCCGCATCGAATATACAATAATCACTTTATCGGGGGAGGTGCAAATTCGCTTGTAGGCTCGGCAGCATTTGTAGTTTATGATTTTTCAGATGCGCAGGTCGTTAACAATACTATAGCAAATTGGTCATATGGTTTCTATATCAGCACAACATACAGCGCTGCTCCAACAACTGGTTTTAATATTTCAAATGTGCTCGATGGGCGTGTTGTTGGGGGCAATAATTTTACCGACAATACATTTGGGATTTTTATCAGCGGCCGCAATAACAGTAATATAAGCATCCTTAACAACATCTTTGCAAATTCAACAGGGTCAAGTGCAAGCGCACAGAGTAGTTCAATTTATGTCGAAACAACAAACACCTCAGTCATTGCAAACAACACCTTTGACTCAAGCTCATACGGCATT
>CAZPPT010000015.1:0-26960 GCA_964588555.1 Microcaldota archaeon | reverse complement strand
TTGTTCGGGGACACATCGACCCCCTCTTCATCCTTGAACATGCGACCATATTTGTCCGAAACCAGTCCATTCTTTCGATGGATGTCGGCCTTAAAGACGAATCCGCACACATCCTTGTTAACCGCCAGCAATGTATGTCTGTCATACAGAACCTTGTGCAAAATGCCGAACGTGCCATAGAAGGGGTGGCAGACCCGCGGATCATCCTCTCACTGCGCAAGGCCGGCGAGTCTGTACTGTTTGCAGTTACGGACAATGGCATCGGTATCCCGCCACAGCATCTACAAACTATTTTTACGCCTGGTTTTACCACAAAGCAAGATCCTGGCCACGGCCAGGGACTTGCAATATGCAAGCAGATTGTCGAATCCCATGGCGGCTCCATATCAGTTGAAAGCGAGGTTGGAAAGGGGACGACGTTTTGGATTGCGTTTCCCCTTGTCAGAAAGCAGAAGGCACGGGTCGGTGAAAACCTTTTTCAGGAAGCCCAACCTTAGCGGCTTGGTAGAAAACAAACATTTATATACTTTTTATAACAATTCTATAGCATGGTCACAACTATCAGAAGACGGGTCGCATCGATATCCAAAGGGCCACGCCTCCCAACTGACCCACTTACCGAAGGAAACAAAACTCGCATTACCTATGGCGTGTTATACCGGCGCACATTACAGTATCAGGAATATATGCACGAAGTCGCAAGCCTGGTCGCAGGGCTTCGGGTGCACCCGTCATTTTCCTCAGACTCCCGAACTGCCCGTGCCGAGGCATTAATTACGGCATGCAATTCTGCGATCAACCAGTTTTCGAACAAAACAAGCGGGATATCAAAAAGGGAATTCGAGGGGGCCGTCGCCGTGGTCAAATCCCATCTTGAAGAACTCATGCATTGTGTTTCTGGACTTGCGGAGATTGACAGGGCGGTAGCGGATACGGTTGCAGTTATTGGCCAATATGCCAGTTCAGCACAGGCGGTTCTCGATGGCTGCCCGCCGGTTTCGTTTAAAACCACTTTTTGTATTGTTGCCGCTATCCAAAAAGCATGCGACCAGACCGGCGTGAATGCAACGGTACGTTTCAATCAGGCACCGCCGGGCATATGCGCGGATCAATTTGAGTTAATCTCTGTCTTTAGGAATTTGCTTGTTAATGCACATCGTGCGGTCAGGCACAGGGACGACCCACGGATCGAAGTCCTGATTTCTGAAGGGGGTCAAACTATTTTCATTTCAGTAACCGATAATGGCGTGGGGATGCGGCCTGACCAGTGCGCATCGCTATTTACGCCGGGATTTACGACAAGAGACGATGCAAGAAACCATGGGATCGGCCTTGCGGCTTCATGGCGTATTGTTCAAAGCCACGGTGGCACGATTAGGGTTACGAGTAAGGAGGGCGAAGGCTCAGCGTTTACTGTTCTTTTGCCGCTTGTGAATTGACGTAGCCGTTTATTAGGGAAACCATGTCACGACGTACTCATTTGTAATCAGGAACGTGTCGTGATCCATAATATCTTCCGTGTATTTTTTCTTAAGCTCATCAAGTATTTTTCGTAATGCGATCGCATCCTTGACGACCATTTCAACTGCAAGATCGTACTTACCAAGCGTTACGGTAGCAAACGTTGCATTCACATGCATTGAAAAGTAATTGATGATTTTACTAACTGCGGCCCTATTTTTTAACTTAAAATTTATCTGGAAATGCCGTAAATCAAACGCATCAAAATTAAGTGCAATCGTTGCAGGCCCAATTATTTGCCTTTCCCTTAATTTTTTCATCCTGTATATGGTCGTGCTTGGGTCAAGCTTTGTTTTAAGCGCAAGCTCTCGATTTGAAATTCGCGCATTATTTGCAAGTAGGCGGACGAGCGCGCGGTCTTTATCGTCAACAGTTTCTTTTTTGACTTCCTTTGGATAGGCAAGGTGAAACTGCGCGGCATGCGGAAGGAAAAATTTAAGGCTAAACCGGTGGACTTCGGTTACGACATGGATTTCCTGTTCCAGAACGTACTCCCCAAAATTTTCGCGAAATGATGTTAAAAACGCCTCGAGGTCCTTGAATGATTGTGCAATAAGCAAGAATGCAATTTCATACGGCCCCTCAAACCGTCCAAACCACGCCGTTTGTTTGTATTCGGAGATAAATTCAATGATTTGCGTATCGACCTCCGGAGTCGTTTTGTGAAATCGGTAAAATAGTTTGTAATAGTATGACCCAAGACGCGACGGGTGTATTGTCGTTACAAATCCCTTGATTATTTTTTGCATAATGAGGCGCTTGAGCCGAAATGCAACCGTTTCCTTCGAAGCGCGAATTTTCTTTGCAATGAGTGATATCGGAGCGCGTGCATCGTGATCAAGCTCATGGAGCAGTTTCTTATCAAGTAAGTCCAATTCTTTCTGACCCATTATTACAATTAATTTGAAAATAAATATAAATTCTCCTATTTTATGCAAATTTTTATTACAATATTTTATTTACTACTAAACCATAATTTATAACATAGGTGATGCTATGGATGGTAGTTTTACAAAATTAACTGGCCGTATTGACTCTACGCTCAACTCACGCAGGTGCCTGGCAGTATCGGTCCTTGACTTCAAAGGAAGAATAATTTATGGAAATGACCAAGGGGATGTTTTTAGGTCGTACGAGCCGCAGGTAGAACGTATTGCAGACATGCGCGAAGTTGTTGCCTTGCGTACGCTTGCATTTTCGTTTTTACCCATTGCACGAGCGCACCTATTTACTGATTTTGCAGACGCCCTAAAAACAAACGATTTTCAATTGCTCGAATCTATCGGACATGAAGTCCGGACTATCACAAAACAGGAACCAGAGCTTTTTTCCATATGGCGTTACCGGCTTACAACACAGACGCACATGGTACGCGTGCAGGGTACCGACGGAACGGATAAAATGGCATTCTATCACGGCGACCCGTTTTCAAGCCGTGAAAAACTGATTGAAGCGACCGAAGGCCCGCTTTCCGATGGCGGCGTATATTATGGCAGGGAGGCAATTGCACGGATAATGGCAGAAACACCACCCCATCTAAAAGTTCCGTACGATTCTTATCTTGCAGCCCGGGGCGGAAACTTCAGCGGCCCTGATTTTAGTGCACACCCTATTTTCTCAATTCCATGTGGAAAAGATACGTGGGCATCGTATGTGGCGGCGCTCCAGTTCTTTAGCGTATTCGATTCATATCATGAACTTATTCACTCAGGCTGGCTACCTGGAAACATGGGACTTAATCACGGACGATTCATAAGTTTAGGTGTCAAGGGCGAGGCGTTCTACCCGGTAAACGGAAGCACGCGTGGCCATTTTGCGCTTGTGCTCCCGAAAGATACTCGCATTCCGCTTACTCCTCAAGCGCCCCAACCGGAAAGTAGTTGATGACATGGTCGCGAAAGATCGGGAACGTTTCGTATTCTGAGATGATCTCGCCAAAGCGAGTGCGCAGGTCGATTAAAAACTCCTGAAACTCGTTTCTGTTTTTTACCTCGATTTCCATGCCGATCCGCCAGCGCCCCAGGTGCTTTACGACAAATGTTACATTCGGATGCTTGAGAAATTCATAGAGTTGTTTTTCAACTGCTGGCTTATATGTCTGAATCCCAAGAAAAAGCATGTGGCCCTCATAGCCGATCTTTGCAGGGTTGATGTAATATCGGTACCCGAGGATTACATTGTTCTTTTCAAGTTCTCGCATACGGTTCTGTATGGTTTTGTAATTAACCTTAAGGCGAACGCCCATTTCTGTTACCGATCGCGACCCATTGAGTGCGAGGAGGTTTATTATCTTTTTATCCAGTCCGTCAAGTTTCGCCATTTCATTTGTTTTCATTATATGGTCCCAGTACGCTCTTTTTTCCGTGTTCAGTAAATACCTGCGGGACTGGTCGCGCACGCTAATATAAGTAAGCACTTCATAGCGTTGAATATACGCCCCCCATCTTCCGAGAATTGCCTCAAAAATGGCGTTAAATTCAAACTGGTCACTTGCCACAAAATTAATTACAAAGTCCCAGTTCCCCCCCACTTCCCCAAACCAAACTACGGTGGGGTGACGTTTCATGCTTTCAATAAATTCCTCCTTTTCCTGTGTTGTTATCCGTTGCAATTGCGCAACAACACGAAACCACCGCTTTCCGACAACTGCCGAATCAAAAACAGTAAGGGGGACGGTTAATATGCCGCGTCGTTTGAGCCGTTCGATACGGTATTGCGTCGTCTGGTGCGACAGCCGTATTTTCTTTGCCAGTTCGCCAAGGGAGATACGTGCATTCTGGTCAAGTTCAAAAATGATTTTTCGATCTTTTAGGTCAATCTTAATATTGTCTTGCATTTTTTTACTTATTAGTATTATAATTATTAAATATTCCTATTTTGCAAAATTTTTAATAACTTATTTTATATATAAAGAATGTGTTAAGAAATGCATAGAAGGGGTGAAAATTATGAAAACGCTTGACCTAGGTAAAATTGTTAGGGTGGTGCGGCCACGTGCCCTCATCCAAGGCGGCAGCTTTCGTTACGATACAGGGCCAACTGCCACAGAACAAAGAAGCTTCCTTCTTGCCGTTATGCTTCACACGAGCTGTCTTTCAGAAGGGATTCAAACGCGTATGGGGTGTATGGTGAATGATTTCGGGGTCGAGCCCCCCGTGCGGCCAAAGCGCACCGGCGTCTTTGTTTTTCCAGAACCCTACCTTAAGATATTGCAAAACGCAGGCCTCCGACCGGATCAGGTGCTTTTATTCTATGAGAGTACACTACGAAACAGGGTAACAAAAGACAGAGGGCAAGGAGCACCGGTTGCCGTAAAAGTACATGGGGAAACAGGGGTTCCCATACCTATTTGTGCATCAATCATGGGGCGTTTTTACACAGGGCTTGCAAACCAGGGTTTTGCACAGCAGATCGGCTTTTACGTTCGTGAACCAAAGAAAATACGCGGCGATGGGTCTGTCGATCAGGCGTGCCCTTGGGGCCCGGAAAAAGGCGCACAACGGGAGCGGTCAGGATATGGGCTTAAATTAGAAGTGATTAACTATGGCGTGTATCCAGACGGGCGGATCTTATCCATGGGTTTATTTGAACCGGAACGGTGAAAATTATGAATCGCAAATCCCGAACGCCGATCAGTTCCGAGCTTCTGCTTACTCCAAGATTCCTCCTTCCACTTATTGATTCGCGTGCGTTTCCAAATCGGCTAAATCCATATGCTGACGATCGCGCGACATATCAGCCCGATGGGCGATTAACCGCACCGCAATTTTACAGCCATCACCTCTTAGATACGAAGGCATGCACCCGCGGGACGGCGGCACGGTTTAATGAGCCAGGTATCCGGCGTTACCTGCGCGAAAAATTTGAGGAAGAGCGATGGGTTTCAGATGGGAATGATCGGCTTTCGTATTTAGTGGAGATGGCCATGGCGGCCCGGCTCGACTATTTTCGAACCATTCCAGAAATTCGGCTCCTTGACTTTGGCCCTTCAGGCGGCGCGATAACCACCTTATTTGCCTTGCGGGCGCTTGCACGACACGGTTTCCTTGAAAAGACAAGAATTTTCCTTCTTGACGTTGTCCCGAATGTTATCTCAATGACGTGTAGTGGCGATTTTGACTTTCCAACGGGAATTGTTTCTTCGTACCAGCTCGACTTTGCCGCAAACGGGGCATATAAGCGCTTAGTTTCCCAGGCAGTGCCCGTCGTTGCAGATTTTCACGAATACGTGCCGCTTCAGAAGTTTCACCTTATTTTGAATGCATATACAATCCACCACCTCAACGTTTTTGACAAGGAGGATTGCGCACGTTGGATGCAAGCACATTGCGAGGCAGGGGGCATTATCGCAGTTGTAGATTTTTATGTCAATGAATTTGCCCAGTATCAGGCATGGCTTTTACGGCATCTACGATTAAATCCGGAGAGTCCCGCGCCGATCGAATCGCCTTATTTTACCCTTGATGAGATTAAGCAGTTTTTTAAGCATACTTTAGTCTTTCAAAGAGATGAGGCACTTGTCAATTCATGGGTTATGGTTTTGGAGAAGCGGTGAGGCAATGAACCGCGTAACCTATGATTCGATCGTGGCTGCAAAGCGGCGTATCTTGCGCTTTGTCCAACAAACTCCTCTTATTGAAGTAAGGCCTGGGCTTTTTCTAAAACTCGAAAATACACACCCGTCAGTGCACGGTTTTAAGGTGCGGGGTGCGGCAAACGCCATCCTTCAACTCAAAAGTGCGCGGGAAGTTGTCACTGCGGCAATGGGTACGCATGGGTTTGCAGTCGGGTTTGTATGCCGGCAGTTTGGCATACGCTCGACGTGTTTTATGCCGCGCATGGCGGCGGAGGAAAAGAAAACCAAAATGGCGGCAATGGTCGATTCAGTCACCATAGAAGGAGACTTTTTTTCTGCTACGGAACAACGGGCAGTCGGGTATGCACGCACACGCTTCCTTCCGTTTATTCATCCTTATAATGACTTAAATGTCATTAGCGGCCAGGGGACTATTGGCCTTGAAATTGCTGCAGAGCTTCTGAAGAATCGCGCAGGCCAAATTGTTGACGAGCCTTTAACTGTGTATGTTCAGGTCGGGGGCGGCGGCCTCATAAGCGGCGTTGCCGTTTCGTTAAAGCACCTTATCCCAAGTGCTCGAATAATTGGCGTACAGCCATTCAGCATGCACGCCATGAAGGAGGCAGTTGATCGCGGGCGAATCACTGCAGTTGGGCAAGCAACCTCCCTTGCAGAATCATTATGCGTTAATTTGAGCAAGAATGCCATGACGTTTCCGCTGGTTCAAAAATATGTGGATGCATTTGTCCTGGTCACTGAAGAAGAAATACGGGCTGCAATGCGGTTTATGCATGATTGCTATGCAATGCGGGTTGAAGGCGCCGGTGCGGCCTCCCTTGCCGCCGCGCTTGCCAATTGCCATGACGGCGTTTCGGTCGCAATCATTTCCGGAGCAAACGTATCCGAAGTACAATTTAACCGTATTATGCGATCTTCCTCACAATAAGCCTGAAGTTAATGTCCTTGCCTGCAAGCGGGTGGTTGAAGTCGACGGTCGCATTTCCGTCCGTGATGTTTGTGATTACGCCCTGCTGTGCTCCGCCGTTTGCATAGATGATGCCCCCGACAGTAAGGTTCTCGCCACCAGTTATGTTTGCAATCGGGACAGAAAGGATATAATCGTCAATGCGCGGGCCATATGCCTCGTCTGATTCTATGCGGATTGTTTTCTCTTCACCCGCCTTCATGCCGATCACTCCCTTGTCAAAGCCTTCAATGACCTGCCCTGAACCGACGGTAAATGTGAACGGTTCGTATGACGGCCGTTGCGGCAAGCCTGCTTCTTTTGCAGCTGATTCAATGCTTGTGTCAAACACAGTGCCGTTATCAAGCGTTCCAATGTAATCCAATGTAACCGTATCCCCGGTTTTTATTACCTTGTTTTCCATCATCGCATCCCCTGTTTTGTTTGGCATAGGCGTACTTGGTTCTGCCGGAACCTGGCCGGTACACCCATATATAAGAATCAATCCGATACATAATACGTATAACAATTTCATGCTTTTATTTCCAGTCCTCATTTTATAAAGATGCGCCCAGTTATTTTTTCATGGATAAACTTCTCTTTGGCACTGGCGGCATCCCGTGGCGTACTGAGCCGCGCAATACAGAAAACGGCATTCGCACGATCAAAACGCTTGGCCTTGGGTGCATGGAGCTTGAATTTGTACGAAACATTACAATTTCGAAAGAAAAAGCGCCTGAAATAAAGCGGATCGCACGGGAAGAAAGCGTCATTTTAAGCGCGCATGCGTCCTACTTTATCAACCTTAATGCGACTGACTTGCAAAAACGCGCCGCAAGCCGCGCGCGCCTTGTTCTTGCCGCAAAGACACTTCACTTGTGCGGCGGCTATTCGGTGTGCGTCCATGCCGCGTATCGCCTTAACTCAAGCAGGGACGAGGTGTATGGTGCGGTCAAGGAACAGATCGAAAAGACGGTGCAGGAATGCAAGGATGCCGGAGTCACGGTGTGGATCCGACCTGAGACTGCCGGCAAGCACGCACAGTTTGGCACGCTTGAGGAAATTATCTCCCTTTCCGAGGAGATTGACCAGGTGCTTCCGTGCATTGATTTTTCCCATCTTCGGGCCACAAGCGGCGGTCGGATCAATTCGTATGATGAATACTGCAAGGTTCTTGACCAGGTGGAGAAGTCACTTGGAAAAAAGGGCCTCCATGAGATGCACCTCCATATCCAAGGCGTCAATTTTGGGGAAAAAGGCGAGAAGAACCACCTTTCAATCAAGGAGGACAAGGACTGGAATTACAAGGATCTCATGCGCGCGCTTAAGGACTATTCGGTTGCCGGCTGCGTTACGTGCGAATCGCCCGTGCTTGAAGAGGATGCACTTATTCTAAAGAAAACATATGACGGGTTGTGATCTCGTGTCAATCGTAGAGCGATACCTTGAACTGAAAAACTCAATCCCTCCGCGCGTTTCTGTGCTTGCGGCATGTAAATATTTAGATGATTCTTCGGTTCGCGAACTAACCCGATTTGATGAACTCGTATTTGGCGAAAACTATGTACTGGACGCGGCGAAGAGAGGCGTAAAAATTCCGCGTGAGCGTTATCATTTTATCGGGAAACTCCAGCGGAATAAGGTCCGTGACGCCGTGCGCTTTTTTGGGACGATACAAACGGTCGATTCAAAAAAACTGGCAGAGAAGGTATCTGGCGTTGCAGGCGAAGAAGGCGTTTCTGTAGGTGCGTATGTCCAAGTAAACCTTGAAAACAACCCAAAACACGGCGGCATAAAGGAAAGCGAGCTTGAGGACTTTATTGATTACGTCCGTATGCTTCCAAATGTTCGCCTTATCGGCTTAATGCTACTTGGCGACCCGAAACGGAACGACGAGTTGTTTAAAAAATTAAAATTGCTCGCGGACAAATACTCGCTCAAAACATCCATGGGGACAAGCGGGGATTTTAAAAAAGCGATTAGCGCAGGAAGCGACATGGTTCGGATCGGGAGGGCACTCCTTACCTAACTGAGTAATACCAATAATGCTGTTCCATCC
Source organism: Microcaldota archaeon (assembly GCA_964588555.1). Taxonomy (GTDB): domain Archaea; phylum Micrarchaeota; class Micrarchaeia; order Anstonellales; family Bilamarchaeaceae; genus JAGVWJ01. The sequence goes on along the minus strand of CAZPPT010000015.1, from coordinate 17,840 downwards.
CCCGTACCGTGCTTGTCAAACCACTGATGGTTGGCAAAACAAGTAATCCGTCCTGGTCATATACGAGTTCGCCACCGCTTTCTTCTGCCTCGTCATAGTATATTTTTAGCTTTTGAAACGGGAGTTCCCCGTCCGGATAAGTATGTGCTACCCGAAACGGGGTTGCAAGAAAAATCCCTTCACTGTTTACTTCAGAGGCGCGAAGTGCGCTTATTGCCATCTTAAGCGCAGGTATCCGCTCGGTTCTCCCATGCCGCCTTAACAACACGTTTGCATCGCTTTGCACTTCCTCAACTAGGCGAAGGGATTTTTTTAAAGTGAGGACATGCCCGATTGCAACAGCACCGGTAAAATGCTCAAAGGACGGGTCTTGTATCGTTTCCATAAGCCGAACGGCGGCATCCGTACGGGGAAGTATTGCAAATTGGCGATACCGTTCGTTTCCAAATGCGGTTTTAAGCACATCTATCCCGATTAAAAGTTCGTAGTTGCCCCCATCAAATACAAACGGCACTGACCTGATTAATCCGATGTCCATGTACTGTTTTACTTTCCTTTCCCATGCGCGGTTTTCCTCTTTCGTAAAAACCACCTTCGCATATTTTTTTTCAGCGTATGCCTCCGCCATCTTCTCATAAAGCGCAGCCGTCGGCTGGGTTAGTTTCCTTTCCACCTTGGCAAGGGAAAGAAGTTCCGCAACCACGACGTAGGCAAATCCTTTTTTCCGCACCGTTTTATGAAGCTGCCTTCCAGGATAGCGTGCAAGCAGCCGTCCCGTTAGTTCTTTCCCGTCCACTCCGTCAACAAGTTCTTTTATTTGCTTTACAAATTCTCCCAGTTGTTTTGGTTCTATCCTCCGTGAGGGGCTAGGTGACAGGAGGAGCGTATGCAGGTACGATTTTGCCTCCCCAACTATCGCATTTGCAAATGCATTTCGCGCAAATTCATAGTCTTTTGTTTTAGGATACTCATCAACAAGAAGGTTGCAATAGGCACGGGCTTTTTTGGCAGGTGCCGGCAGGTGTTGGGCAGAGATGAATTTCCGCATAGTAGTCACAATATACATTTATTTATAATTCATTATGCCCATACTCATTATTGATCTTTATGCGACAAACACACCATATTACTTCGGGTACTGCGCGTGCAAATGCAAGGCAGGAACCGCTCAGGCGTTTAATTGCGCAGGTACAAACTGGTGCCCATGCCCCCACCCCGCCTGAAGTTCTTAACCATATCGTTGGGGGACATGCTTCAATTGTTGGTGTAAAACAAGATATCGAGATTGTTGCACCGACAAATCTTTCCGTCCTTGTACTTGGTGAGACTGGAACTGGCAAGGAGCTTGTCGCAGCGGCAATACATCTCCTGAGCCAAAGGGCTGCAAAACCATATATCGTTGTTAATTGCGCAACAATCCCCCACAACCTTGCCGAGAGCACCCTCTTTGGGCATGTAAGGGGGTCCTTTACTGGTGCGATCTCTGATTCATTTGGTAAATTTCATGCAGCGCATGGGGGAACCATGTTCCTGGACGAAGTGGGTGAACTACCCCTTCCTACACAGGCAAAGCTTTTGCGGGCGCTCCAGACCGGGGAGATAGAACGCGTCGGTTCACATACGGCTGAATTTGTCGATGTGAGGATTATTGCGGCGACAAATCGTAATGTAGATACGGATGTGTTTCGGGTTGACCTGCTAAACCGCCTTTCCGGATATCGGATCAACCTGCCTGCACTGTGGGAGCGTAATGACGATATCCCTTCCCTGGCACACCATTTTATTGATGTATTTAATGTGCAAAACAACAGCAAACTTCAAGTTACTGGGGATACGCTTGATACACTCAAGATATTTCGCCTTCCAGGTAATGTCCGGCAGCTTCGTAACATCATCGAATGCGCGGCAGCGTATGCGCTTTTCCATAATATCCCCATTAACCGCAGGGCACTTGATCACGCACTTACAAAAATGGGATCACTTGAATTGCATATCCCGACTTCAACCGCCAATGAACAGCTGACCGCGCTTATATGCCGCTTGCCGACACTTGACATATCTATCCTTGAATTCTTTGCCATACTCGAAGCGCTCAGGCGGACAGGTGGCAGTACCTCAAAGGCAGCGACACTGCTTGGTATAAGCCTGCGAAAAGTGCAATACAAAATAAAGACACTCTCAGATGCGCTTGGCCAACCTATTGATTATGAAAATGTCCCCGCAAGCACACTTATGGAGCTTCTTAAGGCACAAAAGGACGCCCCTAGTTTAGTGCCGAGTGATAAAGGGGTTCCTATGCCTTATGAGCCATTTGTAACGAGTACGGAACAACTTGCGTTTTGGGAATACATCGAGCCTCCTGAGCCTCAGGTTATTGAGCCTTCGTCAAGCCGCCCTGCAGTGTGTGAAAGGCAATTGGAGCTTGTATTTGATAAACCGCAAGACCATATTGGTGCAACAAAACCTGAAACTGCAGCACATACAGTTTCCAAGGAAGCACTTGAACAGGCGATTGCCTCAGTCACCCCCTTTGGAATCAAGGGCAATAGAAATATTAGATTTGCATATGTACGCGAAGTTGCAAAAACATTCGGCATTACCGCGGATGAACTTACACATATAGCTAACAGATACGGGATTGATATATTCGCATTATATAGTCAACGTAGGTTGGATATGCTTGTTGAAGCACTTGCAACAAGCAGAACCCAGGAAGATGCTGGCAGGAAGCTTGGCATCAAACAGGCAGGGGTTTCACGCCTCTGTAGTGAGTATGAAATTAACTGGAGGGACGTTCTAGGTACAAAGTGCCAGCCTGCTCAGGCCACCGTACGTACTAATACCGGGAAAGCCGCCGTTTTGGCAGTCCCCCCGATTAATGGCAACCATGCCGAATCAGTATATGCGGTCCCGGTTGGGGACATGGAAATCCCCGCAGATAGTGGTAGCCTTACCCGCGATCATCTTCTGTATCTTCTTAGCCGCGCCTCCCTTTTTGAAAGCGATGTAAGATCAGCTCGCGACTTGCTTCACGCTGTTGCCATGGGGTCTACGTTTTCTTCACGTGAGCTTGAAGATACGGCAGCACGGCTCGGGGTCTCCGTTGATGATTTTATGCGTGCAGTACGAACCGCCCGTATCAAAAAGGCATTGCGGCTCTCAAGTAATAACATTGCATCTGCAGCAGAAAAACTTAACCTTCCGGAATATGCATTTAAGAAGTGGTGCCGTGACCTCGATATATCTTTGGGATAAATTGGGACACGCCCTATAAACCTTTTCCATGCATCAACTCATAATGAGACGATTAGCCCAGGCAGCCATGCTCACCGCGCTTGCAAGCTGCTACCCAAAATACCTCCCGCCACCTGAACCGTTGCGTCCGCATACTGCCATCCCACGTGCCGACATCCCAAACCTTGGGTGCTTTTTGCGTGGTTTGCGCATACAGGACGTGCCATTTGACCTTGAGCGGGGTGCGCTTGAAAACTCCCCCATTACGTTTGTGCGGCCAATCGGTGGCCGGATACGCATCTTTGTTAATGGGATACACAATGCATCGCTTAACGTATCCCCTCGCAGCCGCTTCCATGCAATTACCCATGATGAACGTGAGGGGCTTGTCATCATCCCACAAGTTGCAATGGGAAACGCCCGGCTTTCCTTTATTTTTGTTACAACACCAAAAGACCGTTCATGTATCGGCTGGGTTTCAAAACAATACGATATAAGTTCGATTGTAGAAGAAGAAGGGGGCCTGTTTGATCCGCTCCTTATCGGCCGCGACCTGGCGACTGGCATTCTCTTCACCGCGCGTACGCGTGACGGGGTTCCTTGGGAAAATACGTACCTTTTGCGTTTTACCGACGGCCTGCCCGGTTTTCAGGTTATTGAAAGAAGCAGGATGGACGCATGCCAGTGCTACCTTGACTGGTACTTCAATGGCATCGATGCGCGCGAAGCGACAAAGTCAACAGCATTTAACTTGGCATTTGCACAGCACCAGGAGGCAGTCCAATGTTCGCCCTCAGCGACCGAATAATTTTTTTGCAAGTTTGACCAGGCGGGTCGTTCCGCGCACAAAAAGAGGCGCTTTTTTTCCATGAATTGTTATTTGTTTTGTTTTTAATGCCCTAAGGAGCGCCTTTGGGTTGTCCCGGATTGTTTCATAATCAACATCAATCTCAAAATATGTCCGCCCAAATTCGAATAAGAAATGCGAGTCGCTTCCTGCACCGGTCAATTTTTTATTCGTTTTCGCAAACTCGCCCGCCCTGTCATTAAACGACTGGACCGGGCAGCGTGCGTTAAAAACTTCAATTATGTCAACCTGTTGCGCCAACTCTTCAACTGCAATACCATGCCGTGTGGTATCATACATATGCGGGAGATACGAAATGGCACCTTGTTCCTTTATTTTGTCAAGCGCTTCAAGAAACGGGGTTTTCTTTGGGATAAGTTCGTTTAGATAAAGTGCAATCAGGTCGCCTTCAATAGTTCGTATCTCCTCGCCGGGAAGAAACTCCATTTTATAGTTTCGCAACTCAGTATGCGATCCAATTGTATTATGTTCCGTAATCGCCGGCACTATGTCAAGTCGTTTTGCCTTTTCTGCTAACTCTTTTGGTTTGATAATTGAATCAGCTGAATAATGGGTGTGGCAGTGAAAGTCGAGCTTCATACTTACAAATTATTGCTTTGCCTTTTTATCGCTATGGGGCGGCGGAAGTTCGGTTGGCCCTGAAATGGGAGCCATGTCGCCGCCTTTTGGGGGCCCTGATATTGAGACATCACTTGGCACGCGAAGCGCTGCCTCAAGCTTTGAAACCCGTTCTTCAAGCGCGCTGAGCCGAGCCTGCAGTTTTGCAAAGTCCTTAAACAGTACGTCCGAGTTTACTTTTGTCATGCGTCTATTATGCATTTTTGGTTATTTATTCCTTTTGCCGTGCAGTTCGATCGCACGCTCAAAGTCTGCCTTTGTTTTCCATAATGGTTTTGGCGGCTCAGCATCTACATAACGCACGAAATTTGGGTCGCCTGCAATGTGCTCCTCATCTATTTTTGAGTCAACCCATGGAAGTTGTACTGCATACACATCATAAAGTGAACCTGGCCTTGGTCCGTTTGTGTGTATCGTGCCTTTCTCAAAGAGACAAAACGTGTCCGGATCCATATCGTAGCGCTTCGGTTGTGCGTATGTGTATCCTTCGCCACTGATCGTCCTGATCAACCTGCCTGAATGCGGGTGTATGTGAAGTGGGATCTTGTCAATTGGAAACTGAAATCGAAGTAACCCAATTCCGCCACCATAGTTACAGGTGACAAGCTCGCGACCATACGACTCGTATTCGTATGCCTTGCCGGGAACTGTATTGCCATCAATGACCTTTAGTTCATCAAGCTTTTCTCCGCCAGCTTCTGCATTTCCTGCAGAGCCAGGCAGCTGGACTACGAGCACAGTAAGTGATTTTTTAGGAACTATCTTCGGTGTCTGGCCAGGAAAAATCTTAAATACGTGTCCTTTTTTTAGCGGGTATTCCGTTCCATTAAATGTAATCACTCCTTCTCCCCCTTCAACTATGCCAAGCACTTCGTTTCGTGCTTCGGCCCATGCACTGTACGGAGCTTCTTTAATGAATGTTACGAGTGCACCACTTACAAATAGTTCCCCCCAGCTTGAAAATAGCTCTGATATAGTTCCATATTCAAACGGATTTTGTTTTGCTTCTGGCAGTCGTCCGTAGATAACTGCCGTCTGTTTATCCATTCTTATCACCAATATCCACTTTTAGCCCATAGATATAAATTTAAGTAGTAGTTAATCAATACTACCAATATGAAAAATGCATATACTGAAATTCTCACGCGCTTTGATATTAGCCCGACTGCTGCAAAGGCGTACCTTGCGCTTCTTGAACTCGGCAAGACGAGTGCTGACCGGATAGCACAGAAAATTGGGTCCTACAAGGCAAATGTATATGAGGCGCTTGACCGCCTTATGGAGGTGGGACTTGCAAGTTCCATTATGGAGGGAAGGAAACGCTTGTACGTTGCGACAAGTCCGGAAAAATTGATCTCTGCAGTAGAGGAAGCTGAAGAAAAAACACGCGATACCTATCGAATACTTAAGGAGGATATTGAACGAATTGTCCCTTCACTTACTTTGCTTTATGCCAGTACCAAGGAAGAGCATACCTTTGAGATATATAAAGGGCGAAAGGGCTACAAGGCAATGGTTCTTGACATTCTACGGGAAAAACCAAAATACTGGAAGGGCTTTGGAAATCTACAGGTACAAGCAGCGTTTCCAGTAGAGTTTCCAAAGTGGTTTAAGCATGTTACCTTTTCGTTATTTTCTACTAAATCAAAGGCAGTCGTGAAGCTCTTGAAAGAAGCAAGAAAAACGACCGCCGTTACGATGAAGTGGCTTCCCGAAGAGCTCTACATGCCGATCGTTTGGGTGCTTTTTGGTGAGAATCTGCTTATCTTAATCTACGAACCGGAGATCATTGCGCTTCGTATCAAGTCAAAACAGGTAGTGGATACGTTTAGAAACCAGTTTGATTATTTATGGAAGAAGTCATAATGCATCACTAATCTTCCCTCCGATTTCCTCAGCTTTTTTCTTGTCTACGTATTTTACCATCGCCCGTCCGCTTGCATAGATCGTTACGGAATTTCCGTCAATATTTACCATAATCATTACGTTTGTGCTTGCAAGAATCTCATATTTTTTTGAAAGTGCGTGCTCAGCTTTCTCTAAGTCGATCGGCATTTCAAACTTTATCTCGTACGCCCGCGCGCTTGTGCATGGTTCTAAGGTAAAAAACGTTTTTGGCATGTACTACCATTGTATAGGTTAGTTTTAAGTATTTTCTAATAGAGTTTTATTCTCTCATGGTTATCGTCGGTGTCCTGTACATATTAACATTTTTTTTAAAAAAATTAGTCCATTCTCATATTAAACATGCCGAATAATTAATATATAACCTAATTGGATGTTAGTTTAAAGTATCAAAACGAAAGAGGGATGACACCATGGCACAAAAGAACAAGAAAACCAGAACCCCCCAAATAGCACAGATACAGAAAAAACGCCTGAGCGGCTTGTCAAGCGAATTGATCGCGACGCTTTTGGTAAGTGAGGCTCGCGACCTGCAGCCAAACCTTGCAATCGAGAAATACGCGACACGGGCGCGGCAGTACAGCTCTTTTTTGTAATCCATTATGATGCATCTGCCAAGGCAGATGCCTCCTTTATTTTTTTAATTCCACAAATTCCGTTTTTATTTGCTTTAACGAGTTAAGCGATGTTATTTTTACAATCCCTTTTCTTGAAAGTACGGTGCGAAGGAAATGGTAATACTCGTCAATGTCCTTTGTCCGTACCTTGATAACGAGCTCGCAGTTGCCGGTTACGATATCAATACTTTCGATCTCGTTAAATGCCGTAAGCTCCCGTGCGATTTTTTCCGGATTGGTATACTCGTCATGCGAAATGTTTACGAGCACGTATGTGCAGAATCCGCGGCCTATTTTTGCATAATCAAAGACTGCCTTGTACGCGAGCGTCTTTGCGTCTTCCTCCATTTTTTTGATATTGTAATGGAGCGTTGTTGCAGGTTCTTTTAACTTTCGTGCAAGCTGTGATATCTGCGGCGTGCAAAATCCGCCTGATAAAAGCTCAATAAGTTTACTCTCAATGTTTTTCATTATTTGAATAATATACGAAAATATTATAAAATAATGCTTATTTTTCGAATATTTTTCAATTATACTAATTAGCGGGCTTGCCTAAGTTTGTAATTGGTGATCATATGAAACATAAAAAAGGTAAAGTAGGTAAAGGGGATGTTGCAATTCCAATGCGCGAGGTAATGGGCGGTGTTGCATCGCAAGGACACAAAGAAATCGACGCACTTACTGATGCTCTTTTACGCTTTGGCACTGTTGTTACCCACACACAACATGTTGTAGAAGCTGAACTAGCAATTAGTCGATCGCGGATTAACCTTATGCGTCAGGTCAGTAACCTGCTTGCGCAACCTGCACACTTGCGGAAAGCCATGGACGCGACGCTTATTATTTCAGATGTCCAGGGACATGTTGACCCGATCGGCTCGCTTGAATCGCTTTTTCACGTGCTCTTTAAAAGCGGCAACGCGCAAGCCTTTGGCACACGGGGCGTCGTTTCGCATGAGGGGGCAGGGATCGACCCGGCGACAATTCGGCAGGTAATGGTCATTATTGAGGAAGATTGTCGCCTACGCGATATTGAGGAGCGATTGTCAAAACTGGATCACGATCTAAGTCAAAAGGCACTTTCAGAAGGGGCTAAACGTCTCATTGCTGAAATTGCGGCATTTCGGAGAGCTGTGCCGGATCCGGAACTTGAAAGAATCGACGTCCTTTGTTTTGGCGGTGATGGGGACATTGCAGTTCGTGCGATAGACGTTATACTGAAGATAAGTCATGAACTGGAAGACGGATTAAGGCGTTTAGTATGCAAATCAAGCGGGAGTTCAATCACTTAAGTAGTCAATACTACCATTCATGGCAATGGAGAGCCGGGGCCTTATTCCTTCTTTTTTGTATACTATTTCTATTGCCCATTTTAAGCGGAACAGCGCATGGCCAAGTGCAGGTACTGCAGATGCGTCTTTTCCCAACTGTGCTGCAAGGCGCTCAAGGCGCTCAACTCTGTCTGCGGGGTACTCATCATTTTCTATAAGGTCTCCGATTGCAGCAATAATGGGTGCACGGGTGATTTTGCCTGGTAATTTTCTGCGATCATGCATACGTTTGTGGTCTTGTAGCCACCGTAGTTCTGCAAGAACTGTTTTCTTATTCATAATGTTATACATACGTGATGTTTTTATAAAGCTGTGTAGTTAAATATAATTAAGTGTTTATATGGTTTTTGCAGAGCGTTCGCGGCCAGCCACAGCAATGCCGCGTGAAACGACCCCTTTACCTGCATTTGAGCAGCTTGCGCGCCGCCTCCCTATAAGGCCGACTTCAAAAGATTTGGATGCATTTGAAGATCGGTGTATGCTCCTATCATCGTTGCGTTTGGCACCGCTGCCGGTTCTGTACTGCGAGCTTGGCCTTGATGCACTTGTCTGGACGTGGATGAATACAGGCGATCCGGGGTTTAATAAATCGGTCAAGTCATTTCTTGCATCTGTCGGTTTTGACGCAGAACGGATGGAAAAGGCAAAGTGGGCGGTGTTTAATTTATGTAGGTACTCCGACAACAATACTACTACAAGTGTTGTCTCATTTTATCGCCTTATAACTGAAATTTATGCTATTATAGAACGCCTGCCAATTGCTAACCTCACTGGGCAGTTTTTATCTGATTCAGTACAAAAAAGAATCAATCAATATAGTTTTGAGGCATTGGAAACACGAAACCATGAAATACGTGGACGTGATCGTAAATGGTCTAGGTGGAACCGTTATGAACCGGGATTACGGATGTATTTAGAATCACCTATCGGTTTTACCCTTCTTTATAATGGAACACCTGCGGCATTTGCATCTTTGCTTGTTTTTGACACTGAACTGCGGATTATGTCATGGCAGGGAGCCCGGCCTTATTATTATGTAAAAGGAGACGATAAGCCCATATATACCGGACATTCTCGAGGGCTCATTGGGATTGGCTGGAAACCTTTGTTTGCACAACTCGTTGAATATATTGCTTTACAACTTGGTGGCATTACGCACGTTGGACTAACAAGCGCATATAATCTATACTGGACTACTGAGAGATATAACGATGGCACCTACCATTTCCCCCTTGATCGCGCACTTAAGGCATACGACGAGGTGGCACATGCCCTTCATTTTGTCCAAGGGGAAGACAGGAACTGGCGTAAACCGGTTTTGGCCCCCTAACGCCCTATTCCAGCCTTTTTTTCCATACTACTTCTTTTCCAAAAAGATCGAACATAAGAACGTCAGGTGCCTTGACAAACTCCTTTTTCAACAAATGATTTGTCGCCTGTGATGCGGCAAGCGTTCCGGCAAGCATGGTGACGGGTGCAATGACGCTTCTGCATGTGTTATATGCCGAAAGCGACTTCTTATTTGGCAATTGAAATGCACGCTCAAACGAATAATCCGTGAATACTGAAACCATGCCGACCGCAAAGCCTGCGGAGCAGAAAACGTAGGGGATATCATATGCCCTGCAGATCCGTGCAATTTCAACCCGCGTTTCAACGTTGTCCGTTCCGTCAATTACAATCCGCGCCCCCTTGATCTTATTTTTATTATCCCGAAACTCGCCGTACGAATTGATTTTAACATTTTTATTAATCGATTTCGCCCGCGCAACCGCCGCATCCGTTTTCTTCATGTCGATTGTTTCATCGGTCGCGAGTATTTGGCGATTAAAGTTGCCCAATTCAAACCGGTCGTGGTCAAACAAAATAAACCGTTCGCAGCCAAGGCGCACAAGGCATTCAAACGCCGTTCCGCCGGTCCCGCCAAGTCCGACAACCGCGACCTTCGCTCTCCTGACGACGCTTTGTTCCGTATGCGTCATCGTACCTTCATTGCGGAAGAACTTCTCCGTATATACGTCCACTTACTCACCATTTTTGTTTTTGCGAAGCACAAAATCCCTGAAAAACCGCAGTTTCTTGATTACCTTGTGGTCAACGGTCGTTTCCCTGTATTCCATAATGCTGTAAAGGAGGAAAAAGCCAAGCGATATGCCGATCCATGCGATAAGGATTGTAAATAGTTTCCCCCCTTCCGTTACGGGGGTGAAATCCCCATATCCGATCGTGGTGACCGTTGCGGTCAGAAAATAAACCGAGTCAAGGTATGTCCACCCCTCAACCCGGTGGTAAAAGAGAGTGCCGACAACATATATCATCGCCATGAGGAGCAACGCAAGGACCAGCTTGCGCCGCACTGCCCGTATGCCGTTCATAACACACCTTCGCTAGACAACTTTAAAAGATGTACCATCATTTTTATATCATGGATATAAATCTAAGCTGTTACGGGGCATCACAGGAAGTCGGCAGAAGCGCGTTTCTTCTTAAGACGGATAAGAACCTCCTTTTAGATTACGGCATAAAGGTGTTTGGCAAGGATGAAAAGCCCGAATACCCGCTCCCGATAAAGGAGCGGATCGATGCGCTTCTCCTAAGCCATGCGCATCTAGACCATAGCGGCTTTGTCCCCCATCTCTATACATACTCGCATGCCCGATGGTATGCGACACCCCCGACAATCGAACTTTGCAAGCTTCTTTGGAAGGACTCCATGAAAATAATGGGGAGCGAGCTGCCATACGGCCAGCAGCATTTTAATCGTGCAGTGAGGAACTGGCAGCCCATTTTATACGGGCAGCGCGCGAGTTTTGGCAAAACCGAAGTGCGCTATCTTGATGCCGGCCACATTGCAGGCTCAGCAATGATCGAGCTTGAGTATGGCCGCAAGACCGTCCTTTACACCGGTGATTTCAAGATGGAGGAATCCCGCCTTCACCACGGTGCACGGCCTGTCGAGGATGCGCAAGTCGTGATAATCGATTCAACGTATGCAATGAAGGAGCACCCGAACAGAAAGGATGCGGAAAAGAAATTAATCGATGAGGTCAGGGAGACGATCGAGTCCGGAGGCAACGCGGTGTTTCCTGCATTCTCGCTTGGAAGGACGCAGGAACTTATACGGATTATCCGCGCGTACGATGATGAGGTACCTGTCTTCATTGATGGGATGGGCAAGCATATCGCGCGCATCTATGCAAGCTATCCAAATTACATAAAGGACGGAAAGCAGTTCAAAAAGGAACTCCACAGCGTCAGGATCGTTGAAGGCATGGGCCACCGAAAGCACGCAGTCCGCGAACCCTCAGTGATAATTACAAGTGCGGGGATGATGGAGGGCGGTCCGGTGCTTTGGTATGTCCAGAATGTGAATGCGGAGTCAAAAATCATCTTTACGGGCTATACGGTGAAGGGTACGAATGGCTGGAAGCTCATCAATGAAGGGTATGTCACTGTTGATGAAAAGAATATGGAAATCGACCTCCCGGTCGAGTATGTCGACCTTTCGGCGCATGCCGGCAGAAGCGAAATCCTTAACTTCATCAAGCACGCAAACCCTGAAAAGATCGTAATTGTGCACACTGATTCGGCAAAGGCGTTCCAGCAGGATCTTATTGAGAATTTTGGCTATGATGCCATCGCGCCGGCAGTTGGCGAGACAATAAAATTATAAAAAAGTAATAAAAAATATTATTGGCTTCTAGCTAATAAGAAGAATCCAATTATTAGTATCACAGCCACCCCAGCTAGTGCTCCAAGTGCAATCGCAATACTATCAAGCTCTTGTGACTCTACTTCTATTGTTTGGCCTTCCTCCATAAGCCCCAGTATGTCATAGATTGCCTTATTGTCCTCGATTTTACCATTCTTTGCTAATGTAATCTCCCCAGGCATGCGAATGGAATGGGTAATTTTTGCATTAAGAAGTTTAAGTGATGCAGCACTTACCTTTGCCTGTGGGTCTGTAAACTTAATGCTTGGCGTAGTAGTTGGGGCAGTACTTCCATACAGCGAGTTGCCTGCGCCTAAACTAGTCAGATCGCCTTCTGAAAGTGTTGGTAGCTTTTCAAGCGTAACTTTGTATACAACATATGGGAATCTATTTTCTGTTTTGAATTTATATTCTTCGCCTGGTTTTATCTTTTTAGAAAGTGTCATTATTCCCTTTTCATATGTACAGGTTAATTCACGGTCCTTCGCCGTTGCATTCTTGCATATATCCCCAATGCCCGAATCAAGGCTTTTGAATGGATCAGGAGTTTCAGCTCCAGCCTCTACCGTAAAGCTGGTCTTGTGTACTACTGTTTGCTTTACGTTTTTATCATCAAGATACGTAATTACAAAATATGCGGGATAAGTGCCAGGAGTAACCTTTGCAACATTAAAGGAAATGTATTGCGTAGTACTCTTCTGTGAATCAATGTCTCCAACAGCAGTTGCCCTACCATATAATGATTCACCTACAAATGTACCTTTTATCTCTACATTTACATTTCGTATTGTATAACTGTTGCTGTTGAGAATGTAAAAATTAAGCGATCCATAACTGTTTGCATTAACCTTTCTATCGCCGCTAATATCAACTACAATGCCCTTTGAAGCAGCATCCGCTAGTATAGCATATTCTCCTTCATTAAATGTCGGATCAGGTTTTATATCTGTCGAATAACTTTTAGAAGATTGCTGGTATGATTCAAGCGTTGATATAAGTGCGCTCATATCCATTTCTTGTGTTACAAGTGAAGTGCCATCTCGTTCAACTACTTGCTCGCCTGATATTGAAATACAACCTGCAAAAAGAAAAACTACTAACAAGACTGTAATAACGCGTTTCATTTTTTAACCCCCCTAGTAATATAATTAATAGCAATCTTTAAAAATTATCTTTTGTTATACTAAAAAACCTTCTTTAGCAACAAAAATAAGAAAAATGCGTCCGCCGGGAGTTTCTACCACGTATATACTAATAGGAAACAGCCGGCCTAGTCTCAAAGAGTATTCTTCAAGACGGCCTTGTAGACGCATCTCGCTTTTAGCTCAATGCGTCGGCAGTTTATTGTATATGCGAATCAAACGCCTTTCTTTGGGGTGAATGACTCAGCCCTTTCTTTTGGAAAGAAAGGGCTATGGCTTTGAACCCGGGTCATTAGCTTTCCGCTTCCCTATTGTTCGAATAACTTCGAACAATGGGCATAATGTCGTAGCGCGACATTAATGTTTAGGAAAAGGCGGCCCAAAACGGCCAGTTCAATTCCTAAAAATGGAAGGCTAAGATCCTACCATTGTCAGCTTTTGCTGACAAAATTTGTGCGTCAGCACAAAGCTCTAGACTACAGACGCTTAAGAAGTAATAGATGATTCGAATCTTTTTTTAAATAATATGTCATTAGGGCCCAAAACAGGAAACCGGAAACGGGAAACAAAGAAAATAAATTGGGCCCGTGGAGAAAGTCAGTTTCGCCCTTTTTAGAATCTTCAACCTTTCTAATGTTAAAAAGGTCGAGCCCCAAAAACCGCGTAAACCGCTGCTTTGGTTTTTCTAAAAGAAGGCTCGACTTTTGAACTCCAGACTTCCGGCTAACTCAGTCGTAAATCTAATATGTATTAGAGCTGGACATATAAGACCGGCGCTCTAACCGGGCTGAGCTACGGGCCCTTACGAGTATCCTATACCGAACATTTTTAAATAGTTCTTGAGAGAAACCTATAATGCGTAATAGTAGATATATATTTACTATAGTGCTTCTTCTTGCATTCTTTTCAGGATATGTTTTTTCTGCCACCTATACCTACGGCCCGGTCAATTCAATCCTATTTAAGCTTGAGAATTATGATGTCGAGCTTTCGCGTACGTCTGCATCCGTGCAGTACAACCCGCTCCTCAACCAATGCGAGCTTGATACGGCTGCCTCTAGCGCACGTCTTATCGTTTATTCCGGTTCCACCGTCGTGGTCGACCGTACGTTGTCCGTCGGCGACAGCGCCTCCTTTTTCGTAAACGAAGCATCCACAAACGCAATTGTCGGGACGACCCTTACGCTTACCGAAATAAGGCATTCATCAACCGTGCAGTGCACTAACCCATTGGACTCATCATCCTGTACGTGTACCCACCCGGGTGTCGCACAGGCAGTATTTACCGTCAATGTCGGCTCACTTTTGGTATGCAACGACCCGGACGGCACAAATGTCAACAGCGCCACCACCGTTACTACTACTTCGGTCGAATCCGTGCAGGCTGGCACTGACATTGACCTATTTGCCCAGCCTACGCCTTCAGGCACTGACCAGTGCAGTTCCACTTCAGTTGTACAGGAGGCAATCTGCCAAAGCGCTTCAACAGCAGGTGCCCAGAACATCTCATGCGGCGCAAACATGGCCTGTAGCAACGGCCTTTGCAGGCGCATCTCAATTCCCTGCCAGGACGACAGCCAGTGTTCGGCAGGGCAGCTTTGCAATGCGTTAAGCGGCTTTTGTGTAACTCCCGTACTCATGTGTTATGATACGGATGCGCAAAATATCGGCCTGGTCGGCTCAACGCAGCAGGATTATGAGGATCCGTTTGACGGGATCCCGTTTCGCTCAGATACGCTGAACGATACGTGTGCCGCTTTTGATACGGTTACTGAATATTATTGTACGGGGGGGTCGCGTACCTCAGGTAATTTCACCTGCCCTGCAAACTTCATGTGTTCAGGTGGCCGATGCATACCTGGGACAGTAAGTCGTTCATGCACTGATACGGACGGTGGGATAAACGTTACGGTAAACGGCTCGGTCTTATTTGAAATACGCGATCCGCAGGGAAACATCATCAGTACCGACCGTGCGAACGATACGTGCCTGGATTCAGGCAGCGTCCGTGAATATTATTGTTCGGCAAATCAACCCTCCTCAACAATCCTGAATTGTGCTGCAAACCGTACGTGCCTCAATGGCGCATGCGTTTCCATTTCATGTATTGATAGTGATGGCGGCCGTGACTATGGCCGCCGTGGCACTGTTGAGGTACGGCAGGGCGGCACCCTTGTCATTAACCGAACTGATGCATGCCTTACGAACATAACGATTGATGAAGTGTACTGTTCGCCAAGCGGGGGCCTTTTTGTTGAGCGTGCGAACTGCCCTGGTGGGCAGGTGTGCCAGGACGGCACATGTGTTCCCGGAGAGGTCACGATTTCAATACCGCTTGTACGTGGTTGGAACCTGTTTTCTATTCCGCTTAAGGACATGGAAGTGAACTCAACATGCTCGCGCTTCATTACGCCGCGCAGGCCGTGGTATTTTGACGCAGCGCTTCAGAACTGGACGCGGGTGACCTCCTTTGAACCAGGAAAAGGATATTGGTTTAAGGCAGTGGAAGATTGTACGATTACTGTGCGCGGCCGACCGTTTGATGCGGGGGGTTTTGGTCTTCTTCCTGGCTGGAACCAGATCGGCTCTTCAGCATCTGAAGAAAACCTAAGCGCGCTTCTTTCTACCTGTGCCGTTACTCATGGGCCATGGGGCTATAATACGAGTGAAGAAGAGTATATACAAGCAACGACAACTGCAGTTGGCACTGGCTATTTTGTTAAGGTCAATGCAAGCTGTACACTACGCTAGCGAGGTGCTTATATGGATGGAAAAACAACGTGGTCGACGATCATACTAGGAATTCTTGCAGTGCTCATCATCCTGCTTATGGCAGGGTATGTGCTTGCGCTTAGCGGTATTATTTACATCGAAGGGATAAGCCCGCAACCTGATTTCGTCCCTGCAGAAGGGGATGACGATACGCCCCCGCCGCTCCCTGATTACGCGGCTGTATGGAGAAGAGTATAAATTATTAATTAGGTGTGATATTGTAAGGTGGTTTTACAAGGAGATTGATTTGAAAAACTGGGTTTCGTTGCAAGCAACGGGGTATGAACCCAGTTTTTCAAAGTTGTGACCGAATGGGGCATACCCCGCCAGCTTGCTGCGGGGTCCCTTCGGTCACATTGATTGTAGTTTTTTTGCTGCTTGTCAAACAAGGTGAATCTTATGAAAGATATCGTTTTGGTTCCACCGGAAAAAACAAGGAAGTCCGATCACCTAAAAGTAATTGGGATCGGGATTGCCATCCTTATTGCACTTTTACTTATCGGATACGGCCTTGCAGCTACCGGCATTGTCAATGTGCCTGGAATTACGCCAAATAAGACGAATGGCACGGTCGTTACCCCGCCAGTTGAGGATGATGATGAGATGCCCCCTCCGCTTCCTGACCAGGTGTGACAGTGAATTATCAGAAAGTTCAGCAGGAAACTGCAAGGTGCATACGTAATGCCTATTCATTTGGACGATTTACTGCCTTACGCGAAGGCATCCGTAGTCGCCTTACGCCAAATGAGCGCGTTGCAATTCGTCATGCGGCATTTGCACGGTATAGGGAAACCCATGCATCCGACGCGCCGGACTATTTGAAAAAATGGAAGCGCGCATTCCCCGGTTCATGGCGCATGGTGTTCATTGATGTGATCCGTCAGAATATGGAAACAGAATGCGCGAGGCGGTATCCTCCATATGGCGCCGCATACGACCCTGAGTCATTCGAACTTGGGTTTCAAAGATTTTTGCAGTGGATTCTTGACCCAGGTACGCTTATTACCTTTGCGCACCGTTCACTTCCACGGCTACTACAGCCATTCGAAGCGTTTTTTCCCCCAAGTATTTTTGCATATCATCCCAATGGGCTTGCGCAGCTTGCAGAACTAAGAAAAACGGTGCAAGGCGGTGCGGAAAAACCGGCTGAAGACTTATTCTATGCCGCCCTCGGTGATGCGCTCCTTGACCAACTCGTGGCGCTTAGGGAAATGCCGTTTACTGAAAGTTCGCCCGAAGAGATAAAGTCCCTGTGTGAACGGCATGGTGTGGCATGGCCTATCAGAGAAGGTAATGAAGCTGCTTATGTGCGTCTTAAAGAACACACCTCATTTTTCCCAGAAGAAACGCATGGGCGGCGTATGCGTATCATGGAACACGCACCAGCCATTCTTGATGCGCTTTATCTATTGATCACGAAAGAATAATCTTTTAAAGTACATCCAAGTATTCTTTTTATGCATTATCAGACGCTTAGTGGCAAGGAAGCGGCACAAAGCATCTACAATGAGCTTGCATTACGTATTGCTCGGCTGTCACAAAAGCCGTCGCTTGGCATCGTTGTTGTCGGAGAAGACAAGCCGTCGCAGGTGTATGTGCGCAAGAAGTGCGAAAAGGCAGAGGAGGTCGGAATCAAGGCAA
>CAZPPT010000014.1:0-35401 GCA_964588555.1 Microcaldota archaeon | reverse complement strand
TTGTAAATACCGAACATGGCATTGATACCAGTTATATCGGAAAAATACGCGCGATTGTTGAAAAAACGCCTTTTTCGTTTGGCATCGTCGTCGGCGGCGGTTTTGGCGCGCGGAAAACTGCGCAACGTTTGCGCGCAAAAGGCGCAACCGAGTTTGAATGCGACGAGGCGGCAATCAAGATTACGTGGAAGAATGCAAAGGCAGTTGCAACTGCGTTAGGAGCAAATAACGCAATTCCGAAAGACTTCAAAAAAGCACGCGCGCTTGCGCAAAAAAACCGCTTTATCGTGATGGGCGGGACAATTCCCGGGATCACAACTGATGCAGATTCCGTACTTCTTGCAGAGGCGCTCAAAGCTGTGCGAGTCATTAATATCAGTAATACTGACGGCATTTATGATTCAAACCCAAAAGATAATCCAAACGCGAAGAAATTTGACCAATTAACCTATGAACAATTAATTGAACTCGCAACCAGGTCAGATACGCGCACGGCAGGAACCAATTTTGTCTTTGACCTACTCGCATGTAAATTAATTGCACGATCAAAGCTGGAAACGCATTTCGTGAGCGGCAAGAATTTAGATGATGTCGAGAATGCAATCCATGGGAAGAAGCATAACGGGACTGTGGTAGGGGCAGGGGGCACGTTCATTTAAACATTTAGGGGGCACAAAAATATACGTGTTTTCTTATTTCTTGTGCAACTTTATCCAGTTCCTTTCTCCCCATACGGACAAAATGTTTTGCCTTTTTGTATTTAAATCCAAATTCGTCTTCCCTGAACCGCGGGTATACATCAAAAAATAAAAAATTACTTCAGATACTTCGCAACTTCCTTGTCGCTTAATGTGACGGATTTCTTATCCTTTGCCATGATGTACGATATTTCAACGTTCTCAGGGAGCAACTTGTCCTCCTGCGTTTTCTTAAGCGCCTCGACACCAAGCTTTATTGCATCTTCAACCGTGATCGTTTCCTTGTAATTCTTTTCGAGGAGCTCATCAACTTCCTTTTTGCTTGCGCCGACCGAATCTGCCTTAAAAGAGGTCATCGCACCGCTTGGTTCTGCCTCATAGAGGCGCGGCTTGTCATCAACGCCTGCAATAAGGAGGCTTACTCCAAACGGCCTATATCCGCCAATCTGCGTGAGCCTTTGCATTACCTCGCATATCTCACGTGCAATGCTCTCAACGGTCGGCGACTCGTTATAAGTCATCCGGTGGCGTTGTGAAAGCACCCGTGCAAGGTCGACAAGCACGCGCGCGTCCGCGATCAAGCCGCTTGCCGTAACGCTTATGTGCGAATCAATATCAAATATTTTCTTAAGGGATTCGGGCATGACTAATTTTGAGTGGATGCTCTTAAATGCGACAAGTACGACGCCGTCCTTTGCAGTTATCCCAATTGCCGTTGCTCCGCGCTTGACTGCCTCTTTTGCATATTCAACCTGAAATAACCTTCCATCAGGGGAAAATACGGTAATTGCTCGATCATATGCCTGCGGGCTTACTCCATACATACTTACACCTCTTATCCGATAAACGTGAATTGTAATAGTAGTTTTATGCGTACTTATTTAAAGGTATTCCACCTGAGATTTGATTCAAATGCTATATTTTACCTGCTCTATGACGCACCTGACCAAGCTCTTCTTGCATCATGTTGTATAATTGATCAATTGCCTCAAATACCACGCGTACATCACCATAGCGTGATTCGGCCCAGCGTTTCATCGCATCGGCGTTTCTGAGTTCCCTCCTCACGTCTTCGAGTGCACGATAGTGCATATATTTAGTTGAAAGATATGTCCGAACAAGAAGTGAGAAAACGCCTGTAAATTCCTCACTTGCCACATTCTGTTTGAGCCACTCCTTAAAAGCTACGCAATGAAACATGGCATCGCGTATAATTTCTGATTCCTCTGCAGCCCCCAGCCCCCGTTCCAAAAGTTGTTGCTGGCTCAAAAGAACATCCGTCGGCGATCCATATTTCCCAGAAAGAACAAGTGCATGGCTTACGGTCGTGTACCTTCCATTTCTGAAATCCGCATAGATATCCTCGTTGGTCTTCTCTCTCGTTGCCGCAGTGGCTACCCACCAGGCCATATCAGCAATATCATTTACCATCTGTTGAATATGGCCATATGCAAACGAGATTCGTGCATACTGCTTTGGATCAAGTCCCTTTCTTTGGGAAATTATGCATGTGATAACATATGGCGTTTGGGCATTCATGAATGTATTTCGTTGCATCAGAAAAAAGAGGCTTTCTGCATTGGTATGGGTTTTTGAAACCAACCTGAGCGGTTGGGTGTCATAGATAAATGCACGGTACTCAAGATCTACTGATCTTTCCACAAGCCCTGCTGCCGCTGCCCCAAATGAATACTCTGTAAACGCAATGCCCGCCTCTTCAAGCTCCCGAGTCGCAGCAAGCAAACGGCTTGGCTGAAGATGCCTGGCAAGTCCTTTCGTATCAACATACATGTTATGGCAATAATATGAAGCATAGAGCAGTTCTAGTGCAATCGCACCAAGAAGAACATCCATATCCTCGCATTTAAACAGTTCCTTTAGAAACTCCGTTCTCCCAAGACGATGCACAGGCCTAAAAAGGTGATCGACTGCTTCTTGTGAATGGCGCCATTTCTGCTTTAGCACCCACCTACATACCTCTTTAGTAAATTTTTCTACCATCGCCCGTTACCCCTAAGAAATCTTTTAAGAAGGCGATATTTCCGCCTCATGTATTGTTGTTAAAAGCTCGAATACCACCTTTCCAAGATCCTTCGGTTCAATGAGCGCTACTAATCTTACATCAGGAGCAATAGAAACAGTTGATGCGCATAACTGGATTATGTTTGGCGTAGCAATTATCGCAGCAAATGACAGGTTGAGCATCCAGTCATCGATATGCCAGCGCGCGCTTTTCTCATCTGGAAGATACAGAATAGATGTTTTTCCCTGTGCGACGGCAAAGCCGCACTCCCAGCTCGTGTCTTTTCCAAAGCCCCCCACCGCAAGAATAATATCTGCATGCTGTATCTGGACGGCGTCGATAAGAGCCATCTCCCATCCCTGACTTTTATCATGGAGAATGCCGTATGGATTGTCTTGTTGTGGAAGGAAAACCTCAAAGAACTGCTCTAGCCCCTGTTTAACTCTTTCATTGTTGTCCCTTGTCTTTTTGTCCGTCTCTTCATCAAATCCGCTGATGTGCGCCGCGAGATAAACGCGGGCTCTTCTCCCCTTATTTTCCCAGGGGGCGACTGCACCCTGCGCGGCTTTCGGCACGAGCCTTTTATATCTATTATACATTTTCATATACTTAGTATAACCATATATTAATATAAAATGGTTGAGTTTATAATTTTTACTTTATTGCTTTTTTCTTAAAAAAAATGTCATTTTATAAAATAATTGGCCTATTTATATAAATATGAAAACCAAAAAAATCGATAAAATCGATAAGAAAATCATCTACGCGCTTGACTCGCTTGGATTCTATTCACTTGGCGACATAGCATCGTTTGCACGAATATCAAAGCAGAATGTGGGCTATCGGCTTAATAAGCTCACCACCATGAACATCCTGAATGGTTATTCCGTTGAGATGAACCTTTCGAAGCTTGGTATCATGCTTGGCAGATTATACCTTAAATTTAGCGGCTCGCGCGCAAAGAACACAAATTGGCTTTTTGAACGATTGGGTAACCGGCTTCTTTATTTATGGAGTGCGACTGGTGAGTTCGACACATTTCTTGCATTTGACGTTCTGAAAGAGGGCAGGCAGATCGCGGCGCTTCTCCAGGATGAGTTTGCAGGCAGCATACTGCGAAGCAGGTTTGCAGTTTTTTCTGATGTACAGAGCTTGGATCGCGCGTATCTCCTTGAAAAGCAGCCGTCAAAATCGTGGCAGTTTATTAATTTCCTGGAAAAGCCACATTCATTGCCTGATAAAAGCAAAAATGTCCTATCCCATCTGTTGGCCCATTCAAATTCGCGGCAGCTTCCCTTAAATATGGCCCATCTTGCGGCTGCAACGGGGCTCGACGTCCGAACTGTAAAAAAGGCGCTTTCGTATCTTAAGAAAGAGGGGGTGTTCCAGCGAATACGGCCGATAATCAACCTTCGTGAGCTTGGGGTCAACCACTATAAGATAGATGTACGCCTTTCGAATAAGGCTGACCGCGCTACCATCTCCAAAATGGAGAAGGATGTTTATTGGGCACAGGGTTCGGTTTATATCAATAAAGTTGTTGGTGCAGAGCCTGCAATTGAGGGTGAATTTGAAACAACACCAGGCGGATTTGACGCCCTCATAGAAATGCTTGAAGAAAACTATTCTGATTCGATAGAGGAAATACGGCAGATGGTCTATCGCAAGCAGCTTATTACGACGAGTTTTAGGTCATTTGCTCCAGCCGTTTAATTCTCTCCTTAATCGGCGGGTGCGTTGCAAACAAGGTAAAGAAATCCTGCTTGAACGGGTTTGAAAAATACATGGGCGCAGTTGCTTCGGTTGCGTTATCAACAGGCTTGCCGAAGCGCGCAATCTTGTCAAGTGCGCTTGCAAGCTGGTCAGGCCTGCGCGTCATCCGTGCGCCGTTTGCATCTGCAAGGTATTCGCGTTCACGCGAAATCGCAAAACGGATAAGCTGCGCAAAAACTGGTGCAAGGATTCCCAGTACGAGCGCAATGATCACAATTGCCCCGCCGCCCTTCCGGTCCCTTCGTCCTCCACCAAAATAAAATACGCTTCGGAGCACTCCTGCCAAAAGTGCAATTGCTCCGACAAACGTAATCCCAATGAGCATCATTCTAATGTCGTAATTTGCGATGTGCGACACCTCATGCGCAATTACTGCCGTTTGTTCTTCCTTGTTGAGCGCCTCAAGAAGGCCGGTCGTTACTGCCAATGCAGAATGTTGCGGGTCGCGTCCGACAACAAATGCGTTTGGTGAGCGGTCTTCTACAATATATATTTCAGGAACTGGAAGGCCATTTGCCGCGCATAATCCTTCAACCGTGACAAAGAGGTGCGGGTACGCCTCGCGCGTCACCTTTTTTGCGCCACTCATGCTAAGGATGATCGAGCTTCCCATAAAATAGCTGAGCACTGCATAGAAGCATAATACGATAAATCCGAGGATCACGCCGCCAACGCCACTGTCAAACATATATGATAGAACAAAAATAATGGCAAGATAAAGAATAAACATCAAAACAAAAAGAACAATGGATTTTGCCTTGTTTGCAGCTATTGCATCAAAGAAGTTGACTGTACCCCCCGACCCAACAGCCATCCATTTCACCCTTAGGTAAATTTGACTTTCGGCGCTTCTCGTTCAGCTGCACCTGCCTCAAGGTACGGCCGTGCGTTAAAGTTGAACATCCCCGCAAGTATGCTTGTCGGAAACTGCTGTACTGCCGTATTGAATTGTGCAACTGCATTGTTGTATTGTGAACGGACTCCCGCAATGCCGTTTTCGGTGTTTGTGAGTTCACGCTGAAGTTCAAGGAAGTTTTCGTTTGCCTTGAGGTTCGGGTAATTCTCAGCAACTGCAAAGAGGCTCTTTAATGATTGGGTAAGCATGTTATTTGCTTCCATCCTGCTTTCAGCAGAACCAGTCACCAAACTCGCCCGTGCCTTGGTGATGTTTTGTAAAAGCTCCTTTTCGTGCTTTGCGTATCCTTTGACCGTCTCGACAAGGTTTGGGATGAGGTCATAGCGCCGTTTCAAAAACACGTCGATCTGCGCCCACGCGTTATCAATGAATATTTTTAACTGGATCAAGCGGTTGTACGTACCGATTGCCCATAGTACTGCCAACACAAGGATAATGATAAATGCAATTCCTATAATCTCAAGAACCATTCTTTCACCTCAATAATACTGTGATGGATAAGCTAATAAATATGCCCTCATTTTTGTCCGGCTCATTGGCCCCATTTATTTATAAATTCGCACCGGATCGACGTACATCGTCGTGTTTCGAGGATACATTTATAAATCCTCTCTCGAATATAGACATGCCACACTCGATAATCGGGATAAAAAGGTGGGTGGGTAATAAGGTTGTGCGCTGCACGGCCTCTTTTTAGGTGAAATTATGGGAAAGAAAGTCGGAACCGAAAAAATTTCAAGGGAAGATGGGTACCTTTACTACATTGGTAAAGATGGCTATGTATGGGCATCTCCGATGAAGCACAATACGCGCGGCAAGAAAAAGAAAGTCGGAAGCGAAAAAATCCAGAAAGAAGAAGGCCATATGTACTATGTCGGTAAGGACGGCTACGTATACAAGGCAAAAATGAAACATGCATAAGTTTTCTTCTTTTTTATTTTTCTTCTTTTTTATGGTAATTTGGTTTCTGTCACTTTTTTAAATCAATCCCTCCAATAAGTATATCCTTTATCATACTACATTGAGGTGTTAGAATGCAATTGGTGTTATCAGATCCTAAGACTGGGAAGACCTATCAGAAGGAAATTCCAAAGGAAATGGAATCAAACGTAGTTGGAAAGCGTATCGGCGAAGAAATTGACGGAAGTCTCGTCGGTGTTGCCGGATATACGGTTATGCTTTTGGGCGGAAGCGACAAGAGCGGCTTTCCCATGCGAAGAGACGTTATTGGGCAACGGAAGGCGAAGCTTCTCTTAACTGGCGGAAGCGGGTTTAAGCCGACCAGAAACGGCGAGCGGCGACGCAAGCTTATCCGCGGGCATACGTACTCGCAGGACATCATGCAAGTAAATGCAAAGGTCGTGGGCGGGCAAGGTCAGGCGTTTGAGGAGCTTTTCCCAAAGAAAGAGGAGAAAAAGTGATATGGTACAGGCTGAAGTAAACATCGGAATGCTTGGGCATGTTGACCATGGCAAGACAACCCTTACGGAAAAATTAAGCGGCAAGTGGACAGGGACGCACAGCGAGGAAATCAAGCGCGGGATTTCAATTCGATTGGGCTATGCAGACATGTCCGTCTATTTTTGTACAAAGTGCAAAAAGTATGGTAACAGTGAGAAATGTTCCGTGTGCGGGACAACGGGCGAGTTTAAGAGAAAGATATCATTTATTGACGCACCTGGGCACGAAACCCTTATGACTACGGTAATTGCCGCAAGCAGCATCCTTGACGGCGCGCTTTTCCTGATCTCTGCAAACGAGGAATGCCCACAGCCGCAGACGACTGAGCACCTTGTTGTGCTTAATTCGATCGGCATTAAGAATATTGTCGTAGTGCAGACAAAGGTCGACCTTGTAAGCAAGGAAAAGGCACTTGAGAATTATAATCAAATCAAGGCATTCCTTAAAGGTACGGTTGCGGAAAACGCACCGATAATTCCCGTTTCTGCAAATTACAATGTCAATATGGACCTTCTTATTGAGGCAATTGAAGCTACTATCCCAACGCCCGAACGGGATGAAACGGCGCCGCTTAAGATGTTTGTGTCACGTTCCTTTGACGTAAACAAGCCAGGAAATCCCATAGAAAAGCTTAAGGGAGGGGTTATCGGCGGAAGCATTATCCAGGGCGTGCTTAAGAAGGGCGACCGGATCGAACTAAAACTCGGCGTCGCGAGGCGGGAAAACGAGTTACCCACCCCACTTCAGTCAGATGTCCTTGTGCTTATGGGGGAAAAGGAAGCGCTTACCGAGGCAAAGCCAGGTGGTTTAATTGCCGTCGGTACGTCGATTGATCCGGCACTTACCAAGTCAGACGCATTAATCGGCTCAGTCATCGGCCATGTCGGCGAGCTTCCCGATGCCATTTCGACTGCAAAAGTAAAATATGAGCTCATTAAGCGAAAGGACATGGAAAACCCGCCACTTAAGATGGATGAAGTTCTTGCACTTAACCTTAATACTGCAACCACGGTTGGCGTCGTTACCAATTTGGCAAAAGGCATCGCAACCATCAAGCTCAAAAAGCCGATTGTCTATGACAAGAGCGCGCGTGTCGCACTAAGCCGCAGATTTGGGCAGCGTTGGAAGTTAGCTGGATGGGGGACGCTTGTATAGTTTTCGGTTGTTTCGAGTTTTCAGTCTTAAATTTTGAAGTTTATGATTTTTTTGCTTAAACCAAAAATGATGCCTTTAGCAAGAGATGGTTGGAAGATAATTTTTGACCGCAAATTTAAAGTTAAGCAAAATAAGATTTACTTAAGTATCGTTAAGCAATTTGCTTTTTTACTTAATCTAGATGAAGCAATTGAGATTTTTACTTTCCTAATCTTTTTTATCAGAACGGTGAGTTTATAAAAAGTTCCATGGATTTTCTAAATACTACCTTTTGCGTATGCAATTAGTTTATCGATCTATTTTTGACGAAATTTCTAAAAAGTTTGCCGGGATCGCCTAGTCCGGTAGGGCGGCAGGTTGCTAACCTGTTGCGGGTAACCGTTCCTGAGTTCAAATCTCAGTCCCGGCGTTTTATTTTCTAGATGAGCTTAAGCCACTCAATCTCCTTCTCAATCGTCGTCTCATTTCCATGCCCCGGCAGCACCTGCACAAGTGCAGGAAATTGCGCAAGCCTTGCAAGAGACATATTCATTTTTTCTGCGTTGCCCCCAGGCAAATCCACGCGCCCATACGTACCTGCAAAGAGCGTATCCCCTGAAAACAGAATTCCTTCTTTCTTTGCGTATAGGCAAATGCTTCCCTCGCTGTGGCCGGGAGTATGCATCACCACTAATTCTTCGCGGCCAAATCGTACCTTGTCGCCTTCCTTGAGTGCAACATTAATCGTTGCTTTCTCCTGCTTTGTTTTAATGAATTTTTCTGCCATCGTGTCTTTCTCGTAATACGTGATGTCTGCCCCATGCATGAGTATTGGTGCATTTGTCGCCCTTTTAAGCGCCACATTCTCAAACGTGTGGTCAAAGTGGTAATGGGTATTGACGATAAATAGAATCGTAAGGCCATTATCCTTTGCAAATTGCACTGTCTCCGTGCTTGCCTGCGCAGGGTCGATTACGATTGCCTCAAACGTGTCCTCATCCCAGACTACGTAGGTGTTGTTATTGAGCGGTGCGCCGGCTATTTTTTTGAATTTCATAAAATCAACAATAAGAAAAGATTAAAATAAAAATTTAGTCCCCACCGCTTCCCTTCGTGAGGAAATGAAGGCATATAAACGAGGCGATCGCAACGACCACGCCGACGCCAAGGAGTATGTCAAGCGGGTCTTCAGGACGTAATAATCTCCAGAACTCAGTTGCACCGTATCCTACCCCAAGCGCAACAATTGCAATGACGATCTTAAGCCATTCCTTTGCCATATATTTTCACCAACAATTACTGACAGCACCGTACGCATTTCTTATGCATACTGTGAGGAAGCGGACTTGTATTAATCAGAGGTCCGTTTCGGTATGTGCCAATTATTTGCTTCCTTCTCCAGGTGCCCGCGTCACGACAATTACGTCTTCGACGGATTTTACGTTCTTGTATATTATGCTTTTTTCCTTAAGCGCACGGCGTGCATCATCCTTTCCTGCCGGGAGCGGCTCTATAAGTATCCGTGAGATCTCTCCCGCTTCAACGTCAAGGATGAAATCCTGCGCATTTCCCATGAACTTACCCGAATCGGTAAAAATATCCATATTATACATTTTTGACAATCGTGCTGACATACCATTTCACCCATTTTCATTTTTTAGCTAATATCGGTAAATGCAATTAAAAAGCTTTTGTTAGAGAACATGTGTATGGCTAATTTTAGTGGAAGTTTATCCCCCGGCCGAGTTTTTAAAGACGTTGCAGTCCTTTCGCCCCACTTTGTGCCAGAGACGTTGCCGTTTCGTGACCAGCAGTTAAATGAAATAAAGGCAGTGCTTGGTTCTGCAATTGACAATAAGAAGCCCCGCAACCTGTTCATTTACGGAAAAAGCGGCACTGGCAAGACATGCGTCACCAAGCGCGTCATGGACGAGTTCAATAAGGCGGCAACGCATGCAAGCATGCATTACATAAACTGCCGCATATACAATTCGCGTTATCGTATTTTCCAAAAGGCACTCAAGAATTTCGTCCCGGAGCTTGAGCGGGCTGGGTTTGGCCTCCCATTTTTGTACGAAAAGCTCATCGAGGTTGCAAGCAACGGCCACCAGCTCATCATCATCCTTGACGAGATCGACATGGTGAAGGACCTTGATGAACTCATTTACACGCTTACCCGCTCGAACGACGAAGTGACAAATGGCGGCATCAGTATTGTTGGCATCTCAAATAAATTGTCATTTAAGGACGCGCTTGACCCGCGGAGCAAAAGCAGCCTCTACGAGACCGAAATGGTATTCTCACCGTATACAAGCGAGCAGCTTCGCGAAATATTGCGCCAGCGTGCCGACAACGGTTTTCACGAGGGCGTCATTGAGCCGTCCGCGATTAATCTTACTGCCGCGATTACTGCGCAGGAAAACGGGGACGCCCGATATGCGCTTAAATTATTGTTCAAGGCAGGTGAGGTCGCAGAACAGGCCGGAAAGGAAAAGATCACTGACGAGGACGTCGAACTTGCACGAAAAAAGGTCGATATCGACCTTGCAAGTGAAACAATTGCTACGTTGCCTGAAAATCATCAATTTGTACTCTATGCGATTGCAAACATTTCGGTTAATGGGAGCAGGTATGCGCGCCTTGAGATCGAGGACGAGGGGTTTTTGTTTTCAGGTGAGATTTACGAAGAGTATGAGAAAGTATGCAAGCGCTCACGGAAGCGTGCGCGAAGTGTGCGCTGGTATCACGAGTACATCAATGACCTTGAGATGCTTGGGCTGATTACCACAAAGCCGTCAAGCAAAGGTATTCGAGGGCATACGACACTTATTAAATTAGGTCATGACGGAAAAGACCTAATAGAAATAGTAAAAAAGAATTTGGGAATCGAGGGCTAAAATAAAAGAAATCAATTATACGTTGATTTGGTGTGTGATCCCCACTTTTTCGTTATGTACCAATACTGTTTTGCCATCAAACGAAATCGTCGTTATGGAACCGCCTAATTCAATTACTCTTTTTGTATCATCATATGAGCGGCATCCTTTTGCAATCAAATTTGCGCGGTCCGGGCTGCTTGCCATGGCAATGATATGGCCGTTACCTTCAGTAGTGCCTTTAATTATATTTACTCCATTTACGTGCCTCCACGCATATGATGCAGAGCCTCCGTTTGCAACGCTTAGGGGTGTCATGCCCTTCTCATCTACCGCGACTCCCACGAAAAAGTACTCACCTACATGTCCGCGAAGCAGGTTGTCAAGCGTGTTGGGAGTAAGCCGTGCATCAACACAGCAAATGCCGCCGACGTCTACTCCGGGATATTGGGGTGCAAGTACTGAGGACATGTCAAGCGGGTCAACAAAGACAAGCGCGTGGGCAAAATGCCGCGACCCCTTGTCTTCCGCAGCTGCGGTGACCATTCCTTTTTCAAGCTGCCTGGCAAGTACACGAAGTTTTCCATGCTGCTCCATCAATTCAACCGGGGTTATATTCTTGTTCAATGCCGAGAATGCAACCGGGTTATTGTTAACCGCAACTGCGTATACTACGGTAATGTCCTTTTCTTTGATAATTTCGCCAAATTCTTCATCAGAAACGATTTTGACTGCCTGCATCGTTGCGTTATGCCATTCGCCCGCAGGTGAAGCCATATACATAACTGTATCAGGGATGTTTTCTAAAAGTTGAACTGTGCTTTGATGTTCGTTCTGTCTGATTGCCTCTGCACCGCCGCTTACCTGGGACTTTCGCGCAGCAACTGCCCCACAGGGGTAGTCGCCCCCATGTCCCAATACAACAAATACACCACCAGGTAGCATTTTATCAAGGATTCTGCGTATGTCAGCACGTGCCGCTTGGTCATCAGCAATTACTGCCTGGCCTGCAACTCGTTTAAGCATGATTCCTCGTTTTTCCATGCTGCTTTGACCATCAAGTCTTTTTACATTGCTCGAAATGCCTTCAATTGCCAGTTGGATAGATTGCTCAATAGTTAGCGGAACAATCGGCTCGTCCTTCCATGTACCCCTAACAATCCGTTGCCATGGTTCCGGTGTCCTCGTAAGGTACGCTTCCACTTTAGCATGATACGTAGGTGTACCAACGTCTTCCGGCCTAAGCCCCACTTCGTCCTTTAACGGCCCAAAATTTCCTCTCCATCCGCCGTTTGGGCGCATCATTTGTTGTCTTAAGTGCGCAGGTAGTAACAATCTGCCGTTTGTCCCATTTACCATTTTCTCACCCACCTATTTACTTCTAAATATCATCCAACTTATATGTTTTTTTATGTACGAAAATGTTTTTAAGCTGATTTATTTAGGTGCCTCTAGCCATTAAACATTTTCAACAATTACCTTACGCAAAAAAGGTTTTTTAAAGCTGTGCCCCCTTAGTTATATATCTTTTTTTGGTGGCAACATGATCGACGAACTAACGCTAAAGAAGTTTAAGGTGCGCGACCTTGACTCCGGAGTGCTTGAGCAAATCGAGCGCATCGACATCATCTCAAAAGATATTCTTGATCCGGAACGGACGCTCTATGAGCTTGCCCAAGACCTGAAAAAACAGCACGCAAAGACCAGGGAAGAAGAAGATGCGCTTAAGGAGGCAGTTCGGGCAATTACTGCCCAGGGCGAAGTTCTCCAGGCGCGCCATGCCCCGCGCCAAACTGAAAAAAGAAGGCCATTTCAAAGACAGCGAGGGGTGAATCTGATGGATAAAACAAATGGGACACATATGAAAATTGTCGCACAAACGCCACTATCAAGGGCAGAATCAATTGCAGTGCTGCAGCAAGGGAATACGGACTTTCAGACCGAAGTTACCAAGCTTGACCGTGGCAGGATAAACGAATCCAAGCAAGAATACGACGTACTCATGCTTACCTGTGCAGATGCACGATGCGACGCGACCCTCTTTCGGGATTTTACCAACCAACGTGTTTTGGTTTTACAGGTTGCAGGAAATGTCTATGGTTCAAAAGACAAACGCGCCCGTGCAAAGATTGATGCTGCGCTAAGGAAATTAAAACAAGGCGGCACGGTTGTCCTCATGGGGCATGCAAAATGCGGTGCAGTCGATGCACATGCGCATGCAGATCACTATGTTGGAAAGGTAAGTAGGCACGTTGACATGCTTGTTGATTGTGTCGACCGCCAGGGCCATCCCCATACACATGATGACTACGAGGCAAATGCCGCAAATCAGGCGCAGAAACTGTCGGAACACGCTACGGTTAAGGAGAAAAAGCTCTCGGTTGTCCCTTGTATTTTTGATTTTACCAACGGAGAGGATAAGGCGCTTCGCTATTTAGGTAATGGCAAGGAACCGCCGCTTCTTACCGAGCTTCGGCACAGCGCCGTTTCCAGGCTTACCTATGCGCGCGAACACCACTATACTTTGCCAGCGCAATACGCGCACGCAATTGTCGTGAGCGATCCGACAGACCTTGGGCAGTTCACTAATCCGCGAATTGCATTTAATGCGCGTTTGAACGAACTTTTTGCCGTAAGCGCCATGGACGGCGAGCTTTCAAGCGATGCGATTGCGAGCATTGAATACGCACTCCTTAAGGTAAATGGCGTAAAGGATGCGCCGCATATTGTTATTACGCACACTGACCCAAAAACAGCGCAGAAGCTTAAGGATCAACTCTTAAAAGAAAGTGATATCGTACGGGAAAAAACCCAAAACGGCGAACTCATTACGATTATGGAGTATAATAAGGAGACACACGGTGTGCGCGCTGCCTAATTTTTCTCTAACATTTTTTCCGCAAATTCCTTTAGTTTTTTAGTCGGGTGCACGACTACTATCCCCTCGTGCGGCTGCCCGTAGACGACGACCATGTCCTTTTCCGCATCGCGTATGAATGGAAGCGCCGCAAGGTCCTCCTCCCCCTTAATCCTAATCGCGCCGCCCTTTTTGATAAGCTCCCGCGAGCGTTTCATAAGCGTATCAGAAACACTGCCTGCCTTATTGGTAACCGTTACCATGTGCTTAAACTCGCGCTTGAGTACGTTGACCATGATGTCCGGCAATTCCTTTCTCATATATTTATAGTCAAATACTGCAATATGGGGTCGTATGCCTATGCCAAGTAGCCCAAGTACGCAGATATCTCCGACTGCAATTATGCGATGCGTTTTACTTAGCTGTTTTATCCTGGCAAGCGATACATGCGTTTTCCCAAGGGGTTGTTTGAGCTTCTTTATACGTGCTTGGGAAAGGATCATTATACCAACAAAACGCTACTCGTAGAAATCCTTTAAAAACCCTTCCATTCTAACTACTCTTACCCAGTCGTACCATTTTCATAATGGGAGGGTTATTCTATGGATAAACGTAAACTTACCGAAGGCTTAGCAAAAATATTAGAAGAAAAAGGCAAGCGTAATTTCAAGCAGTCAGTAGAACTTATTGTCTCAATGCGAGGCATTGATTTTGCAAAGACTGAGAACCGGCTTAATTTAGATGTCACGCTTCCAAAAGGAAAGGGCGGCAAGGAGCCAAAGATCGCGGTTATTGCAGAAGAGGAAATTGCGTCACGTGCGAAAAAGGCAGGTGCCGACCTTACGATTGCACCCTCGGAACTTCCAAATTATGCGCAGCCTGCAAAGCTTAAGGGTTTGGCACTTTCATATGTATTACTTGCACAGCCTAATTTGATGGGGCAAGTTGCTAAAAACTTAGGTCAGTACTTAGGTCCGCGAGGCAAGCTCCCACGTCCGATTATTGGGGACGTTGGGGAACTTATAGATCGGACACGAAAAAGTATCCGTATCGTTTCCAAGGGCAAGTACATGCCCACTGCACAGAGCCTTGTCGGTACCGAGACAATGTCTCAAGAAGACCTTATGGATAATATTGATGCAGTTTATGATGCAATCAAGGCAAAGGTAAGTGAAGGCAATATAAAGGGCGTGTACCTTAAGTTGACAATGGGCAAGCCGGTACGGGTAGTGTAGGTGTAGAACATGGAAAATTCATATCAGGTTGACACTAAAAGAAAGACGATCCAATCGAAGATCTCAAAGGTCGAAGAAGTAAAAAAAGAGATGAAAAACTACAAGACAGTCGCACTTATCGACCTCCGCAAGCTTTCGGATTCGCTTTTGCAATCCCTTAGGAAGAAGATCCGGGAGGGCGGCGGCAAGGTCCTCGTTCTTAAAAAACCGGTTCTTGAGCGCGTTTTGCAGCACGATAAAAAGCTTGCGCCGCTTGCACAGGAATGCGACAAGCCGCTTGGCCTTGTCCTTACCAATTCATCGCCAATGGCGCTCAACTCCTTCTTTAAGGAAAACAAGAAGAAACGGGGTGCAAAGACCGGTGAAGTTGCGCCATTTGATATAGTTATCCCGGAAGGAGAAACGGATCTGCCACCTGGTCCTGCCCTTAGTGAATTAAAGGGCGCAGGGCTCAATGTCCAGATCAAGGGCGGGAAAATCGTCGTTGCAAAGGAGAGCGTCGTTGCAAAGTCTGGCGAGACCATTACCGACCTTAAGGCAAAGGCGCTCCAGAAGCTTAATGTCATGCCGTTTGAGGTTTCAGTACGGCTTCTCTACGGGTATGATGGGGAATATGTCTATTCAAGCGAGCTTCTCTCCCTTGGGGACGGCCTAAATGCCCAGCTTGAACAGTCGTTTCGTGATGCGTTTAACGTTTCAATGAATGCGCAGTACCCAACTGAGGCAAACATCACCATGTTGCTTACTGAGGCGTACCGGCAGACGGTGAACGTTGCGCTTAATGGTGAATTATACTCTTCAAGTTCAATCGAACAGATACTTGGAAAGGCGTTCCGTGAAGGCCTTGCACTGGCTTCATTCGGGGCTGAAAATTCAAAACAGGAAACTAAATAATAATGAGGTGTTAGGTATGACAAAAGTAGATCCGTATTTGCATGCTGTGTTATTGTTACACGGTGCCGGAAAGGAAGTCTCAAAAGATGCACTTGTTTCAGTACTCAAGGCAGGTGGCGTTGAAGCTGACGATGCAAAGGCAAAGGTACTTGCAGAGGCAGTCAAAGGGGCAAACTTCGAAGAACTCTTAAAGAACGCAACCGTTGTTTCTCAAGCTCCTGCAGCAGCCGCAGCAGCGCCGGCAGAGGCAAAGAAAGAGGAAAAGAAGGAAGAGAAGAAGACTGAAGCAGAAGCAGCAGAAGGCCTTGCAAGCCTGTTTGGATAGCTCTGCTATCAGAACGACTTGACCAAGGGTCAAGAAGAGTTTGGTTAGATCTCTTTATTTTTTGCCTTTTCTTTTTATTTATTAAAATACGCCTGCGTCAGTGCCATTTTTCCATTCCTACCATTTCCATCGTAGATTTCTGCGCGTACGAATAAATCGTTACTCGCAAGGGTATACGAAGCGCTCGCTGCGGTTGTTGAATATAATACTCGTTCATTCGATCCAAAAAATGTTATTATATTTGCTTTTGGTAACTCGATCACGAGCGTTTTAGTTTTATTTTCAAATCGAATATCGTTGATGAGGGGCCCAGTTGTTGCATAGAACTCTCCATTTCTAAGCGCGTCCATCACCTTAGCATAGTCAAGGTTTTCTGCACGCACCATGATCCACGCGCGATTAATTTCATTTGCTTCACCATGCCAGTCACTTGTTCCTGTCGCATACAGTTGCCTACCAGAAGAAAGAACACCGTCCCACACCGAAATCCAGTTATTTCGTGCGCCAAGTCCCCATGAACTTAATACTTCCATAAGAAGCGGCTCGGTATGTGGCTCAAGTGCAACGATCTCCTGTGCCGTTAACTGCTTTGGGTTATTCGGATGATTTATTTGGACAATGCCGCCCGCAGCGCGTATCGTGTCTACACCCGCCTGGAAATCGTCATTTTTAAGAACCGGTTGCCGCGTTACTCCGATTGCGTTAAGGTGTCTTTCTACGCTCGTGAGTTCGCTGTTTGGAATGGTCAAAAATTCACCTGTTCTAAATTCCGAGGTATCAGTTACAATTCCATAATCCGAAACCGCGACAATGTCGTATCCTGCATCCTTATGGAACTGGATAAAATCCGCAAGCGTCACTTGTGCCTCGTAAAACTCCGCCTTCCAGTTGGGGCTTCCGCTTTGGCAGTTTCCCCATCCACCGTAACAAGGCGAATGGGTATGGAGTTGTGCCTTGTACCAGTGCTTTGGTCCAAAACCAATTGAATTTGAAGTTTGATTCTGTTTTGGGGAATTTGAGATATCTACAACGGTTTTCGACGCTTGGTCAATTGGTTTTTCAGTTATCTCTTCATCTGATTTGAGGGAGCCGTCCTGCCCGCTACAGCCTGCAAGAAGTAAAACAACGGCAAGTACAATGACTATTCGTTTCATGGTATCCATTATCTCCAAAAGCCATTAAATCGTTATCAGAATCTATTTATTCTTATTCTTCGCGTATACTATCGATGGAAAAGAAAACCAAGGATATAATTGCAGATATAAAAAACCTTAAGGTCCAAGGGGCACGGAACGTAACCCGTGCCGCGCTTCAGGCATTTGCCATTGAACTTGGGGCATCAAAGGCAAAGACCATCAAGGAGTTGTATTCGCACCTCCAAGAGGTTGCAACGACGCTTGCCCAGGTGCGGCCAACAGAGCCGATGATGCGCAATGCAATAGACGACGTGCTCCGCTTTATGCTCATGCAGGTGCGGCTTAAGAAAATCGACAATGTCCTGATGATAAAAAAGATCATCGTGCTTCATGAACGCGAATTTCTTAAGAAGATGGAAGATAACGTTGAGAAAATTGCGCAATATGGCGCACAGGTCATCGCCGAAGGAAGCGTTGTCTTTACCCATTGCCACTCATCGACAGTTACACGGATCCTCAAACGGGCGCATGAGGCAGGGCGCGAGTTTGAAGTCATCGCCTGTGAGACCCGCCCGCGTTTTCAAGGGAGGCTTACTGCGGAGGAGCTCGTAAGGGCAGGTATCAAGACGACCCTTATCGTTGACGGCGGAATGAACGCATTTATGAAAAAGGCAGACCTTTGCCTTGTTGGCGCAGATTCTATCACATCGCGGGGCGACCTTATTAATAAGATTGGGACAAGCACTGTTGCACACATTGCACGGATGCATGATGTTTCATTCTATAGTGCAGCTGAACTATACAAGTATTCACCGCTTACTGCATTTGGTGAACGCGAAATAATCGAAGAACGTGATCCAAAGGAAGTATGGGACAAGCCGCCAAAGAAGCTTATTGTGCGAAACCCTGCGTTCGACGCAACTGCTGCGCGCTACATCTCGGGATACATTACTGAAGTAGGGGTCATTGCGCCGCAGTCTTTGTTTAGTATTGCAACTGAGAAATTGGGGATTAAGATTTCTTAAAAGAGAGCGCTGCGTTTATTATTGCAATGCCTGCTGCCGTCCCATTGAGTGTAAGAAAGACCATGTCGTTGAGGATAAGGCTATGGATCGCAAGTAGGGCACTCCCTACACCATAAAGGATCGCAAACGTGATAGGGAGGTTCGTCTTCTTGTTCTTGATCGCAACTCCTGTTTCATAGATCCAGCCGATCAGGATTAAGAAAAGACCGATAAGTCCGTATGGAATTTCCGCCATACTTCTATTCATGCTAGTACCATTAAAAAACTACGTCTATACTAATGTTCTATTCTCAATAAGGTGAACTCCATGAACATTTCTAAAGAAAAGAATTTTAGCGACTGGTATAACGCAATTATCAAGGAAGCAGAACTATGCGATCTTCGCTACAATGTAAAGGGTTTTGTCGTGTTCATGCCTTGGGCAGTCATGTCCATTAAGCGTATGTATCGCATGTACGAAACTGAACTTGAAGCAAAAGGGCACGTGCCAGCACTTTTTCCTGCACTTATTCCTGAAAGCAACCTAAAGCGCGAGAGCGAGCACGTTGCAGGCTTTGTGCCTGAAGTCATGTGGGTGACGCATGCGGGAAATGAGGAATTGGAAGAGCGCTACGCGATGCGGCCGACAAGCGAGACTGCCATGTATCCGATGTACGCACTCTGGATCAATGGAAAGAAAGATTTACCGCTTAAGTTGTACCAAAGCTGCCAGGTATGGCGCCACGAGACAAAGGCAACCAAACCGTTCATCCGTTCACGCGAGTTCTACTGGATCGAGGCACACAACTGCTTTGCAACTGAAAAAGATGCAATGGACCAGGTACATGAAGATATGGAGATGGCAGAAAAGATAATACATGGTGAGTTTGCAGTTCCATTCCTTTTCTTTAAGCGTCCGCAATGGGACAAGTTTGCAGGTGCTGATAATACTTTTGCAGCAGACACCCTTATGCCCGACGGAAAAACAATCCAGCAGCCCTCAACCCATATGCTTGGGCAGCATTTCTCAAAGGCATTTGGCGTCAAGTTCATGGATGCCGATGGCGAAAGCAAATATGTCTGGCAGACGTGCTATGGCCCTGCGATTTCGAGAATTTATGCATCAGTTATTGCATTTCATGGTGATGATAATGGCTTAGTAATGCCGTTTGACCTTGCACCTGTGCAAATCGCGGTCATTCCCATTTATCGGGAGGGAAACAAGGAGAAACTCGATGCGTTTTGCAAAAAGTTAATTAAGAGCGAACTTGGCGGTTATGCCGTGAAATACGACGATTCGGAAAAGAGCCCTGGCTTTAAGTACAACCATTGGGAATTGCGCGGCGTTCCGGTGCGCATTGATATTGGCGAGCGTGATATTGCTGATGACAGCGTTATGATATGCAGGCGGGATACAAAGGAAAAAACGAAAGTAAAAATAAGCGAATTGAAAAAGAAGGTCGAGCACGTTCGAGTCGACATTCTTAAAAATTTAAAAGAGCGCGCGGACGCGTGGTTTAAGAAAAAGTTACATATGGCAAGCGAGATGGACGAATTACATAAAATCCTCGAAATCGACGGCGGATTTATCCGGGTTCCCTTCTGCACTGATGCAATGGAAGGTGAGAAATGTGCAGATGCCATAAAGGAAAAGTGCAAGGCAAACGTGCGCGGTTCTTTATTTACCAGTAAAGATGTGCCAAAGAATGAAAAATGCATTTCCTGCGGCGGAAAGGCGAATATTTACTTGTATGTGGCGAGGCAGTATTAGATGAAATTTAAGATCGGGCCTGAAGAAGTCGAAATTACGAGGAAGCACGCAATTAGCTATGTTAAATACGGGGGAGTTCTTTTACTTTTTACTATTGTTCAACTACTTATTGTGTATGGCTATGCAATTTTTACCAGTACTGATTTTTACGATGCAGGCATTCTCTTTTCGACTATATATTCGTGGTTATCTCCTATCTTTCTAGTCGCTAATGCATTTCTTGTTTTTCTTCTCTTAAAAAATAAAGATGGAACTCTTGATAAAAAAGATTTGGCTGCGTTTTGCATCATTAATTTTATCCTCTTATCGGTACTTTACTTACTTTTATCAGTAATTCTTTTTAAGACCCTTCTTTTCATGCATGAAAATTTTATAGAAGCGACGGATTTATATCTCCTTAAATTGTTATTCACCGTAATTGAAACTGCGATAGGCAGTACACTATTATACGTGTATGTGAGCGTTGTTTCTAAATATCGTGACGTGTTTAAGCACAAAAATCTTATCCTTGTTTTCATCACGCTTGTCATATCATTAGTTACTCGATTCTTGGTTACCTTATTTCAGCTAATCTTTCAGCATCCAGACAACGTCATTTATGCTCTTTCATCAGTTTCGCAGTTTCTTGAACTAGATGTGCTTACCATTATTAACAACGTATTAATCGCCTTTTTCATACTTGTTTACTTCGTTCAAAACAGAGGAAAAATAAGCAGATATTTCTACTGGATCGCCATTATCTATATTATATCTCCGCTTTTTGCTTTTGCGTTTGGCCCAACCATTCAATCTGATGTTCTTTTCTTTAGAATCATTTTCCATGGTCTTATTTATTTGGCAGGGATTTATTTGTTGAAAAAAAGTAATCTCTCATAAAAACTACTCCGTATACTCACTGCGGACTTATTCAATTACCAATTTCAAGACCTCTTGTGTATTAAGAACCTTGATTTCGTTCTGCTTCTTCAATTTTTTCTCGTTTGACCATAACGGAATTTTAAGATGGAGGGCCAATGCAAAATAAGGGGCATCAAACTCATCAGGAGATATTTCGATTGCTTTCTGGGCAAAGGGGGCATATTCAGAAACAGGAACAACATGTATGTTATACAATAGTTCGTGAATAATTTTCGTAGTTTCTTCATTCGTTTGCTTTAGTTTCTTCTTAAGTTCTTCATCGGTTTTCAAATGGTCATTTAGCTCACTAATCAAATATTCTGGCGCATATAATTTTAGTTCGGAATTGAAGATAAGACTGCGTGTTATTCCCTTAGCGAGCAAAGCGGAAAATAATACATTGGCATCAACAACAAACTCAAGTGGCATTATAATCCCAGTTCTTTCTTATGCTTTTTCCACACTTTTTCTTTTACAATCCTGGCATGTTTTTCAACATCACTTTCAGTTAATTCGCTTTTGGCCATTATTTCATCCAGTTTTTCTAGTGCTTTAACCTTTTCCCATAATGCTTGCCTTGCAACTTCTACCCATTTAATTTCAGTATGTTTAGCCATCTCCTCTTTAAGTTCCGCAGGTAATGGGACCGACAATATATTACCCATAGCTTCACCTTTTTATGAATTTTAATAATATTATGAAAAGTAATATTTTTAAATTTTTTTGTAGAATGTTCTAAAATATAACTGAAACAGCTGGCTATTATGAAACGCGACCAATTCCTTTCAATTGAATTATTAGTAAAAGACGATTCCCTCTACTATCGCGGCACCATTTACGATCCGTACAACCTCTTTATTGGAATTGAAAACAAAACGCGCGAGATGTTCCAAATTACCTACCTCGATATGCAGCGTGAGCCGATGGGCAAGTTCAGCGGCGCAATTGCGCTCAAAAAAGGAAAAAATAACGTGAAACTTATTATCAAGGACAAATGGGATAAGGAGGCGTATAATGAGGAACACGTGTTTACCTTATAAAAATAAGCCCACCATATCTCTCTATGGATGAATCAAAGATAGTAGAGGTAAACGGAAGGCATTATTTCATTCAATACGAATATAGTGCCAATAAACTCGCGCGTGCATACATCCGCCAAGACAAGTTACTTATAAAGATTCCCCGTCGCTGGCCAAATCGTGAGCAGGTTCGTGCGGCAGAAGCGCTTGAAAGGCGGCTTTTGAGACGGCTTAGCCATCCCGAAACACGCCTTAACCCCGTGCCGCAGATGTCTTACGAAGAAAAAAGGGCGTTTATCGCACGATCGCTTCCATCCCTTACCGCGCGAGTCCATGAACTCAATAATGTATATTTTAACTCGCCGCTCGGTACAGTTCGTATCAAAAGCAACCTAAGCAACTGGGGAAGCTGCTCGCGGGATAACAACATTAGCATAAATATAACGCTCTTGTTTTTGCCAGAACCGCTTTTGGACTACGTCATAGTCCATGAGCTTGCGCATACAAAAGTGCGTAACCATTCACGGCAGTTCTGGAAACTGGTTGAAGCGATACTGCCAGATTATATGCAAAGGAAAAAAGAATTGAGGAGATATCTTCTCGCAACATAAGGTGAAGTTATGCCTAGTTTTAAGGAATTGATACAAAGCAGTCGAAAAGATGACCACGTACGAGCAATCGAGATCGAAATTTCTTGGTACAAGAAAACAGCTCCGCTCCCACCTGAAGTGGAGAAGACGGCAAGGGACATCGCACTAAAACAGGGATACGCATTTGCAAGCCAGTACTTGCGTGACCAGTTTGCAGCACATTTCCCAGTTCCAACTAAGGTCAAGGTCGTAAAGGTGCCGCATATTAGAAAACCCGTTGATCGCTTTGTTCATGCATGGCAGAGGGTCGAGGATGCCGAATCTTTAGGTGAAAAGGGAAGGGCAATTTTTTTTGGCGCATATAGGAATAAGCGTACAAGCAGGCATTTTGGCATTGATCTTCCCGTGCCGGTCGGGACGCCGATCCAAATTCCTTCAGAGAACGCAGTTCTTATTGGAAAAATACGTAACCATCCGCAGGCAGGAAATGCACTTTTCTTCTTTGTGCCGGATGATAAACAGCCTTATTTTGTCTCATTTCTTCACTTATCCGAGAAGACATTTGATATCTTGGGCAAGTTAAAAGTCCGTATTGGCAGCACAGTCAGCCGCAACGTCGGTGTGGATACCATCATTGCATACACGGGCGAATCAGGAAATGCACAGGGCCACCCTCATCTCCATGTCACTGCAATGGAGGTATTGCATGACCCGGCACTCACTGCGAGTCACTTCCAGGAACTTTATAACTCCGGCACCCTCGCTGATTTCCTTAAGGGAGGAAATTTTGCTTTTCTCACCACCCCTGCAAGAAAACTCAGTTCCTTAAGCCTCGAAGGGTATTTTAATCCCGTTGACCTCAGACGTGCCGGGAAGCTAGAGATTACGTCAGTTACTCCACCCGTTACAGTTGCCACGTCTGAAAACGCTAAGGCAGTTCGCCCGTGATTTATATGGGAGTCCAGGAACGTATCAAGGAAATCGAGGAGGAGATGAAGCGCACGCAAAAGAACAAGGCGACCGAGTTTCATTTAGGCATGCTTAAGGCAAAGCTTGCGAAATACCGCCGCGAACTCATCACCCCAAAGGGCGGGGGCGGTGGAGGTGGCGGCGGCTTTGATGTACGAAAAACAGGAGACGCAAGCGTTGCAATGATCGGTCTGCCAAGCGTCGGAAAAAGTACGCTTCTTACCAAGATGACCAATGCGGAAAGCAAGGTTGCCTCATATGCGTTCACCACCCTTACTTGTATTCCCGGCGTTATGGAATACAAGGGCGCAAAGATACAAGTGCTGGACCTTCCAGGTATTATTGAAGGGGCCCGTGAGGGAAAAGGCCGCGGGAGGGAGATCATTGCAGTTGCACGGGGTGCCGACCTTATACTTATTATCCTTGACGCGGCACACCTTAAGCAATACTCGGTAATTGTAAACGAGCTTGAGGGTTTTGGGATCCGCCTTGACAAGGCGCCCCCAAAAATCGTAATCAATAAGTCGCTTCGCGGCGGCATCATTGTCGAGCACACGGTAAAGCTCACTCGCATCAGTGAGAGGGAAATCGTTGCGGCGCTTAATGAGTATGGCCATTATAACGCGGAAGTCATATTTAGGCAGGATGCAACGCTTGATGAACTGATAGACGTGCTTGAAGGAAACCGCGTGTATACCCCCTCGCTTGTCATCGTGAACAAGATTGACCTTGTTGACCGTAAGAAAATCTCGCTTCCTATCCCCTTTATCCCCATATCAGCCGAAAAGAATACTGGCATAGACATCCTTAAGGAAAAGATACATGCAAAACTTGATTTTATCAAGATTTTTACAAAGCGAAAAGGTGAAGTGGCAGACCTTGAGGAGCCGCTTATCGTAAAGAGCGGCATTACCGTCAGGGAAGTATGCGCGAAGCTCCACCGCGACCTCGTAAGCGAGTTTCGGTATGCCCTCATTTGGGGTAAAAGCGCAAAGCACCCAGGCCAGCGCGTCGGCATCGACCACGTGCTTGAGGATTCTGACATCGTCCAGATAGTCAAAAAGTAGTTTTTCCGAAATCTATTTAACTTTTCATTGCGCGTACTATTCCATTTATGAGGTGGAACAATGGCATTTGAGAAACATGTTGCAATCGACTTTGCAAAGGAAAAGCCCGAAATCATGAAGATGGAGGGAATCAGCGAGACGACAATGACGGAACATTTCAAACTATATATCGGCTATGTGAACAAGTATAATGAAGTCATGGAGCAGGTGGATGCGCTTGCGATGGACGACGTAAAGGCAGGTCAGATCACTTACAGCAAGATTCGCTCGCTTAAGACTGCCCTTGCATTTGCGCTTGGCGGTACGATCAATCACGAGGTCTACTTTAGGAACCTTGGCGGAAAAGGGGGGATGCCAGAAGGCACACTTCTCAAACAGATCGAAAAGGACTTTGGTTCTTATGAGCGCTTCGAAGCCGAATTTCGCGGTACTGCGATGGGTGCACGCGGCTGGGCATTCCTGGTGTGGCAATATGATATGAAGCGCCTTATTATTGCGATCGGTGATGACCAATCAACGTTCCCGCCCCATAATTCACATTTACTTCTTGCATGTGACGTGTATGAGCACGCCTATTTTATCGACTATAAGACGGCGCGCGCCGCATATCTTGACGCTTTCTTTAAGAACGTAGACTGGAAGGATGTGGAAAAGCGATTCGGTGCGGCGATGAAATAGCCGCCTTCATCATTTCTAAATATTTATAAATCCTATCCTGTTACTACTCTATGGTCTAATGGAGGGTTATTATGGTTGGAGTTGTTGAATTTGCATTTTTAGCTGGACTCATAACGCTTTTGTATGCGGCCTTTATTGTTTATAAGATTATAAATGCTCCAAAAGGAAATGAGAAGATGCAGGCAATTGCCCAGGCAATACACGAG
This sequence comes from Microcaldota archaeon, assembly GCA_964588555.1. Classification (GTDB taxonomy): domain Archaea; phylum Micrarchaeota; class Micrarchaeia; order Anstonellales; family Bilamarchaeaceae; genus JAGVWJ01. The sequence goes on along the minus strand of CAZPPT010000014.1, from coordinate 9,872 downwards.
GGCGCAAATGCATTCTTGTCCCGGCAATATAAGTCGCTTGCCCCGATCGTAGTTGTTTTGTTCTTTCTTATGGTCGTATTTGTAAACCAAGATACTGCCATTGCATTTCTTGTTGGCGTAATTTCAAGCGTGCTTGCAGGTTACATTGGCATGCAGGTAAGCGTGCGTGCAAACCTGAGGACAGCAGAAGGCGCAAAATCCGGTTTGGAACGGGCATTTTTCTTTTCATTTAACGGCGGTGCCGTTACAGGTATGGCGCTTGCCGGGCTTGGTTTGATCGGTTTAAGCGGCCTTTATTATATTTTTGGCGGCAACCTTATACCGCTTATTGGGTATGGATTTGGTTCATCCCTTATCTCACTTTTTGCACGTGTTGGCGGAGGCATCTATACAAAGGCGGCAGATGTCGGTGCTGACCTTGTTGGAAAAGTAGAAAAAGGAATTCCAGAGGACGACCCACGAAACCCGGCAGTCATTGCAGACAATGTCGGTGACAACGTCGGTGACTGCGCAGGTATGGCTGCTGACGTGTTTGAGAGCTTTGTGGTAACGGTTATTGCGGCTATGTTACTTGGGTTTGCAGGTGCAGGATTTTTTGGGGTAACTGACATTTCATCATTTGTCCAATTACCGCTTGCAATCGCCGCATTAGGCGTTTTAGCAGGAATTGTTGGCAGTTTTTTCGTTCGCGTTGGAAAAGATAAAAACATCATGGGCGCGTTCTACAAGGGATTGGTGATCACCGCCGTACTTATGGTTATTGGTACGTATTGGTATATCACGAGTTACGTTTCGGTTCCATCAGCACACATTCCGCTTTTCATAAGCGCATTAATCGGCGTAGTCGTAACAATCCTCATATTTAGAATAACTGAATACTACACAGGGAAGGAATACGGTCCAGTTAAGGAAGTAGCAGATAAGTCGCAAACAGGTGCGGGAACAAACTTGATTTCAGGTTTGGCGCTCGGACTTGAAAGTACTGCGCTTCCAGTTCTTTTAGTCGTAGCAGCCGTTGCAATCTCTTATTCAGTTGGCGGCATCTACGGAACGGCATTGGCAGCAGCGTCAATGCTTGCATTAAGCGGCATTATTATTGCAATCGATGCGTATGGCCCGATTACTGACAACGCGGGCGGCATTGCAGAGATGAGCGGCATGCCAAAGGACGTCCGTGAAGTAACTGATGCACTTGATGCAGTTGGTAATACCACTAAGGCAACGACAAAAGGGTTTGCAATATTGGGTGCAGCACTTGGTGCACTTGCGTTATTTGCGGCATTTGCTGAAGAGGCAACCAAAGTCGCAGGCGGCGGCGAGTTTGTAGTAAACCTGCTTTCCCCATCCACGACAATCGGTCTTTTCATCGGTGCGCTGTTGCCATTTGTCTTTTCCAGTTTACTTATGAAGGCGGTAGGGCGGGCAGCAGACGGTATTGTCCGTGAAGTGCGAAGGCAATTTAGGGAAATAAAGGGCCTTATGGAAGGGACGGCAAAGCCGGATTACGCACGATGTGTTGATATATCTACCCAAACCGCACTTAAGGAGCTTACTGTTCCGGGAATCCTGGCAGTTGTTGTCCCGCTTGTGGTTGGCTACCTCTTCGGTGCACAGGCACTTGCGGGATTACTTGCAGGAACCATTGCAAGCGGCTTACTCCTTGCATTGTTTATGTCCACAGCAGGCGCAGCGTGGGACAATGCTAAGAAGCTCATCGAAACCGGCGTATATGGTGGCAAGGGAAGCGATGCGCACAAGGCAGCAGTGGTTGGCGACACGGTAGGCGACCCATTAAAGGACACTGCCGGCCCAAGCCTTAATGCATTAATTAAGGTCATTAACACCGTTTCGCTTGTGTTTGCAGCTGCAATACTTGCGAATTCGCTTCATTTACTTGGTTAAATTTTTTTCTTATTTTTTATTTTCTATATTTTTTTAGCCAGTCTCATCAAAATCAACCACCTGTTTAATTTCTTCAGTATTTTCCACGATAACTGTATCCCCTTCAACTGATATCAGAACTCCTTTAAGCGGTTTTAAGACGCTCCTAAGCGTTTCTGCCACTTTCTGTGCCCTCCTTTGATCACCAAGACTAAACGAGTATATATCTGCTCGTCCGGTTTCCTGTTCTTCCTCAATAACTGCGCCTGTTTCTGGATCAATGAGCTTTCGGGGCGCAAGACATACGTCACCATCGCACTTTTCTTGCGCTTCGATAGTTGTTTCTTTCCCAACGACTACTCCAGCTATGTCTCTCTTGATCTTATCAAGTGCGGCTTTGTTCTCTTCGCTTTTTACCCCAAGTATTTTAGCGATCTTTACAAATGCTTTATCTACGAGGCTTTCCTTTGTTGCTGCCGTCATTTCCACCCTTGCTTTAGTTCTATGCGGCTTTGCAAACACTGGTGTTGCAATCGCAAGACCTGTGACGAGTGGCAACGCAAAGAGCGTACTTTTTACCATATTTTTATATATTTCTCCTTTTTTACTTTCAATACATCTCATGTTCATCTCTCCATAGCCTTCGAACTAAGTGTAGACTATGGAAATAACAGTAAATTTCCTTATTTATAACAAAACTTTCAGAAAACCAAATTGAAACTTTTTCGATAGTGTTATAAAAGTGGCACCCTTTATTTTATTTATGGAGAAGCGTATCCTTGTCTCTCTTGCTTTTTTAGTTAGCCTTTTTCATGGAACAGCTCTTTTCGGGGACATCTACGATGCAGATACCTTTACTCGCCTTGACAATACCCGTATTCGTATCGAAGGGCCTGTTTCATCCCAACTTATTGCAAGCGGAAACTATTCCATCGACTTACCGCCCGGTAACTATACCATTATTGCCTCTTATTTTCGCGGCGGAAGGCTCGACTTATATGCAGAAGAACGCGTTTCAATAAGCGACCGGGAAGTACGCTTTGACCTCGTGCTTTTGCCGTATGCGCTGCAGAATTTTATTCCGAACGATCCAAATGGCAATGAAAATGAAACTACGAATACTTCGCCTGAAATACATGTAGATACGATATCGTCTGGAGTTGAAATTGTTGCGTTTGTAATAGTTCTTACGCTCTTTATTGTCGTCCTTGCCGTATATTTTGCATATCGCTTTATCCAAAAAACCAAAAAAATCGGAAATCAAGCCGCACCGGTTAACACGCCGGAAAAAGAATTAATTGAAAAAGCGCCACAAACTATGGGGGTGACGGAGCCAGAAGAACCGTACTACCTTGACCCGGAGTCCCGTAAATTCCTTGAAATAATCAAGAGCCAAGGCGGCAGAATGCTCCAAAAGGAACTCCGAGATATCACAAAGATGTCAGAATCTGCAATGAGCCTCATGCTTAGCGAACTTGAATCAGTCGGATACGTAAAGCGGTTTAAGAGGGGGAGGGAGAACCTGGTGAAACTCGTTAAGGAACCTGAGTCGTAATACCACTCCTGACAGAAGCTTTCGAAAAGCTTTCCAAAATTATGTATTTAAAGATCCCAAAACATCCTTTAAACAACAGTTCGAGGTGATATGGATGGAAAAGAAAGAAATGATGATGGTGCTTATACTTGTGATGTCGTTTATGGCGCCTGTAACTGCACAAACGACCTATAACTTGCAATTGGATGGCGGTATATATGCAAATGGTGAATATACAAGTGAAATTGATGTTGGACAGGAATTAAATCTTGGCAATGGGAATGTTCTTTTAGTAACTAATGTATACTCTAACTCATATAGAAAAGTCGCACAAATCAGCCTAAGTGATCAAGTAGGTACTGAAAAGAAACTAGAAGTAGATACGCTTACCCCCTGGGTAATTAAGTTAGGAAATTATATTTATACTATATCTGTTATCAAATTTGATGATTCTAATAAAGTAGTTCTGGGGTATTCAATTAGACCTGCTGCAAACACACAGACAGAACCTTCAACAACTCAACCCTCATCCCCTGCACCAGTAACTCCAAGTGAGCCAACTCAAACGTCTTCAACACAAGCAGCAGTCTGTTCTGATTCAGATCCAGAGGATAGCCCATATCAGAAAAGCGAACTTGTTTCAACCGATACATCACTCTTTTGGCACGGTTACAAGGATTATTGTATAGATAAGAAAACGTTAGTTGAAATGCAGTGTTATATGGGAAGCCACGCCTACAAGCAGTGGTATGCGTACAAACTCGTTAATTGTGAGGAACGCGGCGAAGTGTGCCAAGAGGGGGTATGCGTAAAGCCTTCAACTGAGGCAGCACCTTCAACTTCAGCACGCGCAACAATCCTTGTCGTCTATACTGATGATCAAGGAAGGCCAATGAAAAATGTGCCCTTCACGCTCCACTATAGCGAGAGCGGTAAAGACGGCGATTCCGCTAAGACAAACGAATACGGTGAGGCAAAGTTTGAGGTAGAAGAGGGAAAGATTTTTTATATTAAGTCAGCTGGGCAGGCGTATTCGATCAAGTACCGCCTCTACGGAAATGCAAGGCTCTGTGAATTAACTTCTGGTGAGGTTTGTGATGATAAGCTTGTTATTAAAATTACGCACGTAACGGGCGAACCGAAACCTGAAACGGGGAATGAATCGGTTTCCGAACCTGAGCCTCTTCCTGATACAGGACGCGATGCGTACACCCTTGCTGTAGCGAAGGGATGGAACCTTGTTTCAGTTCCTCTTGACGGCGCAAAGGTTGAGTCGAGTGGATGCGAAAACGCAAAGATATTTACGTATGACACGTCTTCAAACCGCTTTTCGCGCGCCAAACCCGAGAGCTTTTCGCCACGCAAGATGGAGTCGTTTTGGGTTAAGGCAAAGGATGACTGCAAGATGAACTTTGTTGGCACGAGCTTTACAGATGATGACGTTGATGATGTATCGCTTGGGAAGGGCTGGAACTTCATCGGCGCTCCGGCGCGTACGGTAGATTACACTGACGTCGAAGGCACCTGCGAGACAAGAAGCGGGCCATGGGAGTTTAACAACAAAGAACGGAAGTGGGAACGCACAAACGACCTTGTGCCGGGTAAGGGTCACATCCTAAAAGTAGGGAGCGCGTGTGAGCTTGGGGCAGCGATCCCTGCAATTCCGAACGAATAATCTCTATAGGCAGTTCCTTTTCTTTAATTTTTTATTTAATGTGACTTCCATCCAGTAATTATAAAAATTCATCCATCTATTATACGATTATGCCAAATGTAGGGGAAAAAGCGCCTGATTTTATGCTTCCGGATCCCAGCGGCAAAAAAGTAAAATTATCCGATTTTCTTGGCCATAAAGTCGCACTTTATTTTTATCCAAAAGACGATACGCCTGGCTGCACTGTGCAGGCATGTTCGCTTCGGGACGGTATCGATCGCCTTAAGAAACATAATGTCTCCGTCGTAGGGGTAAGCCCGGATAACGAGGACAGCCACAAGAAGTTCTCCTCGAAATTCAATCTTCCGTTTATCCTTCTTGCAGATCCTTCAAAAGGCGTTTGTACAAAGTATGGCGTTATTGCCACACGTACGTTTATGGGAAAAACATTTGAGGGCTTGCAGCGGACGACCTTTTTAATTGATGAGAAGGGCATTATTGTACGAATCATTCAAAAACCGGCTGTTGCTGACCATGCAACGGAAATTCTTGCAGGGTTTGGGCTATGAGACAATCAGGCCATAGACACCAGCACGATTAGATGCCGGCAATAGCGACGCACCACCTATGCGAGAACGGATTGAAAAACATGAAATGAAAGCTTCATACAAGTATGTGTAGTGAATGTATGCGAATCGTACTTCATGTTGATTTTGATTATTTCTATGCCCAGGTGGAGGAGGTCCTACATCAGGAATACCGTCAAAAACCAATTGTAGTTTGCATGTATTCGGGCAGGACGGATGAGAGCGGGGCGGTTGCTTCATGTAATTACCTTGCGCGTTCTTACGGGGTCCGTGCCGCCATGCCTATTGTGCAGGCTAAGAAGCTACTTATGCAGGCCAATGCCGTTTTTGTGCCAGCACACCGTGAACTCTATGAGCAGAAATCATTTGATGCAATGAAGCTTCTTGAGAAGTACGCTGATGCTTTTGAGGTTGCAAGTATTGATGAGGCATTTTTGGACGTTAGTAAGCAGGTAACGGGCTTTGGCGGTACAAAATCGCTTGGGCTTACGATAAAGGACGCAATCAAAAAAGAAATCAACCTGACGTGCTCAATTGGCATTGCCCCAAACAAGCTCGTTGCAAAGATTGCAAGCGATTTTCATAAGCCTGACGGGTTAACGATTGTGCCCCCCGAAGATGTCGCTTCGTTTCTTGCACCGCTTGCCGTTGACCGAATTCCGGGAGTCGGGCCGAAGGGGAAAGTCGCACTTAATACACATGGTATCGTCACGATTGCTGATTTGCGCCAGGCAGATCGGGGGACCTTGCTTGAACTTTTTGGAAAGAAGACTGCGACCTTTTTTATTCATGCGGCTCGTGGTGAGGATGATCAAGAAGTAAAGCAGGTGGCCGAACAAAAGCAGCTTAGTAGAATCGTTACGCTAAAACAGGACGCACATACGTTAAACGAGTTTAAAATGGAAATTAATTATCTAATCGATGAGCTCGTAAATGAATTAACTACCCGGTCGCTTGTTTGTAAAAGTGTTGGAATTATCGCGATCGACATGTCTATGAATCCGCTTACTCGTTCACGCGCGCTTTTACATCCGACTAATTCGACAGATGAAATAAAGCGAGTTGTTTACGAGCTTTTTGAATCTCTTCTTTATGAGCCACGAACGCTCCGGCGTGTCGGGGTAAAAGTTGAACGGCTACAAAGTGTAGAAGGACAGAAGAGGTTGTGGGAATTTTAATATTGGGGGAGCGAAGATACAAATATTTCCTTTCTATCCCGCCCCCCATTTCATCCCATTTCTGGGATAAGTAGTTCATTATCTCTTTTTTCGCTTTGCTGTTTTTTTGCTCTTGGTTTTACCCTTCTTGCTTTGCGTTTTACCCTTTACCTTTTTTTTCATTACCATAGATTCACCAAATTCATTTTTGAATCCATTCAGCACAATGTGCTGAAAGTACATAATGCACACCAATTATATTTTTAAATTTATGTGAAATTTTTCTTGGATTTTTGTGGTTTTGGTAAAAAAAGAGCAAAAAGTTGACGTAATGAAAAAAATGCAGGGGACAAGATCTGTTCGTTCAAGCCTTTTTCAAATCCACTACTTTTCTAGGTTTAAAAAGGCTTGATCCAAAAACGACATTAAAACAATAATCGTCTGAGGTTTCACCGTTTTCTTTGGGGGTGAATGACTCAGCCCCTTTCTTTTCTAAAGAAAGGGGATATGGCTTGAACTTGTGTAGACGCTAGGCCAACAGATTTCTATTCCCGTACTTGAGAATAGAACTACGGGATTTCTCAGACTTTTTAGCATGCACGTTTTTGTGCACTTTTTCCTAAAAAGTGCACTTGAGTCTGCCGCGTTTGACCGCTCCGCCACCCCTGCAAAAAGAGATTATTTCAAGGCAAATAATCTACTATACTATGTATTGATATCCTTTTAAATGATTAATCTCTCCAGCCACGGCGTTATCTTACCCTGTTAAATCTCGATGGGAACTGTTTTACAATGCCCTCGCTTAACTCGTCTGCCATTGTAAGTGCCTGCTCATGTACCTGGTCATACGCATCTACATCTGCCTCATAATCCCCATTCAGGCGTGCAACCGCCTCATCCTTAGTCAGGTCCAGGTGATTGTAGAACATTGCCCTCATTTCATCTTTTTGCCAGCGGGGATTTGCATCACTTAGGAACTCTGCGATATCGTCTGCATTTTCGCGCCATTTTCTATCCGCCTCACCTACCCTTTCTTGCTCCCCTCGTTTTGCCGCATCAAGGAGATCCACTGCAATGGTTATGTGGTCCTTTAAAAGTGCGGTAAGCTCCTCACCTGCACCTTCACCATAATATGGCTTGATCGCATCCCCTATGTCTTCCTGATTTTTCATAAGGCGAAGTGCAGCCTGGTCATCATCATCTATGCCCCCGGCAAAATTAACAATATACATGCGTGTCCATGTTACGTGGTCTTCCCATAATTTGCGCATGTCAAGCCTCAGCTTAATCTCCGATGATGAAATCGATGAACCAAGAACACACATAGCCCTGTTTTCCCTAGGGGGCACCATATCCTTATTATCTTCAGGGAATGGCGGAGGGTATGTTGAGGCATACGTAACGAATAACAACATCATCGGGATTATCCAATAGCTTGTTTTCATATCCTAAACTGGCTATCCGAGTTTTTTTAACGTTCCTTAGGAAAAGTTGTCCAAAAGAAAAAAATATCCGCATTTATCGCGTTAGGCATTAATGTAGCGGTTACGGTAACAAGATCGCAGCCCTTGGCAATAAATTACTTCACTTTTGTGCAAATACCAAATACGCGCTATGCGTCAGTCCCCAGTGCTTTGGCCTTACGCCAAACTCGCGCACCTCAAACTCACGAACTATGTTTTCAAGCATGAATGCCTTTGAGAAGAGCGGTTCGCATGCGCGGTAAAATTCCTTTGCCTGTTCGATGTTTGGAAGATAACCGACTAAGAAGCCGTCTTTCTTAAGTGCCGCATGTGCATTTGAAACCGACTTTTCAGCATACTGCATGTCCAAAACGATCGCGTCAAGTTCTTTCTCTTCAATTCCATTCAATATGTCCGCATGCTTAAATGTAACGTTTTCCAAACCTGCGCGCTTTACGTTTTCGCTTGCAAGTTTCAAAAACTCCTCGCGTATCTCATAACTTATAACTTCGTGTGCAACTGATCCAAGAACTACTGTTAAAAAGCCACTCCCCGATCCGCACTCAAGCACGCGTGATTTTTGTCCAATGCCTGCGTACGCAATAATCATGCCTGCATCCTTTGGCTGGATGATCGCAGGCCCGCCACGTTTTAACTTTTTGAAAACAGGCGGAAAATGAAATTCTGGTTTTTTCATAGTGCTCTTCTCAATCATTTTTTCATCTTTTCCTTAAATTCAATTAATTTTTTCTCTAATTGTTTATCCGTGAGTGCAAGGATTTCAATTGCTAGATACGCAGCATTCTTTGCATTGTCAATGCCAACACATGCAACTGGTACGCGCGGAGGCATCTGCACGGTGCTTAGGAGCGCATCCAATCCGCCAAGTGCGCTGTTAATCGGTAGTCCAATAACTGGTTTAATCGTTTTTGCTGCAACTACTCCCGGAAGCGCAGCAGCAAGCCCAGCGGCACAGATAAATACGTCCGCTTGCGATTCCTTTACCAGTTTTTCAACTTTTTCCGGTTGGCGGTGCGCACTTGCCGGCTCGTAACGTGCTTCTACGCCAAATTCCCTGAATACCTCAAGTGCCTTTTCAACAATTGGCCTATCACTTTCACTGCCGGATAAGATTAATACGCGTTCTGCCATAAAAAACCCTCTTTTTTCAAGCTTATAGTAATAAAAACGCTCGTTAGCTTATTTAAATCTATGGTTAAAGCCTCAGCACTTAGAAAAAGGTACATCCTAGCTACTGTTCAGTTCGCAGATACCCGTACTTCCAACGAAAGCGAGCTTAAGCGAGGCATCTACAATGAGGCACTCAAGTTCTTTGGCGAGTATCTTCTTTCATTTGTCGCACTCAAGTTTGTTGAATATGTCGAAGCGAAAAAAACAATTCTCATCCGCTGCAATCGCGATTTTTACCATGAAGTGCTTGGATTTCTTGCGCTCATTGGTTCATTAAATGGAATAAAAGCCCGCGTTATTGCAAAACGGGTAAGCGGTACGATAAAAGGAGCCAAACGTGAGAAAAATGAGGGTTGAATGCTTTAGTTGCTGGAGAAAGACGGATAATGTATACTACGTGGGCGG
>CAZPPT010000013.1:0-42603 GCA_964588555.1 Microcaldota archaeon | reverse complement strand
CAAACGATGCCATTGGCCTTTTCTTAGCGTGCATCTTTATGATCGCCTCGCGTGATCGCGTATCCGGCTCAGGGATATATATGGACTTACTGAACCGGCCGCTCCTTCTGAGTGCAGGGTCAACGTCCCATGGGGCGTTTGTTGCGGCAATGACAAGCACGTTCTCATTATGTGCCTCGATACCGTCCATTTCATACAGCATCTGGTTTACTGCCATCTTCATGTATTGTGCGCCTTCCCCTTGGTCACGCCTGCCGCCGATTGCATCGACCTCGTCAAAGAAGAGGATGCATGGTGAGTTTTTGCGTGCAAGTTCGAATACCTTATGTATGTTCTTTTCCGTGTTGCCGACATACATGTCAAGAAGGTCGCTTAATTTGGCGTTGATAAATCCCGCCTTGCATTCGCCCGCGGCTGCCTTGACGATGTATGTTTTCCCGCAACCTGGCGGTCCGTACATAAGAATGCCGCCGCCTCCGACTTTTCCGTAATTTCGTGCAAGTTCAGGGTTGATAAGCGGATAGACGATCGTATCCCGTATTTCCTCCTTCATCTTGTCCATGCCCGCAACGTCAGTAAATGTCATGTTTGGCTTCTGGAGCATCTTTATGTCGCTTGCGCCGGCCGCACCGCCCTCCGTTTTCCCTTCCTGTGCCTGTTTTGCACGCGCGCCTTCAAGGTGTTGTTTTGCCTCCGCCAGGTCCGGCTTAAGCTCAAGTGCTTTCTCATAATCCGCGATTGCCGAGCTTAGGTTGTTTGCATATTCAAACGCAAGGCCGCGTAAATGGTACGCCTCGGCAAAGTCATCCTTAAGCTCGATCACTTTGGTAAAATCCTCTATTGCCTTTTCGTACTCCTCTATGCTTGCATACGAAAGCCCCCGGTTATAAAATGCCTTAAGGTAATTGGGGTTAAGCTGTATTGCCTTGTCATAATCCTTTACCGCTTCCTTAAAATCCTGCTTGCGGTAGTACGCATCCCCCCGATTATTGTAAATAATGGGGTTCTGGGGGTCAAGGTCTGCTGATTTTGTATAGTCGATAATGGACTTGTCAAAATTCTTAAGCTGGTAATAACAAAGCGCCCTGTTAAAATACGCTTCAGAGAAAATGGGATTAAGAAGTATTGCCATATTATAATTTTCTATCCCCTTTTCGTAATCCGACTTTTCATAAAAGTCGTTTCCAAGCTGGTAATACGTTTTTGCATCTACTGAGCTTGATCGTTTGGCATCAACCATAATTATCCTCTCTATGTCCGGTATATCTTATCAATGAGATATACTTTTATTATTAACGAAGTTACCCGTATTGCTGCTATAATGGTAAACGCAAAGGTAAATAAAGCGCTTGCTTTTGACGGGCTAATCATATATATGGCAAGCATAACCACGGGCCATGCAAATAATGTCCCCACCTTGTTTAAAAATTCATCCCCGAGCTGCCTGAGCTTTCGTGGTTCCTCGTATTTGGTCAGGTATATTCCTGCAGCTTCTCCAAGTACCAAGAGGGCCATCCCGGCAAAAAGCAACACCTCAATCCCACTGTCAGAAACGGATATAAACCCAAAAAGAAACAGTATTGAGCCTATTGACTGGATGATTGAAACTGCTATTGAAACAATCCCGGTCCGCACGTTCATTGTTTTTCCCGCGTTTTTAATCTCTCCTCAATTCGAAGCAACTGGTTGTACTTTGCCGTCCGCTCCCCTCGTGCAGGCGCCCCTGTTTTTATAAATTCAGCCCCGATCCCGGCTGCGAAATCGGCTATAAACGTATCTTCCGTTTCCCCTGAACGGTGGCTTACGATTACCTTCCAGTTGTTTTTTACCGATAATGCCGCTGCTGCCTGCGCCTCGCTTACGGTCCCAATCTGGTTTACCTTGAGCAAAAGCGCATTGCATGCACTTTTTTCTATTGCTTGTGCGATCCGCTTTGGGTTCGTGACAAGGAGGTCGTCCCCCACAATTTGTGCCTTCCCCCCAATCCGTTTGAGGAGCCTTGCGTGCGACTCGAAGTCTTCCTCTTCAAATGGGTCCTCAATGCTTGTAATCGGGTATTTCTTTACGAGTTCCGCATAATATTCGACGAGGTGTTCGGGAATTTCTTCCACACCGTCAAGGAGATACGTCCTTTTCACGCCGTCATAAAATGAGCTTGCGGCACTGTCAAGTGCAAGCGTTGTTTCACGCCCATATCCCGCCTTTTCCACTGCGTTAAGGATCGCAATAAGCGCGTCTTCGCACTTGTCCATCGGCGGGGCAAACCCGCCTTCATCACCGACGTTTCTTGCACTTGCCCCGTATTGTGTCGCAAGCTCTTTGCCAAGTACATGGTATATTTCGCTTGCCATCCGTATTGTTTCCTTAAATGTTTCCCCTTTTGGCATGATCATGAATTCCTGTATTGATAGCTTTCCGCCTGCATGCTTGCCCCCATTTATTATGTTAAACATCGGCTGGGGCAGGTCCTTTCCGCCAAGGAGTTCCCACACATCCTTTCCTGCGACTCGTGCATGTACCTGCATAAATGCCATTGATGCTGCAACAAGCGTGTTTGCCCCAAGGTTTGACTTATTTACGGTCCCATCGAGCTTGAGGAGAAACTCGTCAAATTCTTTTTGGTCTTCAAACCCCTTGCCAATCGCCTCTTTTGCAATGGTTGCCATTACGTTTCGCACTGCGAGCATGACGCCCTTTCCGCCATATCGTTTTTCATTATCCCGTAGTTCTATCGCCTCGTGAGCGCCCGTTGATGCGCCGGACGGGGCAACCCCGCGTCCAAACGCGCTTTTGCCGCCTTCTTCTGCATGTATGTCTACTTCAATAGTCGGGTTTCCGCGTGAGTCAAGAATTTCTCTGGCAGCAACTTTCTTTATTTTTATCATGAATATATAATGGGAACAAGGATTATAAAACTAGCGAGATAAAATAGTTTTATGGATATCATTTTAAATAATAAAAAGCAACAACTAGCCTTTAGCGGCACTGCGCAGGAATTGCTTAAAAAGCTCAACGTCCGCCGCGAAGAAGTAGTCATTAAGGTAAACGGCAGGCTCGCGCCTGAAACCACTGAGCTTACCGATGCGGATTCCGTTGAGGTCATTAAGGTAGTTTTTGGCGGCTAAATCTGATCGATATGCCTTCGCTTATTCATAAAGCAGTTACGGCTAAACCGCGCGTACTTATTGTTGAGGACTGGCGGAGCGTGCGCAGTTATCTTGCACGTGCCTTTACTGGTTTTGAATGTTTTTTTGCCCAAGATACGCGGCATGCAACGCTCTTGACCCAGCATGAACAGCGGGTTTTTAGCCCACAACGCCCCTTCGACCTCGTTTCATGCGATATCCATATGCCTTTTGAGAAGAGATATGGGCCGTTTGGCATTCTTTTCATGAGGCAGTTTCATACCCATTTCCCTAATGTCCCCATCATCTGCCATTCGGATGACTTATCCCGTTCTCGTTATGTTAGTTTTGCCCGCTTTGTTGAGAAAATGTACGTTGATCGTTCGCTGCGCCTGCTCAATGAAGATATGAATATTTTAATGATGCGGCGTGAGCTTGTTGAGCTAGGCTTTATACCCCCGCCTGACTTTGCCTTGCTCTCATCACCACGTACCCACATAAGTCCTGTTTCAGTTGGTTGATATGGTTATATGCTCACACTGCCAAAAAGACGCAATCATCTATTTGCCATATTCAAAAACCCATTTTTGTGAATCGGATTTTCGCCATATGTTTGAAAAGCGCTTCCGTGCAACGATCCGTGAGTTTGGCATGATCAAAAAAGGCGACCGTATCGCGGTCGGAGTGAGCGGAGGTAAAGACAGCTGCGTATTACTTCGTTTGCTTGCACAATTTAAGAAGAAACTCCCGTTTGAATTGGTTGCCATCACTATTGACGAGGGAATTGCCGGCTACAGAAACGAAACGCTTGAGACTGCAAAGCGCGAAACTCAAATGCTTGGTATCGAACACCATGTTTTTTCCTACAAGCAAGAAGTTGGTAAATCACTAGATGAAATTATGGCAAGGAAAAAGAATCACATCCCGTGCAGCTACTGTGGCGTTATGCGCCGCCGCCTTCTTAACAATGCCGCACGCGAAACGCGGGCACGCAAGCTTGCAGTCGGCCATAACCTCGACGACACTGCGCAAACCGTGCTTATGAACATCATGCGTAATGAGCCACAGCGGCTTGCGTGCTTAAGCGAGCCTCTTATGGAGGATGACAAATTTGTCCCACGAATCCGCCCGCTCATGCGCTCGCCTGAAAAAGAGGTGGCAGTGTATGCGCTTATTGACGGAATAGATTTGGATTTCAAGGAATGCCCCTATGCGCGCCATGCATTCCGTGCACATGTGCGCGAACAGTTAAACGAAACAGAAGAGCGCTATCCGGGGACAAAGTTCAAGGTCGTAAACAGTTTTTTATCGCTTCAAAAGGCGCTTAAGGATTCTACTCCGAATCAATCGGGTTCAATGAATTACTGCAGGGTATGCAACGAGCCAAGTGGGCAAGAACTATGCAAGTTCTGCGAGATGGTCAAGGGATTTTAAACATAATCGGCGAAGTGTTTCCATGGAACTCATATTCTTAGGCACCGGCGGCGGGCGATTCAATTTGATAAAACAGATCTGCGCTACCGGCGGTTTTCGCATCAACTCAAAAAGCGCAAACATCCACGTCGATCCTGGGCCGGGCGCCCTTATCCACACGTTGCGCCTTGGCCTAAAACCAGAGTCGCTTGATGCCATTGTCGTCACCCACTACCATGTCGATCATGTTACCGACGCAAATGTCCTTGTCGAGGCAATGGCAAAAAGCACTCTTAAAAAAGGCGGGATACTTATCGGAAGCAAAAACACCCTTGTTGGCGACGATGAAGGCGATCGAGGGGTGACGCTCTACCATCAGCGCCTTGTGGGGGAAAAATATGTTGCAACATGGGGCGAGAAGAAAACATTCAGGACCAAAAAGGGCGAATTTACGGTTGAAATAATAATGACAAAACATGATGAAAAATCTTGTTTTGGGTTTAAGCTTATGATTGACGGCATGACCATTGGATATACGAGCGACACGGAATATTATGAAGGGATTAGCGAGGCATACAAGGGTTGCGATTATCTCATCCTTAATTGCCTTAAGCCGGAACCTGATCAATATCGCGGCCATCTTACCGCTGAAGACGTCATCAAAATCCTAACTGTCGCACGGCCAAGGCAGGCGATCCTTTCGCATATGGGCATGAAATTGATTGCAAAAAAAGGTGTTGCCGATTCGCACGCAAAGCGCATTGAAACGAGAAGCGGGGTAAAAACCATTGCCGCCAAAGACGGGCTTCGTATAGTTTTGTGACGCGCGTTTAAATATCGTTTTTGTATGTATTTACAATGGCGCCCGCATATCCCGTTTTACCAACATTCCGACTCACGCAAACACAAAAACTGCGCCGAAGGCCGCTTCGTGTTCAACTGTATCGTTTTTCCCCCCATTTGGAGAAAGACTGCCTCAATCAATCGAGGTTCTTACTTAATGAGGAAACTTACCGGAAAGTTAAATTACTTGCAAAAAATAAAAATCACCATGCCCGTCGCCTGCTTCGGGCCGCACACCATTCAATGAGTTTTCGTATTGAAGCCATCAGCGGCCTATTTACCGGGGTGCTTATCGCCTCGCCATTTCCGGCAATTCTTAGTTATTTGCAGCCGGAACGGCCCCCCTTCACCAATCCATTCTTCGAACCAGTTCTTTTTTGCGGATGTGCTGTTGTAAGTGGGATCTTTGCCGCATTTAGGCATTCAAGGGCGCGTAAACAGTTTATGCGTTCCCTTGAAAAACTCCATGAGATATTGTCTTCAGAATCCATGAAAGAACCGGTGCCCAATCATACTGTTTTTGATAGAATCCTGAATTATTCTATTTTTGATTTGCACAATTATGTGCTGCGCCTGTCGAGGGCATGGGCTGCCCCAATCGCAGTCAAGACAGACACAAGCGTGCCAGAATAAATGCCCATTAGCGGGTATGCTACATACACGGAAAGTGCGTATATAAGGAATACTATTGAAAGCGGCACCATCCTTCTTGCAACTGATATTACAAATTCTTTTTTATGCTGTAAGAGAAGTGCATATGAGGTTATCGTTGATGCAGGAAACATTGAAAATAAGCCGCCCCAGAGCGGTCCTGCAATTTTTGATAGTATCACTGCAAGTGCTATGATAAAACCACTCGCAAGAACTCGGTACATGAGCGGTCCGTTTGTCTTTTTCGTTATCGTAACTTTATCATGCTTTGTTATTATGACATATATGTTTGCAAGGACATATGTTATAAGGAAAAACACTATTGATTCAATAAAATTAACTTGCTGAAATGACGTAGTAAAAAACGCTAAAATAAACCAGCATATCGTTGCCACCACAAGCCCTATTTTTCCGAGTTTTTCAGTGGTGAAGATGAATATGGCAAGAAATAACATAAAAACTCCCAGGCTAATAACAGAAAACGGAATAACTTCTGTTATAAAAGATGCCGAATTCGTACTTGCAATAAAGAAAAGCGCAACAAGGGCAGTTGTCGGGATTGTTAATAGCGCAGCGCCTACCCGCGGCCCTGATTTTTCGGCAAGCGTAACTGCAAATGCAACCATCCCGCCCCCGAGTATGAAGGAAAGCGCCACTTGGAAAAGAAACGGGTCAAAATTCATACGTTCGTTGTGCCTGACACTATTTAAAAATCGTTGGCACCATGCTAACTATGTTAACGTGATCATATGCTTTCCGAACGGTTTGACAAATCAATGGAAGAAAAATGGCAAAAGTACTGGGCAGAGAACGATACATATAAATTTGACGACACGAAGCTCGAAACTGAAAACTCAAAACCAATCTATTCCATTGATACCCCGCCCCCCTTTACAAGCGGCGAACTACACATGGGCCATGTCCTTAGCTACAGCTATTTTGACTTTGTTGCCCGTTACAAGCGGATGCGCGGCTTTAATGTCTACTATCCGCAGGGCTGGGATACGCAGGGATTCCCTACTGAAGTAAAGGTCGAGAAAAAATACGGCCGCCTGCCGCCATCCGAATTTCGCCAGAAATGCGTTGAATGGACGCGGGATTTCATCGCACGGATGAGAAAGCAGATGAATGAGTTAGGTTGGAGTCCAGACTGGCGTTATGAATATATCACTATGGACCCGGAGTACCACAGAAAAGTCCAGCTTTCCCTTATTGAGATGTATGACAAAAAGCTCATCTATCGCGCAGAATATCCTGTATATTGGTGCCCCCATTGCGTAAGCGCAGTTGCGAAGGCAGAACTTGACGATATGGAGAAGGAAGGCACCATCTATGACATCAAGTTTAGCGGACCGAGTGGTGAAGATTTGGTTATTGCAACAACGCGTCCAGAGCTAATTGTTGCATGTGTCGCCGTTATGTTTCACCCTGATGACGAGCGGTACAAAAACTTTGCAGGAAAAAAAGCAAAAACCGCACTTGGAAAGGAAGTGCCGCTTATCGCAGATAAGGATGTTGACAAGGAATTTGGCACGGGCATTCTCCAGGTATCTACATTTGGTGACAAGATGGACGTCGTATGGATGCACCGCCATAAGTTGCCCCTTATCGATGCAATCAATCAATACGGCAAGATGCAACATGCGCCTGGCTTTGACGGCCTTAAGGTTGCTGATGCCCGCAAAAAGATCGTTGAACAGCTTGAAGCTGAAGGCAAGGTTGTAAAAAAGCGGCCCCTTAAACAGGTCGTAAAGGTACACGACCGCTGCAAAACGCTTGTTGAACTTATCCCAAGCAAGCAATGGTTTGCGGATATCCGGACAACTGCAAAGCAGATCAAGGACATTGCAAATCATGTGCGTTGGGTTCCTGAATTTGGCATTAGCTACCTTATTGACTGGGTGGAGGGAGCGGAATGGGACTGGGTCATCTCACGCCAACGCGTATTCGGCACGCCGCTTCCGTTTTATTACTGTGAGGCATGCGCAAAAACAAAGGCCGCAGATGTTTCTGATTTGCCGTTTTACGCTGAAAATGCAAAGCCAAAAAAATGCGACTGCGGAAACGAATTGAAGCCTGAAAACAGTACATGTGATTGCTGGATTGATTCATCTATTACCCCGCTGGTCATTGCAGGTTGGCCCGATGACATGAAACGATTCGAAAAATTATATCCCATTTCACTTCGGCCCCAAGGGGTTGAAATCGTTCGTACGTGGGCGTTTTATACCATTTACCGAAGTGGCGTCGGCCTGACAGGCAAAAA
Organism: Microcaldota archaeon; assembly: GCA_964588555.1. Taxonomy (GTDB): domain Archaea; phylum Micrarchaeota; class Micrarchaeia; order Anstonellales; family Bilamarchaeaceae; genus JAGVWJ01. The sequence continues at coordinate 34,305 of CAZPPT010000013.1, read as the reverse complement.
ACCGTGGGACACCATCCTCCTCAACGGAAACGTGCTTGCGCCTGACGGAAAGAAAATGAGTAAGAGCCTTGGCAATATCGTTTCGCCCGAAGACCTTAAGCGGGATTACCCTGTTGATGCGATACGGCAGTGGGCTGCGATGAGCGGCGCCATGGCAAAAGACCGACCCCTTAGCTATGAGGACATCAGATATGCAAAGAGTTTTCTTAACAAGTTCTGGAATGCCGCACGTTTTGTCGAGCAGAATACTCGCGGTTATGCGGGAAAACCAATCGCATTTAGGGACCTTTCGCTTATTGACCGGTGGATGTTCTCACGCATGAATGAGGTGATCGCTACTTTTACTGATGCGATGGAACGTTTCGAGTTCCACACCGCCCTTAAGGCGCTTCACTCATTTTTCTGGCATGATTTTTGCGATAATTACCTTGAGTATGTTAAGCACAGGGTATACGAAACGAACCATCAAGGGAGGGCTGCGGCGCAGCACGTGCTTTTGTATGTGCTTTTTAACTCCCTTAAGCTTATGGCGCCTGTTGCAGCGCACCTGTCAGAAGAGATTTACCACGCATTATTTGAGGAAGACGCAAAAAAATTCCGAAGCATTCACCTCTCCACGTGGCCCGAGCCAAAGGAGGTCGATTCTGATGCAATTAAGCAGGCTGCGCCGCTTCATTGGGTAGTTGGTGAGATACGGCAATATAAGTCAAAGAATAAGATGCCCCAGAATGCGCCGCTTAATTCCGTTGCGATAACCTCAACGGAACCGATTGCTCACGAACTTGTCGAGGAATTAAAATTAATCAGCAAGGTCGAGCGCGTTACTGTCGAAACCGGGCAGGAAAATAAGCTTCAAATTAGTTGACCTGCGCGCTGATGCGTCCGGTTATCGTATGCTTTGCTGCAGCGCCCGTGTCTACACATTTATCGTTTACTTCCGGTGCGCAAGAGAAATATCGTATCGTTACCCTAAAATCCTGCCTACTTTGCTTAGAGGGGTTGTAACCTTCAAGTTTTGCTTCTATTGGGTTAATCAGCGTATCACCGCTTGCAAGGTCTGCAGTTGTCGGCGTAACACCAAGAGGTTCGTTTCTGCCTATGTGAAACACTTCTATATCGGTTATTTTTATTCTGTGTTCAAAACCGTTGTTGATCGTGATCGCAAGCTTCAAGTCCCCACTTTCTGTACGTAAAAAATGGCTGCAGGGAAACTTCGGGCCAAGGTCGCATTGTTCAGAAATAAAATAAGTCGGCGTAAATATGCCGCTTGCATAAATAAGGCCAATGATAACCAAAAGAACCAAAATTGCCCATCCGTATGTTACCAAATATTCTATCGCAACTTGCCCGCGCAAGCTGCGAGCAGAGACCTTGGGTCTCTCATTCGCAACTTGTCCTTTTTTGGTTTTCATAACTATACTCTTGAGCTTTAGGTTTTTTAATGGTGCTTTTTTACTGCCCCGTAAGTTTGGCGGTTAATTTTTCACACTGTGAAATTTGCCTATTCCAATTTTTATCTGAGCCTTCAGCCACATATATTTCATATTCCACAGTGTCTTTTATTTCAGCTATGGCTGCGCTTGCCAAAAGCCGCTTAAACCATGCACACAAGTTCTTTGTCCGGATTATTTTTTCGCGTAACTCGTCCCGCGTTTTCGGCTTTACTGCAATTACTTCTCCAATTGCAGCCTCTAATCGTAAAATGGGCGACGACGGTCGCATCCGCCCTAGTTCTTCCTTAAGAAGTTCCGTAAAAGAATCGTACGCTCTTGACCAGCGCACAATGGCCGGATTTTCCTCATCAAATGTCCTTACTGCTTCCATCCTTCTTTTATCCTGTTTAATTTGGATCTCCACTTCTTTAATCGCCCGTATTGTTTTTTGTAAACTACTTAGTATCACCCCAAGTTCTGAGTGTACGCTGTTGGCGAACGGGTCTTTGACCGTATGTTTAATCTTTTTTGCCTCCCTTGTTTTCCTTCCTTGCACTTTTTTTACGCCTCGGTCCCTCAACCTTGCCAGGCGGCGTTCATTGCGCATCTCTAATTCCTTGGATTTCCTGAGTAACTGCATTTTCTTATCATCATCCGTTATTGCAGCCATCCTTCGCAATGCCCGCGGGTTTTCCATCTTTTCCTTGTGCGCCATTAGTAAACGATGGAGTCTGCCGCGAACTCTTGCCGGCGGTATTTTTTCATGAACTTGTTGCGCACTCATTTCTATCAGCCGTTGACCCTAAAAAATTCCGGATTATATGAATAAGTAAGCAGGATGTTATATCCTGCTGCGCTTATGTCTTCCGGCCGTGAGCCTTCAAAAACGCAGGCAATTGAGCCATCGCCTTTGTAAATAAAATCTGCACCAAGCTGGATATGCATGTTCATCACCGGGTCCATGTGGTCCCGGCCGCTTAAGCGCATGTAATCAGCGATCGTCATTTGCCGCCCATATGTCTCAAAAAACCATGTCGCGTGACGCTCCCTAAATGAGTCATATGCGTTTCCTCCGGCGTCTACGTAGTACGCCTCATGGCGGAACATGTAGAGGCTGAGCGGGCTTAGTTTTTGATTAAGCCCCCGCGCATTGTCTGTTTTGTTAAACCGTTCAATTTTTTTACAGTAATCACGATATGCCTGCCTTTCAAGAGCCCTGCGTTCCGCCTTGCCCGTGGCAGATATCTTCCTACGTTTTCGTGTTATATGGAGGTAATCCTGAATTTTTGTGTGGGGGTGTCTTTTGAGGTACGCACCAAAGCCGCGCGGCGCGCTATATGGGACGATAAGAAGCCCGTTTTTTTGCGCAAATTCCATCCCTGCCTTAAGCGTCTGCTGCGCATAATCCCTGCCACGAAATACAGGGGGGACGGCAATCGAGACGCATATGAGGACCCCTGTCTTGTCCTGGCATATAGCCGGGTCGCTGTGGTGTGCAAATGTACGGCTGCTTGTCACGGTATCATATCCTGCCGGTATGTCCGCCACCGTATCTGCGGCAAATACAAATGTGTTAAGCATGCTGGCGAGCACGGGGCCTGTTGATTGCCCACCCCTCGTTATTCCGATAAACTGTCCTGCCGGGAAAGACCGGTACTGTGCAAGAAGTTCTGCCTCCCTTATGCACAGTCTTGCTGCATTACTTACTTCTTTTTGCCCAAATACCCGCTCCAACGATGCTCTTTCGTACCATGCACTGTCATATAAATCAACTAGAGCGGCGAGATCTTCATCAGGCCGCATGGGACGTATGAGGAGTGTGTCGGGCTTTTGCTGCCGTTCTGGGAGGATCGTTTCTAAAAATAGGCGGGGCGTTGTCCATGGTCTTGGAAGGGCTGAAATTGAATCAACAAATCTTCCAATCCCACGCCTTATTTTCCGGGCTGACTGGCCTGTATGTATGTGCATATTTCACCATAATTGCCTGAAAAGTTATTTAAAATAGTGTACATCTATGTTACGCTATGCGTGATCTTGATGGTTGACCTTGAAACAAAATTAAAAATTTACATGCTTATCGTGAGCCGTTATAAAAACCTCATATCCAAAAGTGAGGAAAAAAGCATCACCGAAATCAGGGAGCGCTGCTCACCGCACCAGGATTTTATAAAGCTACTCAAGACGAGGCTTGCACCCCATGAACCGTACTCATATGCCTCGGATTTTCTAAGTGCAGTGGACCGGGTCCTTGGCTATTCGCGCTCCATACAGAACATAGAGCTCCTCCTTACGTTTTGGATGGACTTTAAGGATATAGATACGATCAAGGCATCAAATCTTATGGACAAGGCGCTTCTTATTACGGCACTCCTCCGTGCGTTTGGCTCCGAATCCGCGCGCATATTTGTCACAAAGAAGACGCTTTATGTCGGTTTTGAATACCGCGGCCTTCACATGATCCTGGTGGAAAGCGGCATGCTTTTAAGCGGCGAACCAGTTCGAGTGCGCCTTCAGTCAGACCCGCCGCTCTATTCCTTTAACGACCTTTCATATGAAACATATGACGGGAGTTAAGGACGCCGTTTAAAAACATTCATGGCATTATGATACTGGTGCTTTTATGGATATTGATACAAGGATCGACTTGGTCAGGCGAAAACCGACTGAGGAAATTGTCACCGAGGGCGACCTGCGCGGTATTTTTGAAAACTACTCTCGCCCCCGCCACTATATCGGCTATGAGATAAGCGGCATGGTACACATCGGAACCGGCCTTTGTGCTGCGCTTAAGATCCGTGACTTCCTGAAAGCAGGCATAAAGCCGACAATTTGGCTTGCAGATTACCATGCATGGATTAATGGCAAGCTCGGCGGCAATATTGAACATATCCAAAAGGTCGGCGAGGGATACTTCAAGCATGCACTTATCAGTTGTGGGATTGACGAGGAAAAAGTCGATTACCTTCTTGCAAGCAAGGTGTATGAGAATAGGCCTGAATTTTGGGCAGACGTGCTCAGGGTGGCAAAGGATACGACCATGAACCGGATGCTCCGCTGTGTCACGATTATGGGGCGTAAGGAGTCGGATGCGCTCAGCGCAGCAAGCATGCTCTATCCCGCAATGCAGGTTGCCGACATATTTCTTTTGGATGTGCAGATCGCACATGCCGGTATGGACCAGCGTAAGGCGCACATGCTTGCACGGGAGGTTGCGCCGAAATTTAACAAGAAAATCGTTGCAGTGCATTCCCACCTTTTGCCAGGGCTTCAGGGCGCCGGCCGCATGAATGCACCTGGAACTGACGCAGGCATCGATGCAAAAGTCGAAGCGGTCATGGAGGCGAAGATGAGCAAAAGCAAGCCCGATTCGGCAATCTTTGTCCATGACGGCGAGAGCGAGATAAAACGGAAGATTTCAAAGGCATACTGTCCCGAAAAGGCCATCGAGGGAAACCCGGTTATCGAGTATGCGGAGTATCTTATCCTTAGGGACAATACAATGAAAATCGAGCGTCCTGCGAAGTTTGGAGGGGACATTGAGCTTGCGGATGCCGATGAGCTTAAGAAAATTTACTCAGAAGGAAAGCTTCATCCGATGGATCTCAAAAATGCAGTTACGCGCGAATTGGCAGCCATGCTTAAGCCGTCCAGAGATTATTTTGAGAAACATAATGAGTACCTTGAACAAGTTTCGAATGTTGAAGTCACGCGGTAATTATTTTAGTATTTTTCCCGTCCGTATATACCAGAGGTAAAAATCAAGCTCGCCCTGCGTAAGGTTAGTTGCCTTGCAAAGCGATACTAATTTTTCCTCAAATTCCAAATACTTTTTTTTGGTCAGTGAATTCGGAATTGCATTAATCATTTTGTGCCCCTGCATAATTGCAAGGATGTGCCGGTCAAGGATTGCAAGGTTCTTGTAGCCTATGTTTCTTAGGAAATGGCTTGCCTCCTTATGGCCAAACCCGTCGATATTTTCAACGAGCCACTTGCGGGCAGTAAACTCGTTTTCGAACGTTTCAATAATTGATTTAATAGCCCGCCATTTCTTGTGCGCGTCAATAAGTCGCTTTGCCTTTGTGTTATGGAAACGGCACCCCAACTCGCGTAATCTTTTTGCAAGCGTCTTATGGGTGTACCCATCAATCTTGCCATCGAGTACTTTTTGAATTGCAATGCCTTTCTGCGAACTTGCGTTTGCAGTAGTGATGCAGAAACAAAGTTCGGAAAATACGCGGTGCGGATCGTCAAAATTGTTTTCAAGCTCGCCTATTCGTTTTCGCACCAACTTGCCAACATCGTTGCCCTTAAGCTCAATTACCTTTTCCACAAGTTCCTTCATTTGTTATCCCTTAATCTTCAAAAAATTCTCAAGTATCTTCTCGCCATGTTCCGTATGCCATACCTCCGGGTGGAACTGCACGCTAAAGAGCGGCCTTGTGGCATGCCGCATGGCCTCATACTTGCAGATGTCGCTATGGGCAAGCGCAATAAAATCAGGGGGAAGCGCCTTTACTTCGTCAAAATGGCTTGCCCATGCGCTAAATGAAGGGCCAACGCCTTCAAAGAGCGTATCAGGATCATCGACAATTATTTGCGTAATGCCATATTCAGCGCTTTTCCCTTTCTCGACCGTCCCGCCAAGGGCATGTGCGATAAGTTGGTGCCCAAAGCAGACGCCAAGAAGCGGTTTTGCAAGCTCGTTTTTAGCATACTTTTTAACAATTTCCTCGGCAAGCCCGTTGTCCTGCGCGGTCACGCTCGACGGCCCGCCGCTTAATATGATCCTTTCAGCGCGTGCCAATAAATCAGATACTTCGCTTAATTTTTTTGTATTATTTACTACCTCGCTTTCAAAGCCAAGGTCACGGCAATTTCTTTTTATCAAATGGGTGTATTGCGACCCATTGTCTATTATAAGGATCATACTTGTATTGGGGACGGATACGTTTTTACTCCTTTCTTTTTTTCCTAGTTTCCTCTTTTAATTCTTCTTCCTTGTTTTTTGGCCCATTGAGTGTTAGTGGCACCAGTATTGTCGTGAGCACTATGGTAATTACAATGATATAAAATGCGATTTCAGGAAGCGCAACAAATTCTTGGTAAAAGCCGTTTATCGTAAGTTCTTGCGTTTCTGCAAGATAATTGTTGAAGGTGGTAAGCGGATACGTCGCAAGCACCGCTGTTGCAAGCCCGCGGGGACTTATTGCCGTAAGCACCTTGCGGTATGTGAAAAGCGAGGTTCCTCGTGTTATGAAATAGACAGAAACAAATCGGACAAGAAGAAATCCGATCACAAGTGCCAGTGCTATGAGGAAATTGTTAAAGCTGAGCAGGTTGACAATTATGCCAAGAAATACAAAAAAGAATGTCCTGATGATAAACGATATTTCCGTATGGAACTGCTTTATGCTGAGGCGCTGCCGCTTTATATGTATTCGGAGCGTCTTTCTGATTATCTGTTCGTTGCCCATTATGACTCCGAATATAAGTACGCTGATCGCACCACTGCCCCCAAAAAATTCCGCACATGCGTATGCGATAAGTACCAGGGCAAGGGTCATCATATACGTATATCCTTGTTCTACCTTCCACAAAAGGGAGAGGAAAAACAGCCCCGTAACGATACCAAACATTGCACCTATTGAGAAGTTTGCGAGGATTCCCTGCCCAATAAGCTGCACATCCAGGTACCCTGAAATTATATTTTGGGTAAGGACAATCGTAAGTATAATGGAAAATACGTCAGTCATTGACGATTCAACCGTTAAGAATCGGGTTATCTCGTTTGGTAAGTTCAGGCCGCGGGCAACTGATATGGTCGTCGTGCTTCCTATCCCGCCCGCGATCGCCCCCATGATTGCACCTACGAGCATATCAAACCCGACCATGTGCATAATAAATGCCCCTATGATCATCGAAAGAATCGTTATCACTACTGACTGTAACAATATCCTTCCGCTCTTAAAGAGTGTGTCATATATGTTAAGTGAGAGGCTCCCGTCAAAAAGAAGCACAATAAGTGCAAGCGTGCTAAAAAGCGGCTGGATCCCTTCAAGGGCCGCGGTGTCAACGTACCCGCTTAATTTAAGCAGATACCCAATAAGCAAAAGTAAAAGTGCGCTTGGGATCTGAAATCGCTTGGAGAACAGTTCGCCAAAATATCCGATTACAATAATGCTTCCAAATATGACAAATGCCGTTTCAGTCCCTAATCCCATACGTCGATATCTCCCTTAAGGATTAAAAAAGTATGTAGGGCTAATAGTATTCGGTTACTATGGCACTGGTTACGTCAAATTATGAAATCCTAAAGCGCGGGGAGTATGCACCTGATTTCTTGCTTACCGGCATAGATGGCAAAATATACTCGCTTTCTTCATTTTCAGGTGCACGCGCACTGCTTGTGCTCTTTATGTGCAACCATTGCCCATATGTCATTCCGAAAATGGGCTATTTTGTTGATTTGCAGAAGCGTTATGGCGCGCGCGGATTTCAGGCCGTTGCGATCAATCCAAATGACCCGACGAACTACCCGGAGGATAACCTCGAAGGGATGAAAAGAACTGCAAGCGAGAAAGGTTTTAATTTTCCATACCTTGTTGATGCGCAACAGGAAACTGCAAAAAAATATGGGGCAATGTGCACACCTGACCCGTTTCTTTTTAATGGAAAACGGCAACTTGCATATCACGGCCGTGTTGACGATGCGCATAAGCTTCCCCATACGGGTGCGACTACGAGCGAGCTTGAAGTGGCAATTGAGGAAACACTTTTTGGAAAAGAAGTTACTGTGCCAACATTTCCAAGCATGGGCTGCTCAATCAAGTGGGCACCGGGAAATGAACCTGAATACTTCTTAAAGGTTCTTAAAGAAAAGAAATAAGATCCTTATGCTTACCAAAAACCAGGCGATCACCTTAATTAATACACTAGTTTCCATAGCGCTTATCATATTCATCCTTTATTCTGTCGGGATCGAAGAGGTCATTTTCCATATTGCAGGCGTTGACCTGTTTTTGCTGTTCTTATCCGTCGTTGCGCTTCTTGGCATGTATGGTGGTATGGTTGTACGTGTGCGTATGCTTCTCCATGAATTACATATCCCGGCAAGCTTTGCTGCGGTTACCCGTTCGCACTTTATCGGCATGCTCCTTGCAGATTTTACCCCTGCCCGTACGGGATATTTTGCAACTGCCGCATCACTTCATTATAATTATAAAGTTCCAAGCGAGAAGGCACTCGTCTCAATTTTTGGGCCGCAGATATTTGACTTTGCGCTTAAGGTCATTGCCGGCACTGCGGGCGTGCTTTTACTTATCTCAAGGTTTCTAAAACCCGGCGAGGGACACATCCTTTATATCGCCGCGGCGGGCATCTTTTCACTTGTTGTCGTAATGCTCCTGGTTCTTTTTTCCTCGCGATTTTTACGGTTGTTTATATTCACTACCCGGTTCCCAATCGTAGGGAAGATCGCACAACGAGCTATCAACCTGTTTAGCCGGATGCAGGAAAGTTCGCATGTCGTCGTAAAGAAAACCCCACAACTCCTTGCGATTCTTTTATTTACATGGAGCGCAAAGGCAATATCCTGGTACTTTGTTGCAAAAAGTTTAGGCATAACGATCCAGGGCATTGACTTTCCGGAAATTTTCTTTTATTTCTTTTTCCAGCCGCTCATTACCATGCTTGAGTTCCTGCCTTCGCCAACGATTGCGGGCGTCGGCCTGAGCGAAGGCGGCACTGCGCTTGTCATGTCATTATTTGGCGTTCCGCCTGCGCTTGGCACCTCGTTTGCCCTCCTTGCACGGATAAAAACGACCGTCGTGAACCTTGTTGCGGTGCCTGATACCGTCAGGATCCTCCCCAAGGCGTTTGAGGACGGGATGAAAGGGCATTAAAAAAACTTCGTCTAAAAATGGATATGTGGAAAAAAACCGAATCCCCCAAAAAGTCTTGCAGGTTTTTTAGCAGGTAAAATTTCAACAAATGACATTAAAGATAACGAACATCACAACATATAACTGATTATATTTTCTTATATCTTTTTTTTCATTATCACTGCCTTATTACCCGTATTTCTGTCATAACTGGTTTTTACTTTTCGGTACTTGTGTTTAGCATAAAACCCGACTGCATTAATGCTTGAAGGTACCACGATTGTTTTATATCTTCTTTTTCTTGCTATTTTTTCAAGATGATTTAGTAATACGGTACCAATTCCCTTTCCTTCAAATTCAGGGTGTATAAAAACAGTACGCAAAATGTTCTTCTCTAAACTTCCTGTTCCTATAATTTTTTTACCTGAGGTAACGATAAAAATCGACCTTTGCTTGCTTTTCTCAATAATTTTTGCTGCGTTAAAATATCCCCACAAAAATTCTATTACTCTTTTGGGATAAAATTTGCTGTTTATTTCTTTTAGTGTTTTTCGTATTAGGTTTGAAACTTTCAGCGCGTCTTGTTTTCTGAATTTTCTTATTTTTATCATTTGCTTACCCAATCGTCCTTAGTAAGAGCAGGAGCGCAACAATCCCCCCAAGGAGGATGACTGGCCCGATTATCTTTGCGACCGCAACCATCGCATTGATCGTGGACGCTATCTCAATGCTTTGCTTTGGCCCGATCACCTTTATGTCAAACCATTCCTGTTCTGCAAACGACTGTGCCGGCTGCATGTCAAACATCGCTTCGAGTGCCGCAGTCTTTATTTCGTCGACAAGCGCCCGCTCCTGCCGCATCGGGTTAAGGACCCCTCTTACAAGGTTAATCTGGTGCGTGTCAGTTGTATATACGGCGACATGCCACGTTTTGCCGTATTTTTTACCTGCGTCCTTGACTTCACTGATTATATGTTCTCGTACGTGGGGGGCAAGCCCGTTTGAATCGATCAAAATAAGCACGTATTCAGGCGTAGTTGAAAAAACAACCACCTTAATCCCCGCTTTGCCTATGAACGGGTATTCAAAATGCCGCTCGGAATAGCCGACTTCAAGCTTGCTTCTTTTTACCTTTTGCTCAAATACATGTGTTACTGCCCGCATATAATGATACCCGACGATATCGCCAGGCTCAAAACTTGTTATCTCCCCCGTCTCGGCGTTATGCTGGTCTGCGATTCCCACAACGCCCGCGTATTTTTCCGCTTCCTTGGCAATCGCAAGGCCAACCCCAAAATTTATGTCCTCAGTCACCTGCGGCGCACGTGTCAGGCCGATAAATGCATCCTCATTACACAGGAGTGCCTCAGCAGTACAGCCCCCGTCCTGCGCGATACCCAGGCCCACCTGCGTGGCCTTATAATTCCCGCGCTTGATGCACGCATCGCACGCTTCTATCACCTTTGAAAGCTCGCTGCTTGAAACCGGGTTAAGGTCATGCGTCGCCGTGCCGTGAAACGTGAGTACCTTTGCGCCGTATTTCTTTGATAATTCACGCGGGATCAGGTAAGAAAACTCGCTTCCCCCAAGCGTTCCAAAGGGGCCAAAATGCACGCACGGGATTACAAAAAATATCTCGTCAGCCTTTCGTTTGAACCCAATGAATGAAACTATAGTCCGTGCCTCTTGGCCTACGCTTTCAAACGTTTCCTCAAGTTTTGTGTCCTGGTAAAACCATTGCCCAATTACATGGCTAAATGTGTCAGTGCCGCTTACACCGAAGCTTTTCTTGAACGGCCGGTTGATAATAAAGAAAAAGATGAGCATTGCAAGGAGAAGTACGAATGCCGCAAGGTAAAATTTGGCAACTGAGAAGAGCGGCTCGTCTGCCGTGTAAAGCGCGCTTGAGCTTAAGAGAAATACGAGGTGAAACAGGAGCTGTATGACTGCAAACAGGATCGACCGAAATCGCAATACAAATATGAGCCGGGCAATGCTGTACCATAATACGAACACAAGCGCCACTCCCGTAAGCACAATGAGTTCGGCATAAAACGGGTTAATTGTGCCAAGGAAAAATCCTGCACCGTATGCAAGCGCATATATCACTTCCCCGATGAACGTCGTTCCAAGGATCCTTCTAAACGGCACCTTGCGTATCATTAGCTTTATTGCAACTGACGAGATTGCCGCAGGAAGCGAAAGAAGCGTCACACCGTCAAGTGCGCCCTTAAGCAAAAGGTCGACGCCGCCATAGCTTGCCATATTTATGGTGATCCCGAATAATACCCCAAGCACCATGATCGCAATGAGGATATATTTTGCATGGGGGAGCGTTACGAAATAGCCCGTTATGCCAACTGTCCGTTCAGCAGTGCCCTTAGCCATATTTTTATATAATCGTTGCCATATTTAAAAAGCATATGGAGACAGGTGATAAATTGATAGATGCCCGCGTACCCGTGCCATTCGAGGCTTCTCTTGCTAAAGACCAGAAGGACGCGGTCTCTTCCCTTTCACATGCCGCGTCGGCAGAGCAGGGAAATCCTTCATCAATTATCTGCCCGCGTTGCGGGGCCACTAATGCGCAAAAGCAGTTTATCGAGGCATTCTGCATTGATTGTTATCCGGTTGACATTACGCTTCCAAAGGAGATTCTTTTTGACGTCTGCAAGCGATGCGATCGCATCCGTTCGGGAAGGGAATGGGTAAAACAGGATAATGAGGAAATCTCGCGGACCGTACTTCGCAAATGCAAGGGCTCATTTTCCCGTGCGTATTATGACCGGAATGCCAATTTGATTACGTTTGTCATCAGCAAGGGCCCCAAATCAATTTCAATCATCCGTCGGGCGCCAGTCACGTTTCAGGTTACGATCTGCCCGGACTGCTCGCGCCTTAGTGGTGGTTATTATGAAGGGATACTCCAGTTGCGCGGCGACCGGAAAAAGGTTGAAAAATACGCCCGAACTATCCAAAGGCGTATCAGCGAGACGAGTTTCGTTAGCCGCGTAGAGGAAAACCGCGACGGTATCGACCTTTATTTTGGGAGCACGCCTGCGATGGTTGAGGTGCTTGGTGAGTTGCAACTCACCTACCGTATCACCAAGAAGCTCTTTGGCATGAAAGAGGGAAAAACGATGTATCGGAGTACGATTGCGGTGCGGTTTGACATACCTAAAACTTCTATTGAAAGATCGGATGATTAGCTATTTTTTATACAAATATACTATTTAAATATAAAAATTTGAATAAATATTCGATATTTTATTTTAATATTAAATAAAATACTATTGGATTTACTGAAAAGTTTTTATTATCCTGTCCGCCTTACTTCAAGTATTCAAAGTTAACCATTCCTGATTTACAATGGTTTATCTAAAATATCTAAAAAATCAAATAAATACCCAATATTTTTAAATCTTATTGTATAATTATTCAATATGATTGATTTAGATGAGAAGGACGATCATATTCTTGAAGTATTGAAGCACGATTCATCGCTTTCGATACAGCAGATTTCCCGTAAGACCAGCATACCAATCGCAACCGTCCATCACCGCCTCAAAAAACTCAAGAAAGATGGCATTATCAAGCGCTTTACCATTGTACTTGACAAGGCAAAGCTTGGCCGAAAGATGGCAGCGTATGTTCTTGTAAAGGCAACCCCAAAGAGTGACCACATTGTTCTTTTGCATGAGCTCATTAAGCACGATTTCGTTGAAGACGGCTCTGCGATTACAGGCGAGTTCGATATCATTTTAAAAGTGCGCATTGCAGATATTGACGAATTGGACCGTTTTGTGCTCAAACACTTGCGCACATTCAATGAGATTGCCCAAACACAGACGATGATTGCGTTCCAGAACATTGTTAAGTAGCCTTTTTATATATGCTCTTTTCTTCATAAAAAGAAACAAAAAAACCGATAGGTTTAAATAGGAGTACCTTTATAAAGGTTGTACAAACATTTAAAAGACTACTCTTCCTTTCGGGAGGGTCGGAGCTGAATATTTGAAAATCAATGCGGTTTCCATTTCTAAATTAAGACAAATTAGCTTTATGATTATATATGGGGATAAAGGTGAAACGTATGACAACTGTGCCAAAACCAGCAGCAAGTGCTCCTGCTTCAACAACAGCATCTAAGTGTCCAGAATGCGGTGGCAAGCGCATTATCCGCGACTATGAGCGCGGCGAATTACTCTGCGGCAGCTGCGGGCTTATAATTGCTGAGAACATTGAAGACCTCGGTCCGGAGTGGCGTGCGTTTGATGCCGAACAAAAAGGCAAACGTGCCCGCGGCGGTGCGCCCATAAAATATATGCGCCCAAACAAGGGTCTCGTTACTGAGATTGACCAATATAACCGTGATATCCGCGGCGGAAAGATATCCCCCCGAAAGCAGGCACAGCTCTACCGTATGAGAAAGTGGCATAAGCGTGTCAGCATTGCCACTTCCATGGAGCGAAACTTAGTTATTGCTTTGGCAGAATTAGACCGGGTTGCTAGCAGCCTTGGGTTACCGGAAAATGTAAAGGAAAGTGCAGCACTTCTTTACAGACGTGCAGTAAAGGAAGAGCTCATTCGCGGTAGGCTTATTGAAAGCGTTGTTGCAGCGGTCATCTATGCCATCTGCAGGATGCAGGGTATTCCACGAACACTTGACGAGATTTCAAAGGCAAGCGGTATTGAGAAGAAGGAGATCGGTCGTGCGTACCGGTTCTTGAAAACAGAACTCGACGTTGACGTGCCGCTTACAGACCCCAGCCAGTATGTTGAGAAGTTTGCAGCTGCCTTGCGATTAGGCGGGCAGGTACAACAGGAGGCGATCAAGCTTATCAAAAAGGCGTTGCGGCGTGGCCTCATTTCAGGGCGCGGCCCCACGGGTGTCGCAGCAGCAGCACTTTATATCGCAAGTGCGATGTTTGGCGAGAAGCGCACGCAAAAGGAGGTTGCTGACGTTGCAGGTGTAACTGAAGTAACTATTAGAAACCGCTATCGCGAATTAAAGAAAGAGCTCGGTTTGAAGATTAACCTTTGACGCCTATGACGTCAAAATTTGTCAAGATTTTTTTGTCTTTTCCGTAAATCGGAAAAACAAAATATTTTCCCAAAGGGAAAATCTTTTTGCCATCTTGACAAACCCGCTATTCGATTTTTTATTTTTCTTTTTATTCTTCTATTTTTTCAAACATTCCGCCAACTGCGACATATCTGCATCCCTTTGCATATAAAAACGCATTTCTTCCGTCCACATGCAGCCGGCGGTCAATCAAATCCACTAAATCTTCGAATCTAGTAAGCGGTTGTGCAAGGAGCATTTTTGTTAATTCTTTGAACGCTTCATCGTGCTTGAGTCGGGTTTTTAGAGCTTCCCTGTACTGCTCGATAATGTATCCGTCGTAATGGTGGCATAGGCAGATCAACCGTTCGCCTTGCATTAAATAATCCGCAATTACCCTACTTGATTGTGGGATACTCGTATACTCTAGGGAGAATGGAGTGACAATCGCATGCGGCCTTCCATTTTCCCGTGCAACGGGGATGCGCTCTTCCATGTCACCAATGACCTGTTCTACCCCAGGTGCCGGGTTTTCCACTCTTCCTAGTTCTACATTTACAAACGCCCTATCTTTTCTTTCCAAGAATGTTGCAAGTGTACCTTTTCCATCTCCCAGTAAAATTACCTTGGCGTTAGATGGCACATGCTCATTAACAAACCCTACAAGCGGCATTAATCTGTCCCATTCCATAAGAGAAGGCTGGCTCGTTCTATTCGCGTTGTGTGCTCTCCTTGTCTGTTTTGCCTTTTCACTTTGTCTTAAAGCCATGGTAGTAGTATACATCATTAATCTTAAAAATACACACTAAACAGCGACTGTTTTATTCTTTCCCGTTTATTTTACTCCTATGGTAGGGTCTACGCGCAACCGCACGCTTGACGTTACGCGGGGGTTTGCAATCATCGGCATGGTCTTTTTTACCATCATCTACCAGATCACGCAAGGCCTTCCAGACGTACTTACACACAATGTTGCAGGACAGATGCACCTTGGCGACTTTGTCCTGCCGCTTTTTATCTTTGCGAGCGGAATATCTGCGGCATATTTTATTGAACGGAGAAAGGAAAAAAAACCGATCCCGTTTTTGCTTGACGTGGCCGAACGTGCGGCGTTACTTATCGGCGTTTCATTTTTCCTCTCCCCTATCTCAAGCAACGTCCCGTTTGGCATGGATGAGATCATGCTTGCAGCAATCATGTTCATTTTTTCAGTTGCTTTTTTTCCGCTTCCAAATTGGTTTTACGCGATTTTTTCAATTCTTCTTGCGGGCATTTATGCATTTGTCGTTGTTCAGTTTGGGGTTTCATTCTTTGACGCCGCGAACCTTGGCGGATACCCCGGTGCGCCGTTTTACCTTCCGGTCGCGCTTGCAGGACTTGCAATCGGCAAGGGCCTTATTAAGGGCAATAAGCATGCGGCCGTGCATGCGGCATATGTCGCGTTTCTTCTCTACGTTGCAACGCTTTTCTTTTTTCCTGTTGATAAGCTCCGCGTCTCCCCCCCATTTATGTACATGTCAATTGTCCTTGGGGCGACCCTTTATGTGCTCTTTGATTTTTTTATGCGCCGTTTCAACCTTCAATTCGATTTTCTTGCATACGTCGGAAAAAATCCCCTCCGTTACTGGGTCTTGATGTGGGTATGCTTTCTTATCCCGCTTGCATTTTATTATGCGGCGCATGGCAGGTACAGCCTGCGCCTATTTGATTGGCCAACTGCAAGCATTATCAGCCTTACCCTTCTTTTTCTTTTTGCGTTTTTATCCTCCCTTTTGGACAAGGCATTAATAGCCTTTCGCAACAAAAGAAATACTACATGATGACAATGCAATACCAGGGAGCGCAAAAGCGCAATGACCGAGATCTTGAGTACTGATGAACGAAGTGAAGAAGTACCCAAGAGATGTGCTTTTCAAGCACATAGATCTTGAGTACTGATAAAATAAGAAAATCAAATTTCAAAAAAATAAAAAACAAGGATGATCGTCAGTTGTGATGCAGTATCTTTTTTACCTGTTCTTTTTTGTTTTCATAGCAGCCCGTGCAGAATACGTGGGTGAACCCTGTTAGGCTTACACCAAATTTTGCATTCTTTTCCGGGATCTCATTCTTACAGACTGCGCAGTGCCTGTCCCCTTCAAACATTTTTTCACCCCCATTACTAAGTAGCTAAACTCAGCATGGGAAGTAATTAAAATAGAGTGTATCTAGTAGTAAGTAGGTGTTCTTATGAAAATTAACGAATTAAAGCCCCGTATGGGCAACGTAATGCTTGAAGCTACTGTCGATGCGGTAGAAGAACCGCGGACCATGAACAAGTACGGAAGAACCTTGCGCCTTGCAAATGCGACAATCAGCGACGACTCAGGTTCGATTCAACTGACCCTCTGGAATGACCAGATCGATCAGGTAAAGGCAGGAAGCAAAATCAAGATCGAAAACGGCTACGTAAATGAATGGCAAGGCAAGATCCAGCTTACGCTTGGCAAGTTTGGAAAAATGGCCGTCATGGAGTAGTCGCTTGTGAAACACAACCCCCTATTTATTTTCCTTTTAGGCGTTGTTTTCGGGTTTGGGATATTCTTTTTTTATTCCACATTCATTTCTTCTTCTATTGAACCTGTTTTTTCTCCTGACGGTGCGGAACAGGTCCTTTCATTTATCGATTCTGCAGAGCGGACGCTTGATATAGAAATGTACGTGTTTACTTCCGACGAGGTTGCACAGGCGCTTTTGCGCGCGCACGAACGCGGGGTGCGGGTTCGTATAATTCTTGAGAAACGTGTGCTTAGTGCCGAGAATAAAAAGGTATTTGACGCGCTCCAGTCTGGCGGAATTGACATTGCCTGGGCGACAGAAGAGTATAAGCTCACCCATGCGAAGTTTATCATCGCTGATGGGGGGCGCCTTTTTATCGGCTCGCATAATTTTAGCAATTCTGCACTCCATGGGAATCGTGAGGCAAGCGTTATCATCCACACACTTTCTGTGGTGAATGAATTTAGGCGGATTTTTGAGGAGGATTGGCTCAAGGCTGCAGGTTCGCCCTTTTGAGGACATACCCTCCAAACAGGGGGTTGAACAATTTGTATTTTCCACGGCCTTCTCTTTCTACGACCCCGTCTTCAGTGAGCCTTGCAATAAGCGTGGTAACCGTATTGATCGGGCTTTTTATGTATGTTGCAATATCCCTCACACGCATTACCTCGCCCATTTGGGCAAGCGCCACGACAATATTTCGCTCACTTGCAGAAGCCTTGTCATATAGCTCGTCAAAGAGTTCCTGGCCCAGTTTATCGATAATTGCGTCCCGGTTTCGAACATAATGTCCCTTACTTATTATTTTTTCGTTTTCCCGCATCCGGTCAAACAATATCCAGCACGTGATAAGGAATACGAGCGGATGCCCTTGTGAATCCGCCATGATCGCAGCAAGGCATTCATCCCCCATACGCAGCCCATGCGGCTTAAGTGCCCCTTCGATGGCCTTTTTCATTTCCGTATCGCGCAACGGGGGTACCCGTATTTCCCTTATTTTTTCACCTGTTATTTTTAGCCCTCCGCTGTAGGAAAATACCAGGAAATAGGGCATATTTTCTTGTGCAAGTTTTTCAACAATGCGGGCAAGCTCGTTAATCGTGCCGGGTTTTAATTTTTCGGCATTGTCGATTAATATGGCAATTGCCTCAAAATAGTTCTTGAGCACAGAATATGCTTTTTCATACTGGACATGTGCATTTCCTTTGCCGCTGAAGATTGCAAGTCTGAGGGCACCTATTGGCATGGCAGATGTTTCGTTTATTTCCTCAAGTGAACGTTGCAATTCGTTCGCAATCTTTTTTAGTATGTCGCCCACGCCTTCGCCTTTTTGTGCCCGCGTACTTATGGTAAGTGTATTACTTCTCCTTGCAATGCCCGCAAACTTCTCAAGAAGATACGTTTTTCCCATTCCCCGCACGCTTGTAATCGCAAGCGCTTCAGCCGTGCCTGCGCGTACCCTGCCAAGAAGCTCCTCGAAACGCGCCTCCTCGTTTTTTCTTCCAAATTGGTTTATCCCCGGTGTAAACGGATTGACCTTTTGCATGGTCCCTTATATCCGCTTCAATTAAAAAAACTACGTATTTTGTCGTTTTTGTCGTTTTATTCCATGCTGCGGGGTTGCATATTTAAAAAGGCCAATATCGTGTTACAATTATGCAAAATACGCGTATCTGGTGGATTACAGCTATTGCCCTCTTACTTATTATGCCGGCATTTTTTGCGCAGAACGTTCAGCGGCTTGTTACAACAATTGAGGATACGCAAGTGGACGCCATTCCCTATACGGTACGCGGTGCAAACGGTGGGATCCTTGAGCGCGGCTTTAATATCGTCGTGCAGAAGACCTCTACCGACGTTGAGGATCCATTCTCTTCAGAGGAGGAACGACGGCGACAGCTCGAGGCGGAAACCAACCGTATCCGCCAGACAAATCAGTTGCCAACTCAACCATTTAGGCAGAGTTTCAGTACTGATGCAGAAACAATTCAAAACGCACTTGTCCAAGTCGAATATCTTACTTCGGGTTCATCATGGCAACGTACCTCATGCAGCGGCGGCTGGGAGGTACGCACCGTCCTTGTTTCAGATAGGACCTTTTACGCGCGCTGCGCAATTCCAGAAAGCACATATGACAAGAAATGCGTTGACTTTCGATTTACTGCCGTCCCGCAAGGTAACCCGTCTTCGTATGGCGCAAGCCAGCAGGTAAAGCGCCTCTGCGATGATGAGATCAGTTCCATAAGCGTGCTTGGCAGTGCGCTTAAGGGTGAATTCGACCTCACAAACGTTTCACCGTTCAACCCAAAGTATTGGACGTATGTCCTTTTTACTGCCCTTTTAGGCGTTCTTCTTGCAACGCTTTACTTTAGCGGCAAAAGCCCGCTTTCGCTTCTTGATATCGCCCAACCTCGCCTCCCTGCGCCAAAAAAGGGGCTTGTTGCAGGTGGGCAGATACTTGCGCCATTTGGGTATACTGAGCTTAAAAAAGCGACAAAGGACCAGAACAAGCTCCTTGCAGGATTATTCAAAGCAGAAACGCCATTGTTGCTCGCAGCCTTATCGGCCACTGACAAAAGCAGGATCGACACGATGGTCGATTCAATGAAGCGCAACCTTAAATGGGGCGACCGTAAGGAATTCTTTGGGGCCGGCGATGTCGGTGAGGTGCAGGGTTTTGCCAAAGGCCTTGCAGCACTTTATGTCAAGCTTGTGCCCGGCGCAAACGTGGAGCACATCCGCCCGCTTTTAACAAAGCATATCAATGCCTATACCGAAGCAGACCACACGCTTCTTGCGCGTACCCTTAATGAGATGGAAAACAGGGGAAGTGCGCGTGACCGGCTCCTCCTTCGTAACCTAAAACAATTTGTTGTCGGCACTTTGCAGTACCAGCAGCTTGAAGCGCTTACTGGGCACCCGGTAAATGCACGAAGCTGGCCTACGCAAGTCTACCAAACACTCCTTGGGAAAACAATCGGTGGCGGACGATTTACCACGCTTTCGTATGTCCTACCAGCTATCCCGGACTCAATGGTTCGGTCTGCCTGGGTTGGTGGACGAATGGTAGGTGCAATTGCAGGGTCATTTATTCCACTTCGAGCGATAAATCGGATAGGTGCACGAGCTACCGAAAGAACTGAAGCTGCAAGAGCCGCTGGTGTTGATCTTAGTTTATTTGATCGAATACGTAATCGAGTAGCAGTTACTGCGCAACGTGTGGCTAGCCATCCTTTCCTTTCAAGTGCCCATCCAGATCATCTTATCGTCGGCGGCAAGGCACCGATCCTTAACCAGATGGCGGATTATTTTGTCCGCCTTGAAGGCGAGGCGTATCGCGACCTTATGCGTGCCACGCTTACGTCCTTGTACGGTCAGTACGCCCATCTTGACATTGAAACGCTTCTTGCCCGTTCCCGCTACCGCGACCTGCGTGGGCTTCTCTTAGTCGATATCCTTCATGAGGCCGGTTTGACACCTCAACAGATCAACCGCCTTTCACACATTGATGCGCAGGTACGTGCAATCTTTGCAGAACATCTTCCGGATATGACTGAAGCACAGCGGTTGCATCGCCGCCTTACCCGGCTCCTTGAGCTTGCAGAAGACCACGGCGCACACACGCACGATATACGTACTGCCCTTAATGGCCTTCAGAATATCTCTGCAGGGGTCTTTACCGGTACAATGCGTGCACATGTAGCACTTTTGTATCTGGAGGAACATATTTCCCGGCGCCAGAATGGCACGCACGGGGGCGTGTATGCAGTCGGAAGGGAACACCTTACGACGCAGGAACAGTTTGAGACAATGCTCTTTAGGCGCATGATCCACGATTTTGAGTATGACCTTCATTCAGACCAGGCAGGGTTACGCCACGGTCTTGCTGGCATGTACCTTGACGTTGCAAACCGCGTCGTTACGCTTGGCCCCCTTGCAGCACTTTCCGGCAAAATACCGCTTGATCCGCATGATCCAAAAGCACTTCGCCAGGCACAGGAAATCGCTGACGCCGTATTTGGCGGCGTTTATACCGGCGAGGAGCTTATCGCTATCCAGCGCCGTACACTTAATTATCTTGCAGAACATTTCCTTACTGATGAGGGAAGGCGGCACGTTGCGGGGATTCTTCGGGGTGCGAAAACAGATGAAGAGCGCACGGCAGCAGCCGCACACTTTGGGCTTGATGAAGCAGGTTCGCACCATGAATTTGAGGCAGCGATGTTTAACAACCTTGGCAGCCTTAGCCGGTTATTTTCCGGTGCGCACGAACTCCTTGAGAACCGGGGAATGACCCACGATGCCCAGCAAGCCCACGTGGATCCAAAAACAGGAAAAGTAATGTGGTGGCCTGAAGGCGGCGGGGAGGTCGGTGCTGACCAGAGCTATTTCCATCTCGATGCAAAACGGTTCTGGTCCCTTGGCACTGATGAGCGTGAATCATTTGCCATTGCCCAATGGGTAAATAACCGTTTCAGGCGCGGTCATATTACTGCTTATAATGCGGATATAGAACGTGAACTTGACGCAGAACACGGGACTCCTGAAGAGGCGGTGAATGCGCGGCTTGGTTATCTTGCCCGGATGCACATTATCAGAAACAGCGAGGAGTTTGCACACGAAATCGAAGCTCAAAACCGCCGAAGGCGTGTTGCGCTTACACGCGAAGAAATTGAAGCGATGGTTGAACGTGAAGCCCAGGCACATTTGATTATAGACGAGGAGAATGGACGGCGGAGACGCGAAGGCCTTAGCCCACTTGCCGATCATGAGATACCTGCTTTTCTTGCAGGGCGACTGCCAGGACACTCATTAATGTTTGAACATACCGACCTTGCCCTTCGAGCCAGAAATCAGACCGATCATACCGAAGCTGAAAACCGTAGACGGCATGATGAGGGCCTTCCATTACTTACAAATGCAGAATTAAGGCAAAACGGGCGTGTCGTCCGCAATCTTCAGCTCCAGGCAGAGAAGGATGTTGTTGAGGCGCGAAGCCCTCAGGCGCGTGCCGCTTGGGTGCGTATGGAACTCGAACGGGACGTCATTAATTTCCTTAACTCCATGAACCCGGAAACGTATGGGATTACCCATAACCGCGTGCGCGACCTTGCAACGCAAGTGTCCGCACTTCTTGGGCATGCAATATATTCTAATGAGGTTGCAGATGGCACACGGGCACGGGGTGACTATGGCGGCGAAGTCGACCAATACCGTAGATACAACCACTCATTTGACCGTGACGAACTGGTTCGTGGCCTTCAAGCCCATCATGACACATTAGATGCTTACATGAGGCGAGGCGTCACCTATGGGGACGTAAGCACGAACCGGCAGGTCTGGGTCATGCTTCACGAAGGCGGCATGGTTCCTTATGTAAAGGGCATGTCCTTAAGTGATTTTGACCGTGTGTTAGGCGGGTATGTTGCGCTTCGCGACCCGGCCACGGGACGATGGCGACGCTTTGAGCCAAACAACGTTGAAATAAACTTCATGCCGTTTGACCAGAAACAGTTTAGGAACCTCCAACATGAACTTCGCGAACTTATTGGCGACCGGCTGAGCGTACTTACTGGCGATCAGCGTGCACGCTACTCGGAGCTTTCTTCACGCGGTGCGCTCCGTGCAGAAGAACAGCGCGAGCTTGATGCATTTAATCGCATCATGGCAGACCATATCGGTCCCGAACGGGCAGCGCGGTTTGAAACGCTCCGCGGCCAATTAGGCCTCCAGCTTGCATGGAACTCGCTTGCATCGGAGCCGGATCCGCACCGTGTCCATACGGACATTCTTGGGAACACATGGACATGGCACTCATTTATTGATGCAGCTTCCCGGTGGAAAAACGATGCGCCGCACGATTTCCAGCGTGAGGCAATCTTTAACGGCGCACTCTGGAGATACGCAAACCAGACCAATGACTGGAATCGCTTCTGGGATCACAGCAACCTGGAGATCGTCTCAAAGCGTGATACTGCGCCGTTTGCAATGGGCCGGTTCTGGTTACCGCGTCTAGATAACTTTTGGGCACGCGGCACCATTTTTGGGGTTCATACCGGCGCTGAACACGTATTTCGAGGAGTGCGTAACGCTCTTCTTTCAATTGGGGACGCCATTTCACGTGTTTCGCTTGCAGCTGGTGGCTCAGTGTACGATACGAGCTATTCCATCAGCCCGATTTCTGAACATTACCGCCTCCAGTCATGGCGCATGGCACACGACATCCTACGGATGAGGCAAGAAGAATGGGAAACAATCCTAACCGACGTTCCTGCGGGCCAGCGCGGAAAGGTGCGTGCAGCGTATGAGGCGGTCGCACTTTCGCATGGTGCGTACCACCAGGTCTGGGATTTCGTCATAGACCGAAACCCCTGGCGGCAGTCAACAAGCCTTGGTGCCCACCAGGCATGGGGCTCATTTTTCCATTTTGGTCCGGTACACCCCTATAAGATACGTCAAAATCTCCGTGCATTATACACTGGTGCAGGCCACAAGGAACTTTCCGGCGATGATGCATTTTCAAGCGGCTTTAACCGGTTTGCATCAGGTGCCGAATGGGCGCTCTTTAACATGCAGCACGGTTGGCAGATGCGCCTTGCACGCCTTGCAATCATCCCCTATGCACTTGTATCGCGTGCATTCCAGATTGCCATACAGGGTAACCCTTCACGATGGGATCTTATGGAAAGTCCCATGAAGCCATGGAACTACACTGCCCCGCGTATCCGTGAGGCATTTAGCGGCATTTCGCCATTTACTGCATTTGAGCGAATCGAACTTCCAAAGTTTGTCAGTAAATATAATCTTGTCCCGAGTTTCTTCAAACATATCCCGCTTCTGAGGCGCATTACGAATGAATCGATTGACATATCAGAACCATGGGGCAGTTCCCTTGTAAGGACCCATACAGGAGGCCGTGATTTTGGTAAGGGTCTTTCAGTAAGCCCACAGGACCTTTCATTTGTCCGCACGGGTGTATTTGCCGTTGCAAGAACCGGCGAGGCAAACCCCGGTGTTTCATATTATGATTACCGGCAAACATTACAGCTTGACCCTGCCGCCGCCCAGTTCCTTGCATACCGAAGCAATGCGACTTCAGCATACTTTAGGGAGGAATCCTATGTGCGGCGCCAGGCACACGTCGGTACTATAAAACGTGAAGTGGCGGCAGAGGCAAAGGCGATTCGGTCGGAGGAGGAACAAAGGACCTTTGGCGTATTTGGTAATCCTGTTTTTAGCGTTTTTAACCCATTTATGCTCATATGGCATGGACCGCCCGGTTTACCCATGATTTCGCTTAAGGAGGGCTTAACCTGGTTTAACAACAGGAGGAAAACTGAAGAACGAACCAATCTTGTTGACCCACTTAAGAATTTCTGGAGAAAGGTGGCGCCCGTTCCGCTTACATTTCATAAGTCAGAAGATGAACATGGTCAGACTCATATGCATTGGGGCATGGAATGGAAGGCAGGCATTTTCCCCGGTACCATGTGGCGGCCCTTCCGCGACGTTTATGCAGTGAGCTGCGCAGCATGCGGTACGGGCGGGTATATGGGGACAGTATGTAAGCGATGCAAACGGGTTATTTATGCAGCATCAGGCTACAAGAACACGGGTCTTAACAACCCGGCACGTTGGGGCAAGGCCGCATCTGCATGGAATAGTTGGGGCGTCGAGCAGCGATAGCGGTGGCTTTTTGACATTCCCTTATAAAGTACGCCCATTAATAGATATATGGTGAAGGCATGAGACAGACAGTATTACTATTGCTTGTTTTCATTATATTTTTCATTGCCGGATGTGCCTCCTCGATCCAGGGGTACACCCAACTTTACGAAAGCGGCATTACCCGAACTGCTGCTAACCGCCCACAACTTCATGACCCCGACCTTGCCACCGGCACTGCAAATGTCTGCGAGCGAGGCGGCTGCGTTTCCTTTGTATGCGATACCTCACAATCGACTTTTTTTGGACGGATATTGCAGGCATTTTCGCCATCCGTTTCGCTTCGGGGGAATGCGTGCGATTTTAGGCTTCTTCCTTCCAGTGCAGATCTCAATTCATTATTTAATCTGGAGGGCGTTCAGTCTGGCGCAATTGCGCAGGTGCGCCCATTTATGATTGGGCAGGGTTCAACATTTGCTGATTTTGGTGAGGCAAATCAGGCATGTGGAAACCAGCTTGACATGACTGTGCGATGGCTTCACGCACGTTCTGCAAGTACGTCATACGGAAGGTCATATCCCCTTCCTCAAACCGAGGTTGCCGAATGTTTTCTTGACATCGGCAAGATGCCGCTTTATATCCTATATAGTAATGGAAACAACATTGATGTCGCCCGGGCACGTGAAATTGCAGAACGCTTCAAGGATTCAGGGCCGGTCATCATCACCGCAGAAATTGATTTTGATGCGGATCAGCCGGGCGTTGTTCCAAATATCCAATCACAGCTTATTGAAATGAAGCGTGCATGCCCCAATTGCATTATCGCGGTTGCCCCTAGGATGGGTGACATGGACGGGCTTAGGCGGGTCTTTGAGGAGGGTTCGCAAGCTGCAGGTGCACGCGATGCCACCAAGCTTGTAGCATTTGGCATCAATACGCGGCACTCAAAGCTTGATTGCACTGCTGCGGGCGGTGTCAGGCAGGACCAACTTGTAGACAAGATTTACCGTGAAGCATATGAATTTGCCAACGACGTAAAAATTACATACGGTAAGCCAAGCATTGTTCCGTATATGGCATTTTATATCGAAACAAGCCCGACTGGTTGTGAGTGGACAAGTTACGACGTCTACGAAACACAAAATCCAAACAACGCGTATGCCCGTTTCTTCTCTTATTATCTGCCCATCTTTTTGAGGTCTGGCATTATTGGCGTTGCCCCGTATCAATACGAAGTGGATGTCGATCCCCTCGGGGTCAATTGCCCAAGCTGCAAGCTTTCTGCACAAGAGGCAAAGGAAAGCTGGTATAACTGGTGCCATAAATACAAGGTTGAAAACCCATTATTCCAATCAGGGGAAGGCGTCCAGTCAGGCGGCACGTTTGCCATTTATCCCGAAAAGGAGGGTTCTTATTGCCAGGCACATACAAGCGCAGAAGTTTATTTCAGGGCACTTTACCCGGAACGCGATTTTGCCAACTCCCCCATCATCCCCGATACCGCTCCCCCTATCCCATACAGCGATGCAGCGGGCGAAACGCGAAAGCAGCGCATTACGTGCGAGACATGCGCATCCCGTGAAACGACATTTCCTTTTAATGTGGGGGTTGCAAGCGGCGGCGACCCAAGTTGGTGCGGCGTATGGCGTAGCCCGATCGAGAAGTACGCATATCAGTACGATGTTGACCCCTATATGGTTCGTGCCATTATTTGGCATGAAAGCGGCTCGGCCTCTTTCAACAGCCCCAATTACGTCGGAACAGACCAGGGCGTGTGCGCCGTAGGTCAGGGACCGCAGGGCTCGAACTGTTATCCATTCGGCTTTGACCGCATAACCTATTCCAATGATCCGACAAACTCGCTTGTTAACCTTGACCCGCTTGGCGTAAACCTTGACTGCGGTAATTATTATGGCATTAACCCACGGCCTGCGCAGCCAAGTCGGTATTGCGCCTTTGGCCTTATGCAGGTCATTGAATCGCCCTATCGGTATCATGCAGGTGAAGGCGGCATTGATTCGGCAACTGCAAGCCGTTGGCAGTCCCTGGATATTTCCGGGCGCATGGGCACGCGATTCCAGCAGGATTCCCAGGGCAGGCAGATACGGGAGGATCGCGCCATTGCGCGCGAATGTGCGGTTGAAATTAAGGATCCGGCAACCGGCGTAGTCATTGTTCCTGAAGGCCAGTTTAACCCGTTCCAGCCTGAACACAACATCTGTGCCGGGGCTACGAAGCTAAGCAATTACCTTCACTTGGGAAAACAAATTGTAGGCAACAATGAAAACGAGCTTGCCGATGCATCCGGCACGCTTGACGATAACAAGAAAAATGCATTGGCATACTATTTTGCGCTTCACTATTACCATGGAAGCATCAGGGGCGATTCGGTTCTTGGATATGGGCCATATACGGATTGGGTCAATAAGTTTCATTCTCAGCGTTCGCATTCCCCTTCCTCATGTACGCCTGCACCCCCGCAACCCGGCCAAACCGGATCCCAAGGTACAGTTATAAATGCAAATGGCCGGGATGAGCTTGCATGGAACTGCCCCAATCTCCCCCTTGTGACGCAGTCGTGTCGGGACATCATCGGTACGGATGACTTCATTTGGTTTACCCGTGAATGCGTCTTTGACAAGGTTTCCGGAGGCGACTATGCGGCAAACGTCCTTGCAAAATACCGCCGCTTTGTTGAAGACGTCAATGGCCCGCGCATATGCAGGGAAGCACTCTGCACACAGGGTGTCGTGCAAGGCGTCCAATAGCCTTCCATTTAAATTCTTTCCTACCCATTATTTATAACATGAGTGCCAGACTAAAATCTCTACCCAATCGGTTTTGGGTACGGCGTACCTTAGCCAATGACATTCGTTCATTTACTTCAAAGCCTGAGTATGATGCACCATTTCAAGATATGCGTGTTGCACTTGCCCGTATTGGTGATAGCCTTACTGGTCGATATGGCACCTATTCAATACATTCGCTTGCTGGCCAAGGCGGTGTGGCAGACATATATCGCGTCCTTGACCGAGGCTGTCAGCCGTATGCGGCAAAATTGTTACGGCGGGCATTTCTTCTTGAAAATTTAGGCGCAGGTTTTTCCCAAAAAGATGCGAGGGCATTTATACTCCAAGAGGCGCTTGTTATGGCCGTTGCAGACGCACCGGGGGTCATGCCAATTATTGATTTTGGCCTTACCACGTTTCATGACCCATTTATTATCATGCCCCTTATCAAGGGAAAAACGCTTGCGGACGAAATAGACTATTTTTTTGAAAACCATAAATTTTTTCCGCTTAACCGCGCAGTTGAGGTTGCAATTGCCATTTGCGAACGTGTTTCCTGCCTTCATGCAACTGGTATCATCCATGCCGATCTCAAGCCGTCAAATATCTTTTTTACAGAAGACCGTCCGTTTAGTCCGCTTCTTTTTGACTTGGGGTTTGCGCGCTTTATGAAGTCAGTACGAAACATCATCGACCCGGCTTCTCCTGACGGGAGTATTTCAAACATGGCGCCCGAGCAGTTTCTAGGCATTTTCAGCCCACGGATCGACGTCTACGGCATCGGCACTATCCTCTACGATATGCTTACTGGAAAACCGCCACTCTTTCTTGGCGACCGCCGTAGTGATCCGTATCTTCCAGTGCTTGCGCCGCATAAAATAAAGGCGCGCGTGCCAAAGCGTCTTGAAGAAGTTGTCCTGCGCTGCCTTAGCGTCAACCACGATGAACGGCCAAGAAGCGCCCGTGCATTACAAGACGAATTAGAAACATTTCTCTAAGCAGAACAAAGTGGGGGTTGGAACCCTCAAGGCAACACGGTTTAGCTCCCTTAGAAAGGAACGTGCTTACGGAGCTAAATCGCGTTGGGGGGCATATAATATGTGCAGAGCGAGTGATCGAGAAAAGCTCGCTTTTCGAGAGAAGAGCAAGAAGAAGTGCGAACGCGCTGGAGCGAGCGGAGTGCTGCCCCTTATGGGAGCCATTCCTTGCCTTCTATTTTTTGCCTAATGTAATCCCCAACGAACGTTAGCCTTTGCCCTTGTAATGCATCCTGCTCAATCTTTTTCTTTGTACTTAAAACAAGTTTGAGGTTCCGTACCCATTCCTTGTGCCGGTTGATCCATGGATAATCAAGCATTTCCTCTGCGCGCTTGATGTCCACATCCTTTGCCTTGATGGTGAGTTTTTGCAGGAACTGGAATTCCTCAATGTCATCCATGGTCACGCCGATGAATTTTGATTCGGGTGTTGCGAAGTCCCTGCCAAGGTATGCAAGGTTCATGCTTCCCGTCTTGATCGTCCAGTAGATGTACCATCCCCACGCATCACAGTCCATAAAGCAGTAAATGGGCAATTTTTTGTCAGCAAGCTTACGAAGTAAGCGTCGTGTGCCGCGAGATGACTGGCCTTTTGGCGTAATAAGCAGGCAATTCTCCTTTTTCCAGAACTTATCCTCATTGAGGCGCTGCCACATGGCGTCCTTTTCAACTACTATGACGTAATCTGCAGTTGTCTTGAATTCTATGTCATTATCAACATCGCTTGGGATGCCCCATCCCGAACGGCCCATTGCCGTCCCGTCAATGGTGTTTACTTCACCACCGAACTTATCCTTGATTATGATCGGTCCTGCGACAACTCCCTTACGTTCAGTCGTAAGGTGCAAATCTTCCCGTTTTATGCCAAGTGCAACCTCAAGGTCTTCAACCAATGCGTTACTTTCGCTTTGTTCAGAAAACATGTCCTCGTCGATATCCTCGCCAAGGGTGAACTTAAGCTGGTAAAAAAGGCTTCTGATTGACGCATGCAGTTTTTCGTCGATAAATTTCTTTGTTTTTGCCGCGACGGCAACTGTCTGCATGAATGTCCGCGCCTGTGCAATGCTTAGGAATTTTCGTATCTCCCGCTTGTCGCCGGTACGTAAACACCCAACGCCCTCATCATAGATCGTGTTACTCCTGGTACGAAGAACTGTCTCGAATGTTGGGCCTTCATTGTCCTTTATTTCCTTTACCATTTTTTTTCCAAGGCCTTCAAGCTTAGTAACTGCATCTTTTTCTGACATCCATTCACCTATTCATTAATCTCTTCTTCAACTATTTTTTCTTCCTGTTTTTCAACCTTCTCTTCTTCGTCCGTTTTTACGTATTTGTCCTCAACAATCTTAAGAAGCCTGTTCTTAATCATATCCCGTTCATTTGTCCCTGCAAGGTCGCTTAGGTCGCTTGAAAGCTGCTGAATATATCTTGAAATTACCTTTCTTTTTGTTTCGAGTTCGTGTGCCTTTCTTTTTCCGCTTAGGTATCTTTGCACCGAACGCGCAGCTTCCATGACTGCATTTCGTATCTCGTCCATTACTTCCTCTTCCTGGGCAACTGCCTGTTTCCCTGCGCCAGTGTATGGCACGTGTACGCTTACCAGGTTTACAAGGACGACGATCGGTTCTTCATCAAATTCCTTAAGGCTGTACCGTGACCACTCCACATTCTTCACACTTTCAGTAAGTGCGCAGCCTCCCGCATCAAAGGGGAGCGGTACCCGGTTTGCAAACCGCATTATCTCCCCTTTTTTCCCTGCCTGGCCAATGCCGCCGCCGTATGCAATTGCGGCTTCAACCATGAACGGGACCCCGCCACGGTATATTTTCGGGGATCGTTCTGTGACCGCAAGTATTTCCGGGTTAAATATGTTCATAAATGATTTCTCAACCTGTTCCTTGCCGATCGGCACGATGGAATCCGTTTCCGGGGCGATCCATTTTACCTGTTTAAATGCCTGGACGATGAGCTCCGCTTCCTCCCAGGTTATGTTTCGCGGGTCCTTCTCAAAATCAACTGTTTTGGTCAGTTCGCGCAGTTCATTTACCTTGTTTGCACTTACTCGTGCAAGGCCGTGCTGGAGAAAGAGGGAGATTTTCTTGTGCTCGTGGTGGCCATTTGCAAGGTCAAGTAGTTCGTGCGCGCTTATCCCAAGCGGGTGCGGCTTTACTTCACGCGGTCGTGGCGGGTTCTGTTCTACTGAGCGCGGGAATACGACAAGCTGCCCGTCAGGCCCCTGGATTCCTATCTCTGCATGGGGGTTTGCAAGCGCGGTTCTTCGAAGGTATTCGTATACGCCGTAATTGCTGTTTTCATACTTTACGTCCTTAAATTCAGCTTCATATACGAGCCCGTTTTTGCCTTCCGCGTTTTCTTCCTCAACCAGGTTCACAAGCTCCGCGCGGTTGGTCTTAAAATCAATGCCGATCTCACATGAGATTTTTTTATTTTTGTAATATGATATGGCCCGTGGGTGCTTTCCGGTCGTAAGGATGGAATACATGGTACACCCTGCCGCACCAATTCCCTGTTGTCCCCGCTGCTGTACATATCGGTGGAATTTCGTCCCTGCAAGCATCTGCCCTAGTGCCTTGCCAACGTGTGTTTTTGGGATGCCCGGGCCGTTGTCTTCGACATGGACAAGATAATGGTCAGTTCCGAGCTCCCGTACTTCCACTTTGATGTTTGGGAGTATCCCCGCTTCCTCGCATGCATCAAGGCTGTTTGTCACAAGCTCGTGTACGATCGTAGTAAGCGACCGCACTTTGCCTGAAAACCCAAGCATCTGCTTGTTCTTCTTGAAGAATTCCGCTACCGAATGTTCCTTAAAATGTGAGAATATCTTGTCGTGGCCGTCTGCCATGTGTTCACCTAATATTTTTTCACCTAATGAGAGGATTACTATTTAGACGAACTAAAGATATTTAAAGGTAATTCCTAAATTCTGGCAAGTTTCGGCATTTTCTTATTTCCCCACAAGCCGCTCTCCCAGTAATTGCCGCTTTATCTTCGCAAGGTATGTAAACAAACTCGAATGCCGCGCCCCGCTTATAATGAGCGTAAGTGCCTCCTTTGCATATTCCATGGTGTCTATCTTTGCAATAATGCCAACAGTGTCGCCATATATGCTTAGGTAGCACTCCGTCGCATTCTCGATCTCCGTCTTGACCTTTCCCTTTTCTCCGATAATGCGTCCCTTTACCCGTACCTTTGCCTTTTCTGTTTTCGCATATTCGTCCAGGTCTATAAGGTAAAACTGATAATTTTCCTTGACAATCTTAAGTGCAACCGGAACATCAAATCCCCGCCCAACTGCCTTTATGACGTCCCTTGCGAAAAAGGTATACATGCTTTCCCCTTCAATTTCCACTTCCCCGTCCGAATGCACGCCTAGTGATACCGTACATTCGTTTTCGATCCGTTCCTTGTTCTTCCCGTTATTTCCTACAAGAACCGAAACCCGTTCGTGGGGTATTCGTATAACCTCCATAATTATCCCTCACCCCTGTTTTACCCGTGCCAGCATTTTTTTTATGGCGGGGTTTGTTTCAATTGCGTATTGGCGCTGTGCTGCTGCAACGATCTGGGGATCCTTTTCTTTTTTAAGTAGGTTCACCGCCGTAAGCCGCACTTCCTCGTCCCAATGGGACATAAGGGTCATGAGCGTCATTTTTGCCTCCTCATTCATAATCTGGGCAAGTATATGCATCGCATAAAACTGGTTATCCTCTATATCGTTTCGTGCGATAATAAGTATCTCCTTTTTGAAAAGCAATATCAATTTTTTATCTCCGACCTTTGAAATGAAGGCAAGTGTTGCTGCAGTGGCATTGTGTGTTCGGATCATATTCTTAAAAAGTTCGGTGAGCATTGCCCCATATGTTTTCTCATCAAGCAGTTTTTTTATTGCCGCAACTATGATCGGCGGCGCTTTCTTGTGTTCCTCATAGCTTTTTACGAGGAATTCTTCAACAACGTCAAGCCAACCGGCATCAAGAAAGAGCTTTAATGAATATAGTGCAGTAAAATTTCTGCTTAGGCCAAGATACGCTGTCTTTGGGTTTTCCATGACGCTTAATGCAATTCTTAAGAGTGCCATGCGTTCATGGTTAAGGGATTCAAGTTCCTGTCTGGCAGGCGGTTTTTTCATTGCATAGTCCGCAATTATGTCCCAAAAGATATCCCGTATGTTTGCATCCGGCTTACTTGCAAACTTATGGAGGACTGGTTTTTTCACCGGCAGCTGTTCCTGCGGTGTGCTATCGTCGTCTCCCCCAAATGCCTGTTTTTCCTGCATGGTATCCCCCTTATTAACCTGTTCCTTATTTTTATAGCAGTGTTTCATATTAATTGTGTTAGAAAGAGTTTAAAAAGTTGTTTTTAGCTCCCTTTTTCATTTCTTATAATATCCTTTTTAAACAGTTCCTACGATACTTCTATCTATTTGCCCCTGTGGCTCAGTGGTAACTAATCACTAAAGAGCGCGCGCTTGGTAAGCGCGAGGTCGCGAGTTCAAGTCTAGCCCTTTTCTTTTCTAAAGAAAAGGTCTAGTGCCCCAAAAGAAAACGAATGGTTGTTTCAATTTGTTTTTAGGTCAACCTTTTTTAGATAACTGACAACAGACTTTTCTGTTTTTGGGGCTCGCCCTTTTTCATACGAGAAAGGCGAGAGATCCTAAAAAGGGCGAAACGAATAATTCTCGCCGGGGGCTTTTTTCCATTTTATCTTATATTTTTCTGCGGCTTGTTAACGTGCCTTTACCCACTTCCCACTTGCAAACCTTTGTCCCTTGGCAAATTTCCTGACGTCATTTCCATTAAATGAGGCGTATTCAGAATCTTTCGGAACTTTCTCTCCTTCCATGAAGACTTGGGTGCCTTGTGCACCTTCGGGCATGGTCGGAAGGCCTTTTTTTCGCTTCCTTTGGGGATATTTAAATACGCTTAATGTTCCATTTATTTCAAGGTACGCTTCCCTGACATGTCCCACGGACTCTATCGCCTCTGCCCTTAAGAACATCAGCAATTCTTCTTTTGCAATTGTTTCCTTGTCAATCGCTTTTTTCACGATCTTTCCATCCTTAATAACGAGTGCTGGGTCACCCTTTAGTATGTTCTCTACAGTTTCATTTTTTTCTGATACTATTGACTGTATCTTATACAATATCAAGACAACAAAAATCACAACTATGCCCCAGGCTATCCCGACCTCCGAATAGAACATCGGATCTCCTGCGGCAGAGCTTAATCCAAGGACTATTATAAGCTCTATTACGGTCATCTCAGACACGCTTTTTTTTCCATAAAGCCGCATTAGTATTATTAACAGTAAAAACATGACTGCAGTTCTGACCCCTACTTCCAACAAATAATCAGCTTAAAATTCTCCAAAAAAAACCCTTTGCCAGTCAAGTACGTCAATCGTATTTTTTCCGAATTTCATTTACAAATAGCTGTTGACGTAATATATAATCATTCGCGAGGCATTCTTTCCTAATTATGTTAAAAACCTTTTTACTCATATTATATTAACTCATCAGCGGGGGTTGTTAGATACACATTGCACTTCAATTGGCACGAAGACCGCGGTTACGAGGAACCCAGCTAGCTGTTTTTATTCATTCTACGCAGGGGGTGCCGTTTATTGATGCCTTGAAGAATGCAGACTGCTCCTATCGGGTCATCGCTTCAAACAAACGCCTGGATGACTTGCTTGTCAGTGGCGTAGAACCAACTGAATTGCTCCCCGTATTTCGCGGGTGGTCGGGTACCATTGCAGCCTATAATAAACCGGGGCAAAAATTGGGCAGGGCAATAGAATACATCGACCCGAATACAAAATATCGTTGGATTCTTGACGTCCCACAAGAATATCGTAAAATGAAGGATGCAGTTCTTG
>CAZPPT010000012.1:0-42779 GCA_964588555.1 Microcaldota archaeon | reverse complement strand
GCATTTTTTACCTCAACAATCGGCGCGCGGTCAAATACGAGCTCTTCATAAAAAAAGGCGCGGCACGTGATTGGGGAAAATTCGTGCGTTTTTGTCTTCGTGTCGTACACGATATACCCGCGGGGCGACACCTCGTCCTTTTTGAGCTGGGTGATGACAGTACTTCCTGGAATAAGGAACCGTCCGCCAAGTTTCACAACGCTTGCGTGGATATGGCCGTTGATAACAAGGTCAAACGGAAGCGGCTCAAGGTCGTCAAGCGAGATTTCCTCATCCGCATGGGGGATAAGCTCCTTGATTGACTGGTGAAGCACAAGGATGCGAAATGCGCCGTCCTCCGGGGTAAAGTTCTTAAGCGATTTTTCAAGTGCAGTCCGTGCCAGTTCCTCAGGCACGTTGCCTAAGCCAAATACCTGGATTTTTTCACCGCCTGATTCAAAAAGCGCGCTTTCCCCGTGAAGGTAGCGATACAACCCCATGCTTGCAAGTAGCTGTGCCGGGTTCGTCATCCCCTTGCTTCTTCGCTCATGGTTCCCGTGGATTGCAAAAATGGGCTTTTTTACTTTTTTGAGGATTTCCACTGCACGTTGTATTGTTTCTAATTTTGGTATTTTTGTGTCAAACACGTCGCCCGCATAGATGATGAGGTCGGCCTTTTCCTGCGCATCCATAAATGCGTTTTCTGCCTGGACAAACGTATCGTCTTCGAAACGTGCATAGCCGAAATGGGTGTCGGAAATGATGGCAATTTTCATAAAACCAGGCACATAAAAGGAGGAGGAAACTATTTAAAAAGTCTCATATAGATAATAGTCATGCTTGAAGAGCTCTTGTTAGCAATCGCTATCATTGCGACTATTCTGGTAGTAACATACTTAGTTACTAGAAAAAATTAATTTTTGGGCCCGTAGCTCAGTCCGGTTGGAGCGTTCGAGTGCGCTTTTTTTGAATGAAGCGCTCAAAAACGACGAAACTGATAACCGGATGTTAGATATCGAAAGTTCTTATGAACCGATAGAGGTCTTGAGTTCAAGAACCCTTTTTCTTCGCTTACGCTCGAAAAAGCGTTCACGGAAAAAGGGTCGGACATATCTCAACGGGCCCAATTCTAATTTTTGGTCTTGTGTTTTGTGTCTTGAGTAGCGTATTGCGAATTATAAAACTACGAATGTTTAAATTCTTAATATGATAATTGATAACGGATCATTTCATGTCTGAAAATAAACTCAAAAAAGAGGATTTATACTTCGAAAAGCTTAGTGACAGTCATTTATCATTACTTCAGTCGTTTCATTGTACAGAAAAAGAACTAGAAAAATTTCTAGTAGAAGATGCATGGGAAAATCAAAGGCAAGGAATTTCAGTTACGTATTTATGGTTCCTAAAAGAGACTAAAGAACTCGTAAGTTATGTAACGCTATTAGCTGATTCAATAAACTTAAACGCTGACTTAAAGCAGTTTTTCAGAGAAAAGGATATTCATTACAAATCATTACCGGCTTTGAAAATCGGTAGAATGGCAGTGAGCGAACCAATGATGCGTCACGGGATAGGTTCGATGATGATCCGTTTTTCCATAGCAGTTGGTCTACAAATTTACGAGAAGTATGCTGGATGTCGCTTCATAATTCTTGATGCAAAAAGAAATACTGATCCAAAATTTGATCCAATTCACTTCTACAAGAAACTGGGTTTTAACATCCTCACTGAAAGAGAAAAAGGATCAATACCTATGTATTTGGATATCTGGGTTAAAGGTATTGACTAAAATAATTGAATTCTTCAAGTGCTTTTTTGATAGTGGTAACTCTGGCTTTAGACGGGTAATTTGTCTCTCTGATCATATTTCTTACAAATCTTACGGCATCTTCACCTCGTAAGGTAGGAGTTGCTCGTATTGGTTTTGCCATGGTTAACACCTGTAAACTACGTAGATAACTATGAATCTAAGTTTTTAAAAGGTGGTAGGTAGGGGGGTAGGTACCCTAACCTAATCACAATAATTAAGACGATTTTGGAGAACATGAAGAGAATCCAGACGTTAGTTAATTTTAGGTAGCCTTAAATTTATTTGGCAGATAAACATGGTCATAATATAGCATTATCAAAACTAAAATTCCCGTCAGAAATCCCCAAGTAACAAGACCCAGTGCTAGACTCTCCATAGCCACAGTAAAACCACAATATATAATATATCCTCCATTTTGCCAGCAACTAATGCCTCTCGTTTCAGGATGTAAATTCGGGTCCATGTTTCCACTTGGAACTAAAAAAGAGTAAAAAATTAGAAGAGCTGATATAACTAATATTAGATTTTTAGCTGGTCTAGTTATAGATTCTCTACTTATAAAAGAGATGTTTTTATTTTTTTCAATACAGTAGTCTAGCGCGCTTTTTTGAGTTTTTAGATACGCAAAATAGATCTGTTTATCATAATTATATCTATTCATAATTTGATTGGCTTGTTTTTTTGTAATCAAACCAGAATCAAACTTGAATATTTTAATTATATGTTCTCTTGTTAGTTCGTCTAATTCGATTAGAAAATTAACAACGGCCGGGCCTATTGTTTGTTCTTCTATTACTGTATCAATTAAGGTAGGAGTTAGATTACTTTTCTTTTTAGTTTTTTCAAGGATGGTTATAAGTTCTGAATCAGTAAACTTATATGTTTCTATTGCATCTAAAACTTCTATATAAGATAAATCTTTCTCTCCAATCTCTTTAGCAGAAATCCCTACTTTAAACATTTTTTTTAATACAGGTAAATTATTGACAAATATTTCGAGCAATATCAGCATAAATACAAATGCCAGTAAAGGAATAAAATATGTGTTTGAGTAGTCTTTAGTAAAGTAGATAAAACTTAAAGTTCCAAGCAATTTTAAACCAGACCAAGCAGTATCGCTAATTTTTATTTTCTCTCCCAAGAGAGATTTTAGTAGATCAACTATTGAATCCGGAATGCTTAGTATCAGTTCTGTGGGGGATCTAGATTCTTTCTTGATTTCATCCATAGATTGAAGTTAATCAACGCACTATTTATTCTTTTCTGTAGAAAGCAATTTAGAAATTGAGAACAGTACATGTGATTTGATGTATCCAAAAACATTTTTTGAAAATTTATTCTTGCCTAATTTGGTTGATGATTTGCAAAGTAAAGGGGAAGAAACGCTTTTTGTGTGCATGCCATTTTATAATTCTAAAGAAAAGTTAGAAAAAATAGAAAATGTATGTGGAAGGCTAAAATTGAAAGTTAAAACTTCAGAGAGTGATAAAAATAGCAATTTAATTTTAACCAAGGTATTGGATGGAATTGCTCACTCAACACTGCTTCTTTTTGATCTATCAATAGATGGGAAATACAATCAAAAAACTTTTTGCGAGATTTGCAAAGAAACTAAGGATAATGAAGATAATTGTATTCATGAGAGAAAGATTGTAAATCATAATGTTCTTTATGAGCTTGGGATAGCACAGGTCATTAGAAATCCAGAAAAGATAATTATAATCAAGGATAAAAACAAAAAAGGAGATTATCCAGTTGATATTGAAGGAATGAATTACGAACCATGGGATTCTAAAAAAGAAAATTTTGAAAAATGGCTTGAAAAAATATTACTAGAGGCACTAAAAAGTAAAAACTTTTATTCGGATAAATTGGTTCGTTCGACTACAAAATTGCTTGATGCGGGTTGTTTGTTCATTATAAAGCAATATAATAATCGATCCGGTGAAGGGAATTTTATTCCCAATAAAGATGAAAGACAGCACTTTAAAGACCAAAACCTAGGTGAAATTGAAATATCAATATCAAGATTACTAGAATTGGGGCTTTTGTACGCGACAAGAAACTTCCCACAAAATTCGATAAATTTTGATGTTTCATACCGATGGACTAATTTCGGAAAACAAATCATAGAGTATATTCTAAGTAACGAAAATCATTAAGTCGCTCCGTTCTCTCCCTGCGGTCGTGCTTATTTTAATCCTCTCCCCTTCGCTCAACATGAAAAGCAGTTAAAGCGCAAGCCTTCGGTTCGCTCCAAGAAACATGAATTCTAGACACTGGGCTCGTCAGTCGTACACCTCCTTCCTCGCCCTCTTAAATCTTAAAGAGCAGGGCATCGGACTGGAGGTGTTGCATATGAAAATAGAGGAAATAAAATTGAGAAACATAAGAGAGATAAACTGGAGTAATGAAACAGAAGTATACTCTGATGGAAGAGTTTGGTATTTCACCGGTGATGAGGAATGACTCAAAACTTCAAAAATCTTAAGGTGTATGAAGAAGCATTTCGGCTTTCAAAGGATTTGTACGTTTTCTTTGATAGCAAGCAAGTTGCGCTGCGAGCAAAAGAGCAAATTCTTGCTTCTGCTTCTTCAATTTGCGCAAACCTAGCAGAAATGGCAGCATTTGAATCAAAACCGCAGCAAAGGCAGAAGGTTATGACGTACGTAGGGGAAGCCAACGAAACGGAGTTTTGGCTTGATATGATGCAAGAACTGAAAGTACTGCCGCAAAGAGAGCATTTGGATTTTATGAATCGGTTGGTGAAGATAAGGTCGATGTTATTTAATCTAAGAAAGACAATGAATGGTGACAATATATGACAAACCAGGAATTACTACAAGACCCTGATAAAATTATAAATAATTATATGAAAAAAAGTGATTTTTGGACAAGTCTTCTAGAAAAAGAAAATGAAAGATTAACTGCGATATTAAGCACTATAATTGACAAACTTCCAATTCAATATTTAAAAGAAGATAGCCCAAGCATGGTAGTTGGAAGTCTTTATCTTAAGGCATATAACATAATCTCCGTAATCAATAATTTAAGAGAAAAAAATTCAAAAACACTAATTGCAAGGTTTGTTCTGCTACGAGCAGTTTATGAAACAATGTGCTCATTTTATTATGCAATAGAATTTCCGGAAAAAGTTAAATATTTTTTAGATGATAGTAAAAAATTGAGTGTAAGTGAATTACATAAAGGATTTGCACATAAAGATGCAAAAAAAATGTACGAAGCGGTGTATAGACTTTTATGTAGATTTACCCATACAGATATTGCTGCGGCTAAGAGTTTAG
This sequence comes from Microcaldota archaeon, assembly GCA_964588555.1. Taxonomy (GTDB): domain Archaea; phylum Micrarchaeota; class Micrarchaeia; order Anstonellales; family Bilamarchaeaceae; genus JAGVWJ01. Next base: position 37,685 of record CAZPPT010000012.1, on the reverse strand, counting down.
GAGTAGTAAGAATATATTCATTTCAAGAAAAAAAAGTAGCTTTAGAAGATCCATATGGCCAAATTAAACGAGTTGATTTAGAATTAATTTTTAACTACCATTATTGGATGATTCAAAATAATCTAATCACTATATTTTTACAAGAACGAGATTACTATCCTAAAATAATAGAATCAGTTATTATAAACTATCTGGAGGAACTGTTCCCAGAAAATATTTTAGAAGAGCTAAGTACTTGGCAAAAACAAAAGCCAACTCTCGATTTATTTATTGCTGAAGTAGACGGCGTTATGACGAAATACAAAAATAAACCGATCAAAGTGAAAAAGATCGAAGATGTTAAACAAAAGATAGAAGAAATATATGAACTAAGAGAAAATCCGAAGTTGATCGAAGACTTCAAAAATAAATTAGATTTTTATAATAAAATATGAGGTGAACCCATGACCAAAACCATATCTAGATCACAGCAAATTCGAGACGCGAAACTCAGGACACAAGACTCCTGGACTCAAGACGTAAAACCCACGACGCTAGACCCAAGACCCGAAACTTCCCTGCTCAACGGGCCCAATTTCTATTAGAGAGATAAATATGTTGTTCAAAACGATATGCGTAAAATGCGGCGATGAGATAAAGTCAGGCGATCCATTTGTAATTGCAGGTAAAATGCCTGGATTATATGGCAGATTTCTTTCTAGAGGAATAACGCATGCCGGAAATATGTATCATAAGAACTGTTTTCTAAAACTCGGCAAATATAAAAAAGAAAAAAATCTAAAACGGAAATGAAGCTCAAAACAAACACTTATAATAGCTACAAGATAAGCACTCACATGGTAACTCATAAAATAGTTGTAGCAATAATCGTATTTCTCATTCTGATTTCTGGCTGTGTGTCTAAAAGCACTGAAAAAAATGATGTGATGCCTACAAATACACGCGGTGAAGAGACATCTAAAAAACCAATGAATGTACCTGCCCAAAATACAGAAAACGTGCAGGAACCTGATTATTCAGAACTTGATGCGTTAAAATCCCAGCTTCAAATGGCGCTCAAAACAGGGGGAATAACAGCAGAAGCACATGAAGAAATAAGTAACCGAATCAAATACTTTGAAAAAAATTACCCAAAGGAAAAAATAGATGAACTAAAAGCCATGCTCTCGTTACTAAAAATAGGCGGTCAGGATGAAGAGAAATACGTGCAAATAAGCAATGAAACAATGGTAATTGAACCACTCAATAAGACAACTGCATTAGACCAAACGATAGTCATATGGCAATACCAAGATCAAAAATGGATACCGACAGGAAAACCGCCAGCGTGCCCTGAACCGCTCGAATTTCAATCACCAGTGGATTTGGATCTTGCAACATCTATTTTGTATCCTGGCCAGATACGAGGTGGCGATTTTAAGCCTCACGGAGGAATTACAACAAGTGGAGCAGAAAAAACAGAAATACGCGCCCCGTTTGACGGCTATATCGTAGATGTAGCTCATTTTACAGACGAGTTTGGCATCCATTATATGTTTGATATACAGCATCCATGCGGGATAATGCATCGTATAGGACATTTAGGAAACACACTTGCTCCAAAATTCCAGGCAATAATAGACACAGTGCCAATACGCAGTTACCGCGACTCAAGAACAACTGAAGTTACACCAGTTTTAGTTGAAGCGGGGGAAATTATAACAAGCAACAGCCAAGATGGAAATGGGTTTGACTGGGGCGCTTATGATCTAAGAAAGGAGAATAGGGCATCACAAAACCAGGAATTTCGAAAAGCGCATAGAGACGAGTCTGCACAAGCATATCATGCGCTCTGTTGGTTTGACTATCTTCCTAAAGATCAAGAAGAACTTGTAAGAAACTTACCTGCAACAGACGGGCTATCTGGTAAGAACAGCGAGTATTGTTAAAAAAGAAAATAAAAAAAGAAAAAAAATTAGTACGGAAAACCGGGTGCGCCAGTAATCCCGCTTGTGTTTGCAGTCGTATTACCAGTGCCACTTGTGTTTCCGCCGCTTATATTACTACCGGTCGTATTCGTAGTCGTACGGTTGGTTGTGTTTTGCACCGTACTCGTATTCCCGCTTGTTACGTTGCTGGTGGCATTTGTCTGGTTGGCCGAGGTATTTCCAATCGTGGAGACGTTTCCGGTCACATTACCCGTCGTCAGATTTCCAGTTGTGAAATTCACACCCTGCACCCTGATAGACCCGCCCACAATCGAAACGGTACCTGTCGGGAATGTGACGTTCTCACCCACCATACCAAGCTCATTGACACCTACCGTGCTGTTTGAGATGAGCCTGCCAGCAGTAATTTCCATACGTCCCGCTGCATCACGCGTACCCGTAAGGACATTCTCGCGCGTCTCAAAGCCGATGAGAGGGGCAAAGACATACTCGCCGCGCGCGGTCGTATGAAGCGAATCTGCAGTGTTAACGTTAAAGATAACCGCAGACGTGAGATTCGGCAGCACCGCAAGCGTACCGGTGAAATTCATTTCCCGTGCCGGAAGGAATGCGGCAAAATCATTTTGTGCCTCGTCTGTTACGATCACGGCGGGGATCGATACCCGCACCTGTACCTGGTCATAGGTACCGGTTGGTAACGGCATGTCCGCAAGTATTGCGTGGCTCTCAACACCGCTTAACTCAGTAAGGTCAAGTATGCGCGGTACGGAAGAGGCAAGCACCCAGTTTTGGCCCGTTTCGCTTCGAACCCAGATCCGGTCAACGACCATCTTGACTGAATCAGCGCCTGTCTCATTTGAACCTACATGGGCAAGTGAAACCAAAACCCTCCCCATTCCCTGGAGTGTCTGGTTTGTAGTCTGGTTGCCTGTCTGATTCTGGTTAACGACCCCTCCTTGGTCGCCCCCAATGGTGTTGTTCGTGATTAACTCGCCGCCGAAAATTTCAATCCGCCCCTGTGCATCCCGTGTGCCAAGACGGACGTTTTGACGTGTTTCAAAGTCAAAACGCGGTTCAAATACGTAGTCGCCAGCTGCATTTACGCGAAGCGAATCGCCCATATGCAGATTCATCGTAATAGCCGATGTTTCGTTTGGCAGTACGCTCAATAGGGCAGTAAGGTTGACCTGGTCGACCGGCAGCCGCGCGCTATAATTGGTTCCGTTAGTATGGGTCACTGAAACTGCGCCAAGTTCCAGGCGCATCCGTACGGGATCGTAGGTTCCCGACTGAAGCCGCGTGTCTGCGATAACTAAATGCCTTTCAGTATCCCCAAGAACTGATAGATCGTACTCTTGTGATCCGTTTGCTATTGGGGCAAGCTGGTCAGCTAACAAACCAGTTGGCAAGAAAATACGCTCAACAGTTAGCTTTACTGAAGAGATATTGCTTGCGTTCATATCCTGAACATCAAGGGTTATCAAAAGTCGTCCGGTATCATTTGTTACATTGCCTCCAGTACCGTTCGTTACGTTGATTGATACATTTGGCCTCGTGACGTTTGTCACATTCGTTATGTTTGGCCTTGTTACGTTTGTCACGTTTGGCCTCGAAATATTAGTTACGTTTGTTATGTTCGGCCGGGTAACGTTCGTTATGTTTGTCATATTCGTTCGATTGTCCGTTATGTTCGGCCCTGTCATGTTGTCTGTCCTGTTGGTCATATTGCCGTTCGTTATGTTGTCGCCTGGCGTCAAATCCTGTGCACATCCTGCAAAAAACAGGAGCACTGCGATAATTGCGACGGCACTGTATAGTAGTTTCATGCAATCACCGCATTTATTTATCCCGTTTTGGGAATATAAATTTTACGCTTTCCAATTTATACCATAATATATTATAAATTAAAACTAATAAAGTGAAATAAGAGTCGTTTAAAAATTTGTCATACATCATTAGTACGTGAAACCATGAGCGAAACGTTTAAGGTTGAGGAAAAAAAGGAGGTAAAGGAAATCCCCAGTGCAAAGAAAAAGTTCTTGCATCTTCTTGACCAGGATTACACCGAGGTAAAGCAGATCACTGAGGAAGATGTGGAAGATGCGGTAAAGGTAATGCGAAAATGCTCATTTGACGTCACTGAAAAGGAAGTGCTTAACATTGTACAGTATAACGTCTCCTTCGGGTGTTATGTAAACCGGATGCTTATCGGCGTCGGGTTATCGTGGCCTACCCATTATGACGAAGAAAAAAAGGAAATACGAAACGGCGAGGCAAACGCAATTTATATGGAAGATCCGGCAGTGCTTCTTGCGTATGAGGGGCGAGGGATTAGGAGAGTACTGCTGCAGGAACGAGAAAAAGACGCAAAAAGCCAAGGAATGAAGTACGTCATTGCATACCTGAGCGAGGACCTCCCAAGGGGGGATCTTGGTGACTACATCCGTGAATCTGGAAGCCAGCTTGAAAAGTTGTTTTTGTCGGAGAATTATGAGTTTCACCGGACGAACCGTGGGATACTTGCACTTAAGCGCCTCTGATGGAAACCGGATCACAGCACCCTTATTTTGGCAGGTAAGCCCTCAGTCGAACCCGCTCATTAACGATTCATCCCATGTATGGGGCCCGATAATTTATTTGCATTCCTAGTACGGCTATACAACATAAGCACCGGCATAGCAATGAGTAGGCATTTATGCATGAGCGAGATTTACTTTTTTAAAGATGTGTGTCATTTATCCCCAATAAGCACCCTAAGCGCATTACTCTGCCCGATGTCGCGTGAACCGATGCCGTAGCCAATTTTTTCGATTTTCATGCGCGGCAATTTCTTATATGATGCAAGCGAAGATATGATCGCTGCACCGGTCGGCGTAGTCAATTCTCCTTTTATCTCATTTGCATATACGGGAAACCCTTTCAAAAGATGCGCAGTTGCCAAAGAAGGGGCATGAAAGTACCCATGGGAAAAACGAAACCCGCCGTGGCCGACGTTGATTTCAGATGAATAAATTGCATCTGGCCTAAGAAGTTCAACTGCAATTGCGGCACCAACGATATCGGCAATCGAGTCAATTGCGCCCACCTCGTGAAAATGAATGTCTGCCTTGTCTTTGCCGTGCACTTTGCTTTCAGCGTCAGCGAGTTTTAAAAAAATTGATTTAGCGCGTTTTATTATGTTTGCTGAAAGCGCGCTCTTGTCAAGTATTTCAAATATCTCACCAAGGTGACGTTCTTCGTGGTCAGCCTCTTCGCCGTCGTTGTACGCTTGTTCATTAACAATAAACCTCGTTCCGGCAATCCCGTACGTGGTATCTTTCTTAATTGAGAACGTTATTGACAGCGGGAGTTTTTTTAATTCGGTTTCGAATTTTTTCCGTTCGAGGCCCGCATCAAGCAGTGCTGCGACAAACCGGTCGCCTGAAATGCCAACCGAACAATCAAGGTAAAGAAACCGCATACATGCAAATAAATGCTAAAAAAATTTAAAGTGATACGTCGATATCTACGTAGGTGTATTTATGAAAAAACATATAAAGGAAGAGATCAGGCCCGGCCATGAACATCTCGGAACGGGACATTCGGACAATCTTGAACCGCTTGCGGCGCTTGACCTTTCCAAGGTAAAAAGCATTAATGATCTTGTAGTGCAGATGAAGGGAACCTCGTTTGCAGGAAGAAAAGTGGGCGAAGTGGCAGACGTCCTTGAAACAATGGTCAAGGACACGGGCTGTTTTAAGGTACTAACGCTTTCCGGCGCAATGACCGTTGCAAAGCAGGGGCTCGTCATATGCGACATGATTGATAACGGCATGGTTGATTGCATCGTATCGACCGGTGCACTTATGGCACACGGGTTTATAGAATCAGCAGGAATGGAGCATTTTAAATACAATGAGAACATGGATGACAAGGAATTGTACATGAAAGGATATGACCGAATTTATGATACGCTTGAGCTTGAGAAGAACCTTGACGATGCGGAAATTGTGATACGGCAAATATTACGGGAATGGGACCCAAAGAATATCGCATGCTCATATAAGCTCAACTACAAGCTTGGTGAATACCTTCATAAGAATACACCCGGGCGTGGAGTGCTTAAGAGCGCGTATGAGAAGAATATTCCAGTCTACATCCCCGCGTTTACCGATTCGGAATTCGGCCTTGACTTTGCGACCCATAGGAGACGAAGGATGCGTAACGGCGAAGAGCCGATCCACTACGACTGTTTTTTGGATCTTGAGGATTACGCGGAGCGAGTCATGAAGAGTGAGACGCTTGGCATATTTACCATTGGCGGCGGTGTTCCTCGCAACTGGGCGCAGCAGATCGCACCATACCTTGACCTTCTGAAGCTTCGGATAAGTGAAAACGAAGGAAAACTAATACGCTTTAAATATGGTGCACGGATCTGCCCCGAACCGGTTCACTGGGGCGGCCTCAGCGGCTGCAGTTATAGCGAAGGCGTTAGTTGGGGGAAATTCGTACCTGAAGCAGAAGGCGGCATGTTCGCAGAATGCTTTGTTGACGCAACTGCAGTCTGGCCGCTTATCATAAAGGCGGTGCTTGAGCGTATTGGAAAGGGTTAATCAAAACACCCCCCAATAGCCCTTCTAAATTCCTCTGCCGACTGATATCGCTCTATAGGATCAAGATCAAGTGCCCGCATCATTACACGAGCAAGCCCAATGGGCAAGGAAGGGACGCATGATGATGGCGCTTCGGGAAGCGTATGCTCGTTCCTGTAGGAAGTTAATGGAAATGGCGGTTTACCGGTAAGTAATTCATATAACAACCCGCCAAGGGTAAACACATCGCCCTGGACGCCTGTGATACCGCCTACAAGCCGTTCAGGTGCAACATACTGTGGTTCGCCATAACTGATCCTGGCCGCATTAAGCAGGGAGACGTTTTTAACCGTTTCAATGAATGTTGCAAGCCCAAAATCAAAAAGGGTTATATGGTCGCCACGCTCAGAAGAGATAAACACATTTCCCGGGTTAAGGTCATTATAGACAATTCCATTGGCGTGGACAAATGAGAATGCATCGCACAACTGCTCAATGACACAGATAGCGCGGGAAACGGGAAATGGGCCCACCTCGGCAACTTCAAGCGCAAGCGTATTAGCCCGTAAGTCCGTAATGGCAAGTTCAAGGATAAGAAAGGGGAGGGGTTCGACCCCAAAGTCGATAAGCCGAATGATATGGGGATGGGAGAGATGCGTAAGCACCCTTGCTTCCTGTATAATAAGATTCCTCGCGGGGATTGCCGGCATATTCGTGTCATCCGGAAGCTTAGCTGCATAAAACCTGCCTTTTTCATCCTGGACTGCAAACACGCGGCTCATACCGCCTAATTCAGGAGGCGTTTGCGTAAAGGAATAGGTACCAATATGCCCCTTTAAGGACCTGATTGTTTCAGGGGTAAAACTATATGTCCGAATATCTGGTGTGGGATCCACGTATGTATCAATACGCGTATGAAGCGAAACCCGGGGAATTGGTATAACGCCCGTACGTGCCTTGCGTAACTTCATGTTATAATATATGGGTAAAAAGTATTTTAAAGGGAAACTGCAGATAGGAGTGCGTACTTAAATGCCTCGGCGCTTTGGTAGCGACCTGATGGGTCGAGGGATAACGCCTTCATGGCAACTGCTTCAAGTCCTTGTGGGATAAGAGTTCCGTGGGGCACACGGCTGCTTGGAAGGGGCGGCAGGCAATCCGTTTTTTCGTAATAATCGCTTGCCGTAAACGGCGGGATGCCGCACAATAGTTCATAAAGCGAAGCGCCCATGCCATATACATCAGTTCGTTCATCTACAACCCCACCGCGCACCTGTTCAGGTGCCATATATTCCTGGCTGCCGCGGGGGACTCCGATTTCTGTACCGCAAGGCACAGCAAGCCCAAAATCAATTAGCTTTACTCTATTAATCAGGTAACTTGATGCAAGGAGGATGTTGCCCGGCTTTACATCCAAGTGGACAATTTTTCGCGCATGAACTTCGGTAAGCGCATCCGCAACCTGGCACATGTAGTTGGCAGCAAGTGGTGGTGAGCGCCTGATGAATCCCCATGATAGTGGTGAAGAAACGGTTTCTTCAAGGCGCTCAAGCACCAAAAACGGCATGCCGTCATGCAACCCGCCGTCAATAATGTGTACGATGTTCTTATGGGCCATAGTGGCAACAATAAGGCCCTCCAAAAGCAAAAATTGCATGCGCTGCCGATCATGCTCAGTATCATAATTATCAAGGTTAGGAATTTTTATAATGCAGCTCCGAAACGACCCGCGTGCAGGGTATATTGACGAGATTCCTTGGCTCTGGACTGGTTTTCCGACAACTGCGTATGTGCCACAAACGCCGGTAAGTACCGTCTCTTTTTCAAGGAGATATGATCGAAGCGCAGTAGGTTTTGCAGTGCGGAAAAAATCCTTAAGTCTGCCACGGTCATGCGCATTAGTTTGGGCGTGTTTAAGGGTCGTCATGTTATAATATATAAATAAAAGTGAATTTAATGCTATCGATCAATACTTGCAAAATACCCCGCCCCAAAACCGTTGTCGATGTTCATGACTGCGATGCCGGGCGAGCAACTGTTAAGCATAGTGAGGAGTGCGGAAAGGCCTTCAAAGTTCGAACCGTACCCTATGCTTGTCGGCACTGCGATGACTGGCTTGTTGGTGAGGCCTGCAACGACACTCGGGAGTGCGCCTTCCATCCCCGCGACAACAATGAGTGCATCAGCAGTTCGCAGCTTTTTCACATGTTTAAGAAGCCGGTGCAATCCTGCAACGCCGACATCATAGAGGCGCTCGACCCGGTTTCCCATGAACTCAGCGGTTATCGCCGCCTCTTCCGCAACAGGAAGATCCGCAGTTCCCGCGCTTATTACTAAAATTGAACGACGGCCGCTCGTTCGAGTTAATTTTTTATTTTTTTTCGTAACGAACGTAAATACACGCGCGAGCTCATGGTACTTAATGTGCGGAAATTCTTTTTTGATTCGGGAGGCGGTTTTTTTGTTCGCCCTTGTTGCTAATATGTCCTGCTTATTTTCAGCCATGACGCGCATGATCCTGATAATCTGGTCGGTTGTTTTTCCCTCGCAAAAGATCACTTCGGGATATCCTTTTATCTTTTCGCGCGCAAGGTCTACCTTTGAGAAGAAAAGTTCTTCGTATCCATTATTTTTTTGACGTTTCATGTACGACCACTTCATTAAGGCTGCCTGACCTAAAACCACGAAGGTCAAGGCAGACATACGCGAAACCTATTTCACGTATCCGCTTGGTAATCTCGTCCCCATGCTCAAGCACGGCTAAAAAATCGTTTTTCCCAACCTCAATACGCGCAATCTCTTTATGGTACCTGACGCGAAACTGGGTAAAGCCGAACTCCCGAAGCACTGATTCTGCCTTTTCGACCTTTCCCAAAATTTCCGGAGTTATTGCAATGCCATATGGAACCCTGGAGGAAAGGCATGGTGAGGCGGGCTTATCCCAGTTCGGGAGTCCAAGTGAGTGGGAAATGATGCGAATCTCCTTTTTGGTAAGGCCGGCGGACTTAAGCGGGCTTAACACATGCGCTTCGTTTGCAGCGCGCATGCCGGGGCGAAAATCAGTTGTGTCGTCAAGATTGATGCCATTTATAATATGCGGGACCTGTTTTTCATGCGCAATGCGTTTAAGCGTTTCGTACAGCGTAGACTTGCAAAAATAGCAGCGTTCGGGGGAATTTTTCATATAGTTTGGATTGTTGACTTCTTTGGTCTCTGCAAGAACATGGGTGACCCCTATACATGCAGCAATTTCTTTTGCCTTTTCCAATTCATACCTTGGATATGAAGAAGAAACGGCAGTGACTGCAATCGCATGTTCACCGAGTTCGTCACGGGCAATTTTTGCCACAAGCGTGCTGTCTATGCCGCCCGAATATGCAATAATTGTTTTTCCAAGCAAACGGATGGAGTGGCGAAGCGTTTTGAGTTTTTGTACGATCTCTTCATCCATAAAGCAATTGTGCGGGGAAATAATTTAAAATAACGCCTAAATAAACCGCGTGTCGCATACCGGGCAGCGTGTTAAGTATGCCTCGCTTTTGAAATTGCAGATCGGGCAGACATAAAACGATTTTGCCATCCGTTCGGATTCCGCCTCGTAGTTGTAGTTGCACTTGACGCAGTTCTTTGCCTTAAGCTCGTTTAACGTCTGACAACGGGGACATCTTCGTCGAAACATGCTTGAGATGCGCACGCCGCATTTGGGGCAGCGCTCCATGGCAAGGTTTATGCGCTCCTTGCAGCTTGGGCACTTGTGCCATTCAGTACTTTTGCCTCCGCCCCCGCCGCCGCTTCCGATAAGCGCACCTTTAATTAAGTCTGCAATTCCCATGTTATTCAGATTTCCTCCTTTCACGCGTATCTTGTACTGCAATCCAAACATTCCGTATTGGATCATATACAAGGCGGGTTGATGAAGTGCCTATGAAATTTGGTTCATTATATGTATATGGGTCGATCGGCCTCGTGAGGGGCGTCTTTATCCGTCCTGCGAGGGACCCTTCTTCTGCAAATTTCTTTGACTCATACACCGCAAGAAGTTCGTTCACCTTATCGGAAGGGATGCCGTTTGCCTCAAGCTTTGCACGATACTGTTCTTTTGCCTCTTCGTGCGGACGGAGTTCATCACGGAATTGGGAAAGCCTGCTTAGTTTCTGCTTATCAGGAGTACCGCCATCTCCACCCTGTACAGGCGGCGGAATGAGTTTGTCGCGTGCAGCCTCAACAAAGTTTTCAAGCGGAACGCCCTTTTTCTCCGCACCGGAACCATAATAAGCATCCGCAAGCTCGTAGCCGCGCGTTTCAAATACGCGTAACTGGTCTTTTGTTTCCGTATATCGTTTATACTCCTGCTTTGGAAGGTTGCCTGTGAAATACTCCTGAATAATTTGTGAAACGGGGGGCTGTTTTGCATCATCAGGGCGCTTGCCTGAAGAACTCATGACATCGGCAATTACCTGCACAAGGTCGTTTTTGGACTGTGCATTTTCAAGGACGTCGCGAACATACTGCGTTCGCGGCTGCTCAAGCACGGCATAGGTTTTGGCAAGTGCCGAATACTGCTGTGATGTTTCTGGATCCGTACCGCTCTTTACCAGCTTCTCATGAAGCGACTGTATCTCCCCACGTACGGATTCTGCCTTTTCAAGCCTGAAATCAAGATGGCTAAGAAGCTGATCCTTAAGCGTGGAAAGTTTCTGTTCAGGAAGGGCGGCTGCGGCAAGGGCGACATTTTCAAGATCAGCCCTGCGGACCGCATCGGTAAGCTGGACTTTTGCAACGACCGCCGCGCGTTCTGCGGGCGGCTTGGTAAAGTATTCGTTAAACGAAATCCGGATATGTTCGCCATGTTCAGAGTTGTCTGAAAGCGAGCCCGCATATGCCTTGAGGAGCATCGTGATTTCAGGCGCACGCTCCGGCTCCTTCTGGATGGCCTCGGCAGCACGTGCAACCTCCTTAAGTGCAGAAGGCGACTGTGCAACGCTTGAGACTACATGGTAATAATCCCGTACAAAGTCGCCAAGCTTTTCTTCCGCATTGCGCGAAAGCTCGACCTTCCTAAAGTCAAACGAAGGCTCTGCAATGAAGCTCTCCGCATGCGCATTAAAACGAGAAAGCGTCGCCTCGGCCTCCTTGAAGCTGTCCACGCTTTGCATATGGAAGCGCGTAAACTGGTCTGAAGGAATTGTTTTTCCACCTTGGGCGATACCTAATACGGCAGTATTGTTTGCCATACCCGTATATGAAAGACTGACAAGGGATGCGGCGTTTTCAAAGACGCGCTGGTCAAGACGGTCTGCCGCTAGAAGCGCGCTTTGGCGGATACCCTGGCCCTGAAGCGTCCAGGCAGTTGCGCCAATTTCCTGGAGTGCCGCTACTTTTTGCGGCTCTCCGACTATATGTCCAAGCTCCCGTTGGTGTTCCGGATCAGCAAGTATGCGGACAACCGTATCGGCATCATTGGTTTTAATCGCAGTTGCAAGTGCCGTGTAGCCGAGCTGCTCGAGGCGATCAACAGGCACAAGTTGGGAAAGCTGATTTGAAAGGTCCATCTTTGCCTGCACCTGCTTAGCAATGACATCAACTGAAGGAAGCGGACTTGCCAGGGCGGCCTCCTTCCTAAGCACATCAATTTCAGAAGCAGCACGCTGGACGTTTTGGACTATCTGGGAAACGGCAGCCTTCCCTTCGCCACTTAACGGCAGCTCCTGAAGCTTTGCCGCAACTGCGCTGTTATTCAAAAGGGAGACGACCTTGCCTGCATTGCCATCCTTAAATGCATCTGCAAGTTCGGAAAGGCCGGCTGATTTAAGCTGTTTACCTGTTATGCCTGCATCGATAAGCCTAAGGGAATCACTAAATGCATGCGCTTCTGCCGCCTCGGCCTTCTGGTTTACCATTTCAGCTGCAACATTGCCCTGCGCGCTTACTGTTGCAAGGACGCATGCCTGCTTAAGTTCAACAGCCGTCATTGCAGTCGAAAGCACATCACGTACAACTGCCCGGCCGTCCTCACTTATAGGAAATGAAAGGAGCTTCTCACGCGCATCTGCATTGCTTAAAATTTCAGCGACCTTCTCGGCATTCTTCTCCTTAATCGCAGTAGCGAGATCCCCAAGACCAAGCGATTCAAGTTGGTTCTCACCTAAACCGATTTTTCGTAAGTTAAGAGCAGTTGCAAAACTTTTGTCCTCCTGTTCCTGAACCTTTGTCCTATACCCCTGCCCAAGAACTTCGGCACCTTGCACAAGGACGGGCCTCACGAATGCCTCGTTTGTAAAATCACGATACTCGGAAACGTCACGCTTGACCTCTGCAAGCGTATCGCGCAGCGCCGAAATGGTAAATGATTTTTGTGCCTTTTCCAAGACCGGCTCCATGGCAGGGTTTGAAAGGATGCGTGCAATCGTATCAACATCCCCTTTCTCTGCAGCGCGCACAAGCTCATTGCCAAGTGCGAGGCGGACGGTTGAGTCTGAATTGACGAGTGTCCGAAGGCCTTCAGTAATTTCCTTTTCGAGCTTCTGGCGCTTTTCAGACCGAGCAATGCTTTCCTCGCTGTATTCGGTAAGCTTATCTATAAGCTTATCCGTCTGTTCATAGGAAATGTTTGCGGCAATTGCAAACTGCTCAAATGCGCGTATCTCAACTGCCTTTCGCTCGACATCAAGAATGTTATTTGCAGTTACCTGCGTGCCCCCGACAATAAATGTTGCCTTAAGCGCATCGACGACATCGCTGTTCTTGCGGTCTGAAAGGAAGCGGACAAGTGCATCGCCGTCACGCTCACGGATCGCAGTTACCAGTTCTTGGGAGCGCGGGCCTTTGAGGTAATCAAATACCTGCGTGGAAACCGCGGAATCCCTTAACAGTGAAACTACGGGATTGTCAGTGTCTGAAATAAGTTTCGCAAGGCCTGCACTGTCCTTTGTCTTAAGCGCATCAAGGCCTGCATTGTAGGTACCTAATGCATTTAATATAATTGCACCGCGCGCCTCGCCCAATTGCGCAAGTACCGCCCCATAATCGTTATTCTTAAGTGATTCGGAAACCTTACCAAGGGCGCTCAGCGCGGCCTTGTTTTCTTTTTCAGAAAGGATATCGATAACTGCCTCCGCTCTGCGGTTTTTGTCTTGTGAAAGTGCTCCTTCAATACGCCCGTCAATGCCTGCAAGCACCGTAAAGAGGGCACTGTTTTTGTCATCCGCAATAAGTGCCTTGACCGCCTTTTCATCGCCATTCTTTATTGCAGTTGCTAGGGTAACGGCTTGGGCAAGGCCGCTTACGAGCTGCTTTGCAGGGCGGCTGAAAAAGAGCGCCTGGACCGCCGCAACATCCTTACTGTCAACTGCAGTGCGAAGCGATGCGGTGTCAAGGTTGCCGACAAGCGCAACAACTGCCACAATTGTCTGACGGTCTTTTGCATGCTTGGGATCCTTAAGGAGCGCAAGGAGTTCCTTTCCGTCCCCGCTAACAAATGCATTTGCAACCACCGTAAGCGAATTGGCATCCATTTTCTCTGCCGCCTGTGCAAGCTTTTCGATTTTATCCGCACTGAGCACCTTTGCAAACGCAGCTACAACGTCCTGCTTCTCTTCGCCTAGGCGCGCCATGCGCTCCGCAGCATCATACTGATCTGCGCGGTCCGCATTTCTCTTCAGTTCAAGCGCAGTGATAAACACGGGAAGGATTTTATTCCGTGATTCATCAGAAAGCGTATCAAGGTAGACCTTTCGGTCGCCCTTGTCAAGAAGGTAATGCCTGCCGTCTTCATCAGTCCGTATGTTCTTGGGATCTACGGTGACGATGGTACGGGCGCCATCTACTAGGATCTCCACTTCCTTTGAAAAGGCCGCTGCCTTTTCCTTTGCATCAGTTATCCTAACCTGTTCGCGCAATCCAAGGAATGTTTGGTAGAGCCCGACAAATGATGAGTTTTGAAGAAGGAACAGGCCAATAGAACCGATTGTCCCGATGACGCCGCTGCCTGACGTTGCTGCATTTATGAGCCCTCCCACTATGCCCCCTAATGTAGTCTGATCCCTTACTCCCCGGAATGCCTCGCCAAATGCATGGCCAATATTTTTGCTTACTATCGTGCGTGCAACCTGTTTTTCACCAGCAGCACTTGACCTAATTGCCGCTGCAACGTTTCGTGCTGACTCCTTTGTTCCTTTTGCCATTGCACGCGTATCTTTTGGAATTGAAGCAAGCTTTCCAAGTGCCCCAAGCGTCCTGCCATATCCTGCGGCAAGCGCACCTGCCTTAAGGCCTGCGGCAAAACCGGTCCCGTATTGTTGTCGTTCCTGCGTTGCAAGCACTTTTCTTCCTTCCTTACTTCCAAGCTGCCCTGCCTTTGCAATGCCTGATGCAATCGAGTCTGCACTAAACCCCATGCCGCGCGCACGTGCCGTATACCTGAAATGTTTTCCAAGGCGCGGTGCGCTAAAATCAAACGCACGAAGCGGATTTCGTCCTGAAAGCTGAAGTGCGCCCATCAAAAGCGCAAAGATGATGACAAGCGGAAAGCAGAATGACTGAAGAAGGGATGCATTTGCACGAGGCACGCAGTAATTATAACTTGAGAATGCGGAATGGACAAACGCCGGGTTCTGTGAGCCTCCCGGTATCGTGCCGACAAGCTGGATATTTGAAAGGCCGGTTATGCCGCGCTGCGACGCGCTTAGGCCCGCGCTGTTAAAACACTTGTCAAGGTTGCACGAATCCCGTGACGCATAACAAAAGATAAACTTGAAGTCGTAGCATGCGCCAGGGGTATTGTAATTGGCAAAATCAAACGTCGCAAGACCGTTTGTCCCAGTGTACATAAGCCGAAGATCGTCCGTGTCATCCGTAGGCTGCAAGGGATCTGCACCATCCGAAGTAACATGGATAATGACCGGCGCATTCTGTACCGGAACGCGGTTCGTGGTTCCAGCTACAAGCGCGATGTCGATCAATGATGCCTGCTCATTTGGGATGACAAATAAGTCAGAACGCACGTATGCGCTTAGGTCCTCACATATTCCGCTGCAACCGCTTTGTGATGCGCGGATCTGAAGCGAATTAACAGAGCTGCTGGGGACAGCCGTTATTGCGGTGCCGCCAAGCGGGTTTACCCTGCTATTTACACTTGACTGGGAAAAGACGGCGGAAAGTATGAAAATAACAAACAACACATGCTTTATCGTTTTCATCTAAGCACCACTAGGACATCCAAGTATAGATATAAAACCCTGATCCTGCGGAAGTACCGTGCAGTCCCTCCCATCAGAGCACGTTCTTGAACAAGTACCGCTATTGATTTCTTGCTGTGTACATAAAACACAGTTGGGCGGCGGAATGACGGAGGTTGTAGATGCAATGCACTCAAGGCGGTAGTTGCGAAGCGGCGCCTCCGTGACGCCGCAAGCCTGCGGGTCAAGCTCAGAATAATCGCCAAGGCCGCAGTCCGAACGCGGGTCTCCTGAAGACGGGAACTGGATGGGTGCGCTTACCCGCCCGACAGTCGTATGCTTTACATACGTATAGCTGTTTTGGGCACTGTCAAGAAGGCAACACACTTCACCGTCAGGAATGCTTGCAATGATATCGGGCGTAAGGTCCGAAAGGGAAGAAAACTGGTACGTTGCACGCTGGTTCGACCCGTCAGGATAATAAAACATGCAGGAAAGGTCGCCCTGTTTTGCACTGCAGGGAGTGCAGGGTTTGGGAACCAAAAGGTCCGGGCATTTCCACTGGTTTGGCGGGCCCTGCGCAGTCGGCCGTATTGTTGAAACCGGCGGAAGCGGGTTTGGGAGGTTGCAGCGCTGCCCATTCGAACAGAGGGGAAGCGAACTTGGTTGTGCAGGAAATGACGGAATGGTCGTACACCTGCCAAGTGCGATGTCAGCATCGGTGCATTCGACGCAGGTCGCATCAGAAGGCTCAGATGCATACACCTTTGAATAGACGGTAATCGGTTCGTCCGAGGCAAGGTTTCGTGCGCCTTTCTCAAGTGCACAGTAGCGTATTGAAAGCAGGTTTGGCACAATGCCTGCAGGGGTCGAAATAATGTTGCCGCTAATCGGAAACGAGCCGGCATCCGAATAGATCGCGCCGATAAGGCCGGTGCGTGCAAGGCGCTTTTGCTTTGCAAAGAAGTAGCTGAAAAAGCGTGTTGGACCATTATTTGAAAGCCAGCAATTTGCATCACTTACATCTAGTGAGAAATCGCTGATAAGCGACAGCTTGTCGTTATATGAAACAAGAAGTTCGCGTGACCGCCGCTCGACTTGCGAAACGATACGTTCGCTTAGGCTATTTGGCGCGGCACAGAGCGTCGGTTGCTCGCTACTGAATTCGTGGGGATACAAATCAAACGAAACAACTTCAACAGGTACTCCTTGGGTATTTTGCCTAAGCGGGTCAACTGCAACAAAGATTCCCGGCGCAACCCTATTCAATGCGGCAAGCGTCGCAATGTCATCATCAATCCGTTCGCTTCCAAGGCGCGAACCTGGTGCGCCGTTGTTTATCTTAAACGATACGAGGCATGAAGGGCATATCTCCTTTGCCTTTTGAAGGCGTGCCTGCACAGTACTCACGCGGGAGGGATTTTGTGCATCTGACAGGCTTATGGAATCAACAATGACAATTGATGGGCCGCGGTTGATGATCGCATCCTGAAAGTACGCAACGGTGCTTGTCGCACCAGCGCTCTGTACAGATTGGGTGTTGCCCTCAGGCACACGGGCTGGGATTGTGTTCACCACACGGCCATTCGCCCACAGCTCGATGTTTGCATTGATTGCAAAGGTGCCTGCCTCGCGCGTAGCGCTCACGCGGATGATGCCGTCGGGACTCCGGGCAGTTTCCGGGACAGTTGCAGCTCCTGCGGAACCGGTAAATGCAAGCGTCCTTGTAAGGCGGCTTGAGCCAAACGCAAGGTCGATGGTAAGGAGGTTCCCCCCGGCAATGGGCTGGTTTTGCAATGTGCCGATTAATGATGAAGCAGTTGTAGTTCCCCAGTTGCTTTGGTGCGTTGCATCAAAGACGGGCATGATCCCTTCCTGAAGGTACTGCCTCTGCCGCTCCTGCAAGAATACGCCTTCGGGCAGCGAGTCAAAATAGCTTGATGTCGGGTAGAGGTCTGATGACGGCCGTGTTGATTCGTAATTTGGATCGTCAGCACTTGGACAGAAGAGCGCAGGCGTGCGGACGCTGCTTCCTGCAGCGCTCTGCATACTTGGCGTGCAGAGGTTTGTAGATTGGGTGGCACCGGCATTGTCAATGCGAAGGTTTGTGGTTTTTACCGTTGGCGTATAAGCTGAATTAGTCTGGATGACCTGCTTTGCAAGCGTTGCATAGCTGCATGCCTCACACCAGCCAAATGTCTTGGTTACCGGTGCAAATGTTGCCGGGTTAAGTTCGCATCTGCCAACCTGGTTTTGGTTGTTTGCATTTGGCTTTACAAGGACATATTGTGAAACATAATAATAGTAGCCAAGCTCGTCACCAAAAAACCCGCACACCGGGGCTTTTGCAACCTGCTGGCCAAAGAACTTCTCATCAATTGGGTCAGGTGGGGGAAAAAGAAAACCGCTCTGGAGCGCACCCACAATGTCTGACGGTGCGGCAGTAGGTGCGGGGCCCACCGTTACGGTTTCGTAATTTGCAGGCGTAAGCTGGCAGTTTTTATAAAAGTCGGTCTCTACAAACTCGCTTGCAGGAATAAGTGAGTAGCCGATTACGGTCGCGCCATTATATGCCCGGGCACCGCCAAAGAAACGCACATCGGTCGGGAAGCGGTTCCGGTCAAGCGGCGGGGCGAGCGTCCCCTGCTGTGCAAGCTCAGTCTGCCTGTTGCATACTACCGCACCTGTTGCATCAGTAGTACAATCATCATAGGTGACCTGTGCTGATTGGCGCGGGCAGTCAAGGGTGTTTGTACCAGCTGCCGAATCACGATAATAAGTACAACCGCTATAGGGTGAACACAATGCAGCAGCATCGACAAAGAGGGGATCTGTTGATAAGACGATCGTATTGCCGCTTCGGACATTGCTACGCTGATTAGGGTCGCGAGAACTAAATGGGGGGTAGAGACTGCATGAAACGCCGTTTGTACAGCTTACTTGTTCAAGCGTCGCACCAGGCGGGATCCCTTGAGATGTACATGAAGATGCGACAAAATGCGATTCGGCAGTGCAGGTCATGCGCGGCGCCGAATACTGACAGTTCCTAAACAGCACATAGGTACCACTTCCGCCTGCAAGGTTACTACCGCATGACCATTGCCCACCGGTACCACGCGTACAGCGTACCCCAAATACGGGATTGACCGGGTAGTTAGGATCGCATACGTAGGTTCCGTCCTCACGCACTTCGCAGTTTTGCCCGTATGAGCTTCCCAATTCGATGCCCTGCACTACACTTGAAGTAAAATCACACGAAGGGTTTACCTGATATATATTGATGAACGGATTTTGCTTGTTCTTGACAATGAATTCCTGGCCTTGGCTTACATAAGCATTAAGATGAAGAGTGATCTCTGCGTCCGTTGTCGGTGCCGGACCGTTGTTAAGATATGATTCGCTTGTGTTAATGCCCTCGCATGAGCGGCTTGGGCCATTGCAACTGCAGCGCGTCCATTCGTTTGAATTTGCGACCTTGCACAGCCCGCGGCTGTACTCATTAAAGCTACAAACGCCTGAATTACAATCTGTGGGATTTTCGCATTCAAATGGCGCAGGGAACGGCACGCCGCCGGTAAAGCCGGCATTGTAACTTGCATCAATCTCATCCTTATAGAGGATACTAAGGAAATTCCGGTAAAACTTCCTATCAACATCCTGCGTAAATGCACGGACCTGTGTTTGTGCAGAACCGGCAAGCTGCGCCCCATAGGTGACAAGGCTCATCTTATAACCTGGGATGATGTTCCCAAAATAATCCGCACCGACAAACGGCGAGACCTGTGTGAAGGGGCAATAATCGGGCTGTTCAAGGTTATCAAGCGGAAAGCGGATGTCGCGCCTGCCTGAAACGCTTTGCTTATATAAAAATTCATCTGGCGAAAAAAGGTAATTCATAAATCGCTCCTTGCCACCCTCAACAAACGGGTTTACGTTGCAATATGCATCCCTAAACGGGAACATAAAGCGATAGGCGTCAAAATCGGAAAACGAGTTTCCGATCCCAAACCGAAAGACATTGACCGCGCTTCCTTTTGCGTTCGTAAAGTAATTCTGGAGCTTTTCGTCCATGGGAAGGACAAAACAGGTGGCACGGTACAGGTTAAGCGGCAGGTCGTCGCCTGCTGCGGAAAGGGCGTCAACCTCACCGTCGCGCTCTGCCTCGTCCTTAAAGGTGACTGAATCCGCAAGGCTTGGGATCGGGGTGGGATTATATTTAAACGGGCCGCACACCTGCGCCTGGCAGTCACCGCTTGCGCATGCAACAACGCGGTCAGTACAGATGTTCACCACCGGCTGTATTGGGTTTCCGTCATTAACGCCACGGGTTAGCACCTCGGCAGTCTGGAAGCCGCCACCTGCCTGCGGAACCTGTGCAGTGACGCGCACGGTTATGTTGCAGGTGCCATTTCCGGTTGCGGGATTACACCAAATGGTATTGGTTGGGATCGCCTCGACGCCATCTGAAAGGTCGCCGACCATCCGTGCACAAGTGCCGCTTGCGTCAAGCTCACAACACCCGTAACTTTGGTTCTTCTTAAGCGTGCATCCGGCAACAAAAAGGAAAATGCCCGCTAGGATAAGAAGAAAAATCCTGGCCCTCATCGATCATCTACCCCATTCAATCTGCCACCCATAAAGCGCCTCGGCACTGGTAAACACAAACGTGTTTACAGTTATGGAAGGCTGCCCGCATGTCGGGACGTCGCATGGAATTGCCATTGTACCTATGCCTTCAACAGAACGGACCGATGAGGGGATCCGAAGTGCGATCGCAAAAAGGAATTGTGAAATGTCCACCACAAACACGTTGCCCGCAAGAAGTACTGGGTTTTGTCCGTCGCATATGCCGATCTGAAACGTGTTTGGCGCCCGAATGCCGCCTAAAAGAAGGCGCTCGTACTCAGTGATATTCTTCGCAACCAATGCCGTTGCCATGGAATTTATGGATCCGCACCCCTCACGTTCCTGCGAACTCAGGACAAGTTCGGCAAAATTATTACGTCCAACCCGGGCATTTCTGATCGCATCAAGAACAACATGCCCCTCGCTGCCGCTTGCCAAGGGGACTGGGTAGACCTTGCCTACATCTGCCTGTACCAGTGAGCCGATTGAACTTTTCCAAAACGTAAGCCTGTTGAGTACCCCCCTGCTGTCAGGCTCGACGCTAAAATAATAGTTTGCATTATCCCCTTCGATAGGGATACCAAGCTGCACCTGGTCGCCCTTCAACGCAAGATTGTACCGTACTCCCAGGTCATCCTTATGAAGGCCGGTGATCCATTGTTCCCCCTGCGGAGTATAGCTTACAAAATGAGTTGCCTGGATAAAATGAATAAGTGAGCACTTGCCATCATCCGCACGGCTCATTTCCATTGTTGTTGTGATGCGTTGGGAAGTGACAGTGCCTTTTGGTATCTCTGTTCGAACCGTCCCGGCCTGGCCAGGCGGTATGTCCTCACATGTTGCCACGAAGGAAGGCCCGGCATCAGCCATGCCTGCATCCGGCACCTGTACTTCTTGTGCATCACGCACCCCTGCATCGCGGCTTGAGGCATCAGGGCGTGCATCGGGCGCATGGCCTGCGTCTTTCGAAACGACACGTGCTGCATCAGGTTTTATGGTCGGCTTAGGGACAGCCGGCACATCACCACATGCTGCAAGAAGCGGAAGAACAAGAAACGCGGTCCTGACTGCATGGCGTACGGTACTTAACGACTGCCCAAAAAACATGCGCGCCCCCATCAAATCACCCGTGCAACCCCTCTTAAAATATCCTGGCTTTCGCCCCCAAGGATATTCGTAAGATACCTTATAAAAACGATGGTTATCCCAAAAATAATAAACGGCTGGATAATGATGGATGCATAAATGGAACCCACGTCAGAACGGAGTTGCTCAAGTGAAAGCGTGCTGCTGCCGCCGGAAGGCGAACCGGCAGTAGTTGATGAATAAATTGAATAGGTGACGCTGCTAAATGTCGGGTAACAAAGCGGCGGGGGCGCAGCTGCCTGGGCCGCGGGGGCGCTGAACGTCGGCTTTACAAAACCCGGGTCGGTAAGGATGTAAAGCGCGGGAAACACAAAATAAAACCCGATTGCCATTGCCATGAAAAATGCGCCGATACCACGCGTGAAGTACACGGAGCGTAGCACAAGGCCAAGTGGGAGAAAAAAGGTAAGCATGTTGTTCTTAATATACTGGGTCGTGATGATAAGCGTATTCATGCCGATAAGGAGATTCGTGATGAAGTTGTTAAGAAGGCGGTATGTCTCGACTTCCCTATGCCAGCTTGAGACATAGTTGCCCTGGAATACCGGCACGCCGATAAGGCTTATGTAGGTGTTAAGGAGGTTAAGCGGAACGCTTGCCGCTTCCGAGATCTCTTCCTGCACAGTTGCAAGCGCAGTTGCCTTGTCGGAAATACGGCACTTAAGTAAGTCAAGTGCGCTTGTAAGCCGGCTGCCGCTGCCGGCGCCCTGTCCCACTACAAACGGCTGGCCTGCGCAATCAAGCGTTTGTGAGCCAATAAAATTATCAATAATAAAACTCTCGGCAGCAGTTACAAGGAAGATAAATGATGAGACCATAAGAAGCGTTGCAAACGCATTAAGTATTTCGCTTTTTGAATAACGCTCGAATTCCTGCATGTTAAATGCGCGTGCAACGCCTATGAAAAACCCATGGAGAAGGATTATGATAAACGAGGCAATGATGGCCATCGGAAGCCACTGGAGGTTTGGTGCAAGGCCAGGAACAATGTTTGGGTCAAATCCGGTCATGAATCCAGTGCTCATCAAATCACCTGTACGATCCTGCTTAGGTCTATGTCCTCGCCAAGGAAGCGGTTTATGTATGCGATTGCCCCCAAAGTTGCCAAAAGAGCGACAGAAGGGATGAAGACGCCGACCAAAAACGCGTTTGCGCTTAGCTGTATGACCTCAAACGAACGGTCGTTTGTCCCGCCAAGGCCAAGGGGCCCATTGTTAAAGTCAAATATGTCGTTTGAAAGCCCTCCGATGTCAACAGCATCAAAAAGATTCGCCTTTGTACTGATATCCTCGCGTGCATAGTACCCCACTCCCCAAAATCGGTTTGAGTCAAGGTCCGAAGGCCGCGGGCTTGTCGGTGCATGGATGTCAGGCGCAAGCACCCGAAGAGTAAGAAAATCAAGATAAAAAAGGGAAAGCACAAGTGGATAAACAAGAATAAACGCAATAGTCACAGACATCATAAGCGAACCAAGCCCGCGCATGAACGGCATGGCGCGAAGGAATATGCCGACCGGAAGGAAGAAGAATACAAAGCCGCTGTAGACATACTTAAGGATGTACAGATAATTCAATGTGGAAAGGTATGAAAACACAAGCGAGTTAAACGAAACTGAAAGCGCAGGTGCGATGTAGGAGTAACCTGAATCAGGCGAAACGCTTGTACCTGTCCCGCCGCCAAGGCTAAATGCGGAACCAAAAATGCAGAAGATTACATCTGTCACGGGGTCGCCTGCCGGTCCGTCGCAGACCCACCTGCCGTACATCTCAAGGATGTTAAAGCCGGCAAGGTGGTACCGTGCTGCTGCAAGTACGTCGTGTACCCATCGCCCCCCCTCAACCAGGTAAAGCTCCCCGCCGTCATAAACACTTACCGCGCCAGGGGGCAAGGTGATGGCATTTGTCGTAAACAACGAAAGGACAGACCTCAGGTCGATTGCGCAAAACGAGCTGATGATGCCAAAGATAAGGGCAACTGCTGCAAGTGAGATAAAAAGCTGGATAGCTTCGGTCTTTGCCCACATGAGGAGCCGTGCATTATTTGTTGCAGTGCCAAACATGTACATAAGGGCAATGATCATGCCAGTTATCACTGAAACAATAGCAGTAAGCGGAAGGATAAACGCAGTAATTACGTTTTCCGCACCTGTTGAGCAGATTGATTCAATTGCCATAGTATCACGCGATTCGTGCAAGCGCAAATACGTCCACATCAGAACCTGCAAGGCGGGAAACCCACCGAAGCGCTGATATGAACGTTACAAGCGAAACGACCGTAAGGATCGTCCCTTCAACTAGGAACGTGTAAAGATAATAGTATATGCGATTATTGAGCTCGGAAAAAACCCGTTGCGCCTCACCTGCATTACGGTAGCTATACGTATTGTCCGCATTGACATAATCTCCCGGCCGGCAAATGCCATCAAGGGATGGCAACGTGAGGTCTGGCTGCCCGGGTGATGGGGCGCGTGCCGCATAGTCCGGCCTTCCCTGAAGTGCAGGGGTTGCATACTGGATCGTCTGGGCAGGCGCAGTATCTGACTGGGGAAGCGGCACTGCAAGGTTCATGCCCGCTACCCGTACCTCTGAAATGACTTGGTCCATGAACAAGACTGATAAGGGAAGGAACAAATAAAGGGAAACTGCAAGGCCGATAAACAAGCCGCCGGCACCGCGCGTAAGCCTGATTGTACGGAGAAGAATGCCTGCCGGAAGGAGAAGCGTAAATGAATAGGCATGTGCAAATGAAATGAGTGTCTGGAGGGACTGGAGTTCTGCAACTGCAACCGACAATGCCTGCATTGAAAGCGATACCGCCGGTGCAAGTGCACGAAACGAGCTGCATGCTGCCGCATTGTAGCCGACTCCCTGCCATGCGCAGTAGAGCGACTTTGACGACTCTTCGCCAAGCTCAATTGAAAATGTCTTAAGGTTGCTAAATACAAGCTGGTGCTGTAGAAGCACATTATTGGTCTTCTCGAGCGCAACTTCCTGAAAAGTACCGGTAAGGCCAAATGATGCGGCAATGCCATTAAGCGAGCTGTCTATGCCAAAGAGCATTGCGACCATAAAGGCAGTGACAATAATCTGGTAGAGCTCCTCCGTACCCAATACCTTGAGTTCCTCGACATTAAACCCAAAGCCAACCATATATACAAGGACAAGCACTGCCGTGGAGATGACAAGTGCAACTGTCGCAGCCGGGATCCAATGGCTTGAAGCAAAGCCCGCACCTGAAAAAATGACAAGCGCAAATAAAAGGCAGGCGTATTTCATAGAACCCTCACCAGCCCGGGGATCTCAACGTCCCCGCCGAATATCTGTGAAAACGAGCGGACAAACATAAGGGTCACCACGATATTAAGAAGCGGAAGGATATAGCCGGGCAACACAAGCGTTGACGCTACCTTTATTTCATCCCGCCCCACCATGCCCTCGCGGGACATGCGCGCAAATTCCCCTGGCGAAATCTTTGGCGGACCCGCAGGCGATGCGCTGCATAACTCAGCGCAGCTTCTATAGAGCGGTGGGTCAAACGTGTATGCCTGGGGCACGAAAAGGCAGCCGTTGCACGCATTACTGTCAAGAAGCTGCTCACTTGGAAGCACATAAAGGCATGAAGTTGCAGCAACAGGCCTGTTGCCTGACGCAGCCGCAGGTGTCGGGCATACGCCAAGCGGGTTACGCGCAAGTTCCGCATCACGTGACGCACAATCAGCATCCCCAAAGCAACGGCGGGGCGTACAGCCCTCTGGCCGGGCATTGAGGTCATCCACGGTTGTAAAGCGGCAAAAATCCTTTGCATACACGCAGCTTGCACGCGAACTATCCTGCGCACAGTTGCTCTGAAGCGGCGGGATGGTCCTGCACTGTACCGGGCATAAGGCAGAATGCTGCTGATACTCGCCATATAATACTGCAAGGGAAGGGTCCGGGATTGTATCAGTAAAGTAGGGATCCTGCGGGTTTACATATCGCACAACCTTGCAGGCAGGGTTCATCCGGTTGCATGCCGTTTCAGTAAGTGCATAGCCGTTTGCTTCAAGCTTCTTACAGGTAAAGCTCGTGGGGTACGGAAGTTCCCTGCATTCAACCGGGCAGCTTTTCCCTGTTGTCAGGTCTATTGCCGCATACTCACATGAATCGACGTAAGGCGCACGATTGGCATACCTATTTGGGTTGGGATTGGGATACGTGGGAAGCACGCCTCCTGCAAGGTCACGGATATTGTCGCGTATCGGGCGGTTATTAAGAGGATCGATTGCACCAACCATGCTGTCACTTGTGTCCCCGTCACGATTCGGGTCGTATAAGTCAAAATACTCATACAGGTCCCGCTCCGTATAGATGGGCACGTTTCCTGCAAAGAATTTTGGCGGTGCAATGGTGCAGCTTGCCGGACACGTTGATGCCTGGGGCGTTATGATCGAATCGCCAAAAAGGGTGATGTTAAGCGTAAGCCAGTTTACCACAAACATAAGCGGAAGCACGTACATGACCCCGACGCCAACCGCAATAAGAAGGCCACCGATGCGCCGCGTTGCAAAGAAAGATCTGGCAACAATACCGATTACAAGGATGACGGGTGCAATATTATAGGAGAACTGCTTGACAAAGAATTGCTGTGCGGCCATAAACGAAGTGACATTAACAAGGTTCTCAAACACCGTGGTAAGGCGCTCCGCATCCATAAGGTACCCGGCGCTAAACGTCCCTGAAACTGAGGCCTGCAAAAGCGGGACTGGGACAATAAGCGGGACTGCGGATGCGCCAAAGCGCCGTGACGCAGTAAGGTACGCGTCCGAAACGCCCTGCGCAACATCGCGCGCCTTGCCGTTTGCGATATCAATGAGGTCTACAAAATATGCATCTGCAAGCGTTGCCGCGCAGTTGCTTGAACCCGCGCAGCTTACCCCATACAGGTTGGATTGGTTCACCACAAGCACAAGAATCGAATCAAGAAACGTGATGACTGCGACAAGGAGTATGACTATAAGCGCAGTCACGATGACCTGTACAAATTCAGTCGATGCCCATGCCTTAAGTTCGGGAATTGCAAACCCATGGCCGACCATGTAGGCAAGTGCAATAAGAAGGCCGGTTAGGAACATAAACAAAATTGAAAGTATGCGCCAGTCGCGCGCAAGTTCAAATGGGGATGACGCAACCTGCTGGTCAAACTGGGTTTGGTATACTCGTTGCGCAGGGGTGCCTTGTGTTGACAGTGTGGGGGATGAGGGGCCCGCGGCACCTGGCCCGATAAGCTGGCTGTAGCTAATTGATACGAGCAAGACCATGCATAGTACTACAAGCAACACCTTTGTTATCCAATCACCTTAAGGGCTTTATAAATGCCTGAAATAAACGTAATGATAAATGCAAGCATGAGGTTTGGCAGGAAGAATGCCTGCGGGAGTATCCGCGCAATGCGCCAGAATGAAACCCAGGAAGCGCAATTGCCAAACACCTGATCAGTGACAAACGCGCTATAAGGCACGCAGTCCATGAAAATGACGTCATCCATAAAACCGATGAGCGCATAGAAGACGGGGATGATGATGTAAAAACCGATAGTAAGCGCGATAAGGAAATTTCCCATCTGGCGTGTTGGCGCAAGGATACGAAGGAAGAAGGCGGCGGGGAGGATAAACCGTGCAAAGTCTGCCACATAGGTGACAAGTATACGCTGCATCGTGATGCTCATAAGCGCAGGGGTGACAAAGCTGTTTGCGATAATATCATACTGGATCGCAAAGGTGCGAAGGTGCGCGGAAAGGGGGATCGTGATCCCGCCAGTAATGGGCGTATAGACTGTGACGAGGGTTGCGGAATCCATCTCGTTCCGTACGCTTCCCTGGATAAGGAGCCGCATAAGCTGGCGCGCCTCATATTCAATCTTCTCAAAATAACAGCGCGCAATATAGTGGGGGCTTTCGTTTCCTGAATAGCACCTGCTCAGCGTCGTCCCCCCTGTCCTGCTTATGTCAAAGAACGTTTCTGCCTGCGTGGGACCCTGCGCGAGGATAAAATCAAGAAAGCCCGACAAAAGCGTGCACGAAAAAAAGAGGATCCCGCCGATGCTTACAAGGAGTATTGCTGAGAAAATGACATGAAAAACCTCTTCCTTATAGAACATAAGGAGACGCTGCTCGTTAAAGACCGTCCCTGCCATGTATGCAAGAATAAGCACAAGAATAGAAAAGAAAAATGCGACCCCTACATATTGCATGTCATTTTGGATAACCGCACTAAAGAAATTGGCATCGCAGCTTGCGGCAAACGAAACAGTCGCAAAAAAAAGCAGGATGAACAGTCGTTTTAGCATGTCAACCAACCAACCTTTGCACCCCTGGAATCATGTATTCGCCGCCAAGCGCAGTTGAGATGCTTTTTGTCGTTATGTAGGTAATTATAAGCGAGAGGATGACGTCAACATATCCAATCACTGCAAGGTTGTTTATGTCAAGGAAAAACGGGTTAAGCACGTCAAAAAGGGGGCCAACAACCGATGAGCCAAGAAGCGCAGAACCGATGCTTATGCTCCATAATACCGCCGTGACCGTGACTAATATTGGGTAGATTACTGATGAGATCAAGTATGTACATGGCGCCCATCCAACCCCGAATGTCGCAATGGAAATGGGGATACAAATCGGCAATATAAGCGACCATTCGCCAAACAGGCCGGTAAGTGCACGGATGGGCCATTCCTTGCAGATTGCGTTTGAGCCAAGCGGAATCGTAAACTCAAGGCCTTCGGTATTTGCATCGCCAATAAAGGCAACCGGGTTTACCTGCGGCCTTACAAACTGCCTGCCTGAAATTGTGTCGCTTACGTCAATAAGGGAGTGCATCTGACTTACAAAGACAAGCGAAAACGGGTAAATGACTGACGCACCCAAGACAAGGGCGACAAGCGTGCTTCCAAGCTGGCGAGTAAACGGGATAAAACGAAATGCAAATGCAAGATAGATAAGACCAAGGTTCCCAAGTGCAACGAAAAAGTCAAGGAGCACCTCCATAGCAGTATAGATGAAAACAAGGTTCGAAAGGCCGTTTGCAGCCTGGGAAAGAAGGACAAAGAAGGTGCTGTATCCCGAATACGGGGCGCCGCTTGAGTTAAGCGCGGAGAAATAAAGGGGAATGCCGATGCTTGCCGAGAACCCTGCACGCATGCCAACTGCATGGAAAAGGCGGATAAGGTCATCGTATGCCGCAAGTGAGATCATCTTCATCTGCGCAATGTGAGTATGTGCGCGGGCATAGTAGTTTGCGTCCCCGGTAAGAAGCTGCGAAAGGGTGTTTGCGCCCCCGTTAAAGATCGCAAAGACAATCACAAAAAGGATCGCTGCAACGACGAGCTCGCGTATCTCGGTCTTGACCCAGCTTGTAAGCTGCGGAAGCTGGAACATCTGGCTTGCCATGTACAAAAGAGAAAGGAGCACAATCATCATGAAGATGACAAACGGGAGTGAAAGCTGGGCAAGCGACCTGAAATCCTGCGCAAAACTAAGGGACGAGATAAGAAGTAAACTGACGATGACGATAGCCAGGCGCATGGCTTCATATCAAAAACAAATTATATATACCTTTGCGTCTCGATATATGTATGGAGGAAAAGGACGCGCCAAGACCGATCAAACGCCTCACGCATCTTCTGACGTACGGCAATTTATGGATCTACATCCTTTCGCTTATCAAAAGGCAAAAACGGCTCTATGCGTATGCGCTTGACGAGGAGATCGAAAAAAAATTCCTCTTCAGGCCAAGCAAGGTGATGGTCTACATAGTGCTGTACAAGCTTGCGGGCGAAGGGCTCATCGTGTCGCAGTTTGAGGAACGAAGGAAATATTACGCGCTTACCAAAAAAGGCGCGGATGCGCTTGCGGCCGCAAAGCATTACGTTAAGCTCCTTGCAAAACGGATTTAGTGGTTTGATGATTATCGTAATTACGGGCACGCCCGGAACCGGAAAGACGACAGTTGCACGCGCGCTTGCATTGCGAATCGGCGCTGAATTAATTGAAATAAAAAAAATTGTCGATTCGAACCCCCTATTGTTTCCTAAACAAAATAGCGAGCGGATCGTTGACATAAAAAAATTGGAAAAACTCGTGGCAAAGGAAATTAAAAAAAATAAATTGAGCGCAAGGTACAAAAAAAATAAAATAAAAAGCGAACGCGAGTTGATCATTGTTGAAGGGCATCTCGCCTCAGAACTGAAGCTTCCCGCGCACCTTGTTTTTGTCTTACGATGCCACCCCCGAACGCTCAATAAAAGATTACAAAAACGCCGTTACCGAAAGGAAAAGATAAAAGAAAACCTCCTTGCCGAGCTCCTGGATTATTGCACGCAGAAGGCGCAGGAAAAGAACGAAGCGACGCCCATCGAGATCGAAACTGCCGCACGAACGCCGCAGGCAACAGTTAAAAAAATCATTGACATACTAAATGGAAAGGCACAAAAAGGCGACCATATTAATTATAGTGCCGAACTGAAAAAGTTTCTTGGGTTGTATGATGGAACTAAATGAAAAACGGGTGATTGAGGCCGCGCTCTTTATCAGCGGCCGTGCGGTGACGCTTACGGAGCTTAAGACGCTTACCGGCATTGCGGCATTCGGCTACCTGCAGGGGAAATTAAATGAACTAAAAAATGAGTACGCTGAACGGGCAAGTTCCCTTGAGATTGTTGAGGAACAGGGAAAGTACGAGATGCGCGTGAGAAGCGAATACGTACCGCGGGTAAAGCAGTTTGCACAAGAGATGCAGGTAAGTAAGAATGCGCTCCGCACGCTTGCATATATCTCAAAGCATGACGGGATCCTGAAAAGCGATCTGGCAAAGAAGATCGGCCCGCAGATATACGAGGACGTGCGCGAACTTGTGGAAAACGAGTTTGTGGTCACGCGAAAGGCAGGGCGTACCATGAAATTAACGCTTACTGAAAAGTTCAAGAAATACTTTAGCGTCATACCGGTGACTGAACAACCAGGTGGGATGAAGGTTGTGCAAGCGACAGAAACCGAGGAACTTCCGCCGCCGGAATAATTGCGGAAATGGGTTTATTTTCCGGTAATTTTCACATTAGGAATAAATACTTTTTTCCACTTTCAATAACTTTATAAACTGTTTCGAGGTAATGTCATTATGAAACATATCCATGCGCCACTATTGCCTCGAACCAAACATGGGCGGGGGCTATTCAAACGAATTGGCGAGGTCGGAAAAAGATTCATCCAAAGACATCCAGTCGTACAACTGATGTTTCGCGTATACGTGTTGGCGGAATTTTATTTTTGCACGCGAATTTTTCGTCCGCACATATCGCCTAATGAGTTAGAGATAATCCCATTTGAAAAGAAGTATATACGGTCAGTAGGCAGGATACATAGATTTGCAATAGAAAGGTATAGAAAATCACGCGGCGGACTTGTTTCTGATACGGCGATTTGGGATGAACAATTTTGGAGTTTATCTTACAAAAACATAAAGGCACACTTTGAAAAAAATCAAATGGAGACGCTTGTAGCAAAAGTCGGTACGAGATGCGTCGGAGTAATCAGCTATTCGCCTGGATTGCTCGAAGCGAAGGGAAGCTTTGCAAAAATACGAATGTTCTTTGTCCATCCGTTATTCCAAAGAAGCGGGGTTGGCACGGGCCTCCTTGCAAAATTATTAGAAAAAATAAAGGCAGAAGGATATACACACGCATATCTCTACTCATCACTTGCAACCCACTCTTTTTATGAGAAACAAGGATTTGAACATCTTCCGGCATACGACATAATTTTACCAAAGCAGTTTTATGACCCAAAGATAAATGAAAAAATTAGAATGATCTGCACACACGCGGATTATTCAACAACCGCAACCCCAGGTAATTTCTACTTCGAGCGAACGCTCTAGGTTCTTCTATCAATTATGTCCTCAGCATCCTTCCCGGTACCGATAAGCGTAACGGGAATGTCCAGTCTCTTTTCGATCTCTTCAACAAATTTCCTTGCCTCACCATTTAGGTCACTGTATTTCCTCTTTCCTGCACAAGCGGGAAACCGCACGTCAAGTTTAGTGACCGCAAGCTGTGTTGCGCTGTTGACCACAGTGGCAAGCCTAAGTTCATCCCAGTGGAGGTCCTTGCTTGTCCTTCGTGCCCTCCCCGTCACAGTGCCAAATTCCTGAAAGCCAAGCTTTTCCGCCTCTTCCGTAGAAATTTCATTCTGGAATGGGCCGTTGCCGACCCGTGTCGTGTAGGATTTGATGACAATAGTGACGTCGTCTATGCTCTTTGGGCCTAAGCCGACATCTGCCGCAATGGTGCTTGCAGACGTGTCCTTGCTTGTAACATACGGGTAGGTGCCGTACAAAACGGAGAGCATGAACCCCTGTGAGCCTTCAATAAGGACATCCTTTGCATTGTTTACTTCCTTCACAACATCAGTCAAATATGGTTTGAGTGCCTCGCACTCCCCGGCTTTTTTTGCAATGCGTGCAACGCGATCCATTGCCGCAGGGCCGCATCCGGTTTTGGTCGTACCAATTTTTGCGGAATTCTCGCTTTGTGAATCGCGCTCGATATGCTCTTTAGTAAGCCACGTCGCACGAGGATCGATGCCAACGCGCTTATGCGCATTGATCGATTCAACCTCTTTTAGGAATACTTCCGGATTTACAAGCACACCTGCACCGATTAAAAGCCGTGCATTTTCATTGACAAATCCGCAGCTTAACTGGCGCATGGGGTATCGTTTTCCCTTGTACCATACTTCATGACCTGCATTAGGGCCAACGCCGCCCCGTGCAATAACTTCGGGATTATCATGGAGTGCAAGGTATGAGATGATCTTGCCCTTGCCCTCATCGCCAAATTGCCCCCCGACAACTATATTTTTTGACATAAGATTACCCGTAATATGTTTGTAAAAATTCCTCCCTACTTTTACTTGTTTTATACTTAAGAGAGTTCCCTTTGCCAATTTAATGAAGAATAGAATTTAAATAGCCATTAGAGTTTCCCCATAAACGCATGGACACAACGCTCAAGGACGTATTTCGGGTCTGCCTTGGGGATTGCCGCGCCTGCTGCCTTTGCATGCCCGCCGCCGTTTCCCCCCAATTGCATTGCAACTGATTTCATCACTTCGTGAAGTGGAACCGTTACGTGTTTTCTCGCTCGTGCGGAAATTCTGCATTCGTTATCGTCCTGCCGAAAGCTTGCGGCAAATGCAACGTCCGCCACCTCGCTTAGTGCCGAAGCGGTATCCCCTTCACTTGTCGAGACTTCGGTTGTTGCAATGACATACGGGCCGGCAGTCACGTAATCCATGCGCTGCATTGCACGTAAAAGCGCCATCTTTGCATCGCTGTTACGCTCAGGCTCTGAGAACTCTAAAACTTCCTTATAAGTGGCGCCAGCAATAGTTAGCAATTTTGCCAAGAGCGCAAAGCTTTCTTTCCTTCCGCTCTTAAAGCGTGCGGTGTCGCTCACAATGGCACAGGCAAGCGCAAATGCCACCTTTTTATCAGTAATTTTTGGAGAGATATGCACTACTAGTTCACCGCATGAAGGTGATGCCTCTTCGATGACCATGGTTGGCGCGCTCATGTCACGCCCTTCCTCACGGTGATGGTCAACGATTAAAATGACGTTCCAGTTTTTTGCATCCTTGATTAATCCGTATGCGCTCGTGTCGCAGACGACCATATCATTGTATTTCAAGCGGTCAATGTTCTTTATGACCTGGAAGTTAATACCCAAATGCTGTGCCAACTTGTTTGCACTTTCATTTAGTTCGTCGGGGATTCCGATGATTGAATTGGGAAACAATGAGGAAAGCGCGTATGCCGATGCGATTGCGTCAATGTCTGCGCGCATGTGCGGGGATATGACTAGTGGGTCGTTCTTATGTTTTGCAAGAAACTGGGTGAATGTTTTTTTTAGTGTAGGGATTGACATACAAGATACATGCGTAAATGCAAATTTAAATGAATAGCATTACGGCTATTTTAGCTTAAGTTTATTTTTTAGAAGTTTTGCAAACTCCGGTGCATTTTGAGGTGAGAGTGCAAATGATATACCTCCCTTTCCCCGTAATGAGAGGTAATTCGTGTGCACAAGAACCACATTCTGCAATACCTCAGTACTAGCAAGTGAACGAAGTATTTGGCCTTTTAAGAGTAATTTTTGCCTCAGAAGTGTAAATGGCCCCATACCTTCTCTTTCTAGATATTCCACTCCGATGATATTCTGAAAAGAAATAATCGAGGGGAACGGTGAGAGAAACGGTTTATTGTTAAATGTGATCCCATTTTCAGTAATGACATATTCTAATTTTTTCATACTTACTTTCGAATAGATAAACAATAACAAACCAATAAGCAAGAGAACAAATAAAACTGCAACGGAGGAACTAATTTCTGCAATTCTTTCAAGCATACGTGGCACAAGAGCGATCAGGATTACTAGTAAAACAAAAATAAATAGAAAAACACCAAGGATAAGGTACGTGTAGGATAAACCCTTAAACGGGTCCTGTGCGGGAAATGATTTATTTATAATGCCACCCACCGACAAGCTAACGTACTAACTACTGCATCATGCCGCCCTGCGGGCCCATGAATTTCATCTTGTCCTGGAGTTTCTTCTGTGATACGACCAGGCTTGAACGCAGTTTCTCCTCCTGCTTAGTAATCGTATTCAAACGCATGTCAGCAAGCTGCTTACGCTCGGATAAATCCTTTTCAGCGTCATCGGCGGAACTCTTGACCATAACTGCACCGATCGCCTTGTAGACGTCGCCACGTGTTTTCTTGAGCTCCTCCTGCGCAAGGTTTATCTCGTTAACCTGCAGCTGCAATTGGTGTTTTTGAAGCACGAGGACCTGTAACTGTCGTTCCAAATTTTCGTATTCAACCAATGTCTTTTCCAATTCCGGATCAGGTTTTTGCTGTACCATGATTATACCTCCTCTATTTCGTCGACGACCTGTAAATCGCGTAAATATGCATTAAGTGCAGCGCGAAGCGACACGCTGTCCTCTGATTCAACAGTAATGGTGAGTTCCTTACCATCCTGTATAGTATGTGAAGCGGACCTCTTTTTAAACGCTTCCTCTCCCTTGAGCGCCGCATGCGCAGATTTTGCTTCTGCTTCATCGCCAAACACGATGGAAAGCACTGCCTTAGCCTTCGTTATCATGGATTTCAACCCGCTCACCAAGCCATTTCCACTTCATAATTTCATCAAGTGATATAAATTCAAGCGTTTGGGGATCCTTTAGTATGATGATGCGCCCATCGCCGATTTTTCGCGAAAACCAAACGAGTTCATCGATCGTTTTCTTTCCCCTGGCAATATAACGGGTATGAAGGATGGAGGAAAGAGCGCGAGCGTACGTTCGAAGAGAAGACGATGCATACCTGCTTGTCGTGATCATTATTAATCAGTGTGTGATTCCTTTGATATGGGCGGACGCGCTTTCAAAAGCATCTTTGCTCCGGTTGAAGGAAATACGAAATTCTTCTCATCAACCACTGCGATGATTTGTCCTGTTTTCAGATCCTTAAATTCTCCCATACGCAACACCTACACCCGTTGATAATCGTTAATCGTCCTGTTTGCAACCTCGCCGACTCCGGTGCTAAACGTGTATGCACCGCCTGCAAACTCCGCGCCGCAGCTCCTGCAGCACCAGACGCCAAATGAAACGCGGCTTACTTTTGTCTTGTTGCACTTTGTGCATTCATACTTTGCCTTCTTTGCCCTAAGCGCAGCAACGACGAGCTTTCGGATCTTTGCACCATACTTGTTACTGGATATCATATGATCACGTTTATATCAGTTAATTTAGCTGTAGAATATGTACTAATTAAGGATAGTAAGGCTAATAAAGGTAGTGTTTAGATGAACGCTCCTTGCTAACCCGCACATAGTATCATTTTGGTAAATCATTGGACAAAATTAGATCATTTTGTCAAATGACTGGAAATGCACTAGCAAAGCGAAGACCCGTATAAGTCCCCTTCAGGGATAAAGCCGCTCATCTTTACTGCCACCACTTCGCCGTCAGCCTGACGTGTTACATACAGGTCAGCAGACTTATAAAGCACGGTGCTGCCATCGCACGAATTTACCAATGAATAGGCCGGCCGATAACAGGCAAGGGACGTGTCGTATCTCCACTCCCCATAAAACAACCGTACATGATACGGGATGGCAAGCCCGTCAGGGAGGGTGAAATAACGGTACGAATCATCCGAAATAAACCCAAGGATAGTGTCCGGGTCAGTGAGGGTGCTTGGATCAACCGACCGTTTTGATGGGTCAGGGGAGATGATACGGAATGTTTCCCCTGCAACAAGATTGACGCACGTGTCATATTGAAGGACTTCGTTTGACATATCCGCCAGTGCGCCTGCTGTTTGTGCAATGCGTACGCTCACGATCCGGTTCGTGTAGATGTCCGTTGTCCCAAGGTCGTTGACGATAAGTAATTTCCGCAGTCCGGTTGGCGAGGTAAAATTGACAACCGAGTCAGTGGTCGGGTCAGATGCCGGAGGCGCGGGCTCGTCGTTGCACCTGCCGTCCGAACAGCCGAATTCACAGGTGCGCAGGGTTGAGTGGATATTTGTTGAAATGCAATAATATTCCCGTACCTGCCCGCCAACGCAGACGTCCGTCCCCGTTTCAGTCCCGTCACCACTAGTCCGTGTAACGGTCCCGCGTACATCATAGGCCGCACCGCCATCCGTATCCGTACAGGTCGGTTCCGGTTCTTCATTACAGACGCCGCCAGTGCACCCGTAGGGACAGGCATAAACCTCAGATGCGATGTCCGCATTGCCCCGGCAATAGTACTCACGTACGGAATTTCCAAGGCAATAATCCGCGCGTGTTTCGGTCTCATCACCGACCGTGCGGGTAACGGTCCCAAGCGTATCAAATGCCCTTCCACCGTCTGAATCGTTGCAAACCGGTTCCTCATCTGGTTCCGGGTTGCATGCACCGCTTGTACATCCGTATTCGCAGCTGACAACCTCCTGCTCAATGCTATAGCCCGACCCACAGTATAATTCCTGGACAAAACTCCCGATACATGAATCGCTTCGTACGATCCCTATTCCGCTTGAAAGTCCCTGTGCAACAGTTCCCCGCGTATTATACACGCGTCCGCCGTCTGAATCGGTACAAGAGACCGGTACGATCTCCGGCGCATCATTGCACACGCCGTTAGTACAGCCATATTCACAATCATGGTAATCAGTGCCGACGCGGCCTGTTGACTGGCAATAATATTCCCGCACCCTGTCACCGGAACATGAATCGGTTTGAACGTCCGACTCCTCGCGATCAGTGCTTATCGCCGTTCCGCGCTCATCGTAATTTCTTCCGCCGTCTGAATCAGTACAAACAGGATACGAAGAGGACGGTGCCTTTTTGCATGCCCCGTCACTACAACCGTTTGGACACTGCTGCACCAAGGAGGCAGGTTTCTTGCCTTGACAATAATATTCCTTAATAAGGTCTGGGCTCACGCAGCTGTCGGTCCTCGGAAATGGGTTGGTTGCAACGGCCACGCTGCCCCTTTTATTAAGATCGATCCCGCCATCTGAATCAGAACAGGGTTGGGTAAGTCTTCTCACCGTAGATGAAGCGGAACCTGGGATCCGTAACGTGCGGCCGCTTCCAGTAAGGCGCCTGCCAGTCGTATTATCTTCGCTGGTCGTATTATCTTCAATTGTCCCTGTAGCTCCGATAACTGAAAGCCGTTGCGCCTGGCCGCGAAGGGCAACGCACCCTTCAAGCACTGCCAAAAGCGGCTCTTCATCCTCGGAACTTACCAGTACTGCCCCCGCTTTATCATAATAATAAGTGACAACGCCTGTATCATTAGTTGCCTCAAGAAGATACTGTGCATCAGGGCAAATGGAAAGGGAAACTTTTCCATGCGTCAAAACAAGTTCTTCATATTGTAAAAGAACGGCGTCCGGGATTCCCTCGTCCATAACCGGGATTACGGCCGATTCGTTTGCTTCAAGCGACATGCGCGATGACGGCGTCCTCACGCATCCAAAAACCAAAAAAAGGGCTAAAACAACAATGATGAGTTTTTTCATAGGGTGACGTCTGCACACATATTTAAAAACCTTGTGGGACACCCAAGGAAAGACACTTTCAGTAAAAACGATTGATTTGAAAAACTGGGTTCATACCCCGTTGCTTGCAACGAAACCCCGTTT
>CAZPPT010000011.1:0-42928 GCA_964588555.1 Microcaldota archaeon | reverse complement strand
AATCGTAAGCGTTTCCTTCTCACTTTCACTTTTGCCAACATACTCATTTGCAAACTCAGAGACAAATACCGTATGCCCATTTTCTTCAAGTTCTTTCTTAACTTTTAGCATCTCTTCGGTAAATACCATGCTTGTACAGACGGCGATCCTCATATTCATCACGCCTTCCTTGCGGCATCCAGTTCGTATTCATGTGCCATCTTTTTAACCAATAAGCCAAGTTTCTTCTTGAGCTCTTCCCGGACGCCTGTTTCTGTGAGATCTAACCCATCAACTCTAAACATCCGTTCCTTTGCGTCAAGATTAAACCCATGAAGCGCACTTCGAGATGTGCAGATCGTCCCCCCAAGATCTCTTATGATTGTCTTTACCCATTCTGCACAGCGGCCGTTGCCCGACTGCGGGAGACCTATCCGCACCCCGGTTCCAGCTCCATAGATCGAGATGCTCATATTGCCAGGTATTCTCACGGGGATCCTTCGTATCATGCCATAGTCAAGTTCTTCAAGTGGGGGTAACATCAATACCGAGCTTCTCCTGTATTCGCTTGTTTCATAATTTTTTAATTCATAAGGCCAACGCAACCTTAACTCATCATCAAATTTTAACAAAAGCCCATAATGGAGCCGTGCGACTATGTCCCGGATAAAGTTCACCACCCGCCGCAGCCGTTTTAGCTGTTTCTCATCGCTCATATAATCGACATCCCTTAGGTTGGCATATTCGTCAAAGCATCGCAAGAGAAGCGACCGTAATCCCTCGAAACTTATGAGCCGTGTAAAAAATACCTGCTCACGCAGTTCTTTTAGTTGAGGTGGGCATTTACGCATTGTTTTTGGGCCAACATAGTCCCCATACTCCAGCTGGAGCCATTCTTTTTTTTCCATATCATACGCATTGCCGTTTGGAAAGACAAAATACCTATCATTATAAACGCGCGGCTTTGTTACAAAATCAATCTCACGGGCAATTGCCTTCCCAAACCTGTCTATAAGACGTAGATACAGAAGTTCATTGCCTTCATAGTCCTCAATCGTGTCGTGTCCAAGGCCAGCTGCTATTTCAATGTGTCTGCCCCGCGCCTCTGCGGCGTAATATCCAACCTGGGCAGTATGTGCCAGGTGGTTTGCGCCACTTTTGCGTTTTTGATAAGCGTGTACATCGCTTGCAAACTGGTACATGTCATGTATGACCCGCTCACCGTGTTTCTTTGATTCCGTTCTTTCACCTTGCCAGTATGTATCAAGTATGTCCCCAAGTGTCGGTGCAACAATTGACTCAAAACAAAGTTGCACCTGCCGCCGGCCGGCCGTTTGCGGGGTTGCGAGGAGCGTTCTACTTGGCATGCGTATGAGGCGGCGGTGGTTTAATGATTCTATAATCGGTTGCCTATTCTGAGTCCTGGGTTTGTATGAGGCGGGTGCGATTCGGTGATGCGTCTGGCCATAGGTATTCATTGAATCACTGTTTTGGTATTTCCTTTATGGTTATGCCAATTTATTATCTTTCCCCCCGTATAAAAATTCGTCGATCGCCGCACAGGTTTCACTTTTTTTCGTCTTTCATCCCGCTAACTTTATAAATACAATAGAATAGTAATTTATTGCTCAATTTTTTGGATAAGCGAAATAAAATACGAAACACGTTAGAGGTGTATATGATGGAAGAAACGCAACAAACAGAAGTGAAAAAGGACAACACAGTTTTTGTAGGGAAAAAAGGGCCGATCAGTTACGTGCTTGCGGTTGTTACCCAGTTTAATAATGGTGCAGATGAGGTTTTTATAAAGGCGCGGGGTAAGGTCATATCAATGGCCGTTGACGTTGCCGAAATTGTGCGCAACAGGTATATGCCCGATGTCATGGTAAAGGACATACAGATAAAAACAGAAGAACTCATGTCAGAAGACGGGTCGAAAAGCAAGGTTTCCGCAATCGAGATCTGCTTGTCAAAAAAACAGTGACTTGATGCGGTGAGGTAGCTCTGATGCCTGTTATGCTTGACAAATATGGCCTTATGTTAGCCCTTGCAATGGGGCTCCTTATTGCCGTCTTTGGGGGGCTTAGTTATCTTGCGCTTATCCTTATATTCCTGTTTTCTGCCGTTGTTGCCACAAAATACGAGAACCGCAGAAAACGCGAGATGGGGATCTATGAACATGAACGGAGTTGGGAAAACGTCCTTTCTAACGGGCTCCTCCCAACCATCCTTGCAGTCGGCTCGCCATTCCTTGGGTCAATCCCGTATATTGCGACACTTGCGGCGGTCAGCGCCGATAAGTTTGCTTCCGAACTTGGCGTGCTTTCAGGCAACCCCATTTACCTTGGGAGCTTTGCAAGCGTACGCGCAGGAAAAAGCGGGGCAGTAAGCGTTGTCGGTTTTGTCGCGTCCCTTCTTGGCGCCGCCCTTATTGCGACCATATCAATTTTTATATTTGGAATTAATCCGACACAGGCACTTATCATAACTCTCATCGGCTTTGCCGGTTCCGTTATTGACAGCGTGGTCGGAATTTTTGAAGAGATGGGCATTGGTACCAAGGGCACTACCAATTTTATATGCTCCCTAAGCGGCGCAGTTTTAGGGTATTATTTATTGTAGGTGGACATATGGATGCAATTGTATTAGCAGGTGGTGAAGGCACGCGTTTACGGCCATATACCCTTACGAGCCCAAAACCAATGCTTCCAATAAACGGAAAGCCTATGCTTCTCTTTGTTCTTGAGAACTTGAAAAAGCATGGCATTACGCATGTCACGATTACAGTCGGTTACCTAAAAGAACAGATCATGGGCTATTTCAAGGACGGCGCATCGTTTGGCCTGCAAATCGACTACCTCATTGAACATGAACCCCAGAAAACTGCCGGCTCGATCATTCCAAAAAGAGGTTCAATCGCGGGCCCATTTATTGTTGCAATGGGCGATACGGTTAACGACGTCTCACTTACTGATATGCTTGAGTTTCATAAAAAGT
Source organism: Microcaldota archaeon (assembly GCA_964588555.1). GTDB lineage: Archaea > Micrarchaeota > Micrarchaeia > Anstonellales > Bilamarchaeaceae > JAGVWJ01. The sequence goes on along the minus strand of CAZPPT010000011.1, from coordinate 39,952 downwards.
CAAAGGCGTTTGCGACCATGTGCGTGGTAAAACATACGACCTCCATCGAATACGGGGTGGTAGAAGTCAAAAATCGTTCCGTTGCAGCATTTGTTGAAAAACCTGTGCTTGAGCATTACATTAACGCAGGTATCTACGTCCTTGAGCCGGCGATCTTTGAGTATATCCGTCCCAAGGAGGACTTTGCAAAGGATGTGTTTCCACGTCTCCTCAAAGAGGGCAAGAAAATTGCAGTATACGAGCACACGGGCAAATGGCAGGATATTGGGCGGGTTAGTGATTATGAGGCGATTTTAGGGAAGGATAAGAAATAGATTTTGATCATACGTAACACATATACCTCGAACGTCGTTTTAACTATATTGCCTTTTTAGATAGAGAAACCAAAGACCCACACTATCAAAATAATGACCCAAACGCACGTGTTCTGTATAAGGTGTGTAATTGTGCATTATCTCTAGCTGAATTGAGCTTGACCTTGAAGCACGTGATAATTATCACTATTATGAAATTATCCAATCATTCAAGGATGCGTTTCCCATGGTTCGGCACGTCGAGACCCTTTTCATTATTAAGGAACATAAGTTCAAGCTATTTCCTGAACTTTAAACCTTCAAAAACAAAATCAGTACCGCAACCGCAACAACAATCTCAATCACGATAAATGTACGCGTCAGGTTCTTTTCGCTGATTCCGTTTGCCCGCTTCATGATCAGCTGGGCAAGCCCGCGCACCTTGTTTTCAACAGGGTACAGCTTTCCATCCTTGTAAATGCCCCACCAGTTCTTGCTTGGAAATCTGTTTGCAAGCTTTATGAAAAAATCAATAACATACGGAATAAGAAGAAGCGCGCCTGCCGCCTCAAGGTTTCCGATTATGACGCTTGACGCAAGTGCTGCACCTATTGTCAGGTTACCGACATCCCCTGGGAATGCCCGTGCGGGGTATTTGTTATGGAGAAAGAATCCGATAAGTGCGCCAAGCATTGCAAGGGATATGATGAGCGTCTCAATTGCCCCCGTGGCGATGGCAAGTATCGTCATGGCGGCAAATATGACAATTCCCATTCCGCTTTCCATCCCATTAAAGCCCGCAAGCATGTTCGTGAGGTTAGACGCAACGGCAATCCCAAGCGGGATAAGGAGCAAGGTATATATTATCCCAAGGTCAATCACTCCGATAAATGGGATGATAAGTGCTGTGCTCCCTGCCGCCTCAACTGCAACAAGCGGGATTGCGGCAAAAAGCGGCAGAAGCGCCTTTATCCATTGCGGCAGGTCAAGAAGGTCATCGACTATCCCGATAAATGCAACGGTGTGTATTGCGATAAGCGCCGCAAGCATGTGTATTAGGTTAAACTCAAATGCAAAGAACGTATTGAGAAACACTGCAAGTAGCACGCCGGCGGTAAATCCGGCGACAATTGCAATTCCGCCCATTTCCGCGACTTCCGGTTGCCCCGGCTTGTTAATGTCCTTTCCGGTAATATTGAACCGCTTGAGCCGCGGGATTATGATGTATGCAAATACGTACGTCACAAGGAAGGATATTGCAAGAAGGCCGATCGTAAGGATAAGCGTGCTCATGATATTACCTGGTTCTGATTATTTTGCCTGCGCTATTCTCAAGATGTGGCTCATTTACAAAAAGAAGCTCATATGCATTCGTGTCAAGTATATTTTCAGTATTTATAATCGCCGGAAACTCATCATTTTCGAATGTCCCAAATTTTCTTAACCGTGGGAGGCTCACTGTCCGTACGGGGGATCTGCCAGTGAGATCCTGGATCGTTGCATCTGTGATAATTTCAAATTCCTGCGTCATCGCAGTCCGTAAAACATAATTGTTGCTATAATAATCCACAATGTATGAAGAGTCCTGTACCGATGCCTGAACCGGCCTAAAAACGATTGGGCGTGGGGCAAGGGTACGTTCGAGCCCCTTGACCGTAATAATGGCATATTCCGCTGAAAGCGGATCCGTGCCAAGAAGCTCCTTTGCAGTAATCAATCGCGGCTTCTGGCCATTGTAATATTCAAATGCCTTCGTATGCTCAAGCATCCCAATGGTTCCGTCCGGTGCATCCGTAATAAGCTCAAGCTCCTCAGTTGTGGGCACGCTTCCCTTTAGCTGTTCGGTGGCAAGAAGTCCGTCAGTTACTGCAAGCGCAATGGAAAATATAATCAATGCGCGCGTTAGTTGCGGTGATGAGGTAGTAAAGAGGGAGGCGATGAAATAGGTTATCATCCCAAGCGCGACGCCGATCCCCGCAGCTGAGATATAGTTTCCAAGAGCAGGGTTAAGGATGAAGTAGAAAAACAGGGCAAAAGCAAGTAGTGCCCATTCGAAAGCCCCGTTTTTTTCAATAAATTGTGGCAGTGAGTCAATAAGTGAAATGGCAAGAAACGCAATTGCAAATGCAGGAAGGAAGGGGGAAAGCGCAAGGCCGGCGATAAAAAATATCTCCCGGGAGCTGACTGTCCCACGTACGAGCGGAACTACTGAAAGGATTGATAAGGGGAGGACGATGCCGATTTCCTTAATCTTCAAAACGGAAAATTCCGTGCCCGTAATGGCAAGGCCAACATATAATGCGGCGGTAAGCGGTATAATTGCAGCAAGTTTTATTGGATTGCCCGTCCTAAAGAACACAAAGCCGGCAACCATAAGAAGCAGTATTGTCATTGATCCGCCAAACGATGCCGCATATGCCATTGTTGAAAAAACAAACGGCGAAAGTATGAAAAAGACCGCTGCAAGAAACGACCCATACTCCGACTCACGTTTCATAAAAAACAGCAGTATTGCGCTTGCGGCAGTTATTGCCACAATAAGGCCCCGTACCACAGCATCCTGCAACTGTATTCCCGTAATCTCCTTAACAAGCGTAAGTTCAGCGTACCCATTTTCAGTAAATCCATTATCAACAAATAGGCCATATCCCGACACGGCAAGCACCAGTATAATGCCGATAAACAGATACTTTTGTTCCATATCCTCACTTTTTTCGTATTTTTTCCAATACTTGTTTTGCGTATTCAAGCGAAAAGTTCTTGCTTTCAGCGAGTGCCCCTGCAACTGATTCTATTTCAGCCGCCCCGTGTGCCCCAGCCATGGCCGCGATATTCTTTCCATGGAGCCGCATGTGGCCTGCCTGGATGCCTGTTGTCGCAAGCGCATAAAGCGCAGCTATGTTATTTGCAAGCCCTGCACACGCCATTGCCTGCGCAAGCTCCTTAGATGTTTTAACTCCAAGTATTTTTAAAGCAATTTTTGCAGTCGGGCTTGTGTTGATCGACCCGCCGACAGTACCTACTGCAAGCGGCAGCTCTATTTTTGCACGAAGGTCGCCGTTCCTTGTTTTTTCATAGGTCGTAAGCGACCGGTATTTTTTCATGGCAGCATACCCGTGTGCCCCCGCTTCTATCGCGCGCCAGTCCTGGCCGGTTGCAAGGGCAACTGCGTCAATACCGTTCATTATTCCCTTATTATGGGTCACGCAGCGATATATATCATTTTGCGCAAATTCATATGCGTCAAGCATCCCTTCTATTGCGTCAGCGCCGATCACCTCTTTTTTGAGGGTCGCCTCAGCGTATGCCTTTCGTTTTATTGCAAGGTTGCTTAATATTCGTAACCGTGCTGTACCCTGTCCGATATATTCCTCCACCTTTGGGCTGATCGTTTCAAGAATTGTGTTTATCGTATTTGCACCCATTGCATCCCGTACATCTATTGAAAAATAAAGTATGAGCATTTCTCCCCGAGTTGTTTTGACGAGTTTCGCTTCAACGCCCCTGAAACCGCCCCCATATTTTTTTATTGGCCCTGCAGATTCGCTTGCGAGCGTTTCAATCTCATTTTTATGTTTCTTAAATGAGGTAAGCGCTTTTTTTCCATCTGTAATGTTTGCAAGTTGGATTTCCCCTGTCATTATCGGTTCGTCGCTCTTTGCAGTAAATCCCCCCGGGAGTGCCAATTTTGCAGCCTTGCTTGCACCTGCTATGACGCTTGGCTCCTCAATTGCCATGGGGATTGCGTATTCCACGCCATTGATTACAAAATTCGTTGCAATTCCGATCGGAAGGTGGATCGTGCCAACGACATTTTCCACCATGCGGTCCGCAGTGTCAAGCGTAAGGGCGCCCTCCCTTTGCAAAACGTGGGCTTCTTCATCCGTGATGCCCCGTTCTTTTTTAAGAATTTCGAGCCGCTCGGCTATGCTTAATTTATAAAAACCTGCAAAACCCATGTGATTACCTATTGCCTATAACTTTCCTGCAACCGAAGCGCCGCCTCGTCAAGATTTTTTGACACGCTGTTGATCCGCGTCGTGTAAAAATCCCGAAAAACCTCATTAAGCTTTTTTCCGCTTCCGTCGCCAAAGGTATATCTTCCTTTTTTCCTTGAAATAAGTCCCATTTCCTTAAGCCTCAGGAGGTGGTAATATACTGCCTTTGAATAGGGTGGCTCTCCTGAAATTTCCTTAACCCTGTCAATGATTTGTTTAGTCGTCGGTTCCTCATTTGTTGCATGATAATGGATAAGCGCATCAAGCACGTCAAGAAGCAGGCGCCGTGTCTCATTGGGGAGCATAAGCCCAAGGCTCAGTGCAACCCATCGCAAGAGCGACTTTCGCGCCATCTTCACATCATCAGGGAGCGTAAGCTCACGGAGGGTCATTTCAGTCTTTATGAGTTTTGACTCAGGAAGCATACATAGTTTTAAAAGTGAATAAATTAAAAAGCTCGCCCGCTTATTTGCAACAATTAAATAGTGTTATAAAATGGCAAAATGAAATATTTATAAAACGGTGTCCTTAACATAATTAACGTGTTATAATGTCTAAAAATACCATTTATAGGTCAGGAAACCTGACATTAAAGGCAGGAGACCTTTCCAGATATATGAAGGAACGGACTCGGTTGTTTCGGAAAATGGATCCAGTTCAGGAACCTCCCGCTACAACTGCACATGCTCCAGGCAAAAATGAGGGTGCTGCCTTTGTCAGCCATGTCAAATCCAACAGTGACACCCGTCGTCCTGCATTTGACCCGGCGTATGTCAGTGATGGCAGTGCACTTTGTGACATTGTTAATTCCTTGCCCCGCCCAAGTACGCCATCACCAGATTTTTATTTCCTTGTCGGCAACAAGGTGGGAGAGATACCCGATAAGCCCGGCGAGCGCAAGGTATCCATCGAATAAAAGAAACAAAACTGCCCCATATAGTACTACAAAGAGGAGGCTGTGCGTTATTCCCCTGTGTCGCGGGCTTAGGAATGTAAGGATAAGAAAGTATATCCCAATAAGCACAAGGCTGTCCTTTATAACCTCGCCGACACTGCACCCCATACAATTAGAATACGAATAAATCACTGCAAAGAGGACAAATGCCCGATCGGCAAGCCACCTGATTTTACTCATCTTATGGTCAACGTCCGGTAGTAATGCACTAAATCCGGCAAATAATGATAACAGGATAAGCATGGGGAGCTCTACCTGCAAATAAATCATTACGGGTAAGGAAAGTACTATTCCGATAAGTACATGTGAACGCCAGTCCATACTATTGTCTCTCTACTAACCCTTAAAATGGTCACTTTAGTCCGATGTGAAACGTATCAAGCGAAATCTCCGTGATGGTGATGTTGTTTTCCACATTGACTGCATGCGTATCAGTATCTTTTTCATACTTTTTGAAATCCCCGCAGAGCCAGTAATAGGGGTGGTTGCTTGGGTCAACACGCTTGTCTATAAATACCCGAAATCGCGAGCGTTGGAGCCTTTTCTCAAATATGACATGTGCCTTTGAAATGTTCGCAGGAAGATTAACTGAATAGAAGCAGTTTTTTTTCATCTTTTTGCGCAATAGACCGATAACCTCTACGGTCCTTTTTTCCAGTTCGTGCACGTCGCTCCAGTTTTTTTGGTCTCTCCATTCCCGGTTTGTGCGTGCAAGAGAAAACGCAATCGCAGGTATTCCCTCAATGAGCGCCTGCCAGCATGCGCCAAGCGTTCCGGATGATAGGATGGAATCAAGTGAGGTGTTGTCGCCAAAATTTATTCCGGAGAGGACAAAATCGGGCTTCTTAAACTCCTTTGAGTACAGCGCAAAAAGGACGCAGTCCGCAGGCGTGCCGGTCAATTCAAATATGCCCCCGTCCTTCTCATGGATCCGAAGCGCCTTGTGAAGTGTAAGGGACTTTGAGACTGCGCTTCTTTGGCGATGGGGGATAAGTGCGTATGCATCATCAATTGCCTGAGCGGCTTTGAGAAGTACGCGCAGTCCTGCGGAGTCACCATCATCGTTTGTTATAAGTGTCGTCATAAATACATTTTGACGCTAGTATTTATAATGGTCAGGTTCGTTATTCCAGCATGAAAAAATCATCTTCCCGGGCCGCCCTTTTTCCTGCCGAGTCACGCTTTACTATTCCCTATGGGGAAACTACGATTGCCCTTGACCATGGTGCGGGCGACCTTTGTTTTGTCTCGCATGCCCACAGCGACCACGTAAATGGGGTTCGGAGAAAAGAGCAAGTAATTGCAAGCGAGGAAACCATCGCACTTGCAGGTTTGCGCGCTACCCCCCATAATCCGTTAAATACAAAACTGGTAAGTGCGGGCCACATGCTTGGCGCAAGACAGATCAGGGTTGAAAGTGACGGAAAGGTTTCAGTATACACCGGCGACCTCTGCTTACGGGACAACCTGATCACGAAAGGTGCACCAGTCGTCCAATGTGATCGGCTCATCATCGAGGCAACGTATGCCGATCCCGCATATCAATTTCCGCCATATTATGACGTATGTAGCGAGATGGGCCAATGGGTGCAGGGGCAGTCAAATAGGGGTGCAAATGTGCTTGTCGGTTGTTATGAGCTTGGCAAGGCCCAGGAGTTGGTAAAGCTCCTCAACGAATACTGTTCAATTGCACCTGTTGTTACTGAGAAGATGGACGGATTTTGCAGTATCTACGAAAAGTTTGGTGTCAAACTTGACCGCGTTGTTATAGGAAGCGAAGAAGCAGAAGAGGCAATGAAACGGCAGTTTGTTGCCCTGGTTCCTATGAGAAATGCCAAGCGCTACTTTGCGAGGCGTTTAGGCGGGGCATTTAACCGCGAAACCGTTGTCGCAATCTCCACCGGTTGGGCACTCACCACTGGATTTAATGTTGATAAGGCATTTCCCTTAAGCGATCATGCAGATCATTACGATCTTAAGCGGTATATCGAGGAAAGCGGTGCAACAGAAGTTGAGTTTTTTGCAGGTGATGGTTCATCGCTTAAAGAATACGTACGAAAGTAGATCGCCATGTTTCATTCATTTAACCGTTCCATCCGTATCGATGTAAGGCCGGAAGTCGTTTTTGATTTTACTAGTAACCCCTCAAATATGACTACATTTGCTGGTTATGGGCCCATCCCTGCCATTGTTGGTGCATACACTATTGATACAGAGAGAACTCGGGTGGGGAGCGTACGTAAAGTTCATAACAGCGATGGCTCGGTTCACCATGAAAAGGTAGTCCTCTTCAAGCGTCCCTATGCCCACGTTTCCCGTTTTTCTTTTTCACAATTTCCCGCCTCGTTCTTATTAAGAAATATTGAAGAGGGATGGAAATTTTCACCTTTCGGTACGGGTACGAAAGTTACGCGTACTTTTCGCTTTCATTTTTCATCCATTCTTCTCTTTCCACTTGCCCTTCTTTTTGTATTTTGCATGAAAAAGGCAGTAGAACGCGACTTGGCCACAGTAAAAGCCACGCTAGAGCAGAAAAAGTAAGTTTTTAAAGTGGAAGTTACACAAATTATCTTACTACTTTTATGGAAAATTAGTTTTGATCAAACTTTTCCTAAAAGTTTGATGGCCACGATAGTATAATGGTAATATGGGGGCCTGTGGTTGCGCTTTTTAGGAAAAAGCACAATTGTCGCTTTGCGACAATGCGCATTGTTTTCGCGTGAAAACAATTGCGCCCAAAAACTAGCGGTCCAATTAGTTTTTGGGGCTCGCCCTTTTTCATACGAGAAAGGCGAGAGATCCTAAAAAGGGCGAAACAGACAGCCCTAGTCCCGAGTTCGATTCCACCTTTTAGGAAAAGGCGGCCCAAAACCGTCTCGCTAAATGCGTCGAAAATCTCGGTCGTGGCCTTTCTTTTTTATATAATTGTCAAACTTTTTCTAAAAGTGATATAAATTCATCTCTTGTTAGCTCCATATCTCGTATAATTTTTCTTAGAAGCCCTCTTCCAATATCTTTTCCAGAATGAATCGGAACTGTTATTAGAGTTCCCAGGTCATCTTTGAATTGAACATGACTGCCACTTTGTCTTATTTGCCTATAACCTTTGAGGACAAGAATCTTGATTAACGTTTTTGCATCCACTAGTGGAAGCTTCATACTGAAACCTCAACTTTCTGCACCCCTACAAATTCATGTGGACGAACATCCTTCTGGCTCTCCAAACAAAGTTCTATTACCTCCTTTATGTTTTCAAGCACTTCCTGCAATGTTTCGCCCTGTGTATAGCAGCCCTTTAAGTCTGGGACTTCTGCAACATACATGCCATCTTCATCTTTTTCTATAAGTACTGTAAAGTTATATTTACCCATGTGTTTCACCCGTATTTATTATGCAAATTCTGTTTTTAATTCTTATGAGTTCAACCCCATTAACTCAATCCAATTAGAAATATAGCCAGAGCCATCAACTTTCAAAATATGACCTCATTTTTGAGCATGGTATAAGAAATCAGGTCAACTAGAGTTAATTATTTATGCAGAATGTTGTATGTAGGATACAATGATCGCATTCAATTTGATTTATAGGTGATATTTTGGCACTAGCAAAAAAATACTACGAAACTGAGTGGAGAGGTAACCAAGAGAGGAATGAAATTTTTGTTGCAATGCCACAAGATGAAAAAGCTGGAAATTATGTCGACTTCAAAAATAGATTTGATGCTTTAAAGAGCCTTGCTGACGGTCTCAAAATTCCGGTGGTTCTTTCTGGATTTCCACCTAACGATGGCACGATCATGGATAAAATATTTGATTATTTAGCAAATTCAAAATTTCTGATATTTGATTTGTCCAATGATTCAAGATACAACTCGCCAAATCCAAATGTCATGTACGAATTGGGGATAGCAGTTACAATACGACAGCCTGAAGACATAATTATTCTGAAAGCAAATAACAAATCTAATTCAGAATTATGGCTGCCATTTGACGTGAAGGACATTCATGTGATCGATGCAGATATTGCTAGCAAAATGGTCGAAGAAATAAAAATTGCCATTGAAAATCAACAAAAAGCAAGAAACCGGCTTATTTCAAAAGTTAGTAAAACATTAGACCATGGATGTCTTTGGTTAATGAAAAATTATGGTACTGAACCCCATGGCTTTAGCCATATGAATTCTCAAACTATTCAAGAGCAGTGCCCCGAATTGCTTAGACCGCTGATACATGCTTCTTTATCTAAATTATTAGAACTTGGCCTAGTAGAGACAAACACTGCTGTTGATCAACAAAAGGATTGGTTGGAGTATGCCTATTGGTGGACACCATTTAGTGAACGAGTAATGGAAGTTATAGGAGTTATGAGAATGAAAGAACCTAGCGAAGAAGCAAAGCTTAGAAATCAAAATTTTGACAAAACAAAAAGTGAGAGATTTCAGCAGTGATCTATTTCACAATCCTTGTAGAAAAAGTTAAATAGTTTCACTTAATAAACAAAATATGCAAAACATTGCATAAACATGCATAATCTTGTATGGTCTGGTAATGAACCAAATCCAAGCTTTGGCGACCGGTCGTGGCCTTCTTCTATTTCAAATGCATATTCAAAAAATCAAGCGTTTTGTTCCATGCATCGCGTGTTTCTTCAGGCGCGTAGTTCATGCCGGAGGGGTTTGCAAATGCGTGTCCCACGTTTGGATAAATATAAACCTCATTCTCAATGCCAAGCTGGTCAAGTTTTGCCCTGAACTCCCGTACATTGGTCGTTGGTATTGACGTATCGTTTTCCCCGAAAATCCCGAGCACAGGCCAGTTGATTGACTGCAATTGCGCTTCATCTGTTATGATGTTTCCATAATATATGATGGTTGCATCAAGCTCCTCGCCACTTACGGCAAGTTGCATGCTCTGCCCACCGCCAAAACACCAGCCAAGCGAAGCGGTCTTTGTTACGTTTTCGTTTTCCCTAAGGAATTGTGCGGCAGCGCGCATATTCTGTTTTGCCCGTGTCGAATCAAGAGCAGCTACGAGTGCCCGTGCCTCGTCAGGCGTTGTTGCAACTGCGCCCCCGTAGAGGTCAACTGCGATGACACTATACCCGTTACGTGCAAGTTCGCGTGCCATTTGACGTATGTTGTCGTTAAGTCCCCACCATTCGTGGATCATAATGACGCCTGGATACTGTCCGGGTTGTGAGGGCTTTGCAAGGTATCCGCGCACATTTTCAAAGTATTGGACTTCCTGCGTTGTTATCTCGTATTGTCCCTGGCCGTTTAGCATTGTTGAATTGTTTATCGTTCCGTCAGCCTGCGGCGCCATACAGCCGTTTAAGAATATCATCAGTAAAATCGTCGCGTATATCTTCATGGCATTATTTCCCGCAAAGGCACTATTTAATCATTGCGTCTTTTGGCGTATTCCAACACGAAAGGTATTTATCCGAGATAGGGGGCAGTGTATTACAGCGAGGTGAGCACATGGTGACGGAACGACAGAAAAGCGCAGCGAGACACAATATCCAGAAAGCCCAGGATACATGGAAGGCCATGACGACCCGCCAGCGTGCATTGGCTCAACCACAAGGGCGTGTGCGCCTAAAGCCAGGCACGCTTGGAACTGGTAGATATTACCGGATCGTGCTTCGGCCAAAAGAGCAGTTTGCCTCATTTAAGACTCAGGACATTGGAAGGCGGGGGCACACGCTGCGTCTTGCCGGCAGGAGACAAAGCGGCAGTTGGGATACTGAAGCATTTCTTGTGAGTAAGCAAGACGCACATATTGAGGCTGACCGTCTTGTGCCTAATGACCCTAAGACGAGGGAATTGTTTAGGGGGCAGCTCTCCACGGTTCCGCGGCACGTACGCGGGGACATTTTTATCGCAAGACCGCGTAAGAATGTACCTGAGAAGGCAAAACCTACGCGTGCACAGAAACGCGCACGCTCAGAAAACATAAAAAAGGCGCAAAAGGCACGGAGGTCTAGCCCCTCCTAATTTCTTTTTTATCAAACGAAAGCCTTTTTGACATTAGCTGTATTATGTATCCATGGCACGAAAGAAAACACTTTTCAGCCGTTTTTTTGGGTTTATGCTTGCAGTTGTCCCATTTATATTTGATACGCTGTTTGCCATTGCCTTGTTTTTGGGAAAGTCATTTGTTTTAGTTGTCTCACTGTTTTTCAAAAGGACGAAAACTGAACTGGGCAAAAAGCAGGCTGCCCGAAAAAAACCTAAAGGTACTGCCAGGTATGTTCCATTTGAAATTTTAAAGACCAATGAAGGTAACTTTGGGCAATTTGAAATCCATCTTATGGACTCAAAAAGCAGCATCGGAATTATCCTTGGCGCCCGCGGAAGCGGCAAGAGCGCGCTTGGCATGCGATTGTTGGAAAACGTTACTGCCAAAACGGGCCGGCTGGCATGCGCCATGGGTTTTTCTGAAGAGAACCTTCCGCGCTGGATACGTACGGTTAAAGACATAAGCGATGCCCCAAACGGTTCATTTGTCCTCATCGATGAAGGGGGCATTTTGTTTTCTTCACGCGGCTCGATGTCAAATCCAAACAAGCTCTTAAGCGCATTTCTTCTTGTTGCACGTCACAAGGACCTAAGTGTCCTCTTCATTTCACAAAATTCCGCAAATCTTGAGGTAAATGCGATACGGCAGGCAGACTATTTACTATTGCGCCGTTCGTCCCTCTTGCAAAAGGATTTTGAGCGCAAGAAAATCAAAGAAGTGTATGCAGATGCAGAAGCAGGATTTAGCGAATTTTCTTCATTTGGGAATCGGCTAACGTATGTTTACTCTAATGAATTTCGAGGCTATATTATAAACCAACTTCCCTCATTCTGGAACGACAAAACAAGTAAATCATTTAGCAATTTTAGGCAGGTGTAGATATGGATCCACTTTCAGACTTGCAACGGTACGCACAAAAGGAGCGGGCCGATGTCTCAGTACGTTTCTTTAAAACCGGAAAAGGAGAATACGGCGAAGGAGATATATTTATCGGAGTCACCGTGCCGCAAACCCGCGCAATTGCGAAAAAATATACAAATTTGGAACTTACCTCGCTCGAGTTGCTATTAAAAAATAAAATTCATGAAGCCCGTCTCCTTGCGCTTTTGATCCTTGTTGAGAAATTCAAAAAATCAAACGAACAAGCACGCAAAGAAATTGTTGATTTTTATCTTCTCCATCGCTCGCATATCAATAACTGGGACCTTGTTGACACCTCTGCAGATAAGATCCTTGGCGCCTACCTCCTTGATAAGGATAAAAAACTCCTATATGGTTTCGCCAAATCCACGCTTCTTTGGGAGCGCCGTATCGCCATGGTCTCGACTTTTTATTTTATAAGGCAAAAACGCTTTGATGATTCTTTTGCCATTGCAAAACTCCTTCTTAACGACACGCACGACCTTATCCATAAGGCAGTCGGTTGGATGCTACGGGAAATTGGAAAACGCGACCAAAAAGCACTCGAAACATTCCTTATTGCCCACTATAGGGAGATGCCCCGCACTATGCTCCGCTATGCAATTGAGAAGTTCGACAAGGGCAAAAGGGAATTTTATATGGGCCGTACCTAGGGGTACAACCTTGTCCTATCCCTTGGAAAGAGCACCGCTTCCCGGATATTGTCAAGATTACATATTTTCATAGTTAGTCGTTCTAGCCCAATACTCCAGCCGGCGTGCGGTGGCGCGCCCATCCTAAATGCATTTAAATAGAACTCAAATTTATATGCGTCAAGGCCGCGCTTTTTCAGTTGGTCCTCAAGTATGTGTATCTTATGGATACGCTGTGCCCCGCTTGAAATTTCAAGCCCCTGATATATCAAATCAAACGCGTTACATATTTTTTCGTCATTTTCAGTTGGCATGGAATAGAATGCCCGTATTGCAGTAGGCCACTCGTAAATAAAATATAATTGCTCGCCGAGGAGTTCCTGTAGTTTTTTTTCCGCCTCTTTCGTGAAGTCGTCCCCCCACTGCATCGTAAATCCAGCTTTATTGAGGCGGTCCACCAGTTCGGTATACGTATGGCGCGGTATCTTTTTTGGTACCTGCACCTCGACTCCCAGTGCCTTTAGTTCTTCTTTTGCATTGTCCCGTATTGAGGCAAGAATATCAAGTACCACGTGCTCAAGCACGTCCATCGCATCGGCATGGTCTGCAAACCCCATCTCGATATCCATCTGAACGACCTCGTTTAAGTGCGTGGTCGTATTGTGCTTTTCTGCCCTGAACACCGGCACAGTCATAAATACCCTGTCAAATCCGCCGATGACTGCAAGCTGCTTGTAAAGTTGCGGTGATTGTACAAGAAATGCGAGGTTTTCAAAGTACTGGATAGGGAATACATCTGTCCCCCCTTCGGTTGCCGCACCGGTAATGCACGACGGGTGAATCTCAACAAATTTTTGGTTTCGAAGCGAATCCCGAAAGGCGTTTGCTACAAGTGATTTTATCGTAAATATCGCAGCGATTTTCTTACGCCGTAAGTCAATGTATCGGTGGTCAAGTCTCGTATCTAATTCGGCAGGCACTGCATCGCTTGGGTCAACGGGGAGTTTTCGCTCCACGCTGTTTAGGGTCGTAAATTCATCTGGAATCAACTCGACGCCGTCAGGCGCAATTTTATTAGGAACTATTTTCCCACTTACTTTCACCACGTCTTCCCGGTTACATTTCATCCGTTCCAAAAGTGCATCATTGACTACTCCTTTTTTTGCAGTGACTTGTATTATGCCAGTTCGGTCCCGAACCAATACAAACTTGAGTTTCCCCAGGTCACGTACGTCATAAACCCAACCTGCAACGGTTGCGTTTTCTTGTTTCTTAGCATCTGCTACATAGTGTGTTCTAAACATAGATAAAGAGCATGCGTATGAGTGTTTAAAAAATAATAGTTTAAGAAAAATAAGCCGGGCAAGGGATTTTCATTAAGTTTTTAGGTTGTGCGTTTTTTGCGCACTTTTTTCCTAAAAAAGTGCGTTGAACCCCTCTACTCCGCTTTCTTGCGCTTTTTTCCAAAAAGCGCCCAAAAACATATATGCTATTTCATCGATCACTACTGATCTCATAAAAGCGAAGAATAATCGCCCCAGTTTCTTTTTGGGGTGAACTCTAGACCTTTTTCTTTCTAAGAAAAAGGGCTCGAGCTGCAGGCGGGTGCCTAGCCGATCAGCCAACCCGGCATACATATATTAATAATCGATACTTTAAAAACCCCATTGATTTTATAAACATATTTTACCATATATACTTCATGGTTACATTAATAGAACGGGTCGTCAAGCGAAACGACGCCCCGACAAATGGTGCGCTTCGCGTCGAGATTAAATCCATTCTCAAGCGGCTTTTTGAACGGGGGGCAGTTTTCATACCACGGCAACATCCTCTTTTTAGCCACATCAAACACGGCCATGTTTTTTATTTTGACCTTGAGAATAAGCAGACCATTCATGGCCTCAACCGTTTTCTTGGAGGACTTTGCGCATCCGGGATATATGCACGTGTTTTGTCTCTTAATACTAACGATCCCAGGTATGCCTATGTCATTGGTGATGTCGTTGATGCCGTAACGGCTGGAGAATTTGAGCTGGTTTCAGTCGCAAACCTCTCTACGTATCATCTTAGTTCACGGCCGCCCCGTGCGTGGGCCGATTTTGCAGGCGGTGATAACATTCTGCGCATTCTGCTTTCGATAGAATATATCCCAGATGCCCCGTTTGCAGGAAAGCTTCCCGTTAAGTTGGAAACCCCCCTACCGGGAGCATGGTTTCTATCAAATGCATTTGGGCTTGTGCTTGGCACCTATCTAAATCACCGGCTTATGGTTCAAGGTGAGGAAAATAGCGAACAAAGTCCATTGCCGAACAATCACCGAACCCTCCTTACAAAACTCGCACCCGTGGTATATTCCCCCTATGCGTATCTTGGATTTCTTGATGCATTGTCCCATATACCCTATCCTACGGCATTTCTTGGACCTTATGTCAGCAGCGACCCGGATTTAATTTCGCAACGCGTCAGGTCGGTTGCCATGCGCATCTGCAACCGCCTCCTAACTTTGTCCGGCGGGGGCACCTTGGATAGCATTCTTTCCACCCCGCAGGTCTCCGCTATCTCAGCCGCCATTTTTGGCGATTCCGCACCCGCTGACGACATATTCACCGAGGACATCGAGTTAGTGGTGCCAGTTTTGGAGTAGGTATTGTTTTTAAACTGTTTTAATGACTATTTTTACAACATTGGGCCCGTAGCTCAGCGGCGAAGCCCTTTGACTCATAAATTCTTATGGCAAAGGTCTACGCATTATCCCAAAACCCTTGAGGCTAATTTAGTCTTATTGGTTTTTGGGGTTCGACCTTTAACCAAATAGTTTTGGGCCGCCTTTTTTCAAAAGGCGGAAAAGGGCGAAACGAGCAACTTGGTAGAGCGTCGGACTTTTAGCTTTTTAGAAAGGTAACCTAACAATCAGTTTGGTCCACCTTTTCCTAAAAGGTGGAAATCCGCAGGTCGAGAGTTCAAAGGCTTTTTGACTTCAGCATTTCTGATGGCAAAAACCCTGGAAAAAGCCTTTAGGATTAATTATGATCTTTTGGTTTTTGGGGTTCGACCTTTTTAGCTTAAGAAAAACTTAAGAAACTAAAAAGGGCGAAACAGGCAATCTCTCCGGGCCCGTTTTTCTATTCAATAGCATAGGCAACCCCCCATATAAGGTTAAAGTACTGCAAATAACTTTCAGCAACTTCCTTGTTCTTAATAAGAATAGCACTTTTCTGTTTCTCGGTTACAACCATGATCGCAACATAGTCCTTTACAATATGGATAAATCCAGGCGTATGGATCCCCTTTGGAAGGTATCGTTGGTCAGCATGCGTTCGCGTTTCCCGCCTCTTTGAAAACCATGTATCATGATCATAGATTATTCGTGCATGTACGCCCCGCGCACTTATTTCCTTGTGGTATTCCTTAAAATACGCGTTTAAAAGCTGGCTTGCAAGGAGCGGATAACCAAGCGTATACATCGTATCACCCTTTTTAACCAGTTCAAGCGAAAAATCATATACGAATTTTATCCCTCGTAATCCTTCAAGGACTTCAATATTGCTGGTATGTTTTTCTGCTTCAAATTCTGCACGTAATTTTGGTAACACTGCTTCAAACTCGCGCTTTGTTTCAGAAAGTTCATCTTCCTTTAATTCAAGTAGGTGTCCTAATATGTCTGGTCGATTTGCATTGAAATATTTCATTTTTCCTTCGACGACACATCCGATTGCTCCTTTTTCGACAAGCGAATCAAGCACCGCGTATATCTTTGATGACGGTATGCCAGACCTTTTGACAAGGGGGCCGGTCGTCGTCTTGCCCGTATTTAGGAGTGCGAGGTAGGCGCGAATCTCGTTTTGCGAGAGGCCGAGTTTTCGTAAGATGTCCATATTTATACTACTACTTATTAGTAGTAGTAAATTTATAAATATAATGAATTGCTTATAGTGTTTAATTATGTGATAAATATGCTATTGAAAAATTTGCCTGCGACTCCATCTGGTAAAACGCGTCAACTGCCTGGACTTAATAGATATCTAAAAAAATTAACTCGTGATTTGTCGCCATCAGAGAAGTATGTTATTAAAATTCCACAGTTATATAAGCTAGAAAACGGTCTTTATTCAGCAGATATTCGATTGAACAAATGCCTCCCCCATTTCATTTTCATTAGCCACGGAATCGCATCCATAAACAGAGATTATGGGTTTACTACCAGATATCCGGCTTTCGTTGAAATGGGTACAGAAAAGATCCATGTCGAGACGGCAGATACCGATGCAGTTATTCTTGTTGTGGGTTTTCCAGAGCCAAATTCCAAAGCTCTCTCATTTATGCCCGTTCGTGCAAACTCTCTTTCTATTGATGGAGAAGGGGGAACGGTTTTTGTGAGCGTCGGAGCAACTATTTTATATGCAGAGGGGCAGATGAGCGTAGAATTAGTGCGATCGTTAAATCCCACGAAAAAAATGGATGCAACAAATGGATTATGTGCGTTTATTGATCCTATGTTCCCCGTAACCTATGTAGATGCAATCGGAAAAGGCATCCTTTTTGAAGTTGTCTTTGATATACCTGATAAAACTACGGAGGCTCAATCACCATGACAACCAAAAGTCCATCAGGATACCATTATTTTGTGCATAACGGCATGTCACGAAGTGATAAGATACAAAGCTGGATCGTAAACGAGCTCTTGAATTCGAAGCTTTCGCAGGAAAAACGTGAAAGCTCTGTCCAGTGGGAACTAAAGCACTCTTCAGGGGTCATCCAGCTTGCACGCCTCCTTGCACAAAAAAGGAACATAAATGAGGAACTTGCAGAGATCGCAGCAGGTTTGCACGATGTGCATGTCATTGTGAATGGAACATACGAAGATCATGCAAGATCTGGCGCCAAAATAGCACGCGAGTTGCTTGAGCAATCAAAACAATTTTCGTCCGCCGAGATAAATCAAATTGATGAAGCTATTGCACAGCACAGCGACAAGCACATCTACTCAAACAACGCGCTTGTCGAACTTATCAAGGATGCAGATACGCTTGATTGTTTTTTTTATGGGGATACGGTTTATGATTATAAGAAGGAACAATTACGTATTCATTACTACAAGCGCATTGTTTCTCTTCGCAATGAATTGGGCTTGCCTGAAAATCAGTACTTTAGGGACCAGCTAAAATCACGAGGTGTATGCTGATGGAAAAGAAATGGTTCGAATGGGAACGCGAAGCAACCGTACATCCGATACTTATCTGTTTGGAGTCCTGGATGGAACCAACGCGCGCCTATTGCGGAAGGCCTTGGCCAACAAGCTACCTTCATTACACTGGCGACATCATCATGTGGGTCAATCCACTTGACGAGCTAAAGGAGTACGGCGCCTACCTATTTGAGAAGTTCAGCAGGAAAACCGAACGTGAAAAGCTTGAAACAGATATAAAAACCATTGCTAAAAAACTCGATTCCATTTTCGAAAAGTTTGAGAAAACGAACCTTGCGAAATTAAATGAATGCGAATTACTCGATTATTACCTATTGGTCAAAAATGGGTTCGTTGAATGGTTTGTTCCCGGCGCACTAGTTGAACCAATTGGGATCGAAGGTGAGCGAAGGATACGTGCGCTTTTGGATAAAAAAGGGGTCAAAAAAGGCGAGATCGATTCAACGGTCTCTATTCTCACAACTACTCCGCACAAGACATTTTCAAAACGCGAATTAGAAGAACTCCTTTCAATTGCAATTAATGCTTATAAGGGTGCTTCTATTGATGCACTCTTAGAAAGACACGTGGAGCTCTATTTTTGGATCCATAACAACTACTTTACCACCGAGGCATTGGGTAAGGATTTTTTCAAGAACCAGCTCATTACGCTCCTATCGAAAAATGGCAATCCCGCTTCGTATTTAACAAAACTAGAATCGGAATTTAAATCGGTTCTTGATAAAAAGCAAAGCCTGATTGCCGAATTGAAATTATCAAATGAAGAAAAGGAACTAATCGAGTTTCTTGAACTTTTTGCATGGTATAATGATTATCGTAAGGAATATGTGATGAAAATACTCCACTACCTTGACGCGGTTCTCTCAGAAATCGCCAGGCGAAAAGGACTTTCGCTTAAACAGATGAAATATAGTATGGCCCATGAAGTAGAATCCGTTCTTAATGGAACATTCGATACGCCATTACTTGAAAAACGAATGAAAGAATTTGTTGCAGTATGGGATCCGCAAGGAAATAAATTTGAAACCTTTACCGCTGATGCACAATCCGCGTGGAAGCGCATCGACCCCCATATTACGCACAAACAGGAACAAGTTGAGATAACTGGCTTACCTGCAAGTCGCGGAATCGTACGTGGAAGGGCATATGTTACGATGAATGCGCAGGACAGTAAGAACATGCAATCCGGCGACATCCTCATTACCTCAATGACTACTCCTGATTTTGTTACCGGGATGAAAAAGGCAGTTGCAGTTGTCACAAACGAAGGTGGAATACTGTGCCATGCAGCAGTCGTTTCACGCGAGTTTGGTATCCCCTGCGTTGTTGGTACGCAGGTTGCGACAAGGGCATTAAAGACCGGCGATTACATAGAGGTAAATGGAGATCAGGGAATTGTGAAGAAACTATAGATGCCCGCACTCTGTATACGTGCCAGTTCTCATGCGAGTCTCCGTATCGACGATGCTAAATGCCGCCTTGCATGAGGGAACTAGTACGACTGCTGTATCGCTTCCTTCTATTGCCTTAAATTCCATAGGAAGAACCATGTATGCATTATCATTTAGCTGGATGCTTATGTGAAATGGCGTATCAAATGGGATTTCTTCTATGTCAAAGCTTCCTTCCTCATTCTGAAAATATGCACGCACGCCTGTTTTGTATATTTGTGCAATTGATACGATTCCACTATAGGCGTCATCCTCAGTTTCATAGCTAATTTGAGCTAACGGATCCCCCATTTCAAATCCTGGATTGCTCCCAGTTGTTAATATGCGCGAAGTCGGGAACGGTAGTGGGTATGCCCCTTTCTTTTCATTTTGCGCTACATAGGCGGCGATTCCGTGTATGATTGCATTACGTAGTTTGGGCGGTAATCTTCTGCCGGTTTTTCGCCCCTTAGCATTTGCATTGTACATTTTTTCTGTAGATTCCACAGGTGCTATTTGTGCAGGCTTTTCCATGTCCATAATTTCAGCCATGATTCTCCTTGTAGGTCGTGTCGTGTATTCAATCAATGCTCCACAGCCCCCTACGGCAAGAAGCGTTGCCAGAATAGGGAGCGCACGGCGAAAAAAAGAACGAGTGGGTGAATGCGCAGTGCTTTTTGCGTATGCCGCTCTTTGCATGCAATTACTCTTCATTCGGGCTATTTAAATGGCTGTCACTTTATCTTATGACCCCCAATGCCTTCCCGACTTTTTCAATTTTCTCAATCGCAAAATCCAAATCTTCCCTCGTATGGTCCGCATTGATCATCGTCCTGATGCGTGCCTTATCCTTTGCCACCATGGGAAACACGATCGGAAGTGCAAATACGCCTTCATCAAATAGCTGCTTGCTCATCTCACGCGCCTTTCCAGAATCGTATGTCATAAGGGGCGTGATTGGTGTTTCACTTACTCCCGTATCAAATCCGAGTTCCTGCACGCGTTTCTTATAATATTTCGTATTCTTCCAAAGCCGCTTTACGATTTTGTCACTTGATTCAAGTAGCATAAGAGAAGCAATGCTTGCGGCAGCAATTGCGGGTGAATGCGAGCCGGTCAAAAGCCACGTTCTTGATTTGTTCAAAAGGTATTTTTTTGTATTCTTGCTCCCTGCAACGTAGCCGCCCATGGTTCCGAATGCCTTAGAGAAGGTACCCATCTCAAAGGCTACCTTTCCTTCAACATTAAAGTGGCTGCTGATCCCCCGTCCATGGTCGCCAAGCACCCCGTCACCATGTGCATCGTCCACATATACAACTGCGCCATGTTCTTGCGCAATTTTAACTATCTGGTCAAGCGGTGCAATATCCCCATCCATTGAAAATACGCCGTCAGTTACAATAATATATCTGCGCGTATTTTGGCTTTTTTGCCGTGCTTCGCGTAATTTTGCCTCGAGTTCGTCCATATCCTTATGTTTATAAATCGCACGCTCTGCCTTGCTCAATCGCAACCCGTCAATAATACTTCCATGATTCAGTTCATCGCTTATTACAAAATCCCCCTCACGGCATAATTGCGGTAATGCACCACTATTTGCAGTAAACCCACTATTATAATAGAGCGCATCCTCAGTATGCTTAAATTTTGCGATAAGCGTTTCAAGTTCGAGGTGTAGTTCCATCGTCCCGGCAATTGCCCGAACGCTTCCGCTTCCCAGGCCATATCTCTTAATTGCGTTTACGGCAGCTTTTTTGAGCGCACGGTGATTTGCAAGCCCTAAGTAATTATTTGAGCAGAGTACTACTACCTCCTTACCTGCCACCTGTGTGCGCGCCTGGCTTGGACCTTCGAGCGTTTTTGGGTTCCACAATAGGTTTTGTTCCTCCAATTGCTTAAGTTCTGCCGAAAGCTCCTCTTCAATTTGGGTATTCATATTGTCACCAGAGAAGCGTTCGCAACCAATATTTAAAAAAAGCTAGTCTCGTTTTGGTTGTCGTATGTTGTGTTTTTAAAAGATATTTTAAACCTGACGCATTAAAGAATATGCATGGTTAAAGCTTTACGCGACCCCTACGTCCCCGCCCGCCGTACAGAAAATCGTCATTTCCTTTTTGGCGAACGTACGCGTGGTTGCACGCACCCCAAAGTTGCCTTTAACCAGGAGGAGCTTCTTTCCATTACCCGATGGCGCGATCCCATTGTGGAATCCATTGCGGGTCAAGCAGAACTCGATACTATTTTTTTGACCCCTGCAGGTAAGCCCATTCTCCAATCATGCCGGGGTCAGGTATGGGACGGAACCACCTTCATTATTTACCGACACGGTTTTGGGAAGCTGGGGGAACAACTTGTTTCAACCGAAAAATACGGCTCCCGGCTTTTAACTTACGCCCTTGAGATGCCCCCTGAATTAAGGGGCGAATGCGGTATTCTTCTTATTTCCCCTACGGCAGTTTGTTTATCCATTTCCCCCAAGGACCAAAAAAAGCGCATACTTCATATTGACATGAAGGTGGCAAATGTTCGAAGAATCGAGCCTGCGGGATCTTGGGCAAGAACTGACGGTTACGGGTTTCCGGATTCTCAAAAGCCATCGACAGAGTCCGATATGGGTGCACGGCTTTTATGTCTTGGCCATAAACTGAAGGATTCGACGGGTTCATTTGGATTTAGCCTTCGGGATACATCCTTCTTTGACATGGTGGCCCGTAAACCGGGGATACAAGGCGCCACGGAATTAAAACAGCCAACAAGAAGAAAGATCATAACCGGTTTGTCATGGCATTTTAGGGCAGGCATCCTTCTTATGGTGCCTGAAATGAATCAAGGGGTATCAGAAACCGCCGTACTCATAGGCGATACGCATGTGGGGAGCTTAAAATTCGAATCGATCCTATACCGAACCAGCATGCTATAGGAGTACATGAAGCGGACACGTCACTATTCGTTTTGCGCCGTATTTCGTGTCAAAGCATTTATAAGTGCAATCTGTTTTCACATTTACGCGGTGATCTTTATGCCAAAAGATAAAATGCTAGCTGTCTGGAAGTCAAAGCCTGCCAAAGGGCTTGAGCTAAAAGAAACGTCCATTCCTAAAATAAAAGATGACGAGGTGCTTATAAAAGTCAAGGCAACCTCCATTTGCGGAACTGACAAGCATATTTACAATTGGGATGAATGGGCACAAAAAAGGATTGGAAAAAATATCCCCTACATATTTGGTCACGAGGTTGCAGGTGAAATCGCAGAAATGGGCAAATCCGTTAAGGGCCTTGAAATTGGGGATCACGTAAGCGCAGAAACGCACATTTCGTGCGGCTATTGTTTTCAATGTAAGACTGGCAATGAACACATTTGTGAAAATGTAAAAATTCTTGGCGTGGACACGAACGGTGCGTTTGCGGAGTATTTTGCATTGCCCTACCGCAATGCATGGAAGAACGACAAAAAAGTGCCCCATTGGGTTGCAACTGCCCAGGAGCCGCTTGGCAATGCAGTGCACACTGTATTTGATGGTGAGGTGGCTGGCAAAAATATAGTTATATTTGGTGATGGGCCCATAGGTATTTGTGCAGTTGCCCTATGTAAAACTGCCGGAGCGGAATCAGTTGTGATGGTTGGCCACAACGACTTTCGGATGAAATTTGCAAGAGAATTCGGTGCAGATCACCTCATTAATTCAAAAAAGGAGGATCCCGTAACGGCCATCCGTTCCATCTACGCGCATGGCGCGGATGTTTTTCTTGAAATGAGCGGTAATGACAAAGGGCTCAACGACGGTCTGAGTTGCTTACGTGCGGGGGGTCGGGCAAGCATCCTTGGCGTGTTTAAGGGCCCCGTAACAGTTGACATTAACAAAATTGTGTTTGGTGCATTTAAGGTCAATGGGATTAATGGTAGAAAAATGTTTGATACGTGGTACAAGGCAGCTTCATTCTTGCGAAGTAGGAAGGTACCGCTTGAAAAGCTCGTAACGCATCGCCTTAGGTTAAAAGATATCGAAAAGGGTTTTGGTGTTCTTGAAAAAGGCGAAGGAATGAAGGTCGTGCTTGAGCCTTGATTCACCCGAAGAGCATTAATAGCCCATACCCAACACTCATCAACCCCACGCCTCCATTCACAAGCTGCTGCATTCGTTCACCTTTTACCTTAATGAGCGAAGACGTAAGAAGCGCACTGAAGAGGACCATACCAATAACAACTCCGATCGTGAAAAAAACAACTCCAAAAAGCGCGTCATAAAGCGTTGTCAAACCAAGTGAAATGGTAAGTAACACTAATAGTTCATCATTGCTTGCTAGTCCGTGTATTATCCCGATTCCAAAAATATGTTTATGCGAATGGTTATCCGATTCTTTTTTTAGATGCATATGTATATGTATATGCTCATCCTTTCCGTGGCGATGGGTGTGTGCATGGAGGAAGCGCGCCTGGTAGAGACTCACGAGGCCAAGCACAATAAGCATTACTCCAACAAGGAATTCGAACTTGTCAAGAATAATTGTTAAAACAGATTCTCGAAACAGAAACAAAAGTGCGCTTACAAATAGTGCAGTAATCATATGGCCAAAGGCCCACGAAAGACTGAGCTTTATCGATCTCTTTAATGATCCAACCCTCGCCAATATGTTTGAAACTGCAAGAAGGTGATCCGCATCAAAGCTATGTTTTATGCCCAAACCTAGAGCAAGTAACAAGAATTCGAGCATATGTTTCTTTCTTTACAAACCTTTTTATTATGAATGAGGCACTGTTTTGTTATTATTCTAGGGAGGTTAATCGATATGGGGTTTCACGATACGGATTTCAAAAAGCCAGAGTTCAAAAAAATCACCGATTTCATATGGGAAATTGGCACTGATTTTAAGGAAGGGATGCGCGTCCCAGCAAGAATTTACGCAAGTAAAACGGTGCTTGAACAGATGGATTTACACGTTTATGATCAGATAACGAATGTTGCTACCTTGCCAGGTATTGTTAATTATGCGTATTGTATGCCTGATGGCCACAGCGGCTACGGCTTTCCGATAGGCGGCGTTGCGGCAATGGATGCAAACGAAGGTATCATTTCACCGGGCGGCATCGGTTTTGACATTAACTGCGGCATGAGGCTTGTCCTCACTAATTTGACATACAAGGATGTTCAACCAAAACTGCGCGAGTTGGTAAATCGTTTGTTCCAGCGCGTCCCCGCAGGTGTCGGAAGCCAAGGGTTTGTAAAGCTTGACAAATCCACTTTTAGACGGGTAATCGAAGAGGGCGCAGAATGGTGCGTAAACGAAGGCTATGGGTGGAAAGATGATTTAGAAGTAACTGAACTTGGCGGTAGGTTTGACGGAGCTGATGAGAAGAAAGTAAGCTCTAAGGCAGTAGACCGAGGCAAGGATCAGATCGGCACCTTAGGAAGCGGCAACCATTACCTTGAAATTCAACACGTACGTGAGGAGAATATAATAGACAAGCAGCTTGCCAAGAAATGGGGCATCTTCCCTGACCAAATTGTGATCATGTTCCATTGTGGCTCGCGCGGATTTGGCCATCAAGTTGCAACTGATTACCTCAACACATTCTTAAACGTTATGGAATCCAAATACAAGATAAGGATTCTTGATCGTGAGCTTGCGTGCGCTCCGTTTAATTCACCTGAAGGCCAGGACTATTTTACTGCAATGAAATGCGGCGTGAACATGAGTTTTGCCAATAGGCAGACTATCTTGCACCGGTTGCGCGAAGTGTTTTCAGAAATATTCAAGACTGATGCTGAAAAACTCGGCATGAAACAGGTGTACGATGTTGCACATAATCGTGCAAGTTTGGAAAAACACTTAGTTGATGGTTCATGGCGTGAAGTAATCGTACACAGAAAAGGTGCGACTGCGGCATACGGCCCAGGGCGGCCGGAATTGATGCCACGCTATAAGGACGACGGCCAGCCGGTCATTATCGGCGGAAGCATGGAAACCGGTTCATATCTTCTGGTTGGTACAAATGAAGGTGCTGCCACGTGGTATACGACCGCACACGGAAGCGGCAGGACCATGTCCCGAACAAAAGCAAAGAGCATGTGGCGCGGAGACCAATTGCAAAAAGACATGGAAAAGCGCGGTATTTATGTCAAGAGCGTTTCATTTGCAGGACTCGCAGAAGAAGCAGGTGGCGCATACAAGGATATTGATGATGTCATTGATGCGACCCATAATGCAGGCATTTCACGAAAGGTTACTAAACTGATTCCCATTGGGAATGTGAAGGGTTAATTTGTAAGGATAGCCTACTGCACCCGGTATTAATTACCGCTACTTTCGCATCAGGAGGCAATGCGTTTTCCAGTCGTACTTTTCTCAATCCTGCAAACGCCACTGCCGCACTTGGCTCTAGCCGTATGCCGGCATTAACAAGCGTTACGTACGCCTCCATGATCTCTTCATTAGAAACAGTTAGTGGTGAACGATCCCCGATAATTTCCCTTATGCGTTGCGTAAATCGTGAGGTAGGTGTTACTAATTTATCTGCCACGGAATAATCCGATCCCCTGGCATTATATCTACTGCTAAATACGTTTTGTTCTACGGTAACAGGAACAATTGTTCGTGGACCGTGTGGGTTTCTACAGAGCGCGAATCTGGCGTACCTTAGCATTTCGCTAAACAACTCACCCGTTCCGACGGGTAAAAACAAGTAGTCGTGATTCGGGTATTGGAGGGAAACCTGGGTCACAAACGGTTTATACATGCTTGCGATCCGCTCGCCATGAATAAGCGGACGCTTTTGGCGTATGTGCGCCTTTACAAGACCGCGTAACTCATATAACCCGAATATTTTTTTAGATAAGTCGCATTCAAGTATGGTAGAAACTTCTTGAAGTGCATCTTTTATTTTTTTGTCAAGTCGAAAGTCAACTATCGTTACTACCCGTACGTCTCCCCCCGTGTCTTCATTATAATCATTTGCAAGCCTTCCTAGGCTGTAGCCTGCATTTCCCATAGTTACCAAATAAAAAACAGGGTTTTTTTCACCAAACGTTTCCAGAAGCCGCGCACTTTTAAAATCTTTATGCGTGCCGGTACGAGTCGTGCTGCAATCAACGATGTCCAGTTTCATCATACGGCAGAATTCCAAAACCGCGCCCGGTGCAGCTATGAACCGCGCGGTACCGGTTGTGGTTGCCGACGGAACAATGCTCCTTGGCTCCAGCCTTCGTAGTGCCATACTATTATTTTTTTTTCGTATGTCCTTTTAAAGGGGGTATTAAGTAGATAATTATGGATAATTAGTCACAGCGTCCGCCGTAAGGGACGTTTATGTCCTGGGTGATGTTAGTCAGGCTTCCGCGATCATAAT
Source organism: Microcaldota archaeon (assembly GCA_964588555.1). Lineage (GTDB taxonomy): Archaea > Micrarchaeota > Micrarchaeia > Anstonellales > Bilamarchaeaceae > JAGVWJ01. The sequence goes on along the minus strand of CAZPPT010000011.1, from coordinate 13,150 downwards.
TAAAGCGAAAATCGTTAAACTGGTAATACAGTCCCGCGCCGGCACAACTCGGCCAGACGCCAAAGCTGATGAGCCGTTCCTGCTGGGGCTGGAGCACCGTGTTCATACTTGCGGCGGCATAGGGGCTAAATCGCATGTATCTGATCGTTATTGTCTCCAAGCCGTTATTTCGCACATAGAATCGCATGGTTGAGCCGCTCCAATAAATCTCCCGAACGCCAATGGGAGTTGCCCCGGCCCATGCTGCCTTGCCTAATTTTTCCTTCTGGTCAGGGCCAGTAAGCGAATCACTGCCGATCAGGTAAATGACGACAAGTGCTATAACAAGCACGATTGCAAGGATGATGAGATACTCTGTTGAGACTTGCGCTTTTTCCTTCCTCGTCTTTTTTCCCATGCTAGGCTTACAGGCAATATCTTTATAATTCATACCTTGCCAACATGGAGGCAACAAAGTAGATAAACGCATACATTGCCCCTAAATTTGCAAGGTCCGGCCCCATTGCATACGACCATGCGCCAAACAAAAATACTCCGGACAACTCGATGATCATGCCGAATGCAACTGCGATTAAGAAAATATTGTAGCTTTTTGGTTTATATGCATAAAAGACTGCGCTAATGACAGCTGCATTTACCACGAATCCCTCAATTGAGTGCGAAACAAAAAGCGCGTAAATTGCAAAAACAAGAATAATTAGCCCTAGACTCGCGTTCATATTTTTATTTACGGGCAATAATTTATTCAAATTGATGAGCGCCCATGCGGTACAAACCCATCCGATGAGCACCCACTGCGGGACTGACCGCGTTCCAAGGTAGGTGTATGCCCCTACTGAGACGTTGAGCGTTTCTGCAATTGCCGCAATAAAAAGTACTGCGAGCATAAACGCACGTTCCTCCTTTGTAGAGAGAAGAAAGAACGTAGGGATAAAGTACAAAAGGAGGAGTGCCGCCGGAATCAGGCTTTTGGTATCCTGCGCATGAAAATACGGGACAATAAATATAAGTAACAGGCCGCATATGGCGATGAGTGAACGTATGTCAAATTTCATCATATTATTTCTACTGCTTATTTTTTTAATCTTGGCGCACTGCCTTAAACCGCTCCGTGATCCGCTTCCAGTGCGAGCCTTCCCAGTACGCCTTGTTACAATGAGAACAGAACCAGAATCCCCCTCTGTTGATGTTGGTTGGAACAATCGCTGCGACGGTTTCTTTCTTGACAATCGAAAGTTTCGTGTTGCATAACGGACAGCGCGTGTGTTTTGGAAACGTAAAATCAATTTCAAGTGCGTTACTGATTTGCCGTAACTGTTCAATTTCGTCCTCGCCCTTCAGGAGTATGACTTTTATTTTTCTTCCCGTGGCACGGAGGGCCAATTCCCTATCTTTTGTAATTATGATATTTTTATGCCACTGCGCATACGCAAGCAGTTCCGTATCCGTTTTTCCTTGAAAGTAGAGCGTGTCCACACCGAAAATGCGCAACCATTTAACGAGATTTTTCAGCATTTCATCGACGATCAGCTGCATGTTTTTGTTCCGCAGCCGTTTTTTTAATGCATTTCTTTTCGGAAAATTATAATTTTATAAAAAATGGTTTTAAATGAAATGTATCCGTCGAAATTCCGGGCATATATTTAAAAATTTTTTGTTCATAGTAAATATCCAACGATGAACTATGGATTTAACACACATGCATTTGACGATCAACGCACACGTTGATCGAGGTGTTTTGGAGTTACCAAAAGAAAGAGCACAGTTGTTTGTCAATGACCTCATGAAGGTCACAAACATGAAACCACTAGGGCCATTAAACTGGGCGGATGCCGTTGACCTTGACTTTCCGGGTCAGAGCTTTGTGCAGATGATTACAACATCTCACTGTTCCCTCCATTTTTTCCGTGACGCGCACGGCGAAGGGGCAGAAAACGAAGTGTACTTTGACCTCTACTCTTGCAAGGAATTTGACTACCAGGAGGTTGTCTCGCTTATCAACAAATACTTCGGTATTGTTGAATGGCATGGGATCCTCTACAACCGAGCACAAAAGAACAAGCCGGTCGTCATGATGGTCGGTTCAGAGACAAAGAAGAAGGTCCAGTTGTCACGAACCAAAAATTAATTTTTTAACTGTATTGCGCTCAATTTTTAAAAGGGCGCTCCCTTATTTTTATTATGGAAGCAACAATTACTCGTACTCCCATAACAATCATCACGGGTTATTTGGGGGCAGGAAAGACGACACTCCTTAGGCATATCCTTGAGAAAGGCAACAAGCGGTTTGCAATACTTATGAATGAGTTTGGGGATATTGGCATCGATGGCAAAATCATCGAGGGCAAGAATGTCCAAATAAAGGAGCTTGCCGGCGGCTGTGTCTGCTGTTCGCTTACTGGCGAATTCGAGCTTGCGGTAAAGGAAATAATCGAAAAAATTGCACCTGAATGGATTATCATTGAGACAACCGGCCTTGCAGAGCCGACTGCCCTTGCGCTTGACATCGAGGAAAACCTCTCAACAGTTCGGCTTGACGCGATTATCACTGTCGTTGATGCAGATGCGACTGCCCGCTTCCCAAAGCTTGGACATACTGGGAAGGAACAGATAGAAAAAGCTGACATCGTAATAATCAACAAGATCGACATTGCAACTTCGGAACAGGTTATCCATGTCATGGATCTTGTGAGGGACATCAATCCGCGCGCCATCGTCGTAAAGGCAATACACGGCAGGATCCCCCCTGGTTTTCTCTTTGGGCTTAACAAGAAACATGATTTTACAAAGCACCGCGGACATGCCTCTGAAATGGAAGTCTTTGTATTGGAGGGCGCAGGGACCTTTAACAAGGAAAAATTCATCGAGTTTATATCGTACCTGCCAAAAAACGTGTACCGCTCCAAGGGTTTTATCCGCTGTGCAGACGGTTTTTACCTTTTCAATTATGTTGCAGGCAGGTTTGACTTTGAGCCGTTTGCAGCCGAAAAGACGGAACTTGTATTTATTGGGAAGGATATTTTGAAGTACGAAAAAGAGATAAAAGAGAAATTAGTGAAGTGCCAGATTCATTAATCTCCAACAAGTTTTGCATCCTCCGGAATACGGCCGGCCTTTAATGTGAACCTAGTTCTCATTTGTCTACCCGAGCGAGGGCCGTAAAGTGAGCTATATTCAAACCAATAATAAACGGGGTCTTCAGTTCCTCCCGAAGATGTGCGCCGTAAAATGCCTTCAAAATCCGTTTTTGACATCTTAGTCGTGCCTGCGAATGTTTCCCAATCCATCGTCCCATCGTCATTTCTGATCTTTTTTGAAAACGTAATTTTGACAAGAATCTCATTACCAGTTTGGTTTATGACCTCTATTTTATTCCCATCAACCTCAATATAGTCGCCTGGTTTTATTTTTCTATGTAACTGATATGCACTACTTACGTGAACGTAACTTTGGTGATGGGTAAACGGATTTCTTGTAATTTGTTCATATGCCGGTTCGGGGCGTGGAAACGGCGGAAGCCTCACACCCGCAAGCTCAAGGCATGCGGCCCCTATAATTGCGGTTGCTGATGCAACTGCCGGGAGTGTTTTTAACGTGTCTATCATCCTAGTTTTCCGCATAATATCACTTAGTTATACATATTGGGCTTTAATGTTTATAAACCTGTGCATGGAACACCGCTACTGCTTTTATTTACTATTGCCTAAATTCATATTACGTGAATATATGGCTTATCAGTTCTTTGATGACGTTGCAATCGCAGACGTTGCCTTTGAGGCAACCGGAAAAACGCTTGGCGAGCTATTTGAGTCAGCAGCACTTGCCACTACGAATACGATGGTTAAGGATCTTAGTACCGTAAAGAAGAAAGAAAAACGCACTGTTAAATTGTCACAAAAAGAGCTTGACCGCCTGCTCCATGACTTCATGCAGGAAATCATCTTCCTTAAGGATGCAGAAATGCTCCTTTTTTCCTCCTATGATATAGTTATCGAAGAAACGGCAGGGGGTTTTGAGCTTACTGCTACCTGCGAAGGTGAACGTCTTGACATGGGGCGCCACGAGCTTCTTGTTGACGTAAAGGCAGTCAGTTGGCACATGTTTAAGATTGAACATGCCGCCGGTAGCTGGAAGGCGTTTATTATATTAGATGTATAACCTTTTTTTACCACATATATTTATAAATACTATCATCCATAATATTACTTAATAATACACATATTATGGATGATTCGTATGCGTTTTAACAAACAACTTGAAGGCGTCGTATTCAACACAGACGGCGTACTTCAGATTACTGTTGCAATGCCACGAAAGAGGCAGGTTACCTGCACCATTGATTCACATCCCCACGGTACGGATTGCCTTACTGATGAGGAAATGGACTCACTTGTAAAAATGTATTACCGTTCTGATACCGCTGTCGATGATTTGGCACGTACCTTTCGTGTCGCGCGCGAAACAGTACTCAAAATCCTTCAGACTGCTAAAAGCTACCGAATCGATTAACATAACCTTTTTACCGATACGGTTAAAAAGATTCTAATCGTATAAACTCCATGCTTTTGCCAAAACACCATCTCCAGGCGTCCGGTGTGGTAAGCGACCTTATCCACGATTCGCAGTACCAGCCGGTTGGTGTTGACCTTACCCTTAAAAGTGTACATGCATTTGCAAGCGCCGGTACGATTGACTTTGATAACAAAGAGCGAAAAATAAGCGAAACGAGCGAAGTTACCTTTGCAGGAGACCGGGTCATGCTTCCAAACGGCGCTTATAAGGTGGTTTTCAACGAATATGTACGCATACCTTCCGACTCTGCCGCATTTTGCTACCCCCGAAGCTCACTTTTGCGTTGCGGGGCGACACTTGAATGTGCGGTCTGGGACCCCGGTTATGAGGGGCGGAGCGAGGCACTTTTATTGGTAAAGAACGAGAACGGCATCACGTTTAAAAAAAATGCAAAAATCGGGCAGCTCGTATTCGTACGGCTTGCCGAACCTGCACGACACCTCTATGAGGGGGTGTACAAGGGAGAAAACAAATGATATCGTGGTTTACCGACGGCCTTAATTCACTTACCTTTTTTTCATTTCTTTCACTCTTATTTGTCTTTTGTATCTCGTTTTTTCTTGCAAAATATGAATATGTGAAACGTCGCATCCGTCAGGAATGGATTGAAATAGAGGATCGAGATAATTTTCATGTTATTGACAAGCTCTTTTTGGTGGTCGGCCTTGTAATCGGTACCTACCTCACCATTACGTCGCAGGTCGATGACCTTATTTTGTTTTTGCAATCTTCTAACATAATACTCGTCGGCCTTATTGCACTAAGTGTCCCCCTCATGCTTTTTACTGTTTTTATAAAACGCCTTGTCCGTTTCTTTGAACAGGAACGGTCGCTCCGTCGCATATTCTACAAAAGCATGATCGAGTTTTCGCTTCTTATTTTTTACGCGAGTTTTGTCGCAATCATGATCCCGTTTATTTTTTTTATGGGGGCATCTTTTCTTAGCGGCTAGGGCTCGGCATCTTTTATGATGAACCGCTCAAGCTTTTGGAGTATCATTACTGCAACCGTAAACACTGCCATCCCGATCCCGATAATAAACCAGTCGTTTGTTCCAAGCGGGACTATCTTGAAAAAGGCATTAAGCGGTGAATATATCACCAGGACCTGAAGGAGTATCGAAGAAATCACTGCTATATGGAGCCATTTGTTTGAAAGTTCAGATGTATGATACCTCTGCCGCACGAGGTATACCTTGACCATCTCAAACATAACAAATGAGGTAAACACCATTGTCTGCGCCCGCTCAAGGTGAAGGTCCGGCTCATAATATGCAAAAATGGCAAGTATGATAAGCGCTGCGACAGTTCCCATGGTAATTATCAGGTAAATCGTGTCCCGGTTTATGATCCCATCCGCCTTTTTTCTTGGTTTTCGGCGCATAATGTTCTTTGCAGGGGGGTCGACGCCAAGTGCAAGTGCAGGCAACCCATCAGTAAGGAGGTTGATCCATAACAAATGCGCCGCAAGAAGCGGTAGGCCAAGGCCAAGCATCGCCGCAAGAAATACGACGAGCACCTCCGCGAAATTCGCGCCAAGCAGGTATGCTACGAATTTCCGTATGTTGTCAAATATGCCCCTCCCAAGCTCTATTGAGTTTCGTATGCTTATAAAATTGTCATCAAGAAGCACCATGTCACTAGCCTGTTTTGCCACCTCTGTTCCCCGTATCCCCATTGCAATGCCGACATCGCTCCGCACAAGTGCAGGTGCGTCGTTTACGCCATCACCGGTCATTGCGACCGTGTGGCCATTTGCCTTAAGCGTATTGAGAATCAATACCTTGTGCTTTGGGCTTGTCCGTGCGTAGATGTCTGTTTTTTCGACTGTTTGTTTGATTTGTTCGTCAGTTAAGGCATCTAGTTCGGAACCCGTAAGCGCAGGCCCTGCAAAGCCAAGCTCGCTTCCGATTGCCTGCGCAGTAAGCTTGTTGTCCCCAGTTATCATCACGACGCGGATCCCCGCACTTCGGCAATCGTTAATCGCTTCCCGTACCCCCTCCCGTGGCGGGTCGATCATGCCCATAAGCCCGACAAACACGAGGTCTTTTTCGACATCTTTTTCACTTATGGCCTCGACTTCTTCCTTGTATGCAAACGCAAGCACCCGTAGGGCCCCTGATGCCATGGAATCATTTTCATCCATGATCCGCGTACGATCCGCATCAGTAATCTTTCTTATTTTTCCATTTTCCTCAATCCGAGTGCATTTTCCAAGCACTATCTCAACCGCGCCCTTCACGTACGCATGCCTTACGCCGTGCAGTTCATTGATTGTTGTCATCATTTTGCGGTCAGAAGAAAATGGGATTTCCCCAACCCGCTTATATTTGGTGCGGACTGCATCGACATCGTAATGCATTTTATATGCGGGGATAAGCACCGCCATCTCAGTCGGGTCGCCCCTGAAATGCATTTCGTGCCCGGATAGGGTTATACGTGCATCGTTGCAAAGCACTGCACAGCGAAGAAGGAGGTCGATATCCCCCATGTTGCATGTTTTTCCGCCGCACTCTACCGCTCCCACAAGCTCGCGTCCCTTTCCACCAACCTGCATTTGCATCTTGCCATGGTATATCCTTGTTACGGTCATCGTGTTTTCGGTCAGAGTGCCGGTCTTATCCGTACATATGACATCGAGGGAGCCAAGGTTCTGCACCGTTGCAAGCTTTCTCATAAGCGCGTTTTGTTTAAGCATCTTGTTTGTCCCTATTGCAAGTGCAAGGGTGACGACTGCCGGAAGCCCTTCAGGTATTGCGGCAACCGCAAGGCTTATTGCAATAATAAATACGAGGAATATGTCGGCCCCCCGGAGTATGAATTCCGTTGCAGCCACAAGTACGATTATGCCAAATACCGCATATGCAATTTTTTTCCCCAGTTCCTCAGTTTCTTCCTGAAACGGCGTCGTCTTTTCCTCGGCGTTTGCAATCTCGTCCGCTATATTCCCGACTTCAGTCTTCAGGCCGGTATGTACGACAAGTGCAAGCCCCTTTCCGCGGGTTACGCTTGTGCTCATGTAAATCATGTTCTTTCGTTCTGCAAGCGCGGCCGTCGGTGCCATGGCGCCTGCTTCCTTCGAAACCGGGGCGCTCTCACCAGTAAGGATCGATTCATCGGCATACAGCGAAATCGATTCGATAACCCGTGCATCTGCGGCTATGCGGTCGCCTTCCTGGAGCACAAGCACGTCTCCCGGCACGACGTCAGTTGCGGGTATGTCCACTTCCTCGCCATCGCGAAGCACGGTTGCCTTTGGTGCAGAGAGTTTTTTGAGCGCCTCAATACTTTTTTCTGCCTTATACTCTTGCGCAAAACCAAACAGAGCATTTGCAATAAGGATGGTGAATATGAGGAACGAGTCAATAAATGCCTCTTCCTTTGCCTCGTGGTCAGTACTAAGGATGCCAAGCACTGCCGATATGATGGCGGCAATAATAAGAAGAATGACTGGGAGATTTTTGAACTGATTGATAAATATCTTAAATGGGGAAATCTTTTTTTCAAGCTGTATTATGTTTTTTCCATAGGTGGCAAGGCGCATTTGTGCCTCCTGTGACGTAAGGCCGTTTCTTCCAGACTTAAGTTCTGCATACGCGTCTTCTACGCTTTGTGAATGAAATTCCATGCAAACACCTATTTTACCCATTTTCTCCTTAAATATTTTACCAGTTCCATCGAAATGAATACGTTTGCAATACAAAACCCGATGATGACTAGTTTTATATCAAGGAACCTGTTTATATATAATGCAGGAACTATTTCGATCCATAACAGGTTTGCATTCACAAGCCCTTCTATATACAACTGTATGTGTTTTTTGCCAAAAATCTTGTAGATGATATATATGCTTGCAATGACAAAAAGCGGGTTACCAAATACAAGCGAGGTATTGATGAACCCGTGGTACCCGCCAAAGAATTGGTTTACAAGCAGGTCTATTTCAGGAATAAATAAGGATGCAGCTACTACTGCTGCGGAAAATATCCAGAAATACGTCTCTTTTCCCATTGCAATCTAAAACTCATTTACTTTGCAAATATTATTTTGCAGCTTTGCCCTGTCGCATAATCCCCGACCTTCATGTTGTATTTTGCACAATTGTTCTGACAACCCCTTTCCCATAAATCATAGAATTTCCTGCAATCTGCCTCGGTTTTCATTATTGTTTTTAGTGTTGGATGTCCTGCCAATCCAATTTGTGCCCAATCAAAATTGGGGGAGGGATCCCATTTTCTATTTTTTTGCCTTTTGTAATCTACTTCATAGTGCCCTTTGTTATGGGCGTGGTCATTGGGTATCCCATGCTTTTTTTGAAGGCGGTTTTTTAACCATTCAATTGCCCTGTATTGTATGGGCGTATATGGGTCATCAACCCGCCCGCTGTTTTCCATTTCGATCCCAATTGAGCGCCATTTTTCTTGCTGCTTGGATGACAAATGGTTTGCAAGCCGGTCATCTGCTATAAGTTGGTAAATTTTCCCCTCCTTTGTAACGAGGTAATGCGAGCTGTTCCGTCCCCTTGACTTTTTAAATAATTTTATCGCTTCATCCGCAGGTATGCCCGTATGGTGGAGTATGATCATGTCTGCCTTTACCCGTCTTGGCCCGGCGTCGGGAATCCCGCTTACTTGCTCTATTATAAATGGTTCTACCATGCCTTAACTGTTATTCTGTATCTTTTAAACCCTTGCGTTCCATGTATTGTTATGGCAACACGGTTTGAAAAACGGGTGTGGCGTTTCTGCGCCCTTGTTCCAAAAGGAAATGTTACTACCTACGCGGAAATTGCCAGGCGGATCGGAAACAACCGCGCTTCAAGAGCAGTCGGCAATGCGCTTAATAAAAACCCCAATGCACCCGCTGTACCATGCCACCGGGTCGTTAAAAGCGACGGGTCTATCGGCGGGTATGCGTATGGGATAAAAAATAAAATTAGATTATTAAGAAGCGAGCGCGTTGCAGTCCGAGACGGAAAAGTCGTTGATTTTGCGCGCATTTTATTTAGGGCCTAACCATTATCTGGCTAACGCCTCCAATTGCTCAAAGGTATAGCTTACTGATCCCTGCTCAGAGGTAATGTGGCACGTTTTCTCTTCCTTTATGCATCGGATTGATGCCTCATGGCCACCGTCAAGTGCTTGGATCGTGCAGGCGTACTGCTTTACTGCTTTTGTTTCCTCTGCCTTGCATGCACAGCTAAATATGACTGACTCAGGATAGCCGCTCTCAACTGCAAATCCGCGTGCTTCCTGCATACACGCAGTTTCGGCGTTTTGTCTGGTAATCTGCGCCCAAAGCTGCTCAGTACGCGCGTCATTTTTGCCATCAGAAGGCGTTCTGTTTAATGGTCCGCCAGGCGTCGTTATCGGATCCGGGATATCTACGTTAGTCTCGGGATTTTCAGTAAATGGGCACGAGAAGAGAGGGGCCAGTATCATTCCTATGATAAGTACGTGGGAATATTCCATGCCATAATTACTCATTTGTTGTTTTTAATCCTTGCCCGGGCCGATTTTTTCCTCTGAAATCGTGATTGGCAGGCCGCGATAACCGCATGCATGTTCGATGCGTGGAAGCACGGATTCAAGCATCCCTACAAAGCCGGCATTAAGGTAATCTTTTGCCTCAACCGGCTTTCTGCATTTTGGGCATAGCGTGATTGTTTTCACATTTCTACCCTTCAGCCTTCTTCTCTTCCCATGCCTTTTTACCGTAGGAGAGTGTAGCACCCGCACATACTGCAGCTGCAACATAAATCGCTTCTTTCATTTCGTCAGGCGTTGCTCCGGCATTCTTTGCCTTAAGCGTGTGTGAATCAATACAATAAGTGCAATGAAGCGCGCTTCCCACAGCAAGCGCAATCAATTCCTTTGTCTTTTTGTCAAGAAGTTTTGGCTCATACGCCGCGCGATGAAATCCAAAATATGCATCCGCCAAGCTTTTTTGTTCTTCCATTTAATCACCCGTAGTTCTTTTGTGCATTAACTATTTATCTTTTTGTATGCGCCTAATCATTCCAATTGATTTTTAAAAGTTTTTTAATATGGTATATTGCGTGATAAAATGAAATTTGTTCGAAAACCGACAAGTCGCGCCTTAGTTGCCGCAATTACCCTGCCCCTAGCCTTTGCATGCTCGTCGCCTACGATTGATCTTTCCCATGTGTCGCAAAAGCCCGACGCAGCTACGATTCGAGTTGATGCAGGAATGCATGACGCAGGCCATAAGGAAGATGCGGGGTTTAAGCCAGATACAGGTGTTGGACCAAATTCACATTATATCTGTTCAAAACTTCAGTTCGTTAACCTTAACCCGGGGCCGGATATTGTGTTAATTGGCGATGCTGCTGCCCCCATTACCATGACGTGGTTTATTGATTCACAAGGGCCGTTTGATAGGAGATTTTACGGTGCAAACTCCGCCGCAGACTCGGTTTTTCCACACCTAAACGATCTCTATGTCAAAACGGGACAAATACGCGTCTTACTCCAGCATTTCCCACTTTCAACTATACACTCCATGGCCGAAAGCTTTGCACGTGCCATTGTATGTGCCAACAGACAAGGCAGTGGTCCGGAAATGCTTGATCAGATAATGTCACAAGACGACTCAACAATTTCCCGCCAAACATTGTCTAATTTTGCCAGCACGTTAGGCTTAGATGTTACGCAGTTTGACCTTTGTTTTGAGAGTCAGGGAATTACTACGCACATCAGGCGTGATTTTGATAGAGGGGTAGAAGCAGGTGTTGCTGGCGTGCCAACATTTGTCCTATATGATCATGCAAGCGGGAGATGTCAGGTAGTTACTGGCGCCCACCTATTCCAAGTGTTTCTTGATGCGATCAGGTTTGTCCAAACCGGGCAATGACTTTCTTTTTCTAAACCTTTATAAACATCCGATTCGTTTTCTTAACATCGGTGATTTTAATGGCAGACCACATGATTTCAATCAACCCTGCAACGGGGGACGAGTTTGGAAAATACAAGATGCACTCCGAAAAAGAAGTCGAAGAAAAAATAAAACTCGCACGGAGCGCATTTGACGTATGGAAAAATAAACTGATCAGAGATCGAATCGTTATAATAAAAAAAGTTGGCGAGTTATTGCGCGCACATGCACGAAAATACGGCGAAATTATATCTAAGGAAATGGGAAAGCCGATAAAGCAGGCAATCGCTGAAAGCGAAAAGTGCGCATGGGCCTGCGACTATTATGCTGAAAATACAGAAAAATTTTTACAACCTGAATTTATAGAGACCGATAATAAGAAAAGCTACATTTCATTTGAGCCCCTTGGAGTTGTTTTGGGTATCATGCCATGGAATTTTCCATTTTGGCAGGTGATTCGCTTTGCAGTGCCCGCGCTTGCGGCAGGAAATGTGTGTTTGCTTAAGCATGCGAGCAATGTGCCGCAGTGCGCACTTGAGTTGCAACAATTGTTTTTGGATGCAGGCGCACCGGCCGGCGTATTTTCAGCCTTGTTAATTGAAGGCAAGACTGCAAGCTCGCTTATTGATAAAGATCTTGTCGATGCCGTATCCCTTACGGGAAGCGTTGAAGCGGGCTCCCGCGTTGGTGAAAACGCCGGGCGAACTATAAAAAAGGTCGTTTTGGAACTTGGCGGAAGCGATCCATTCATCGTACTTGAAGGTGCTGACGTATCGAAGGCGGCAGAAACTGCCGTGACGGCACGGTTCCAGAACGCAGGGCAAAGCTGTATTGCAGCTAAACGGTTTATTATCCACAAGGCGATCGCAAGCGAGTTTAAAAATAAATTTATTGAATTAACCCGCGCCCACGTCGTTGGCGATCCGCTTGATGAAAAAACAACGCTTGGGCCGCTTGCACGAAGCGATCTTGCAGACGCACTTGAAAAACAACTAAATCAAGCGATAAAGGATGGCGCAAAAATACTTAGTGGTGGTAAACGAATTAAGGGAAACGGCGCATTTTTCGAGCCAACGATTATTGAATGTTTCGGGAATGAGGCAATATTGCAGGAAGAAACCTTCGGCCCTCTTGCGAGCATTATTATGGTAGGTGGTGACGATGAGGCGCTCCATATCGCAAATAGCACTCAATTTGGGCTAGGTGCAAGCGTATGGACAAATGACGAAAAAAAGATCGAACGATTTGCCCGTGAGTTACAGGCAGGTTTTGTTTCGGTCAATTCTATGGTCAAGAGCGACCCCCGCTTACCGTTTGGGGGGATAAAAAAGAGTGGAGTTGGAAGAGAATTGTCACATCTTGCTTTGAAAGAATTCGTCAATGTAAAGACGGTGATTGTGAATTGATATGGTAATCAAGGGACAACGAGTAGTTCTTCGACCAATGAAACCAAAGGAGAAAGAACTGTTCTACAAATGGGCAACTGATTCAGAAGGCAGCTATTTTTGGTATGGAGAATTGTATGGCGATTCGCCACCTACCAAGGAACAGTTTTTAGCGATTGGAAAGACCACTATTTTAATGATTTACATCCGAATTATGGTAGATGTTTCACCATGTTCGTGGAAGGTAAATCAATGTGACCGAAGGGACCCCGCAGCAAGCTGGCGGGGTATGCCCCATTC
>CAZPPT010000010.1:0-43327 GCA_964588555.1 Microcaldota archaeon | reverse complement strand
TTCAAAGTTGTGACCGAATGGGGCATACCCCGCCAGCTTGCTGCGGGGTCCCTTCAGTCACATTGATTTCTTACTGCCTTAAAAATAAAAAAATGCCAAAGAAAACCTTTGGCTTACCTCTTTTCAGGGTCCTGTTCAGCGATCGTTTCATCGACATCTACGCCTGGTACTGGCATAGGGGACCCGACCACTTCCGTATCAGGTACATCTGACCCTGGTACTGGCATTTCCGAATCCGTTAAAACGGTTTCGCCAGCTCCCGGTCCCGCAGCCACATTTCCATCCGTATTTTTGTTTTGCATGGTGCATCCAAAGATGAACAGTGCCAAAACCAATACTGCCATTACTTTTTTCATAAAATCACCTTGTATTGACTTGAAACGCTAAAAATAAGTCGCTTTGGCTTTTGTTAGCCGGATCCCTAATGTTGTTTGCTTTATTGAGAATTTTATTGCTTATTTTTCCGCATCAATAGCTTCATAAACTTTTCCTGGTTTTTCAATGGCATGTTTAAATGGATTTCCGCCGTTTTGATTTGTCTTTTCGTTCTTGGCTGCACTGCCCCAAACCCTGAGAATGCAGCGCCCCCCTCGTCTTTAGAAGGGTCGGACGCCTCTGAAAATTCCCTTTTTGTTGGAAAATGGCGAAGTTTTTCAGACACCAAAAATACTCAGGTGCTTGAGCTTACAGAAGACAACACCTGGACATTTTCAAGTTCACGTGGTCGATGGCGCGTTGCAGCTATTGAAGAGAGTGACTGGGCGAAATGGCAAGTAGAGCCGTATGGTCCGACACGAAAAATCGTGTTTGAAGGATGGAACAATCAGGTTGCAGATGGTCCAATCGAAGAGACGGAAGACCGCGTTGATTTCTTTTGGATCATTTATATTGTAAATTTAGAACAGGTTGGCGAACCGGCACAGGTGCAGATAAAATATGGTCATGCTAACTGGGACTAACTCCGATTTAATAACTTATTTAAACCTAGCAGGTTATGTAGGGGGCATGCACGTTAGGATCATGCTAGCCGTATCAATACTTTTTATTTCATTGGCAGGTTGTATAGGGCAGCCAGCAATAGATAATAACCAAATTGATAATCAATTAGATGCTAAAAATGTTACAAACTTGTCAAATGAAAGTACCACCGTAGCTAAAAATACTGCCCCTTACAAGAATGAAAATTATACGTTAGACAAGCCTGTAGATTGGGAGGTTGAAGAGAACGATGCCTTTACATACTTTAAACCCCCCGTACAAGAAAACCAAACGGATTTGCGAGAAAATGTGGTAGTGTATACCAAAGAACTTGAACCAAAATATCAGGACTTGGAAGATTTCTTCCAGAACTCAATTGGAATTCTCATTTCAACAAGCCCTACTTTTACGATTCTCGAGTATAGCGAATACAAGTTGGGGGACGTGCCTGCCTATAAAATTTTATATCGTGAAGGCGAGGGCGATTCAGAAATAACCTACCTTCAGGTTTTTGCAATCAAGGGCCATATTGGTTATATTATCACTTATGCTGCTCCTGCAGAAACATTTGATAAATACCTGCCAGAAGCAGAAACAATTATGGAATCGTACCGATTAACATGAAAAACAAAAATAGAATCAGATGGATAAATGCATTTGCAATGCTACTCATTGTCATAACTACTGCCTTTGCGGCATCTACGCTTACTGTTGAGGCACAAGGGGACGGATATGTGGATTCGTATCCGTCTGGAATACTGTGTGGCGCCGCATGCGTTGAAAGCTACAACACGGGAACTGTTATGACCTTGACAGCGCATCCAAACGAAGGGGCAACCTTTACAAAGTGGGGTGGTTGTGATTCTTTTAGTGGATTAACATGTACGGTTAACCTTGATAGTGATAGAACCGTTGTTGCAACCTTTTCAGGTAACGTAGAATCCGAATACAATCTTCGAGTTTACCGAACCGGAAGCCCAGGAGTAGTTACATCAGACCCATTTTCAGTTTATTGCGGGTCTATTTGCACCTATGATGAAGGCGCGTTTGATGCGGGCTCAACAGTAAAAGTAATCGCCACTCCGAATGCAGGATACGTATTTATGGGGTGGAGCGGGGACTGTTCCGGCACGTTACCTACATGTATACTTACAATGGATTCTGGAAAAACAGTGACTGCAACTTTTGGACTAGCGACAAATCAAACTGCATCAAGTAGCACATACTCCCTCACTGTTAAAAAAACGGGGGGCGGTACAGGGACGATAACTTCATCTGACAAAAAAATAAATTGCGGAAGTGCATGCTCCACAAGTTACAACAGGGGTGATCAAGTAACCCTTACCGCACGTGCATCTCCTGGTTCAACGTTTAAGGGCTGGAGCGGTGGCTGCTCCGGTGCAAGTACAACCTGTTTTATTACCCTGGATTCCCTAAAAACAGTTACTGCAGAATTTTCAACAACCGTTTACACGTATGGTCTGCGGATAACTGGTTCAAAAACGCCGAAAGGAGGGGGAAAGGTTGTTTCAGCTGATGGGAAAATTGACTGTGAAAACTGCAATGTACAAATTCCAGAAGGTTCAGATATAGTGCTCACTGCCGTACCTTCTTCAAATTCTGTTATTTTTGACAGTTGGGCAGGTGATTTTTGTAGTGGTGTAAAAGAACCGACATGCACGCTCAAGATGCCAAGTACATCCAAATCGATACATGCAAATTTCAAGGCGCTTTACACCTTATCAATAGAGAATAACGGTCCTGGGAAAGGATTTGTTAAGTCAGAAGATTCATTAATCGATTGTGGAACTAACTGTTCAACCATCCAAGTTGAAGGGACTGAGATTATACTCGAGGCAACTCCTGAAAGGAGGTCGATTTTTACTGGATGGCAAGGCCTTTGCTCTTCTGGGGGCGGTGCATCAAGAGCATGCACTGTTTCACTTACTGCAGATAAGAAGCTCATTGCCAATTTTGATCATTATGTGCTCCCTCTTATCGTTCAAAAGACTGGCCCAGGGACAATTGCATCAGACGATAATAAAATCAACTGCGGTTCTCTATGCAGCACAAAATATATCCTGGATTCTATAGTTAATCTGACACAAACTCCCCAAGCAAATTCCCGATTCAAGGGGTGGGGTGGAAAATGTCTTGGGCTTAATGAATGTTCTATAACTGTTGAAGAAATGAACAACACCGTTTCAGCCAGATTTGTACCCCTCTATTCGCTTACGGTTGTTAATAAATACGGCGGAATTGCAAAAACCTCCTCAGGCATTTCTTGCGGCGATATCGGTTCCAAATCAAATACGGCAAACACATGCAGCTTGCAGGAGCTTGAAGGCGGAACAACCGTTGAACTCTTGCTTGAAGGGGAAGGTTCTCCACGATGGGCGGGTTGTGATAGTAGAATAGTTGATGTTTGCATTGTACAAATGAACCGCAATAAGGAAATTACCATTTCAATGTCACCTGCGGAGGAGGCATCGCTTGTTAAGCAGGCTCTAAGGAATGTGTTCACCCAAAAAGGTGCACAATCTTTTGTGGAAAATGAAAACAATCCCCCTTTCAAAAGAACTTTGCAGGAGCTGCAGGCACTGAAAATGGGACATACCATCCATGAAATAGAAGGCTGGATACGCGATAACTACAGGTGGTATTTCGATCAAGGGGGGATCCAGGCAGCTATTGATAACTGGGAAAAGGGAACTGCAAAACAAGTATTGCTTGAAGTGTTTGGGGATGAAGTTTCACGTTATCCTACATTGGCAGCTTTTCTTTCTGATGAAGGCCACAAACCATTCCAATCTGCGCTTGCTGATCTGAAAGAAGGAAGAAATGGGGGCGGAAAGGATGGCTTAAGGAGCTGGATTAGCGAGCCAGCAAACAAGCAATGGTATTATGATGCAACTGGGATAGGTGCGCATATAGCTGAAATCGAGAAGCAAAAGCTTGCGGCAGAAATAGCTGCAAAAAAACCAATAATCAATAGTATCTCACCTGAAGGTGGCAAGATAGGAAACCCTGCAATGATTGTTGGCAGGTTCTATGATGTACAGCTCGTTACGTTAAATGGAAACCCTGTTTCTTTCACACCTAATTCTGAAAGCCTGATAACCCTCCCCCATGTAAAATGGGGGTCTGACCCGCAGGGAGTTCGTATCGATACCCCTGGGAATGTGAAAGTGATCACAAAGTGGGGCGAAGCGGATTCAAAGCTCATTTCACCTGCAGAACCGGTTTTGTTAAATGGGGTTGGTGAAAAGGAAGCATGTTTCCCTGGAGTTGGGATGGGTTGCAGGGGCGGAGGCAACATACAAGGAGTCTTGCAGAGCATCGGGACCCAGATTGGCTGCCCTGAAACATTGTCTGATGGCCAAAAAATCTGCTGGATTTCAACAGGTAGTATTGCCCACGACAACTGCTGTGTCTGGCACCCTTCTGGAAAGAAGTGTGGCGGCCCTGGAACAGATGGGAAACCAGCCGGTGATGATAATCATGATGGAAATTGCGTAGCTGAATGGGATCAGGCAATCTGGGATACCTTCTGGCGCAAGGCTTGGAAGACAAACTATTTCCCAAATGAGGAGTTTGACCTTACTCCAAGTGGGACCAGTCGAAACAACCGTTATCATGGTGGGGAAGCAGTCTCGAGTCTTGAATTTTGTGCACCATCTGGGCACGAAGTGCGTGAACCCGAATTTGCATCTTATTGCTGTTCAGGAAGTGCTAATGGGAAAAGGTGTAATTAAAAATTCTATCCCAAGAAAACGGCTCTCTGTTAATGTGCGGTACTACGTGGCCAAAGATCGTTCTTCTAACCGGTCCCACTGGTTCTTCAAAGTCGCCCGTATGCAAGGCACTCGCAGACAAGCATATCCGGCATATACCTACAGACTCTTTTTATAAGGATAGAAAATCACATCCTTTTTTACGTGGATGGCGCAACCTTGACCACCCAAAAAATATCCGCTACCTCTACCGGGTACGCGTGCTTTCACAGCTTAAAAAAGGGATTCCGGCACGGTTTAAGGCATATTCATTCAAGCACGGGGTTGGCGGCGCTCCAAAAACAATCAGGCCGGCACATATAATACTTGTTGAGGGCATTTACGCATCCTACCCCCCACGCGTCAGAACGTACGCCGACCTTTCTATTTTTTTAGAGTTTCGCGAAAGTTCCAGATACGACAACTGCGATTACGTCCGCGCCGTTTTGACCCCTGTTATTATCGTGACGTGATTGTTCCAATGCAGGATCACTACGCCTTTTTTGCTTATGCGTCATTCTGGTTATGTTATAAATGCAAACCGGGCAGCCTTCGCTCTCGTACGCACAGTAGCATGCCCCATCAAATCAAGATTTCAAATCCCAATGTTTAAATAATTACTACTCGTTATTCCCCCATGGCATTCAAGGATCGATTACATGACTTATTTCACGAACCAGTGCTTCTTCTTTTGGTATCCCTTTTCTTTGTCTCAATATTTTTTTCCCAGAGCAACAGCGTTGATTATGGAAAACGGAACGTTGTCATTACGGTCAGCCCCGAAGTCATCCATGCTGGCGATACGGTAACCGTACATACGAAAACCCTTAGTGATGACAATATCTCAGGCTTGGCCATACTGGTCGTTAGCACAAAGAGCGGTTCGCAGGTTGACCTTGACCATTATAACGGCACAAGCGATACGCATGGACGTTTTACCTTCGTACCCCGCCTTGCAGGCGAATACTCCGTGGAGGCGCGGCACAAGGATTACCGGACAGTAACGAAGCTTATCACTATTCTCCCCAAGGTAATTCCAAAACTCGTAGTTAGCCAATCTCTTAGTATATGTCCTGAGAACCGCTTTGAAATCGTTATTGCTGCTGATGGTAAACCTGTTGAGGGCGTTCTGGTAAGTGCCGGCGGCATATCACAAACAACCGATGTGACAGGTACGGTACTATTTACCCTGTCAAACGGCCCATATTTATTTACTGCAAAAAAGGAAGGATATGAAGACGGAACGCTTGAAATTTCTTACGAGGAATGCAAAAAAGAAGTAGTTATGCCGCCTCCCCCGGAGCCGGCTATAGATACACCCCCACAATTAAATGAGACTGAGTTGCAAATGGAAGCGGCGCGTGAATCCATTGCAGCTTCTGAAGGCGAGCTTGCAGACGCAAAGAAGATGAACAAGGATGTTGTTTTGGCAGAACGGAAAATCATCGAAGCGCAAGCCGCATATGGTGCAGGTGAGTATGTGCAGGCAAAGAATATCGCAGAAGAAGCACGTGTCCTTATCCAATCCGCTTCAATTAAGATGCCGGATTTGGAGCCTGTTGAAGAATCTCGTTCGTCACTTGGTTGGGGGGCGGTCGCACTCGTGGCCGTCATTGTTGCAATTATAATTGGGGCAATCATCTTTGTCAATCGCAAGAAGTTATTGTGACCCTAGGTAGCCGCCAAGAAATATGCTAAATAGTAGTGCTGGATAAGCAACCATCCTTTCCATCCCCCCTTTTCCAAGCCCAAGGTAATTTTCGGTTGCAAATAGGATAAGCGCAACAAGCATAAAAATTCCGAAAATAATTCCGAAATAGCGCGCTGGCCGAGTGATTAGCGTATATGTGGAAATTGCGGTAAATCCGGCAAATATGAATGTAATCGCGGAAAATAGCGTATGGATTTCGCCCGAACTTTCAGGAAATATTCCTGCCCCCATTGCGCCGATTCCCGTAATTGCGAGAAATAATGGGAATAACTTTTGTTTTGTCGCCTGACTAATTAAATGCGCGCTTATAACAAGAAGTACTCCAAGTACAATCACCGAACCGTTAAACAAAACGGCAGTTTTTCCAACTCCTAAATCGCTTATGTAGTTATTACGGGTGCTGTATCCATCGTAGAGTGCCTCGGATATAACCATTGCCAGGATAAATTGCGCAGAACTGAGGAATAATAAAATACCTGCGAGTTTTTTCATGTCCATAGGTCCTCCCATGCTTGGCATATCTCAGCATCATACTGTCAAAGTATACGGTCATCGAACATACTAACAGGTAAGCTACTATTTTTATACTTATTAGTGTGACTATATACTTGTGATTATATGGGAATGAGCAAAAAAGACCTTTCACGAAAAAAGGCAAACCTTAAGGCACGTCTTGAAGAGCTTGAGAAAAAGGCACGGATGGATCCGCTTAAGCGAAATGTACAGCTTCATGATGAAATTGCACAACTTAAGAAGAAACTAGAAGAAGACGATTAAACCGTGAGTTCTTTTATGTTTGATACGTCAAAGGTAACGCTTACGCATACCATACTTCTTGCGCTTATCCTTCGTCTTATCCCGCTTGCATCCATTGCATTTTTGCATACGGACCAGGCGCTCTACGAAGGGGATTCAGGAAGTTACATCGAGATGGCACGTGCATTTGCAACCGGGGACATACTCTTCGGTGACAGCTCTCTTGCAACTGATACGATTTATCGAACACCTGGCTACCCAGTATTTCTTGGTATTCTTTATTTCCTTTCATTAGGAGATCTCCCGATTGCGTTTATTCAAATAATTCTTGACATCGCCTCACTTTATTTTATTTTTCAGACAGCCAAAATCATGTTTGGTGAGAAAGCTGCAATCTTTGCCGGAGTATTATATGCGCTCAATCCGACAATGATCCTGTTTTCATTTAAGCTCCTAAGCGAGAACGTTTTCAATTTCGTGTTTATTGTTACGAACTACTACTTTATCCGTTCGCTTTATAAAGATGAAAAACAAAGCGTACTGCTCGGCGCCCTATTTTCGATTCTTTCAATTATTCGGCCAGGTGCGCTTTTATTTTCGTTTATCTATGCGCTTGTTCTTTATATCCGTAACCGGAACGTACGCGAAGCATTTGTTATCGTTATCTTGTCGCTCGTGCTTCCCGCCCTTTGGACACTTCACAACTATGTCTACCTTGGTTATCCAACATTTACCGGGATCCCAGAAGTCAATACGCTCTGCTGGCAGGCAGGCGTAATCGCGCAGGATCCAGCCGTTGATGCCCAGAAATGGGGCCCGTTTATCAAGGAGTATTCGCTTACCGACATCAATACCTGCAACCAGCTGCCCTACGAGACAATAAAACGGGGTGCGCCGGTCGCCGCGCAATTCATGGGGGATAATTTTGTCCTTTATATGAAGCACTTCGTTAAGGCAGCCGTGCTTTTCTTTGCCCCCGCAACCCCAAATTATGCCCTAAGTGCATTTGGACAAGAAGAACAGGTCATTCATTTCTCAACAATCCTTGTACGCGGATTTAATGTCGGGGAAATTGCCTCACTCTTACTTGCGCGTCCGCTTTATCTGATTTTATTTTTATTCTCCGTGATGTACGAGCTTGTTTTGTACGCTTTCGGTATCAGGGGTATCATCGCGTTTGTAAAACAAAAAAACCACCAATCTGTCATCATACTACTCGTTTTACTTCTTGCGTACTTGCTCGTAAGCGCGGGCTTAGTCAGTATATTCTCATCATACCGCTACCGGATGCCGCTTGAAGTCCTTATCATACTTGTTGCGTCCGGGTTTTGGGAGAAAAAGGTTGCAGTGAAATCGGGGCGAGAGGCAAAAACGTAGTGCCTACCAATTTTCGTTATTTTTCAAAACACTCCGGCACTATGGTGAATAAGCCCAAACATGGGAAATGCATAAACCATTAAAAAGCTCTTATGAAATGTATTCCTATGGCATCACAGACGCTAAAAGGAACAAACCTCGCACAGCAAAAGGTGGCGGCTTACGTTAAGCTTTTGCAAAAGGACGACCACGCATGGAATGCACTTATCGTGTTTCTTGGCGCATTATTTCTTCTTGGGGCAATCCCGTTTTATCCGATCTACCTCGTGCCAGTACTTGCAATAATCTCTGCGGCGGCATCCTATAAGGTGCCCTGGCTTGGCACGCTCCTAAGCATGGTTTTTGCATTTCCCGCTGCCGCATACCAGAATGCGGCATTTGGCTGGTTATTCCTTATCCTTATCGCAATCGTACTTTTTGAGATGATGAAAAACTGGCTTGCCATATCCTGGGTGCAGGTACTTATCATGGCGCCATTCAGTTTTGGCGGCCTGCCGTTATTTGGGTGGATTACCGTCCTTGGGATGACGCTTGGGGCGATGTATTTTGGGTCTAAGAAAAGTATCTCGCTTTCCGTTTCTTCAGTGTTCCTTATCCTCTTTTTGTCTGCCATTTGGGTTACGCAAAATAGCGTCTATCTGCCGCTCAACCTCCCCGTTTATTCCCCGCCTGAACCGGCACTCCAGTTTACCAGGCAGGCTGCCGGCATTGAATCGCTTGCAAGCGCGCTTGGCGGGGCACTTGGCTCGCTCTTTTCGTTTGATAACTTACGTGATATTAATCCCGCACTCGGGAGAAGTTTTGACATCGTCCTTCGTATACTGTTCAGTGATACTGGCATATTCCAAATGCTTGTCTGGGCAATTGCACTGTATGCAGTAAGTTATTTGTCCGGAACGCTTAAAGGCAACTGGTCGCAAACACTCGCAAGCGGCGCACTTGTAATCGTGCTTATTGGCTATTTTATCCTTGGAATGCTTGTGCCGGACGGATTTAAGGTAGAAATGCTCGGCGCAATTGGTGCATCCATTGCAGTTGTTGGGTTATTTGATTATTTCTCAATTAAAATATCGCGAGAAGAAACGATGCGCAGGGCGGCACGCACAGCACAGTTTGGGAAATTTGGTCTACAGGATTTGGCAGAAGATGCGCAGGAAAAGTCGCTTAAGGATGTCGGCGGCTACGAAGACGTCAAGCAAGAGCTTCGCGATGCGATCCTTATGCCGCTTGAAAAAAAAGAACTGGCATATACGTACGGCATAAAGGCACCATCCGGGATTTTACTTTTCGGCCCGCCGGGTACCGGTAAGACAATGATGATGCGTGCTTTATCACGGGAATTAAAATACGGTTTTTATTATATCAAGGCAAGCGACATTTTGTCCCAATGGTATGGCGAGAGCGAACGCAATGTTTCTGAAATTTTTGCCATTGCTCGCAAGAACGCGCCATCAATCCTTTTCTTTGATGAGATTGACAGTATTGGAAAGAAGCGCGGCGGTTACAGTACTGATGAAATAACCCCCCGTATCCTGAGTATTCTCCTACAGGAAATGGATGGCATAAAGAAAGAATCAGCAAAGCCCGTTATGGTGATTGGGGCGACCAATGTCCCGGATACGCTTGATCCCGCACTCCTGCGTCCAGGCCGGTTTGACAAGATAATATACATGAACCTTCCGGACAAGGAAGCACGAATGGCAATATTTGAAAATTACCTTAAGCGCGTTCCGCGCGCAGATGATATCAACCTTGACGTACTGGCAGCAAAAACTGAGCGATTTAGCGGCGCAGACCTTAAGAATGTGGCACAAGAGGCAACAAAGCTTGCGGCAAAGGATGCAAGCAAGCTCGGAAAGGTAGTGCCCATTTCAATGGCGCATCTTCTTACGGTACTTAAGACCGTAAAGCCAAGCACAAGTATTGCAAGCTTGGAATCATACCAGCAGTTCAAGCTTGATTTTGAACGCCGGGTTGGCGGGGCAAAGGCAGAGGAAGAAAAGAAAGGGGATTCAGTACACTGGGAAGATGTCGCAGGGCTTGATAAGGTAAAGCAGGCACTTCTTGAGACCATTGAATTGCCCCTTTTACACGAAGCAGAAATGAAGGAATTCAAGGTAAAGCCAAGCAAGGGCATCCTTTTATTCGGGCCGCCAGGTACCGGTAAGACGCTTATCGTAAAGGCGGCTTCGCAGGAGCTTAATGCAAGCTTCCAGACGCTTAGCCCTGCAGAACTGGTAAAGCAGGGATACACGCAGGCAGTTACCATCATAAAGGAAGCGTTTAACCGCGCGCGTGAAAACCCGCCTGGTATCATATTTGTTGACGAAGTTGAAACATTTACACCTTCACGCCGTATTGCCGGCACTTCGGAGATATTGGGCCAGTTCCTTACTGAGATGGATGGCCTTAAGGAACTTAAGGGAGTCGTAATCATTGCGGCAACAAACAAGCCAAGCCTCCTTGACCCCGCAATACTCCGTCCAGGACGATTCGATAAGATATTCTATATCCCGCCGCCTGACACCAAGGGAAGGGAAGACATGTTCAGGATACACCTTGGAAAATTTGCTGATGCGGTGGATGTGCAAAAACTCGCGACAATGACTGCGGGCTTTAGCGGCGCAGACATTGCAAACATTTGCCAGGAGGCAAAGATGTATGCGCTCCGGCAGAAGCTTGGGGGAAAACAGGCAGGTGTGAGCACTGACCTTATTGCCCGCGTCGTTCGTACGCGCAAGCCTTCAATCACGCGCGACCTCCTGGAAGAATATCAGCAGTTTATTGAGGCATACGGTGAACGCGGCCACCTGCCTGAAGAATAGCTAACGTGCAATTATGGGCAGTACTACCGTCTTTACAAAAATGGCTGGTGCGCGTATCTTTACAAACAGATCCTCCACCTCATACCGGTTGCACAGGAGTATTTCTTGTTCCTTCCTTGTTATTTCCACAAACCATGCATTTTCTTCAGTATGCTCACGCGCGACCAGCTTTGTGCGTACAGTCGCCTCTTTTTTCAGTACGTCTAAAATGAGGAGTGGGATTCTTTTTTCCGCTTCCTCGTATTCAAGAAAATCCCCATTATATTTTGTTTTTTCTAGTATGTCTATTTCTCCTGGAGAAAGAACGCCTATTTTAGCGATCGCGCGGAGTATGCTATTTGTTGTTTCCACCTTTCTTGTAGGTATAAACACCATGGATACGTTCAATTTTTCTTTTTTTTAAACGTATGTCACTCAACTTAATGCTTTTTAATAGGTTTATAAGTAGCTATTAGCATGCAAGAAGTATTTCACCCAAGCCCGTTTCCGATGTATATCCGGGCGGCCATCTTTGCCGGATTATTTACGTTACTTGCCCTTTTTTTTAGTTCGTTTCTAGGGTTATATGTCTTCACGATCATATCAATTGTGTGGGGAATCGCATTTATATTTTCCTTTGCAGCCTGGCTTGATACCCGCTTTAAGCGTATTGAGATAAGTGAGACTAACCTCCTTCTTAAGGCAGGGGTGTTCAGTGTAAAGACTATCCTTGTACCATTTACCGGCATTACGAATGTCCGCGTTCGGCAGTCATTTTTTGACCGCGTTGTCGGCGTCGGAACCGTCGTCATCGATACTCCAGGCGGGTCAAACACGCCAGAAATCGAGATCCAGCGCATTCCGGCGCGTGCGCTTGAAACAATCCTTGAAAAAACAAAAACCATCCGGTCGCAACCGCATTAACGTGATAACATGAAACAAAATGAAAAATATCTTGAGATTAGTGATAGGAACGCCATAGAACATATCATCTCCCTTGGTGCTGGGATTGAAGAGGGCGGGCACGCGAAGCTTCCGCTTCTTGAGGCCGCATATTTTGCGGAAAAGAATGTACTTGCGATGGATAAGGATGAGCTTTTGTCCAAGGCACGCGCACTGGACCCGCTTGCAGACGATAAATACCTTATTTTAAAGTTCCTGCGCGACAGGGGCTACATAACCCGGGTAAGCCTTGATACTGACGACTACTTTCGGGTTCATCAGAAAGGGATCCGGCCAAATGAGGACCGTACCGAATACGTGCTATTTGTCGTCCCGCCTTCCTGGACGGGTTCGCTTGGAGATATCCGAAAGTCACTTGCAGTTGCAGGCCGGCTCAGAAAGGAGCTTATTATCGGGTATGTCGAGAAAAACGAGCCGCAATTCCTTAAGGTTTCAAGAAAGACGTTTGACTGATTGAATTAAAACAGTGATACAAATGCGAAAAAAACCTGCACAAATCGTAACCGGTCAAGGCAGACGAAGGCGGCACCACAACTCTTCGAAGACAAATACGACGAAGCCACCATTAGGAAGCTCGCAACCCGTCTTGACTGGTTGGATTCCGTACTATCATACAACCTAAGACAGTATCTTTCAGGTGAAAGCGCGCTTTATGCGTACGAAATAGCGCTGGATACAGAACGCAAACTTCTTGATAACGGCATATCAGAAGAAACCATTCAGGAACTGCTTACGGGTGAGATGAGCTAGCGGACAACGGTAAATTCACTAAACTTGTTTTCTGCCTTGTGCCATTCCACCTCTATCTTTTCCACCCGTGCGCCAACAGGCCCTTTTTTTGCCCATCCAAGCAATTTTTCAAGCGCCCCTTTTTTTCCTTCTGCAACAATTTCAACGCTTTCCCCGTCGTTTCCGTTTTTTACCCAACCTACCAGGCCAAGTTCCTGTGCTTTTTCTACGGTACTTGCGCGAAAGTAAACGCCCTGTACGCGACCGCGCACGATAATGTGGGCCCGCGTATCCATTTAATCAACCATTGCAATGACCCTACATGGCGCGCCGTCAGAGTCCTTTATCTTGAGCGGCAGGACACATGCAGTAAATCGTTTATCAACCAGGTGCGCCAAATTGACAAGATTTTCAACAATAAGGATTTCCTTTGACAAGAGGATCTGGTGTACTTCAAAGGGTGCCCTATCAGGTGAAAGCGTATCTATGCCGACCATTTTGACTTTTTTTGATACTAATTTATCGGCTGTTCCCTTTGAAATGACTGGATATGCGGACGTGTATTTTTCGGATGCATAATCGTTACTATGCCCCGTATAGAAAAATACGATGTCGTTTTCCCGTATCCTTTGGAAATCGTCTTCTGATATGGATATCTCCTGTTGGTTAAAACAGTCAATTACGATTGCGTCCCCAACGAATGTTTCTATGCCAAATTCATCCAGTTTTTTGCCGTTTTCCATCATATGAAACGGCGCATCGATGTGGGTCGCACTATGCGTGCTTAGTTTTAGGAGGAGTTCGTTTGAGCCATTTGTTTTCATTGTGGCAAGAGGGGTTATCAAAACACGGGGCGTTGCGCTTGAAAATACGGGGGTTTCTTCAGAAAGCGGCATGGTTAAGTCGATATATCTCATACAAATTTTCCCCAATCATTTACGCTTTTTTTGTTTTGACCTGATCGAACCGGCAATGGCACCTTTCTGCGCCCGGAGCATTTCATCAACAAGCCTTAACGCAGTTGCGCTTGCATCCATTATCTCAATTGCCGTGATTTCACCTGTCTTGTCATAGTGGAGGGCAATATTTTCTATCTGCCTCTCATCCACTGCCTTTGCCTTCCGTAGTTCAATGGTAAGGACATCAATTTCAGGGTCGTAACGGTACTTCATATTTTAGTTACGCGGCGGTTCTTTTTATTTTTTACTAAAGTAGCTCCCCACGTGCCTGCTCTATCTGTATTCGCGCAACATCCTGTTTTCTCCGAAAGTCCGGGAGCACCGCGTTACTAAAGCGGATCGGAAGAAGCGCATCAAATATCTCTTCCATCATGTTAAAATACGATTCAGCGCGTTCCCGGTCCTTTTTCCGAAGCGCCTCGTACATCTCCCGTTTTAACTCGCCCGTTGCGTCAAGGAGGCCGTTCAAATACGAAACTTCGTTTATGCCAAGTTCCCTAAACCCGGGGATTTTTTTGTCAGTTACTGCCGAAAGTACGATCCGTGCTTCCGCATATTCCTGTAGTATGTGGTTGAGCTGGTCTGGAAACCCTTCAGCCGTTTTGAGCCCGGCGATTTCCTTTTCTGCCTGCGCAAGGTGCTTTTTTGCCTCCTCAAGCTCACTTGCGTGTATTGCCTTTATGGCAGTGCTACACATGCGGACAATTTCGCGGTTCTTGACATGGATTTTGTCAAACTTTGCCTCTTTTTCCATAAGTATTTTCTCGATTTCGTCTATGTTTAGGTTCATTTAATCATCTCGTATCTATTAGAGTATGGATCCTATTAAATAAGGCTCTTTTTTCCAAGCGGGTAATACGTATACGTGTGCTCGGCAAAAACAAGGAGGCTGTCATAATTCTTGATGAGGCGGCTAAACTCTGTGCGAAGCTGGATCATAAGTTCATGGAATGCGCGATAGCTTTCGATCTCGACATCAAGTTCAATATTCCACTCGCCCATACACAAATCTATGTCGATGATATTTGGGTGTTGTGTAAGGTACCGTATAAACCGCTGTACTTCATTTTCTTCAAACGAGTCAATTTTAACAAGCACCTTGTACGTAAGGTACCCAAACCTGTTCCGGTCAAGCACGATGCGTGCACCCTGGATAACGCGCTCCGATTTCATCCGTTTAATCCGGTACCTGACTGCATTTGGCGTAATTTTTAACTGCCTCGCAAGATCGCTTAGCTTCATCCGGGCATCATTTGACAGAAGGCCAAGTATCCTTTGGTCAATACCGTCTATTTTTACTGGTAAAAGTTCACCGCCGAAAAGGGGCACTTCTGATGATGTGTATTTTCCAATGAGATACCCCCGTTTTGAGTTAAATGCAGTTTCAACAATTGAAACGGTGATATCTTCAAAGAACTTCCCGTAGTCCTTAAAGAGCGATTTGTAAATCTGATAAAGCTCATGCGTATCCTTTGCCCATATGCCAATATACATGTCATATTTCCCGTCGCATGTGTTCACGAGCCCCACATGCTTGTTTGCATCAAAAAAGCTTATGATCTCCCGTTCAAGCTGTTTGTCTACGTTTTTATACTTTAAATAAAATTTGAAGAATGACAAACCGATTCGAGCCGTGTTTACAATAACGCAGCAACGCCGTAAAATTCCTTTTTCATGTAGATCCATTATTCGATAGCGAATTACCTGTTTAGACATGCCTGTTATCCGTGACAAGGCTGCAAGGGACTGAAACGCATCTTCATCAAGGGCGAAGAGAATGCGGCGGTCTTTTTCATCTAAATTCATGATAAATTTATACTAATTAATATTTAAATTAATTTGCTTTTGTAAAGATTTTATTAAGATTTTAATTAATTTAGAAATAAATATGCTTTATTTTTTACTATTTATTTTTTTGTCATCGATAAATTTAATAATAAATAAAATTTATATATTTAACAAAATTATAAAATATTAATCTTTAATTTCTTTTTATGAAAATCTATTTGAATTAAATTAATATTCCACTTAAAACTATAAATTAAAACATGCAACAGACCAAAAAAAAGCTCCATGTTTCGCTCGTTAGCTGTCCAACAACAGTGCTTTTAGATAAAAGTGGAACTCCCTATAGTCCAGTCAGAACAAACTATTTTCCCCATGCACAAGTGCTTTTAGCAACTGAAGTAAAACGGAAAATGCAAGAAACCGGTGTAATGGGCACTGTCAATATTGTTGATTTAAAATCACTTAGAGAACCAGCTGACTGGCGTCACGAACTTAGAGAATATGGGGTAGTACAGTACGGGGAAAAACGTTTAACAAAATGCCTTATTGGAAACGGTCTTGAGCGAATAGGCGAGCTTGCAGAGTCAGATATTGTTGGAATTACCTCAAATTTTACATCAGAAGCTAATAGCGTAAGGGTGGTTATTGGAAAAATAAAATCGATTAATCCAAAAGCACTTATTGTTGTTGGGGGAAGAGACGCCTCTGCTCGACCACTTTTTTATAAGCGTATTGGAGCGCATCTTGTTGCGGCGGGCGACGCCGATATAAGCTTTCCTCATTTCGTAGTGGGCAGAGCTCGAGAGTTGCCACTTGCTTTAGACGAAAGCGCATTCTTGGCAAGCTCCGCCACTTCGCTATCGCTTCTTGATTTTTCACTCCTTTCACATCTAGCGAGATATACAGAGAGCGGAAGTGGTGATTTTTTAAGTCGTTTTGGTGCATCTTATCAGGCCGCGTATTTGGAAACTTCACGTGGCTGTGACCGGGAATGCGATTTCTGCACCGAGCGTTTAACTGTGCGTAAAAACTTCGCTATCCAAGATATAAAAAAGATGATTCTTCACTACAAGGCGCACGGTATTAAAGTGATCTTGTTTAGTGATGACAACCTCCTTGAGCGGCTCAACAACCGTCACGGAGAGGCTGAGCTTATTGACCTGTTTACCTTCTTGCGTCACGAACAAATGATTTGGGAGTTTTCAGTCGGAATTGAAATTGGCAGGTTTTTTGATAAGACCGGTTCACTCCGTACTGAATTGCTTGATGTCATGTTCTGGAATAATGGCGATCCAGCCAACTGGCAGGGGGCATTTAGAATGCTTGCACCATTTGAGAATCTTGATCGCGGACTTCATCTCTATAAGAAAATGCGTCCGTGGGAGGATAACCTGGCGGTGCTTGGACGAATTGCCTTTTTTGGCATTGCACAGATCAATATGGGCGTCATGTTCGGATGGCCGAACCTTTCTTTTGAAGACCTTGCATTTATCCGTGCACGGACACACGAACTTAAAGAAGTTCTTGACGCTGCCGTCCTTACGCGCCCAATGAACACCGGTATGAACCTAAGCTTGTTCTGTACCATGCCGCTTCCCGGCACGCCGTTTTATGAAGAAATGAGACGTTTGGGTTTGATTGCGTATGATATCGAAGAACACCCTGAATTATGGAATGTCTTTACTTCGGTGCTTACAGGTGAACATTTTAGCCCCGAACAGATAACAGAAATCAGACGCGAGCTCATCGTTGAATTTGCAAGCGAGCAGCCAGAAGGAAAGGTGCGGTTTCAGGGTAAATTACCCACCTAAATCCATAAACAACCATTTATATATAATAGAAATATTTAAATACTCTGGATGCGTAATTGTTAAGTTTACTCTCATTTAGCAGGGGTGTTATAATGGTAAAAAAAGCTGCAAAAAAATCCGTCCGGACAAAACAGGCTAAGCCTAATAGTGCTGGCAAAGCCAAGGTTACCACGAAGGCTAGGCATAAGAAGGTTTCTGCCAAGCATACTAAGGTTTCCTCAAGGACAACCAAGGTACTTTCGCTACCGCGGGCAGTCATCAAAAAGCAGGCCCCCCGGAAGAAAGAGGATGTCAACAAGGAAATCAAACGGATTTATGACGAAAAGGAACAGCTTGAGATGAAGCAGCTTCTTCTTACCCTTTCAGACTCGTACGCGCGCCAATTGCTTATTGACTTGGGCGGAGAGAATGCCCTTGAGATTGTGCGTAACTTTGAAGGGCACGCAAGCGATGAAGACCTTGCAAAGAAGCTTAAGCTTAAGATCAGCGATGTGCGGGCAACCTTAAACAAGCTCCATAGCGAGGGCTTGGTCAATTATATGCGCGATAAGGACAGTGAAACCGGCTGGTATTCATATAGCTGGACATTGAACCGTGTCCGGATTGAGAACTGGGTAAAAATGCGCGTAAAGGAAAGTACCGACCTTATTGAAGGCAACAAAGGCGACCATTACTTCTGTGTTGCCTGCGGTTCGGGAAGTATCGTTAGTTTTGATGTGGCAACTGAAAGCGAGTTTAGGTGCGTAAGCTGCAGTAAATCCCTTGAATTTTTGGATTCTGACCGGATTGCAGAACTGCTTTATGCACGCCGTGCAGGCAAATAATGTGTTGTGATGCAAATCCAGGAATTAAACGTGTATTCCGTCGTTTCGTTTGACGGCAAATTGCTCCTTCTTAAAAATAAGAACGGCTTTTGGGAGTTTCCAGGCGGGGGCGTCGATTTTGGCGAAGAACCCCGTGAAGCAGCGAATCGTGAGCTAAAGGAGGAGACTGCGCTTGTTGCAAAGGAACTGGCCCTTCGTGGTGTCACTTCTGCCGTGTATGAAAAGGACGGCAAAGAGAAACATTCCGTTTACCTGATTTATTGCGGTGAAGTCAATTCATCGCGGGTCTTTATCTCAAAAGAGCACAGTGAGTACAGATGGGTGACAAAAGATGAGGTATCATTCATGCAGCTTGGCCTGAACGCAGAAGGTGCGCTTGCATTTTTATAATTTTCCACTTTTAGTAACAATTAAAAAGAGTTTGGCACATAGTATATTATGGCACCTGTTATTCCATTTCGTTCTATTTGTAAAAGAAGTCAGACTGCATTAGGTGTTGGCGGACCCTCCCTGATCCGGCGTCTTACTAAACTTGACCGTCTTTTGGTTGGCGGGGAAATTGCAAAAGAAATCGGTAAGCCAAAGGCAGCAAAGGCCTGTGCCGTCGATTATGTTTGTGAACTTATAAGATTGAAATTTCCTCAGGCTGAGGTCGCACGCGTTACTGTTGCGCTTAACGTTACAAATGACGAAGTTAATGAAAGGCAAAACCGTAAAAAAGGTATGATTAACTCCGCCATACGCCCTGGCAGGGGTACAATTTCCGGAACCTTGGCTGTCAAAGCAGTAGTTTCATTGTATTCGTACGCATTCACTACCGATAATATTTCGAGTGGCGTTATTCCATTGGACGCTCCAGGATACACTCGCGAGCCTTTTTCTCATGGTATTCAATGCTTGTTGCTGGCGCATAAAATCGCTTCCAAAAATGACGTCGCTGGTTTTGAACAGCGGATTTTTAGGCAATTAGTACGGCTCTATTCTCTTTACCCCCGCACGGTTGCCCCCCTTGTTACTGAGCCGCTTTTATCCAAGGTAAAGGACGCAGTTTACCTACAAAAAGAAATGGCAGGCATGAACTTGTCTCCGGCTGGTTTTTCAGAATTTCTAGATTCATTGCCCTCATCGCTTAAAGCCGAATTAACTGCCATGCGGGACCTTCTTGAACGTGTGTCCCCAAAACCTAAATTTTTACTAGATTAAACGCCCTTCAATTCCTTAATCTTGTTCTCAAACTCCTCAAGCGTAAGTAACACCACTGCACCTGTTTCAACCTCTAATTTCAAAGTGAGCAGTGCCTTGCTTGAGCTTGCAAGATAACTTTGGAACTCACGCTTTATCCCTTCATTTTCAAAGATCATAAGCGTCAGCCCTTTTTGTATTGACCCAAGCGTTTGCCTTATAAGTGCCGTAAGGTCGCGTTCCTTGTCATAGATGTGGACAAACATGGTCTGTCCGACTGCCGTGATTTCTGTATCACAGCCCGTGCTCTCCTCAAATTGGGTAAACGGCACTGCGTTGTTTACGCAGATGTCCCGGATCTTCCTGAACAGGGCAAAGTACTTGCTTGAATAGCGCGCCTTTTTCTCCCATATGGAGGGTGCATAATATCCAAGGTTTTCCCGTATGTCCCCAGTTGCCTCAAGCTTGCCCATAATGTATTCGACGTTATAGTCGGTTACATAAATCGGTTTTCCGCCATGGATCATCTTCTTAAATCCGTTTCGTATTTCCGCAATCGTCAATGGGCTGTATACCCATTTATACTCCTCATTGATCCGGTCAAACAGGCTCAATATAACCTCCTTTTTGAGGGGCACGTTTGTTTTTGCTATGGGGGGGAAATCGGGAATGTCTATCTGATACGCCACCTTTTCGATACGCGCAAGGAATGCACCAATGCCAAGGATCCCAATTGAGAGGATGATCGTTCCTATAAACAACGGATCAGTAAATATATTTGAGGACTTTCTTTTTTCGATTGTTACTGTGCGCTTTATCTTGCCGATACTAAATTCAAACTCATGCTTTCCAGGTACGAGGTCGCCAAGCGGGTCAGTTGCGAGGTTGATAAGTGTCATATTCGTGTTTTCAAAGACGTATGGCCCGTATCTGTCATCTATGCGGACCTCGATCCGGCGCAGGCCGGTGCGTAGCGAGCTTCGATCCTCCTTTTCAATTACAAACAGGTATTGTGCCCCGCCTATTTCAGTATAGTTTATGTTTATGAATGCGACCTTAAGATATCCTTGTGCATATGCGGTGCCGCGGTCGTCAACAATGCTTGCGATGTATTCTCCGGAATCGACGTCGATTGGGCTATTAATTGAAAGCGTAGTGCGGAGGCTTTGCGTTCCCTGCAAGGTCCGTTCGCCAACTTCTTCCCCGTTTCGTTCAATCTTGAGAAAGAGCGGCCTGCGTTCGCTTGCATTTGCCAAAAGTATTGCGTTAAGCCGCGTGTCTTCTTCCGTA
Organism: Microcaldota archaeon; assembly: GCA_964588555.1. Classification (GTDB taxonomy): domain Archaea; phylum Micrarchaeota; class Micrarchaeia; order Anstonellales; family Bilamarchaeaceae; genus JAGVWJ01. The sequence continues at coordinate 22,382 of CAZPPT010000010.1, read as the reverse complement.
ACTTCCTTTGGCACCACTTCAAACCCGCCTTCGACATGGAGGAATCCGGCCACCTCTTTTTTGGCCGGCACATACCGTAATTCCTCCATCGTTGCGTTGTTTTCTCCGTGCGCAATGAAGTGCACCTTAAGCGTCCGTTCATCCCCCTGGAACGTATTGGTGAAGAAATCCCTTTTTAGCATCGATTCATTTTCAACCATGACCTCGTATACGCGCGGGTTTCCGTCAGTTTCGGCCCATCGTGTTTCGAGGATGAGGCGCGCAACGTCCTTTCCTGCCTTCACTGGATCCGACCGGCGTTCCTCATTAATCCAGCCGCCGTCAAGGCTCTGCGGTAAAAATAAGAGTGCACCGCTTCCCTTCTTTATGACGCTTACGGAACCGTAAATAAGAAAATTATTTGCATCAAACCCCCCGCCCCGCACTCCGTAAAGCGGCTGGTAGAGGTTGAACCCTTCAGTGCTTTCGAGCCTGCTTAACTCGTCAAAACTTATGGGGAATGGCAGTTGGTTTTGGGGAACTGTCCGTACTATCCCTTCTTTTGATATCATCCGGTCAAATTTGTGGCCAATATATACGATGACAACCCCGCGGGAAATCAGTTCGCCCATGTCCGTTTTACTGTTTACGCCAAGCAATTCTTCAGGTACGATCCCGCTTGGGACAACGACGAGCGCATTTGACGGTATGCGTCCAAGCCGTTCGAAATCTATTTCATTTACAAGTATCCGTTTTTGCGCCATCTCATCCCGTAGCGAACTAATAAATTGGTCGTAGCCCGTTGCCTGTTCGCGTTCGCTTAGGAGAATGAATACTTCCTGCGGCAACTCATCACGGTAGGTGCTTATGTTTACCATATATGCGGTGACGCCGCTCATGTTGGTTGCCATCCTGACATACCCCACGCTCTCATTAACCCGTCGGTCCCCCGCAGTGATTATTCCCCGGGATTCAATATCAATCGTAAGGCCAAGCTGTTTTGGCGCTTCTGGCTGTATGGGCGGCTGGGCAAGAAGTGCCGATATATAAAGCCAGCCTGCAAGAAGGATGAGGAGCGCAAATATTATGGCACCACCCATCATAAGCGTGCTGAATGACCCCTGCCTGGGAGGGGGTTCCTCCTTTCTTGGCCGTTGTTTTTCTTCCCTTGGCTGCTTAATCGTATCAATAAGTTTTTGGATCCTGCTTTTCTCACGTACTTTATATTGCTTGATGTACTGAGCCCGCTTTCGTATCTCGAACTTGTATATGTTCTTTTTTATCGTCATCCGCTTTGCTTCTGCCATTTCATACCTCTTTATTGGACAAGATCAAGATACCCCTCACTTACAAGGCGGTTGAGTATTTCCTCGACCTTGGTTTCAACGACTCGGTGGGTCTTTGCAAATTCGCTTATGTTTATCTCGCCATTGTGTTCAGTTATCCATTCCTGTACCCGCGCCTTGAGCGCCTCATCCGAAAGCGTTTCGAGCATGCCAAGCCGAAGGCGCATCTGGTCATTATCGATCTTAAGCTCATAATTTTTGGATGCAAGCACATGGTTTTCCTCAGTAAGGCGTTCAACTTTTTTGCGCATGTATTCCGCATCCTTTTGCAGGTTGTCATATGTGGTGTACAATTTCGAGTATTCAAGCGTAATACTTTCGGTCATTTCCTTAAGCGCATTTTCAATAAGCTGGTACAATACTTCGTTATCAATGGAATAGTCCTGCTCAATAAGGCTTGCTATGTTAAGGAGGTAACGGATCACGTCGATTCGCCGTTTCCGTGGTGCAATTTCAGGGGGAATCGAATAAAGGATCTCTACCCCGTCATTCTTGATCCTGACAATCGAGAAAAGGTAAGGTGATTTTTTGATGTCCCTTGATTCGACGTAGAGCGCCTCGACGGCGTCCTTTTCGCGTGATACCTGCAGAAATGAAAGCGTCGTAAGCGTATCACCTACATTTTTTAGGTTCGTTTTGAGCTTTCCGGTTATCTTAAAGCCGTCAACCCGCGGCGTGCCGCTTTCCACGGCCTTTGTCTGGGCGGTTGGAGTGACAAGTTTTGGTATTGAAGGGGGCATGTGATCACCTTATCTTTTTTCTTCTGTTTTTAAGAGTTACCTCTTTTGGTTTCGCAAGGGGGGCTTGCATCGGGGCTGCCGCCATGTTTTCAAGTGCAGGCACGTGCTTAAAGACCACGCCGATCGCAAGGACGGCCACGCTTACCATAAGCCCTGAAACAAATGCGCCTATATTGAACCTTCCAGAGAGAAGCGGCAAGCCGGCAAGTATAAGGAACAGGAAAACGGAAATGCCTGCAACAACCACGATGTCCTTTTCAAACTTTTTTCTTCTTTTTTGGTATTCCGGCAGGTCCTTTTCGCATACGACAAGCGTATTGTTCTGGGCCACGCGGAGCCGTTTCTTTATATTTCTTATTGTCCTTATTATGATATCGTCCTTTACTGGTGTTCCGCCTTCTGCGATCCCCTCATGGCAGATGATGCAGACCCGTGAATTTTTTGGGATTTCCGTAGGTTTCGTTGTATTTTCCATTATGACACCTCATTCATCAAGTATGACGTTCGAAATCTCGCGCGCGCCGCTTAGCTCCGTTTTCTTTACATCCACTTTACCAAATATATTGATAATGGTAATGTCGTCTATCCCGACATCCTTAAGGAAATCCGTGATATTCCTTCGGTCAATCCCAAACCGTTCAAGGAGGATGACAAAAGAGATGACGTCAATGTGCTTGTTGTATTTCTCAAATGTCCGGCACATCTCTTCGATCCGCTCCTCGGCCATCCCAAGGCGCCGTATCTTTTTTCTGAATTCCTCCTTTAGAAATGTGACGCTGTTTGCCATTTTACGCAGCCCTCTTTACATCCACTTTACCAAATATATTGATAATGGTAATGTCGTCTATCCCGACATCCTTAAGGAAATCCGTGATATTCCTTCGGTCAATCCCAAACCGTTCAAGGAGGATGACAAAAGAGATGACGTCAAGGCGCCTCGAAGGCGCACTGTCAAATGTCCGTACGATGCTTCCGACCCCCGCGATGCTGATCCCGTATTGTACGAGCTTTCTCTTTAGGTCGTCTGCAGAAAACGAGACGTAATTTATTGCGCCCTGCGAGCGCTGCCGTGCGCTTAGGACCTCGTCAAGCAGGATAAAGTAGTCCCTGCCGGATTCCTCCCCCTCTATCTTCTCAACAACGAACATTTTGCCTGAAAATTTTGAGGTCTGCTCCTGGAGGAACATCTTCACTGCCGCCCTTCCCTGCGGGAACTGGACAATCTGGTCGCGGATATAATTGCTGAATTGAAGCGAATCCTGTAGGTAATTAAGCGCATCCGGCTTGAATATGTTGAATACGAATATGCTTCCTGCATTGCTGAATATGTTAGGGCTTATGTCCATCGGGCTTTGGCTTGCTACGATAACCCCGAAGTTGTACTTGCGGCCTTCACGTACGATGAGCACCACGTCGCTGTTATCGTCCCCTGCAATCTTCCATGCCTCGTCAACCACTACGAGGAGCCTGAGGCCCTTTTCCCGCGCATAGCCGATGGCGCGCATTTTTTCCTTCACAAACTGAAGTATCGTGAGCGCCCCGAGTATCCTTTGTTCTTCAGATGGCAGGCCTGAAAGGTCAAGGTCGACTATCCCTGAGTTGATAAGTTCCTCAAGCCGAAGCGTACTTGCCTGCGCAAAGTAATCCTGTCCCTTGCGCGTAAAGCGCTTTACAAGGTCTATTGCAGCTGCGAGTTCCTCCGGATACGGGTAGTTTCCGAGCTGCTGGAGTTGTTCAAGCACGCGTACTACGTCCTTAAGCGTTGGCGGCTGGAGTTCTTTTCCAAGCTCATCCTTTTGGTCGGCCGAATCAAGCTTAAACTTTGCGTCCTGATACGCCTTTGCAAGCGCACTGGCAATAAGTCTTTTTCGGTAGTCAGACCCCTCAAGGTCATTTCCTAGTATGATGCTTAGTGTTTTCATCACCTGGTCGATACGGTCATACGGTTTCATGCCCCCAAGGTCAAGGAGGTTGATGTAAGATCCCTTGCCAAGGGAGATAACCTTGCCTTTTTCACGTGCCCAGTCCCGGTATTCACCGGCCCAGTCGAACACAAGCGCATTGGTCCCCCATACGAATGCCGCCCGAAGGAGGAATGCTTTTATAAAATAACTCTTACCGCTCCCTGTCATCCCGACCACTGCTATATGGGGCGATTTTACGTTCTCAAAGCTCCAGTAAAATGGGACCTTAAAGACGTCCGTTTTGCCTATGTAAATGGAATTGGCCGGGTCGCTCATAAGAAGTTCAATGGGCGGTACTGAAGGCCGTATAAGTATGTTTCGCCGTGCCACTTCCTTGTTCGTAATTTTTACCAATTCAAGTTTTCCAAATGCCATTGTTCCCCTCATTCAAGTGATTCTTCAAGCTCCTGGACGCTTGCGGGAAGGAACGCCTCCCACTCAAAGCACCGAAGCATCTGTTCTCCTGAAAGCCAGCGCACGTCCACGTTAAGTGAGTTTGCGATTGACGTCCGTACTTGTTCTGCCTGTGCCCTTGCACTTGCAATTGCCGAGTCCCTGCTTACCCCCGCAGCGGTCGTCATGGCAAAACCGACGAGACCCATGGGCTTTATGCCCCTGATAAGCCTTGTCAGTTTGACATCTTCTATCTCAAGCTCGCGCTGGAGGCGGTCAAGCCGTAATGGGTCAGGGTCGCCGCGTTCACGCTCACGCTTTATCCGTAGCTGCAATTCGGCACGCTTTTCTTCTATGTCCTGGCGCTTTTTTGCTATTTCCTCTACATAGAGGAGGTATCCGACCTTGGTAACATACCGAAATGACGATATTGCCCTTTCAAAGAACTCGCTATAACTTATTTTTTCCTCTTCAAGGCGGTCTGTTGGCGACTCGTACATCTTAAGGCCAAGAAATACGCTTGCGTAATAGACATTCCCGGCCTTTTTTACCAGCACTTCTTCGGAAGGCGGGACTTCGTATTCGCCGCTTTTGCTTACAAGGGTTATCCGCGCAAATTTTGTAACCACAGGCATCAATATGTACCCAAAATTAAGTAGTGCAATTCCTACTGCGGCAAGGGCCACCGCAGTTATGCCGCCGATAAATCCGAATGCCCCGCCAGAGGAAAACCCAAGCACTGCTGAGAGTATTGCAAGCCCCAATGCACCGTACATATACATTTTTTTCTGGCTTACCATAATTACACCATGGATACTGCTTCTGCTTCGAGCTCGTCCGTCGTCGTCGGATACATCCGTTCCCATTCAAAGCACTTGAGGAGCCTGTCACCCCGCAGGAGCTCTGCACGGATATTGAGCGAGTTTGAAAGTGCGATCCGTATCTCCTCGGCACGCGCCTTTGCGCTTACGGTCGCACCGTCACGTGAGTCGCTTTTCGCAGTTATCATGGCGTATACGAGCACGCCCATCGTCTTTCCGCTCGTAATCTTTTTTATCTGCTTTTCCCAGACTTCCACTTCCCTGGAATATTTTTCGATAAGGAGCTGCCGTTCCCGTGCCCCTGGTTTTTGGCGTTCATGCACAAGCTTTGCCTGTGCTTCAGCACGTTTTTTGGCAAGGTCATTTATCATCTGTGCGATCTCTTCGACATGGACAATGTAGCCTATCTTGGTAACATACCGAAATGAAGATATTGCCCTTTCAAAGAACTCGTTGTTCTTGAGGTTTTCCTCTTGGACTTCTTCAGTCGGGGAACGGTACACCTCTATGCCAAGAAACGCGCTTGCATAGTATGCGTTTCCTTCAGTTCGTATGATCGTATCCTGTGCCGGCGACAGTTCATATCTTCCAAGATCAGGAACCGTTATAGTCCTTGAGCGTTGCTGTATGAATGGGATCGCCATATAATCGTATTTCATGACCAGGACCGTACCAAGCGCTACAATGCCGCTTATTATCCCGCCAAGCATGGTAAGTATGTTCCCAGTACCGGTTAGGTCACGCATGGTGCTGAGTATAAGCCCTGCTATGCCTGCCCCTAGGAGGACATATACGTACGTAGGTATCCGTGCCATATCTATCTCTAACAAATCTATATTTATAAATACTACTATGGGTCCAGATATAAAACCATATTCCCACCGGATGCCTGTAACCAGCGCATTTTTAAGCGCTCACCTTTTATAAGTAATTTATGACAATTTCTCCTTTTGAAGAACGGTACGCAACAGAGATGAATAAACTTTTTGAAGAGGGGCACAAGCTCCGTACGTGGATGCGCGTTGAGGCAACCCTTGCAAAGGTACATGCTGAATTGGGTACTATTCCAAAGGACGCACCGCAAAAGATCGAGCGTGCCATTTCAAAGGTAACTGTTGCGCGCGTGCATGAAATCGAAAGCGAAATTCATCATGACCTTATGGCAATGGTTAAGGCGCTCAGTGAACAGGCGGGGGATGCGGGAAAATACGTACACGTTGGGGCAACCAGTTACGACATCGAGGACACGGCCTTTGCACTTATCCTAAGCGATGCAATAGCACTTATTGAAAAGCACCTTACTGAACTTGCCGGAACGATCAGGGCACTTGCGCTTAAGCACAAGAAAACCGTCTGTATCGGCCGTACGCACGGCCAGCATGCAGTGCCGACCACATATGGCATGAAGTTTGCATTATACTACCAGGAGGCACAGCGCAACCTCGCACGCCTTAAAGAATCAAAAAAACGGATTTGCGTAGGCAAGATGTCTGGTGCAGTCGGCACCATGGCAACCTTTGGGAAGCATGCATTTGCAATCCAGGAACGGGTCATGAAGGAACTTGGCCTTGAAGCTGCACCTGTCACTAACCAGGTTATCCAACGTGACCGTCATGCCGAAGTCATAAGCGATGTTGCACTCGTTGCCTGCTTGGTCGAAAAAATCGCAAAAGAAATACGGAACCTTCAGCGCACTGAGCTTGGGGAAGTTGCCGAAGGGTTTGGAAGCGCACAAGTCGGAAGCTCAACCATGCCGCATAAGCGGAACCCCCACAAGAGCGAGCGGCTTTGCAGTATTGCCCGCCTCGTACGTTCGCACGTTGCGGTTGCCCTTGAAAACTGCGCACTCGAGCACGAACGTGACTTAACCAATAGCGCAAATGAGCGCGTTATCTTTTCACAATCCTTTATTGCAACTGACTATCTTATTGTTGAATTGAGAAAAATACTTGAGAAACTTGACTTCTTTCCGGAAAACATTGAGCGGAATATCGGCATTACCCACGGCCTTATAATGGCAGAACGCCTTATGATCGCACTTACTGACAAGGTCGGCAGGCAGGAGGCGCATGAGCTTGTGCGGAAACTTGCAATTGAGGCAAAGAACTCAAGGCGGCACCTAAAAGAGCTTGCAAAGGAACGGGTCACGGCGCTTTCCGCAAAACAGCTTGATGAAATATTCGACGTTAAAACATATGTCGGGGAAGCGGAAAGGATTGTTGAGGCGGCTGTGAAATAATTAGTCATTAAAACGTTGCTCATAAATATCATCGTGGTGTGCATAAGCAACAAAGCGAACCATTTTTTGCTCTTCTAAAATCCTAAATGCAATGACAAAATGCCCTACGTGCGCGCGTCTATAATTTTTGAGGATATTGCTAAGCGGTTTATGGTGGTTTGGATTTTCGATAATCTCCATCATTTTCTTTTTCACTCTAGCGTACATTTGTGGATCGTGCTTTTTAAGTTTTTGTAGTGTTTTAAGAAATTCATCGCTTTGGTTGAGGAGGTACCCACGATAATACCTCAATCAACCGTATTTTCCATGTATTTTTCCATATCCTCTATTGTTTAAAAGTATGAAATTTTCCTTTCTCGATTGTTTTTAATTTTTCTACAAATTCAGGTTTAATCCGATGGAGGTCATCACTAATTTCTTGTACCTCTTGTTCTATTGCCTGTAATTTCTGATATACCATTGCAATTGTTACATTTTCCTTTTTGCTCATTTCAGCACCACATATCTATCGATTGGCAAATTTTTAATTCTATCGAATCAGAAAAGTATATTTTCAACTATTCCTTTTGGTTTTTGTTATTTCTTTCCCAAATTTACCGTCACTTTATTTACTTGTATTTCCCGATATGATTTCCATGCAAAGTACCCAAGTACAATAAATGTCACAACCGGTGAAAACCATGCAGGTATGTGGAACCCAAAGCTGTCAAGAAGCATTACCATTCCTAAGACTAGTATTGAGTACATCGCGCCATTCTTGAGATACCTGTATTTCTTTACGTTTTCTATGTTGCGCATGGTCATTTCGCGAACCACAAATGCGCCAATTCCGTTTCCGATAAGGATAAGCGGGATGGAAAGCGTAAATGCAAACGCGCCAATAACTCCGTCAATTGAGAATGTCGCGTCTATGACTTCAAGATAAAGGAGCTTGCTTATGTCGCTCATATTGTTTGCCTTTCCTTCAAGGAGCTCATGCTCCTTTTCTTCCGCATACCCCTTAAAGCCGTGTGTTATAAAAAATGCGGTCGAGCCGACTACCGCGCTAAATGCCATTAATGGATTGACTTGCAAGGCAAACCAGGTGATGACGGTAAGCAAAATTGAGACGACTGCATAAAACCATACCCCCTTTTTCTGGAAGAACGGCTCAATTTGTAAGCCCACGTTTTTCTTCTCCAAGAAGAGCCAGTGGAAAAAGAGAAATATAAGAAACACGCCCCCGCCTGCAAGCAGGAGTGGCGAGGATTCTTCAACCACCCGCGCCACTTCCGGGTCGTCTGTAAACATCGCCTGCACCGCTTCGAAAAATCCAAGTTGCGGGTTAGTAAGCCATAGAATAAGAAATGGCAGTGCGCCCCTGATCAGAAATACTGCCAAAAGCATGCCCCACAATAAGAACCATCGCCGCGCCTTTTCAGACATCTTAGAAAGCACTTCTGCATTGATGACTGCATTGTCGATACTGCTGATGGTTTCAAATACCACTAGTCCGGCGATAGTGAGCAGTGCAGAAAATACCATGAGATGAACAGATGGGTAAGAGTTTATAAACAGTATACTGCCGTGCTACAACGCCATTACATTCGTGTCAAAGCCTTTTTTACATGAAAAATCGATGATTGTAAAAGGGCTTCAATTGGAAAGGGCAAAACAGTCAGCCGTACATGGTCCCTTCTTCGCCTGCTGACTTGCGGGGAGTTTTCGACTTTATGACTGTCTCCCTCATGGTCGATGCAATCTCGCGGGCGTCCTTGTCAAGCGCATCGGTTGCGATCCGGATCTCAAGCACTTTTGAAAGCATGCGGACCGCGTTTCCTGCGGCCTTCGGGTCAAGGTAATCCTCCGAGCTTTCAGCAAGAATGGATAACACAGGGAACTTCTCAAGTGCGCCCCGTGCAAGCAATATTCCCGTAACGCCTGTCGTTGCGCCTTCACGGATAGGTTTTGCAAGTTTTTTGTTTACAATTTCCTTAATGATTGCACGGTCGCTTGAAACTATGTATACAGTGTCGTCGCCTTCCTTAAGCGAAATCCCTCCAAGTGATACGATGAGGCTTGCATTTATCGTCTTTGAGAACTGGTATATCTTTTCAGCAAGCTCCATGGATGCATTTACCGGTATTGACATTTCGGAAAGGATGACCACAAGATTGTGCTTTTGTGAAAAGTGAATCCGCGCAGGCGGGAGCGGCTTATAATCATGTATTGCTGCCAAAGGCGCAAACGACGGACTTGTTATGTAACCGACAAATTCAAGACCAAGCGAATCGACGATCTGCGACGCGGCAACGCTTCCCACAAGCCCCGTTCCGGGAAACCCGATTACGATGGTTGGCTTTTTTCCCTTGATGTCCCCAATGGTATGTATTTCTATCTTATCCATGCATAGTTCAATAAGGAAAGCTTTATAAGCAATTCTTTGCGTACTTTATGTATGGCATCTTCAAGTGTACGCATGCCCATGGCAAGCGCAGGTATCATCGGGATCGGTTCAGATGTCGAGCTAGGTGGCATCAAGATAGACCCGCGCGCATTCATCATCGCCACGCTTATTTTTGTTGTCGTCGTAAAATTAGCTACGATATTTATCAAGTAACTTCCGTACTTCTTCTTTGTTTACTCCCACTCCGGGTCCGCTTAACACAAGTACCCTTCTTCGTTTTTCCTCGCTTGCCTCGAGCGTTTTTACAAGGTCTGAAAGCACGATAATCGGCTCAAGCCTTCCGTCAATTTTTACCCTGAAATCAACGGGCTTAAAAAATGCAGCAGGGTAGTCGATAATGATCTGAACCCCCAATTTCTTCGTTAGGTCTTCCTGTGCCTTTCGTATGTTTTGCCTAAGTTTTTCGTGTGGTGAAAGCGAGTATACTTCCTTAAAGAGTTTTCGATTCAGAAGCGCGTGTGCGTACGGCGCAGAAGGCGCTATTTTTCTGAGGCGCAAAAGCGTTTCTTCATCGCCTGTATAGAGCAATTCCCTCGCCTTAAGTTCATTACTTTTGATCGCAAGATAGAGTGCAGTCCTGAGGAGCGCAGCGGCGATGCGCACTGTATGGTGCAGGTATACCGTTGAGAACATCATGTAGCGTGCAATGAGCAGGTTTTCGACCGCGTTTAGCCCCCCCTCACGGACTACAAGTTCGTTTTTGTCAATCACGAGCGTTTCGATAATTCGGTCGACCTCAATGATCCCGTACGCCACCCCCGTGTTGCGCGCATCGCGCATGAGGTAATCCATCCGGTCCGCACCTACGTCTGACGTAACTATCTTTCCCTCGACGGCATCTTCAAGGCGGGTTATCTCATCGATTCGGTAGTGCTCGCCAAGTATGTCCTTTAATTCGCCGCTTGCAATCTTTTGTTTGCCTATTTCTTCATGGTCCCCAAGGTAGTCCTTGAGGAGCGCCTCGCTTTCGTGCGAGAAGGCAACGTGCCCGACGTCATGGAGAAGTGCAAATAACCTGATTTTTTCTACTGTTTCCTTCCCGAGTGCCAATTTTTCCGCAATTCTCCCTGCAAGATGCATTGTCCCAAGCGAGTGGTCGAAGCGCGTATGCGTTGCCCCGGGATAGACAAGGTAGGTGAACGCCATCTGCTTTATGCGCCTGAGGCGCTGGAACTCCTCACTGTCGATTATTTTTTCTTCCAGTTCGCTGCAGGCAATGGAGCCGTAGAGTTCGTCACGGATGATCATGCTAAGAACACATCGTTTATCGATTTAAATCCTATGGAAGGGGCGGTGTGTCTGGTGCAGCCACCTCAGCCGTCCCTATTTTTGGGAAAAATACCTTCGCTCCGTTAGCCGCGCGTATCTCTTCACATTCATATCTTGTTCTTAATTGTAGCTCTACCTGTAAGAACAGGTCTGCAAAATATGTTTTTTCTTCTGTTTTAACTAAAAGGCCAATTGGGTGCAAATCAGGAAATTTATAAGTCGGAAGGAACGCGTTAAAAAATGCCGTATGCTCGCGCGCATTTGGTGTAAGTTTAATCTGGATTCCTGCAAGTCGAACATTGAGTCGTGGCTGCTCGACGGGAAATGGCATATCGTTTCCACCAAGAAAATTAAGAATGCTGTCGACTGACTCAATCGGCGTGCCATCTTGACAGATAGAAAACCGAGGTTTATTTTCAAAGAGTTTTCTCCATTCTACAAATCCTAAATCGCGTAGTGCATCATAAATTTTTCCATATCTCTTGCACGCGCTTACGATCCGTTCACAAAGATCTAAGCGGTGCGGCGCGTCGGCTAATTGGTCAATAAGCGCGTCAACATCTGTTCGTAATTGCCGTGCTTTTTGTACTGCTTCTTCAAATGCATTGTCCCTCTTATTTTGTTGAGCTGCTTTTTCATATATTCCAAATCTTTCCTCTACATAGTCAGTAGCAGCGCGTATTTTCCGTACGTTTTCTACATTAATAATTGCAAGAATAAGTGAGCCAACTACCTGGTATACGTGTTTATAGAGTTCACGCTGTGCATTCATGAGTTTTTCTTTGTTTGGTTGTAATGTGTCGTTTATGATTCGGTCGTATACTTCTCGTCTAAATGGAAAAAGAAGCAGCATACAACTGTATGACTTTGGTGAAGCAGTAAGCGCATCTATAAGCGGGCTTTGCCTACCTGCACGATCTAAAAATCCAAGCGATCCTATAGTTCGTGATTTAACTACTAGTTGTTTCATAAGTAGCGTTTGTTAGAAACAGTTTATAAATCTTATTTAATCATAAAATAAAACAAAAAGAAGAAATAAAAGAAATTATTTTTTCGCCTTTTTGCCCATCTCCTTTTCAGGCATGCAGCATGAACTGCACATTGAGCACATGCCCATGCAGTGTACCAACTTTATAAGCCCAAGAAGGGTAAACAATATGCCTGCCATCTGGAACGCAGGAAAACCGGCAAGTTGGACATTTCCCATCATGACGATACCCGCCAAGAGTATAAGCAAACTCATTATCGTTTTACACATTCCACCCATACTATAATCACCTTGTGTAAGGTAGGAAAATATGGTTTAAAAATCTTATGTTCTGTTTTTGTTGGCTCTTTTGTTCATATTTATAATGACTTTGGGGCTTATCTCTTTATGGATATGAAAAAAACAATAACTGTTGAAACGGTAGTAAATGCGTCTGTAGAAAAAGTTTGGACGTGTTGGACTGTGCCTGCGCACGTTACTCGCTGGAACAACGCCTCGGATGATTGGCATACGCCCCATGGGGAAAATGATTTACGGACAGGCGGAACATTCCTTTATCGAATGGAAGCAAAAGATGGTAGTGCCGGTTTTGATTTTGCAGGCGTCTATGATAAAGTAGAAAACCATAGATTGATTTCTTACACGCTTGATGACAATAGGAAAGTTACCATTGCTTTTACTAAGCAGGGTGATGGTAAAACAATCGTGGTAGAAACATTTGAAGCTGAAGGTATGCATTCTCTTGAGATGCAGCGAAGCGGATGGCAAGCAATACTTGATTGAATCCACCCCTGATTAAACGAGTAATTACTTACGCTCTATTTTCGGCTGTGCGAGCCTTAGTTTACATGAGTCGAGCACCCTATAGAAAACATAAGAAAAGCGACGTATATAAAGAATGAGAAAACAGTAGAGAAGCATAGCACGGCTGACGGAGCCTTAGCCAAACAGAAGACGACGTCTCTATAGACTGCGTAAGAGAAACGACGTATATAAAGAATGAGAAAATAAAAGAAATGTCTAGTTGGGCTTCCTGGTTTGCCATAGTAAAATAACACGTTGCCTTTACCTTGGGCTCCATCCTTAAACTTAAAAGCACAACGCATATCGCTTATGGCTGCTTCTTTCGACCTCGCCAGGTTCACGGTATACATTGCCATCTAAGCCAGGACTTCGACGCTTACGATAAAGGGCTTTGTTATTTTATTATAACGCCCCAGGCCTTCGAGCCGCCTAAAGGGGATATGCGGTGCGGGGACCCCTAGCCCCCCTCTAGCCCATTTTAATTATGCCGGGGGATACTTTTAAATATATTTATCGTGCTATATATGCATACAATGACAGGTCTTTGCACAATTGAGCGCCACTGTAAAGCAATACCATCTTTTTTATTTCAACGTCCGATTGACCTGCGAAACATAGTTTTAAATACACTTTCTACCATATTTAATCTCTATTATAAACATAATTCTGAGTATTTATTGAGGTGGAGATATGACTGAAGGGGAATCAAAAAGACAAGGAAGATTACGAATTTTAACTGCACGTATCGCTCAGGAGCTGCCAACTACGGCGCCCGTGCATTTTTTTGCACGTATGCATGTGCGTATTGATCGTGCCCAGCGTTTGGGACGAACTGCTCTTGCAAGATTAGGTGAACTGCGTTCAGATCATGAATCTACAAAGGAACGGATAGCCACCGCTGAATCTCAGCTTGGCGGGCAAAACGAACGAATTGAACATTTTATCCAAGGGGTTGACGCTTCGCTTGTGGGTGTTGCTGCCAGTGTAGAAGCTGCCCAAGCATCCTCGTCTCATGCCGCCTCGCAAGCTGACGCTTCGCAATATGCTGCGAATCAGGCGCAGGAAGAAGCGCGTGCTGCACGAACTGAAGCGGGTTCTGCGGCACAAGCTGCCAATAATGCCGATACACGTGCCGCGAGCGCACATGAGGCTGCACAGCGTGCCCAGACAGAGGCCGCAGCTGCGCGCGAAGGTGCCCGCGAGGCATCAGAAAATGCGGACGCTGCAAAGCGTTATGCACAAAGTGCCTCTGAAAGCGCACACGGTGCCCAAACGGCTGCGAAAGATGTGAGTGGTCAGCTCACAGCACTTAAGTCTGATATTGATGGCGTGCGGGATGGCTTAACTAGGGAGCGAGAAGCAATCGGTGCCGTCGTAGGCGAGTCAACGATAAGACTTGAAATAGCCCGAAGAGAGCTTGAGGCCGCCCGAAAGGAAATTGCGGGTTTACACGCATCAGGTGCCGGTACTTCCCCTGAAACTGAAGCACGTATTACTGAACTTACGGGAAGATTGGTTGAGCTTGAATCTGCAGGTTATATTACTGAACAACAATTGGGCGAGGCGCAGGGGCGGCTAACCGACGGTATTCAAGGATTTATAGTACGCATGCGTGAGTTACCTATCATTAAGGATCCGACTTCCGTAGTTGGAGAAATCCTTCAAAATAAAGGCGTTGACGCTACAATGGCAGCCGTAACGCAGTTGCAACGTGATGTTACTGAACTTCGCAGTGAGATGTCCAAACAAAAACCAAGTGAACCCGCAGTAAAGGCAGATGGATTGGCGAGCAGTTTTACTGCGCTTGAAATCCGTGTGAAAGCCATTGAGGCAAAAACCAAGGCACTTGAAGAAGCGCTTGGAAAAATGAAGCCGACGTTGGACGGCGCTGCCGTTGAAAAATTGGTTGCTGAAGCACTTGCAAAACAAGGCATAACTCCTGAAATGATTGATTCGTTAAAGGGCGTAAAAGAGGATCGCGCCGCCTTAAATGGGCTGCTTAAATATTTGGAACCGTTAGGCGATTTACTTAAATCAAACGGAACTCCGCGCCCGCTTGATATGCTTCTTCAACTCGCGAGCGTTTCTACTCGCCTTAAGCTTTTGGAAGCGCCACCTGCAGAAGAAGGTGAGGAACCGCGATTATCCCCATTTGAAGAAGTGTTTGACCCAGAACGCGGCGTTAATGCAACTGTTGACGGGATTCTTGATCTTTACGAGCGTAACGTTGCCCCTGCAATAGTGAAGTTGCGGCGCCGGCTTAGACAACTTGAAGGAAGAAAGTCACGAGGTTCAAAAGGGGGTCAAGGCGGAGCGGTTCCAACAAGTCCGCTTGAAGAAGAACCTACGCAAGCAGGGCCGTTAAGCGGATCCCGTAGTTCTGCAGTCCCTGTTTCAGTGCCAGTTGCAAGTGTACCTATTGTTCGTGGCGAACGTGTGCGGGGTTTGGTGGCCGAGGAGGGCCGCGCCATGCCGCCGGATGAACGAAGGGATCGGTCTGATGACGTTACTCGCCCGCTTTACCGTGCTCCGGCACCTCCTTCCCCTGGAACAACAGGTCCGTCGTCTGGACGAGCTTTTAAGCGCGCCGATGTAACTGTTGCGCCACCTTCGTCAGCACCCGTAGTAGTAAGGGGCACTGTTCCTGCCGGAGCATCGGACGAACCTGTCACGATCCTTCATGATGTAAATTTTGCACTTTACGTAATGACATGTCGCGACCTTGGTTCAGAACTGGAGATGGATGATTTTCTTAACCGTCAGATTATGAGTGATGGACAGCGCGACGCGATTAAGGCAGCTGCACGAGATTCTGATTTTATTCCCTTACCGGTTAATGAACGGATACTTTCAGTGCTACAAAATTCTTCGCACAGCGGTTTTGGCAGTGTCTTAAAAGGGATCCAGGAAGGCCGCATAAGCATTGCAGGGCTGGACAGGGATACAATCGATGATGTTGTTGAAACACTGGTTGGCCATCTTGAACAGGGCGTTTCATTTCACGAAGTACACGATGCATTAACCACCATCACTCAAAACCATCCAAACGCAGACGTTTCTGCCGCACTGTATGTACTGCTTCCTACGCGATTGGAGGACATATCCAAAAAAGAGCTTTCTGAAATTCTTTCAATGAGGCATCTTGTTGTTGCGTATGGGGGTGCACTTGTGCAGGCAAAACAGAAGGCCCCGCCAGTCGGGAATGAAGCAGGCGACATTGCACGCGGATTGAACGCAGTACTTGAAAAGACGAGGGATAGTGCGAGTGATGAAGTACGTGAATTTAGGCGAATATTGAAGAAGGCAAAAGATGCCTTGCTGGACTTACGTCCTCCTCAAGGCCTCCTACGAGCGTGATTAACCAATGGCTGAAGACAGAGTAAATCGACTCAAACGTTTGCAAAAAGAATTTGGTCACCTTGGAACGCAGGGACGGAAAAAGCCACGCGTTCCGCCTCCTTTAGCCGAACAACCTGCCCCAGCCGAAGTGACGATGGAAGAAAAGGTTAAACGCCTGTTTGAAGAAAAAGGCGCGGCAGGGTTGGTTACATTATGTGGTTCTGATACGCCACGTGCTGAAATAGAGGCGGCACTTCGATTGCTTTTTGAATCTTCCCCACAACACGTCGTAACAGTCTACCGCCGTTCCCCGAGCGCCGTTGCAAGGGAAGCTGCTGAAGATATAGTTACCCGTATGACAAACCAAACGCTTGATGCCCTTGCGTCTGAAGGAAGATACGATCAGGTTGCATATCATGCTGAAAGGCGCTATGATAAGGACACGCCTTCAAGCGCAGCGCATGCAATTACGCTCCTTGCAGACGCAAAAAGGATGGATCTCATTAAGGCAGTTGCAGAGACGTGCGCACCGCCACCGGGGCCTGAAGAAAACCTTCCGGTTTACCAGGCGGCAATCAATGCACTTGCGGATGCTTTGGAAGTCGAAATCCTTTCAGACCTCCACCTTTCAGAAGCAGATAAGACCGGTTCGAGGTTTGCAGACCATGTGGGACATGCACTTGATACGGCATTTGAAAGGGTGATCGCGTCTAGTCCAATTGCACGAAAGCGCGATGTCCTCATATATATTTGCAACAATAATCCGGATTATTTTGACCGCGATGTAGTACGTGGGAGTGAAGACTCATACGTCCGTATCTCGCGTGCTGCCATTTCACGCGAGCTTGGCCAACTCATTCATTTTATTGAAACCGTTGCGACCGAAGATGAACGGCATTTTGCAATTAGTTTTCTTCATGGCATATATAATGAAATTTTGATTGAATCACCTGACGCCGGGCAACGTGCCTCATTTGGTTCCATGCAACATCCTTACCAGGCAGCACATCATGCTAACCGGGCACTTTCCCTTCTTGAAGAAGCGCATGATTTTGAGCGGTTGGGCGATTGCATTGACGCGCTTGATAGTCGCATCGCTTCAGGCAATACGGCTAAGCTACTTTCTTCTGAAGACCTTGCCGAGGTGCTGGAATTTGCATCAGAGGCGCATGCGCGGCTTGTGGTTTCGAGGCACACATACCTATTTATGCATGTCCAAATGCATCGGTCTGATCCAGCGATGCTCAAACGGATCATACTTGATAGGCGAAACCGCCCGCAATCTATTGCCAATATGGCAGTTAATACTCTTGTTGCCACAAATGGTTTGGCACCTGATCGCGAGAGCCTTATTTCTAATTTGGAATCAATAAAAGAGGATCCGCGGTACGCATCACTTGAAGACGGCGTCAAGGATCTAATCGACAGAAAGATTGCATATTTACGAAGTCCGCCTCGCAGAGACACCCTTGAAGTACCCGCCGAAGCCATTGAGGAGGTGCGGGTTGCAGCTGAAGAGGCAAAAACCCCGCCTGCGCTTCCAAGGAGCGCCCCACGGGCAGAGTCATTAGAATTTGCACACGGTGATGACGTCTTTGAGATAGCGCCGGAAGGGGATGCTTCTGCTTCGGCCACACCCCTTGGAAACGGCGCACTGGTACGTGTCAGGCCGGCAACACGGCCGCCAACACCTTCTACAAGAGAGGACCCTATATCCAGCCTTATAAGCGAGGTGCTTGATCCCGCCACGAATCCCGACCGACGAAAAAATATCATTACTCAGTTTGGAGAAGCGCGCAATCTAGGCGCACTCAGGACTATCGTTGAACGCACAACTGATGACGAAACGATACGGGCTGCCACGAGGGCACTTGGAGCCAACGTCCCAGCTTATCAACGCCCGAATATTACGCCACAAGCAAGGCTAACGCTTCTCATGACACAACTGCGAGGGGAGAAAGAATCATTTGGTTCCATTGTC
The DNA here is from genome assembly GCA_964588555.1 of Microcaldota archaeon. Lineage (GTDB taxonomy): Archaea > Micrarchaeota > Micrarchaeia > Anstonellales > Bilamarchaeaceae > JAGVWJ01. The sequence goes on along the minus strand of CAZPPT010000010.1, from coordinate 4,073 downwards.
GATGCCATTGCAGATGTTATTTACGAGCATCCTGCTGAAAGCCAGGACATAGTGCTTGAGCTGTTTACTGACCCTGATTACGCACATGCACGAAGCCAGTTGGCCGAACGCCTTGGGAATAGGGAGCGCCTTAAGGAAGCCTTTGAGAACAAAAATATGGCGTATCTTCGCTTAGTCGTCATAACACATACGATTGAGCGGCCTTCCCGTGACGAGGCGTTTGAGGAATTGCTTAAACTGCCCCAAACCGTTTCATCGGAAAATCACGTCGCTGCATGCGAACTGGTCGCATCCATTATTCCGCTTACCAAGCACCTAGGCGATGAGGCAGGTGCACACCCTGAATATGCAAACGAGTATGCACGAAGGATTGTTGAAATGCTTGCAGACACTGCGGCAAGCCATATGGATAAAACCGCCCTTGTACGGCCGCTTCTTGTGGCACTTAAGGGTACGCAAAACTCCGGCTACCGCAAAACTCTCTTGGATTCATTTGATACGCTTGCACATGGCGTACGATATCATGGTATGGATTTTGATTCCATGCGTTCTGAAATAGAATCGTTTGCAAGGGGCCTTTCGGCGGTGGAAGGCGCATTGCAGGATGAACTCTATGATCGGCTTGCACAACTGTATAAGCTTGAGGTAAGCCAGTTGATTGAGGATGCGCTGCCGCGTCGGAAGCGTGAACGCGTAAGTGACGTTACCTATGGTTGGTCAGGATACCTTTACCAGTACGCTGCAAGGCAATCCATTGCTGATCCACGCGACGACACGGCGCCTTCAAGCCTTGATGAGCTTAAACCGCCTCAGAAACTTAAGGCATACAAGATCATTCTTGATGAAACGGAACATGTCCTTTTAAAGCCTATTGGAATTGAGATAATCCAGCGTGCACCGCCCTTATTCTCACCACTCGCAGTTGGTCGCATTCCGCCAAAAGGGCCAGCAATAAGGTTATTTAGAAAACTGCCGCTTAATCACCAAGATTCTATCCGGACGCATCTTACTTCTCATGCAGCTGAGATTGCACGTGAGCAAGCAGGGCCTGAAACCAAGGAAGCGTTTAATGAATCCCTTGCACTTCTTGCAATAATAGGGAATACAACAACCGCAGATTCGCTCCATGAAAGCGTGGATGGCCTTTCGGAAAAACACCCGTTTAGGCGTGCAGCTCTGAAAACCATCCATTCCATCGAGTATCGGCTTGGAAAAGCAGATGCATACGCACGTGGAAACACGTTTGTGAAAACAAGCCCCACCCGCGGCTCACTTGCTTTCTCCGGCGTAGCTTCCGTAGCAAGCGCGTTTGTTTCCGGTGTGGCAACAGGAAGCCCTCTTGCGGGCGTAGCGGTTTTTATAACCGGCGCAGCACTCACCGGTGCAACTGCACTCGTTGACCGCAGGCTTCATTATGGCGAATTTGTAAAAACCTATATCGATCGTAGAACAGAACAACGGTTAAGGGATCAAACATGAAAACAAGAACACGTACTATTATCGCACTTCTTCCGGGCGTTGCTGCTGCCTTGTTGGCTACTGTCATCGTACTACGTTCTGAACGTCACTATAAGGGGCATGAACCGCTTGTTGACCGCGTTGGGCACGTCAGATCAGCAACCGCCGCCCCAAGCATGGAAGACATACGCACCTTTCGCACGCTTTACGAAAAAAGAAATGAACCTAGCATGGCAAGGGGATATCAGGAGAAGGCAGATGAGCTCGTTGCATTAGCCCATAGTAGCACGGATGCCGCTTTCCTTGATGAATTGGCGGGCGCCTTTAGGGATATTGCAACATCCACCGCTACTCCTCCGCTTGAAAAAGGCATCCTTACAGGTTATCTTGCACAGGTTGAAGGGATCCGTTCAAGACGTGAACCCATATCACCATCCCCTGACCCAAGGGATGTTGCCCCGTTTGATGCCGGAACAATGACTCATATTGAAGCTGCACAAAATGCACTGCAGCGTAAAGATCTAACGAATGCCTATCGCAGTGCATTACGTGCATTCAGTGAGGCACGCGACATTTCGGATACGTCTTTACGGAACAGCGAACTTCGAAAAGTTCTTGACGTGCTTACGCGGCTTCCATCACAGACAGGTAATGTAACCCGATACATTGAAACTATCCATTCACTTCTTGGGGCTGACGCAGGAGTTGCACCGGATGCCGGTTTAGAAGTGCCTGATGGAGGTCCTGCTGATAGCGGGATCCCACCAGTTGCGTTGCGCCGGCCTCAAGCCAGTAAACCAATCAAACCGCCCCCAAAAGTCCGACCTAAGCCTGATGAGAAAACGCTTCGTGCAGTCCGAGCGCCAAAAAGTGAGGCTGATTTTCAGGCATTTGTCCGTGACTCTATTCGCGCAGTAGTTACGCGTTACGTGAAGGATGGTTCTCTTGCGAATGCAAAATTATTGGATGTTGATGTTTTTGTTGGAAGTGGTGGAGCAGTAGATCGGATCGCCGTTGCAATCACCCCTCCCTCACGTGACTTTACCGATCTTGAAAGAAAGATCAAAGCAAGTATTTCCTCTAGCCTGCGAAATGCGGTTTCCCAGAGGGACTCATATAGTCTTAGGTTTCCAATACGTTTAGTTTCTGATGATAGTTAATATATATGATAAAATATGTATTTATAAACATATTTGTACATTATATACATAGGTGAATTTTATGGCTACCCGACGCCGCGATCCCCGTGAACGATTAGCTGACCTTAAGGCTCAATTTGACAGCTATGGGAGGGGTGGAAAGGCACGTGAAAAACCGATTCATGAGGGAATTGCATCTGCTGAAGCTGCCAGGCCTATGTCGTTAGCGGAGCGTATCGGAGAGCTGCAACGGGCTGGCAAGGTTGAGGAGTTATGCACGCTTTCACGTGAACAAGGCGAAGGCAGACATGTTGGTGACGGGCCATGTATTGACGCGGCATATGAGGCGTTTAAGCAGGTCCTTCTTGGTCCTGACCGCGCGCGTGAGGCAGAAGTACTTTTGTATTTATATGGGCATCAGGAGATTGACGGCTTATATATGATTAAGCAGGCCATAGATAGAGAACTGTACAATGCCGGACTTAGTCCCTATGCACGCATGGCAAATTTAATGGCACATTTATTGCCACAAGATGCATATGAAGCCACGCTATCTGAAGAAACCCCGGAAGAACTTCGACAGTTTGCATCAAGGCTACTGTTTCATTATCACTTTATACAAATTGAATTTCGGGCAGATACTAATGATGGTACGCTTGACGGCCTCCAGGGCTATGCATTTATGCGTGAGCCTGCGCAAAGCGAGGAACACGCGCGTCGTGTCATTGATATTGGACGCGAGCGTGGCCGAATAAGTGAATTACGCGACATTGTAAATCATTATCCTGAAGGTTCGGCACTAAAGGAATATGCACGTGCTGCATATCATGCGGTTGTCCCTGACGAACAAATCACAGACCATGCCCTTCCAGTCCTGCCGGCAACCACGTTTACGGGGGATACGGCGGAACCGCTTGGCCGTTCTACGGGTGACGGGCATGATCAAATTCTCGAGCGCGTCCTTGCTGAGCCAGCCAACATTGCAGTTGCGACAGCAGGCATATCCGCCCTTATCGCAGGTGACAGGTTTACCGCAGCGGCAGAGGCCATCACTTCAACCCTTACGAATTGCCAATTTTCAACTGCCGAAGAAGTCACGGCGCGTGGCGGCCCCGTTTCATGGCTTGACGTCTTAAACGGCCGTGAGCACATCAGCAGGCTTGCAACCATCGCCAGGTCATTAAATCCACGGATGCAGGGAAGCGCAGTTCTTTTGGGAAATGTCCTTTTTCTTCTTGGCGAACTCCATGCGCATGGCACCCTTACGTCTTTTGCTAGCTTTATTGCACAAAGGGATGGTGAGTCAGCTGAGGCAAAGCGGATTGCGCAAGGGGTTGATCTCCAAAAGCGTAAAATAGGGGACCATATTGCTTCCGGATTGAGGGACAAATCTTCTGCCACATTTGCTGAATTATTTTATGGTGAGTATTCGGATGCGCGCGATGTTGCCATGCGGATTATCAGCCACTATCAAAG
>CAZPPT010000009.1:0-49464 GCA_964588555.1 Microcaldota archaeon | reverse complement strand
CGTTGGATTCTTGACGTCCCACAAGAATATCGTAAAATGAAGGATGCAGTTCTTGTAATTGAACATCCAGATTATTTCTTGGAGAAGGGAGGCAAGAATTTTATTTTTCATGCAAATCCCATTGATGTGGTCAAGGGCTTTCCGGTTAGTAATGGATGGTATATTCCTGAGATTGTGCACGGCATACCAACGGGAGCAGGAGTTATCTCTGGAACACGCGGAGCGCGTTACCTGTGGCGAGACGCCAAACGCGTTGGACCGGCCATTCGCGCGTATTATGGGTTTACCCTCAACCGTGCTGTTGACCTTGATAGTCCGCCATCAAACCATTACGGAATGATCGTTGAGGATGATGACCAGGTAGCCTTATCTACCCGGGTCAGGCAGCTTCGCATCGATCAACTATTCCAGGAACAATTTGAGTTGACTACTCCTCTTGTTCTTACGATAATAAGAGAAGGTGAAACGCGGCTTGTTATTGAGGGGACATCGGAACAAGTGGATGCGGCAGTGCGCCTTTTTGAAGAACTGGCACATCACGTGCCCTCTAAATTGTTGATTTTCTCACCTATTTTAAGGCGGTTTCTTTGACTTGGTGGCATGTTGGTTTTTAAGTTTTTAAAAAACGGGTTCTCATTTAAGAAAAGTGAAAAAACACTTTCTTTTGTTGAGTGGCTATAAATTCTCAGATATTGGCGTAGTTGTTAATTTACGGCTATTTAAGGTGCTACCTCCAAGCCTCAAACGCCCCGGCAAGCTAGCTTTCTTAGAAGAACGGTTTTTCTTCTTCAAAATACATTTCTAAATTTGATCGATTTTTGTTCTATTCGAAACATATTTAAATATCAAATGGGATATACTAAAACCATGGCATCATACGTGGAACTTGGAAGTTTGATCGTCGCCCTTTTTATCTTGTATTTATTAATTGTCTTTGTGCGTGATCCGGTCACCATTATCATAAATTCCCTTATTGCAATCGGCGTCTTATTCCTTCTCAATGTGCTCTTTAACCTCGGCATACCGATTAATGTCGTAACCGTGGGAATTGTTGCGATAGGCGGGCTTGTCGGGCTATTATTAGTACTGGCACTTCACTTTTTACGCATTGCATTTTAATTTTTTCTTTTTATTTTTTGCGAAGGTTTCTTTCCTATTCTCTTTTAAAGCATTATTTCTCCTAATCTCTTAGTTTTCATAGTGAGGTGTTGAGATGGATCGTCAAGAGATTATACTTGTGGGGGCGTATAAGGATTTTATCTCAGATAAGCATTTTTATGTTGATGCGTCATCTGAGCAGGAAATTAGTGCTATTTTAGTCGGCCTTTCGGATCATGTTGAGCCATATATTTATCGCTTTTCAGGTATTGATACAAGTAAGGCAGATTCCCTTATTTCCGGGGTAAGGGACGGGATGGAAGGCGTTACCTCATTTCTAAAATCGCTTAAACGCGATTCGCTACTTCCTGCTGCAAACGGAAAGAATACAATGCTTCCCATTGTCGAATCCTATGTGCTTAATCGCCTTTTCAAGAAGGCGGGCATATCATTTAAACCCGCCACAACGACCACTGCAGTAGCTGAAATCGAGAAACCAGAGGACGTAATTGCATTTATTGGAAACTGCAAGGGATGGTTTTCAGCAAAGAAGATGTCTGTTGATGATAAAACACAAGATTGGGAGGTTGCGGGCATTCTCTCAGGCATAAACCATTCTATCGTTAATAAATCCTTTGAATTTGCAGGCATGAAAGGAGAGGTTGGTACAAAGGGAAGAAAATCATTCGGCAATCTCGTAACTGCCCTTTTAGAACTCTCTAATCCAGATCCATACACTGTCTGCCGTACCTGTGAAAATTTTGGATATAAACCGTATGCAACGCCTGAAATACTCATGGACGAGTATCCTGATATCAAACCGCCAAAGGTAAAAGGGAGAAAACCCAAGGGATAGTATGGCACAAGGCATTGGGTACGGAAAGGTAATCCTCTTTGGGGAACACTTTGTAGTGTATGGCATCCCAGCAATTGCGCTTGGAATTTCAAACAAGGCAGTAGTTGAAATAACGCCCGCTTCAAAAACCGAATTCATAAGCGATATGTCCGGTACTGTCCCCGAGTATACGCTTAGGGCAATAACACTTGTTTCTGACGCACTTCAAATCAAGGAAGGTTTTCGCGTGCACCTAAAAGGCGATCTTCCGACTGTTGGCGGTTTGGGAAGTAGTGCCGCATTTTGCGTCGCGTTAGTTCGTGCATTTGCACATGAGTACAAGCTTACTTTTTCAAATGAAGAAATCAACCGTTACGCTTACGAAGGTGAAAAGGCGTTTCATGGAAATCCTTCCGGTGTGGATAACACAGTAGCGGTCTATGGCGGTGCCATTAAGTTTATTAGAAATCGTGGATTCGAGCAACTTAAGGTTGGTGCACCACTTCATTTAGTGATCGGAATTACCGGCGTTTCATCACCAACTGCAAAGATGGTTGAAAGCGTGCGAAAATTCAAGGAGGAAGACCCAGAACAGTTCCAAACATTGTCCGACGAAGCAGGCGAGATTGTTAAACGTGGTGAAAAGGCACTCGCGACAGGCGATCCAGTTGCAATCGGTGAGCTTATGAATCAAAACCATAAATTACTTGCGGCCGTCGGCGTGACCATTGAAAAAAACGAGGAAATTGTTCGCGCAGCCCTCGATACAGGCGCGCTTGGCGCAAAATTAACCGGCGGCGGAGGAGGGGGGTGCTGCATTGCACTTGCAAAAGACAAAAAACATGCAGGTGAGATTATTTCTGCAATTAAAAAGAAAGGATTTGATGCGTTTTATAGCATTGTGAAATGACTCACTCAAACACATGGGAGATTGCACGTATTGCTTCTTGCCGATCACTTCCATGAGTTGCTCTCCCATAATGGTTGATCAATAATAAGCGCGCACTTCCGATTGTGCTTCTTACCAGATCAATCTGTTCTTGTTCACCATTTTCGCCACGTATATTGTTTATAATGTATCCTGCAATGTTTCCTCCGAAGGAACGTACTATTTCTCCAACCTTGAACATTTCGTTAACTGGTGTTTCTTCAGGAATGCAAACAAGAAAATAGTCTGCTGCCTTAAGTGCAGATGCCGCTTCTTCGAGGCGACGCGTGTACGTATCGAAATTCTGTATATACTCTGTTTTGAGAAAATCTCCGACTAATGGAAACGCCATCGAAGCCATTGTAATTAAAGCGCGGTGTCTTTGAAATGTCCATCGTATTCTATTAATAAGATCTTCACTTGAATTAAGCATACTTTGTAGCGCAGCAGTTGCTTCTACGTCAATAATTGCGTGAGTCATGCCTTGCTCCTGTATATAATGCGATTGTTCAACAAGCGCGCAAAACTTTCCAATCTGTAAAAGGTCACACGGCGCTCCGGTAAAGGTGCTTACGAGATCAGCATATGCCAAGTAACCGAAGTCGTCCTTGAATTGTTTAAGATACGTTTCTCTTTCATCAGAACTGCCTCGATTAATTTTATTGACGAACCGAACATACGGGCACGCGAGCAAAGAAAGCCGTATATTTTCGATCCCCGTTTCTGTCAACGTATTTATCGGCGGTGCCGGGATGCCAAGGACACGTGGCATTGCATGTGCGCCATCATAATTGAGAATTGCCACTTTTTCGTGCTGCGCTTGAAAAAAACGCATACGCTCCGGCCATGGTGCTCTTTCCCACGCCGCCCTTTCCTGCAAATATTGTGCATTTCATAATGGTACAGTTGTTGAAAAGAAATAAAAATGTTCATTATCCAAGAGTGCGCACAGAGTATTATCTATAACCCTAACTCTTCCACTTTTTTCACTTTCTTCTTTGCGTTTTCTAACTTGGCAAGTATGTCATTCATGGATTTTTTTGCTGCATCGCTTTTTGTATCCCCATCGATTACCTCGATGAATGTTTCATTCTCTTTTTTCTTTTTATCGTGCATGTTTATCGGCTCTTTTTTACGCCTATGCGCAGGCAATATACTCCATTTAATTTACAACTGCTGCACAATGGACTTACTGGCTTGCATATCGTCTGTCCATACGCTACGAATAGCTTATTCATCATTCTTAAATATTTGCCAGGTATGCGTTCCATTAGCTTCTGTTCTGTTTCAATTGGTTTTTTGGTCTTTACAATCCCAAGGCGGTTCGAAATCCGATGTACATGGGTATCAACACCTATCGTTTCTTTTCCAAAGCATTTTGCTAGTACGATGTTTGCCGATTTTCTTCCGATGCCCGGTAGGGAAATAAGTTCATCGAGCTTTTCAGGAACTAACCCTTTGAACCGCACTACGATGTCTTCACATAATTTTTTTAGATACTGTGCCTTTGTCCGATAGAACCCGACCCCATATAAAATTCTTTCGAGTTCGGAAAGTTCGAGTTGTCTTATTTTTTCCGGTGTATCCGCTATCTTGAATAATCGTTCGATTACCTTTAGTGTTGTTTCATCTCGAGTACGGGCAGAAAGCATGACGAACACGAGCATGGAAAACGGAGTTGTACGGGCTGATTCAACTTCAAAAACAGGCGCTCTTCGTGCCGCAGCCTCTTTTTCCATAATTGAAAGAACCCCTGGCAGATCTGAAGTTTCCATAAATACTAATCGTTTTACAAATATTTAAATATAATTTATAATATATTATAACTTAGTGATAAAATGGGCAATGACCTTTTCAGGGCAAGGTTAAGAAAAATCGGAAGCTCAATTGGCATTCTTATTCCAAAAGAAGAGCTCGACGCATTAGAAGTAGGTGTCGGAGATGAGGTAGACGTTGCACTACTAAAACACAGATCAAAAGAAGAACTTGCACGGGAAATAGATGCAGCTTTTGGGGTTGCGAAAGGTGCGGGTCCATTCGTTAGAGACAAAAGATCACGGGAATTTTAATGCTTTTTGATACCTCCGTTTGGATTGAATATTTTAGTGGCACTAAGCTTGGTGAACATGTACGCAAGCTGCTACAAAGTGAAAAATCTTTATTTACAAATCCATTATCGCTAGCCGAACTTACTCAATGGGCGGCTAAATACAATAAAGATAAATCAAAAATTTTGCCAGTTCTTTACAAGCGATCTAGATTAATTGAGCTTACCGATGATATATTAGAAACTGCTGGCAGTGACTATAACAAGCTTCGTACAATAAAAGAAAAAATAAGTATGGTTGATATAATTATTTATGCCTCTGCTCGTGTCCATAACCTTACGCTATTCACAAAAGACCGCGATTTTGAGAATCTTCCATCTGTCGAGCTTTTGAAATAGTTAGTTCTCAATCGTAAACCCAAACTTTCCGCTATGGCATGAGCCGTCCGGCCAGCATGCGCTGTACGTCACAATATATGGCCCCGGGACGTTTGTATTGAGCGGCGTTTCAAGCGTTAGGTCATCGACAACTGTTGTCAGCCCATTTGACGGGTTTCCGTTTCTTGTTATAATAATGCGCGATTTTTCATGCAAATTAAAGTTAAAGTTTATTGACACTTTATTTATGGGCGCTTTCACCACCGCACCATGAGTTGGATTGCTTGAAACAAAGTGTGCTGCGCGTATCTGACTAAAATCAATCGGTTCATTGCGCTCTGCAAACGGGTCTATCGCCGATGTTGAACCGGTTTGGGGCGTTGTCGTCATATTGTCAGTTACCACCACCTCTTTGCCCTCAACAATGATCCTTCCGACCATTTGTTCGGGCACGTGTGCACTGCAGTGATAATGGACCTCTCCAACTTCATTAAACGTATAGCTAAATGTTTCCCCCCTTGCGAGTTCGCCTGAATTAAATTCAGGTATGAATGTATGCGATGGATGCGGGTCGCTGTTTACAAAATGCCCTGTGTCTTCTTCGTTTACGAACGTTACTGTCGTTCCAGGGGATATGCGGATATTTTGCGGCTCAAACGCAATCGCATCCATTTTGACCGTGACTTCATTTTTGCCGCGCAAGTCTTGGTATTCTTGGAGCAGGGACTTGTCAACGCTGAACACGTATTCATCCCGGATACACGCTGTGACGCTATTGCATGCCATATAAATGACCCTATATGTGCCGTCCTGCAATCCCTGGTTTAATGCGACCTCCATTGAAAGTTTGTCTTCAGATAGTTTTGTTGCGCCAAGGCTTGCCTTCTTGTCATTTGCAAATACGGTTATTTCTGATGGCGCCACCAGGTCAAAGTTGGTATTTATTATCACTTTGGACGGATGTCTTGCAAATTTCTCACCGGGAGCGGGGGACGTATCAACAACCTGGGGGGTAAGGTCAGCTATCTCTTCATCCGGTTCCTCTATTTTTGGGGAGCCGTTTTCTATCGTGTCCTCGATCGGTTCCTTGGTTGGTTCATCAACGGGCCTTCCTTCTGTTTCCGCGTCACTTGTAGGCTGGTCAATTTGCGCCTGCCCCATGCATCCAAACAAAAGTAAAAGTACGAAAAAGCCGGTTATTATTTTTGTCCCTTCCATGCCATACTTAGCCAGTTCAAGTTTAAAAATAGCTGCCTGATTTCGTTTTTTGCCGTACTTTAGTCAGACGCAACCGAATGCTTATATTCCTTGCCCTTAAAATAGCCTTACTATTCTTACCAAGAGGTGTACTCCTATGAAAACAGAATGCATTGAAAAAAATACCAAATCATTTAGCCTCCCCCCTCATCTTTCCGACTATGCGGCAACATACGAATCATTTAGTTGGGATCACGCAAGAAACGAAATCGATTGGTTCCCTGACGGGACATTAAATGCCGCATACAATGCCGTTGACCGCCATGCAAAAAACCACAATAAAAACAAGGTTGCAATCATTTATGAGGCTGCCGACGGTACTGTTGAGAAATACACATATCTTGACCTTAAGCATATGACAAATAAGTTTGCAAATATTCTTAGGAAGCTTGGGATCAAAAAGGGCGACCGCGTTTTTCTTTTCCTGCCGCGCATTCCCGCGGTCTACGCATCCTTTTTGGGCACGCTTAAGGCAGGTGCAATCGCAAGCACGTTATTTTCAGCATTTGGTGAGGAGGCGCTTCTTGACCGGCTTGGAAATAGCAAGGCAAAGGTCGTTGTCACAACCCCTGAATTACGGGCGAGGGTAGACAAGATAAAGGACAAGCTCCCTGACCTTACATATATAATAAGTGTGAGCAAGGAAAAGGTCGAGAAAAAAGAAGGCCAATCCATAATGCCCATCACCATTGATTATGCGCATGAAATGAGTGAGGCGCCAACGGAGTTTGAAATTGAAAAAACACACCCCGAAGACCATGCCTTTTTGCTCTATACATCTGGAAGCACGGGCAAGTCAAAAGGGGTAGTACATGCACACATGGCTATTTTGCAGCAGCATTATACCAGTAAGCTTATCCACGACCTTCATCCAGAGGACATCTATTGGTGCACTGCCGATCATGGTTGGGTAACCGGCATTTCATATGGTATCCTTGGCCCGCTCTCAAACGGCGCCACCCTTCTTTTGTATGAGGCCCGGTTTGATCCGGAAGGCTGGTATTCCGCCTTGGAACGTCACAACGTTACCTTGTGGTATACTGCGCCGACCGCAATCCGTATGCTTATGAAGGCAGGGGACGAGCTTCCAAAAAAATACGACCTTTCCTCGCTGCGCCACATATACAGTGTCGGCGAACCGCTTAATCCGGAGGCAATCCGTTGGGGCATGAAGGCATTTAGCCTTCCGTTTCATGACACCTGGTGGCAGACTGAAACGGGTGCAATGATGATTTGCAATTACCCGTCAATGCCAATCAAGCTTGGCTCAATGGGTAAACCGTTTCCAGGCATTGTTGCAGCAGTGCTCGATGACTCAGGAAATGAGCTTCCGCCTGGCAAGGAAGGCAATCTTGCGGTTAAGCAGGGCTGGCCAAGCATGTTGCGGGCTCTCTGGGGCGATGAGGAGCGCTATAAGAAGCTCTTCACGAACGGATGGTACATTACCGGTGACCGTGCGCTTAAGGATGAGGACGGTTACTTTTGGTACATCGGTCGGGCGGATGACGTTATCAAAACATCAGGCGAGCGCGTTGGTCCGTTTGAGGTTGAAAGCGTCTTGGTTGAGCATCCTGCAATTGCCGAAGCAGGGGTCATTGGTAAACCTGATGAACTTCGCGGCGAGATCATCAAGGCATTTATTGCACTACGTGCAGGTTACTCCCCAAATCCGCAGCTTGAAGAGGATATCAAGAAGTTCGTCAAGCAGCGCTTGGCTGCGCACGCGTATCCTCGTGAGATTTCGTTTGTTGACAAGTTGCCAAAAACAAGAAGCGGGAAGATCATGCGACGGTTACTCAAGGCGCGGGAACTGGGGTTGCCCGAAGGCGATACGTCGACACTCGAGGATTAAATTTTTTCTTTTATTCGCTTATTGACGTACTAATAAACGTCTTATGACAAGGTTTATAAATGCATTGTCTGATGTACTTATTGTAAATAGATCAGAAGTATCCATAACGGTAAGGGGGCTGATTGCTATAAATACGAAAATCGTAAAAAAATATAAATATAATACTATTTCCGTAATTTTTTTACGAATATTTATAAATAGTTCGGTTGATAATACCTGTATATTATGGTGATCAGATGGTACTACACGCATTTGCAACAAGCGGCTCTGCAGGCAGTATTGGCCCTGCTGGCATAAAAAGGGCAAATAGTGGGCGTATTAAGGGTTTTCATGCTACGCCCCTTACGGAACGTATCCATGTTAATAGCTTAATTGATGCAGTCCATGCTGCGCAGGCCACATCGCCGGACACAACAAGAACCACAGTGCGCGCACTTATGGAGCGCCGTTTAAGGCGTGGGATAGGGGGGCGCATTGATGGACTAGCAGTTGAAGGGATTTTCCCACTCACTCATATTCCAGACTTGTGTCAATTCGACCTTATATACCTTGGCGGGAATAAGAAGGCAAGGCGGCCTGCGCCAGAGGTGTTCTCACAAATAATTCATGCAAATGCCGATGCAGGCAGTATCCCTCAAGCAGAGCCGCAGGATTTGCTTTCTTCAGTTAGTAGTCGCGGATACATAATTGAACGAATAACTGCGACGTCCACCTCCGCAGACGATATTGCTGCTTTAGTCCGCTTATATACTGAGGCGTTTACCCGATATATATTTCCCATAACTCCCCCGGTCGTCCAAGATATGCTGTCAAATGAACAGAATATTTTCCTTGTGGCGCGTGCACGGGATGGTTCAATTGCCTCTGCGATGATCGCAGAACATGGCCTTTTTCCGATTGACGTGGGAGTCACCATGCACCTTTTTGAGCTAAGCGACTTTGCGACTTTCAAATCCCACCAGGGCCAAGGGTTGATGAGTGCATTGCAGGTTACGGGCATCAACATGATCCTTGACCAGTACGGGCCGACGAACGTTCTTATTTATGCAGAGGATCGCGGCGCATACCCGTCAGTTGTCGCTTCGTCTGCAAAAGCAGGGCTTGTTCCCGTAGGCGCATTACCGCTCCATGTCACTATAGGAAGTGACAATACTAGTTTTGACGAGCGTTGCCCGCCATTTGAGACACTTATTCCCGTGGTATACAATCCACGGCTTCATAGGGCAACTGCGATCCAAGAGATGGTGGCACTTCACGCCTCATCGCCTTAACGTGGTTATATGGAACCCCTTTCACTTCTTAAAAAACTAGTTTCGATTAACTCCGTTTTCCCGCACGAAAGCGAACTTGCCCATTTTTTGGCAGATGAGCTTAAGCGCTTGCAATTTGACGTTACGCTTCAATCGTTTGGAGAAAAGCGCCTTAACGTACTTGCATCCCGGGGTACAAGCGGAAAGCCGATCCTCTTGTATGGCCATATGGACACGGTGCCGGCATATGGTTATGATTTAGTCGGTCGAGACCCGTTGAAACTAGAAGAAAAGGACGGCAAGCTCTATGGGCTTGGCGGCTATGATATGAAGGCAGGCATTGCAGCGATCCTTAAGGCAGTCGAATCAGTGAAAACAAACCGTGCAATAAAAATCATGTTCGTAAGCGATGAGGAAGCCGATTCCACTGGTTGTTACGAGGTAAGCAAGACCGACTTTTTTAAGGATGTTGATGTTGCCATTGCAACTGAAATTTCGGATATCCATGAAATGGCCGAGAAAACACGCACCATCAGTTTGGGGCGGCGGGGCCGAGTCCAGTATGAAATTAAGGTCCCGGGCAAAAGCTTCCACGCTGCGCGTATGGAACACGGTATTTCCGCGATCACCGAAGGCTCAAAACTTGCAATAGAGTTGGAGAAGATGAATAGTGAACTGCCCAAGCATCCGCAGCTTTCACACGGCAACCAGTATGTCCGTAGGTTCTTCTCAGAAAGCGTTTCACTTTCAATTCCTGATGAGGCGACCCTGCTTGTTGACCGCCATTTGGTCGTCCCAGAAAACGCAGAGAGTGCCCGAAAACATATCGAAGAAAAAATTAACCAACTCTATAAAGATGGAACCTTAACGGAGGCAAACGGGCAACGGGCAACCATTCAGGTTAAACCCCGTTATGTGCCCTACCTTATGCCGTACGCAACTCCCCAGGATAATAAATACGTAACACAGCTTAGTTCAGCAGTAGAAAAAACGCTTGGAGTCAAGGCACGCTATAATTACGGGTTATCAGTTGCAGATGAGAACTTGATTGCGATGCAAGGCATTCCAGTCATTTCATACGGGCCAATTGGCGAGGGCGAGCATTCGAATAACGAGTGGGTTTCTAAACAGAGCTACCTTGAGCTTATCGATGTGCTTGGAGCATTTATTAGTGCAAATTGATGCGATCTATCTTAACTCCATCAACAGTTCGCTTATTGTCATGGATACCTGCGCTTGGCAGTCCCCACACAATTCAAGTCCTGGCTTTACAACGCGCTCTACAAAATCATCCACGTTTTTATTCTCCTGCATTATGCATCCTTCGTTTTTGCAATGAGTATCAAGGCCGTTTGTTGCGCTTCCTTCCTGCGGCTTTTCAATGGGCGCTTTGTCTTCCGTTTCGGAGCGGACAATCCGAAGTATGCCATTTTTTGGCTTCATTTGGCCATTAGGATATCCCTGTATAAATATATGCCCCGCTTCATGGATAAAAATCTTCTGAATTGTCGGCCTTTGCAACGACGGGTCAAGCATACTTGCCCGTGCAATGCTTGCCACTGCCCCGTTTCTAAACCTGCTTAGCCCAAGATGGGCAGTTACGCCTTCCCCCTCAGTTTGAAATAGGTGAAACGGCGTTAGCCCAACCGGAAGTACGCCGGATCCATATATGAATTCATATAAGCCCCCGCGGAATGTATTATAGCTTAGATCGGTATGTGGGTTAAGGGGGACATTCCTTGTTATAATCCGTGCCACTTCAAAACCAAGATGCACTCCCCGTAATGCTTTTGGTGCTTTTACCGACGCTTCTTCTATCATTACGCCAAAACGCTTAAAATAATCTAGTCCGGCACGTGCACTTGCGGTGTGTTCCCGTTGGATCCCCGGGGGATACAAAAGCTTAAGGCGGACGTTTTTCATAGTATTATTGTGTTAGAAAGGGCTTTTAAATGTATGCCAATTTTTAAATTGGGGGTTGCTATAAATCCTTTCAGGCCCCATTAATTCTAAAATGCTTAGAGAAAAAAATGCACCGCCACTACCAGGTAGGGATGCCAGAAATAATATACAGCGTGCCGTGCGAAGTTATGCTGCGAGCAAGGATTATTCCTTTCCCCTGCGCGATTTCCGTGAAGGCCATGAAAAAATAGGCGACACGATCAGCGGATGCCTTGGCAGCTATGTAATTACAAAACACCTTGGGAGTGGCGGCCTTTCTGACATTTTCGTTGTTAAGGATGGGCAGGGTAACCAGTACATTGCCAAAGGCCTCAAACTCAATTTTTATTTTGAAGAACTAAAGCTTAAACACAGGCCAAGCGAGTGCCGCTCGTATATCTTACAAGAGGCGTTTATGCTTGCACACATAGAATCGAATGGTGTTATCGGCATTATTGATTTTGGCCTTAATCATAAATATGAGCCATTTACTATCCTTCCAATACTGCGGGGCAAGCGTCTTGACGAAGCGATTGATCATTTCTATAAAAATGGGCGGATGCGCACCTACCCTCATGCGATCCCCATTGCGTATGGCCTTTGTGCCATCGTCTCTTCGTTGCATGGGCTTGGCATACTACATAGCGACCTTAAACCAACAAATGTTTTCATTGGTAAGGGCGGGGAACCGGTTCTTTTTGACTTTGGTTTTGCCCGTTTTATGGCAGGTACTACTTTTATTGCGTCTCCCGGCCCCTTTGGGAGTCCGCAATATATGGCGCCGGAGCAATTTAGTAATATTCTTTCCCCTTCAATTGATATTTATGGGATTGGGGCAGTTTTATACGACCTTCTTACCGGAAAACCGCCATTTGAGCCACCCACGAGCCGATACCGCTATCTTAATCCACGAAGGCTCCCAAAAATGCCCAGGTTCGTAAATCCTGCCATAGCACCCGAACTTGAAGCGGTCGTCATGCGTGCGCTTGCGGTTTATCCGCATGAACGGTATCAGACAGTACGGGAATTACAAAGCGAGCTTGCGGAGTTTTTGTAGTTTAATTTCCCTCCCATTACTTGTTCACTTCTTTTAATATTTCATCAGTGCTTCTTTTGAATTTTGCAATCCCAAATGTCTCTCGTAAGGCATGATTTTTAGACCCCTATTTCTTTATCTTTTCTTTCATATCTATTTTATGGACATATAAAATCATAAATTTTAGTGCTACCCGTATATTTTTATTCTCTCTTGCATGTATGATTACTATGCAAAAATCAACAGCCATGGCCAACTCAAATATCGCAATCATCAAGTACTGGGGAAAGCGCGATGAAGGGCTGATTTTGCCCACTAACAATAGCATTTCATTTACTATGGACGAACAGCTTTCAACTACTACGACTGTTGAGTTTGATGAAGCGCTAAAACACGACGAACTCATGCTGGACGGGAAAGTTGCTACTGATAAAGAACGAGCCCGGGTCGTCAATTTTTTAGACATTGTTCGCAAGCGGGCGAAAATTAATCTTTATGCGCGTGTCGTTTCAAACAACTCATTTCCAAAAGGTGCAGGTCTTGCAAGTTCAGCAAGCGGGTTTGCAGCACTCGCAGGAGCAGCAAGCAAGGCGGCAGGATTGGAACTAAGCGACCGTGATCTATCCGTTCTCGCCCGACTAGGAAGCGGATCGGCCACGCGCTCCATTTATGGTGGGGCGGTCGAATGGATGAAGGGCAAAAATGCTGATGGCAGTGACAGTTACGCAGTACAGCTTTCAAGCGAAAAGAACTGGAAATCGTTACGCAATATCATTGCAATTATTGATGCAAATGAAAAAAAGGTAAGTTCCCGTGCCGGCATGGCCGATACGGTCAAAACGTCAAAGCGTTTTAAAACTCGGTTAGTTGCCGTTGAAAAAAGGCTCGAACTTGTCCGAAGCGCAATCAGGAAAAACGACTTTGCTCCCATGGCAGGTGCCATCATGGAGGATAGTAATGATATGCATGCGTGCATGGCAGACACTGAACCGCCAATCATTTATCTAAACGATACGTCGCGCGCAATTATGCAGGCCGTGCGGCAATTCAATAAGAACGAAGGTGAAAATCGGGCTGCGTACACGTTTGATGCAGGCCCAAATGCCCATATCTATGCCATGGATAACGATGTAAATTACATTAAGCGCTTACTTGACGAGATCGAAGGGATCAGCAAGATTATCGAATGCAGGATTGGGGAAGGTATTCGATATTCAAATAAGCACTTGATCTGATTATAAATAGATATATAACTATTTTCATATATATCTATATATGTGATTTTTATGGGTAATCTCATGATCTCAGTAGGGGATGAAGAAGAAAAGGAAATCCGTAAATATGCGCATGAGCTTTACGGGGGGAAAAAAGGTTCTCTAAGTGAGTTTGTTTGGGAGGCTATCGACCATTATATTAAAGAGATTAAAAAAGAGGATAATCGAGACGCGGCGTTTAAACGAATGATCGAGAGAGCAAAAAATGCAAAAAGATTAGGCATTCTAAATAAAGAAGGAAAAGCATATAGTTCAAGAGATGAATTATATGAAAGATAATCTACTTGTAGATACAAATGTCTTAATTTATATGGAAACTGCTGACGACTTAACTAAACATATCGCTGCAATTGAAACACTTACACAATTAAAATCTGGCTACGATCTATTTCTTAGTATCCAAAATTTAAATGAGTTTTGCAACAATATGAATAAAAAAACTCAAATTGACTTTGAGAAACTAAACGGGTTTGTTCTTAACTATCAAGAAACATTTAGGCTCATTTTTTTTAACATCGAAACTATAAAACGTGCAAACCAAATCTCAAGAATGTATCATATTCATTTTTTTGACTCCCTGCTTGCAGCCACTATGCAAGAAAATAATATCAACACAATCATCACTGAAAACAAAAAGGATTTTGAAAAAATTCCCTGGCTTAAGGTAATCAGCCCGTTTCAAAAATAATTTTAGATGGTTTATGGCATCTAGGGTCGATTGCCCTTCGCTTGCTTACCTTTTGTGTATACTTACACTGCCCTTTTTTAAGCACTGATGTTACAACATTCATATGGCCGATAAGATGATCAAAACCAAGGCACCCGGGAAAATCCTTCTGTTGGGCGGCTATTCGGTTCTTGAACGACCCAATATTGCACTTGTTTTGGCAGTGGATGCCTTTGTCCATGCAACACTCAAAAAGCGAAACGATGATAAAATTGTTATTTCGATCCCGCAATTCAAAATTAAAATTACGACGACAACGCGCGAAATAAAAACCATTGGGGATGAGCGCGCGAAATTTGTCATTAGCGCCATTAAGGCTGCGTTTTATTATTTTGATTACAAAAAAATCGCCTATTTTGGTTTTGAGATAACTACAAAAAGCGACCGTGCTTTCTCTGTAAACAAGGGAAAGAGCGGTCTTGGGTCAAGTGCTGCCGTTACCGTTGCAGCCGTTAAGGCATTGTTTGAGGCATTTGTATTGAGCCAGCCCATGGCCGAGATCCACACTGTTGCGCAGTCGGCACATGCGGCGGCGCAAAATAAGCTTGGCAGCGGATTCGACGTTGCGGCCGCGTGCTTTGGAACTATCGTCTATTCCCGTTTTTCCCCCTCTTTATTCTCATTTGACAACCCCGCACTTTTGGATCCGCGCTACGCCAAACTTGATTGTAAAATTACGCAATTTTCATTTCCTATTTCTTTTCACCTTGTTTTTGCCAATTTTCCCGACAAAAGCATGTCAACAACTAATGCAGTCGGACAGGTATTTGATTTTAAGAAAAACAACCCTGATGCATACGTTGCCCTTATCCGGGATATAGACGCAGAAAACCGCCATGCCCTTGAGGCGCTATCCCAAGGCGACCTTGTCCGCTTTAAAAACCATGTTGGGCACGGAAGAAATCATACCAAGGAGCTTGGCATCCTTTCAGGTGTCCAGATCGAAAGTGATGGGATGTCTTCGCTTATTGAAGAAACCGAAAAACACGGCGCATTTGTTGCAAAACTTCCGGGTGCAGGCGGTTTTGACAGCATCGTTGCATTGTGTGTTGCCAAGGGAGGTGCGGCCTCCGTACGGAAATTTTGGAAGCAAAATGGGCTAGGGCCTATCGACCTTCATATAATCTAATAAATGCGCTATTCGTTATTTATCTGTGTATCTCATCGTTGGCCTTGATGCGGGAATCCATGTCGGCTATGCCCTTCTTGACCTCAATGGCACGCTTGTCAAGGCGGGTCGCGAGCGAGAGGCAAGTGAGGGGGACGTCATACGGATAATTAACCGGTTTGGCACACCCTCCATCATTGCAAGCGACGTTTCCCCACCTGCGCGTTTTGTAAGTAAAATTGCAGCGCGTTTCAATACGCGGCTTTTTCACCCGCGGAAAAGCATGAGCGTTGAGGAAAAAAGGCGCATTGGCAAGGATATTTTAGACCCTCACACGCGTGATGCATATGCTGCCGCAGTTAAAGCATTTCGGAAATATGCTAATCGCCTCAGGCAGATCGAAAAGACGGGTCGCCGTGACAAGGAGGAGTTAAAGCACCTTTTGATCCAGGGGACTGCTGTAGGGAAGATTACGAAGAAATAGAGTTTAAATTAATTTCTAACCTACATCTCATTTATGAGAACTGTTTTTATCTTTCATGGGACTGCTGGCCACCCCAAAGAAAATTGGTTCCCCTGGCTCAAACGAGAGCTTGAAAAACTGCATTGTAATGTTATCGCGCCCCAATTTCCAACCCCTGAAAATCAAACATTGGAAAGCTGGTTTACTGTTTTTAAAGAATATGGGCAACACTACGATTCTAACAGCATTCTTGTGGCACATAGTTTAGGGGGCGCATTTGCACTTCGTGTTCTGGAGCATTATCCGACCGTAATCCGAGCGGCGTATCTTGTCGGAGCCCCTATCGGAGTCCGGCCGATAAAAAACTGGGAAAGCGATCAGCCGTTTATTGGAAAACCATTTGACTGGAAAACGATTAAATCAAGGGCTCAAAAGTTTGTGGTTTTTCATTCTGATGACGACCCGTTTGTCGGCGTCGGAAATGGCATTGGGCTGGCAACGCAGCTGGAAGCCGAAATTGTGCGACTTTCCAATGCGGGCCACTTCAACGAAAAGGCAGGTTATTCAAAATTCGAGCTCCTTTTGGAAATGATAAAATCAGAGCTTTAATCGATTAAAATTTCTATTGTACTTTTTGTATCATTGGTTTTGCATATAGAAGATTTGACTCACATTTCTTTTATTTAATTTCCAAGATTACCTATTCGGAGTCCCTTAAACATTTTACCTACCAAGCATCTTGCCAAGCGAAGGATACGATTCAAAGATGTTCATTTGCTCCATCTGCTCGTACATCCGGTATAGTATGCTTACGGTAAGTAAGATCCCCGTCCCGGTTCCTAGTGCGCCCGTAAGGTCTGCAAGGCCTGCGAGAAGCCCGACGCTAAACGACCCGACGACCGTGAGCGGGAATATGTGCTTGTTTAATATCGTTTCAAGCATGCGCGGGTCCCGCCTGAAGCCAGGGATCTGCATGCCTGCATCAGTAAGCTGGTTTGAAACGCTTTTTGCATCCATGTTAGATGTTTCCACCCAAAATAAGCCAAAAAGGATTGACGCAAATGCAAGGAACAGTATATATGTTATTGCATGTACCCATTCCGGAATGTTGTTCACCGGTGTTGGAGTGTTGAGAAGGAAGTTAAAGTGGTCTGCGGTATTTGTAGTCGCACGAAGGGAAAGTATAGGTGTGATAAAATAGAGTAGCCCATCCG
Source organism: Microcaldota archaeon (assembly GCA_964588555.1). GTDB lineage: Archaea > Micrarchaeota > Micrarchaeia > Anstonellales > Bilamarchaeaceae > JAGVWJ01. The sequence continues at coordinate 32,056 of CAZPPT010000009.1, read as the reverse complement.
ACAACCTGTTTGTCGTTGTATCCACATATCCGATATATTTTGCTATAAAATCGTTTTGTGCATCGGCCGGATTTGCATAATGCGGCAATACTGCCCCTGCCATAAGCTCCACATTGAGGAGGAGCGCACTTGCAAATATGACTGGTATGTTTGAGACATAGAAAAACTTAAGGGGCAATCGCGGTACAAACCCGCGCATCCGTTCAAATGCGATCGGGATTTCGACCTTTATCCCTTCTGCATATACGACTACGAAAAATACGATGATCGTAAATATGAATGGAAGAAGTGCAAGAAGTGCTGCAGGTATCGCTTCCGCACCGCCTCCCGAAAGCGCGGCAAGTGCGCCGGTTGGGCCAAATATAAGTCCGATAAGCCCGCCCATAATTTGGAATGATACGCCTCCTGCTATAAAGAGGCTGATTCCGCTTCCAATACCATATTTCGAAACTATTTCATCAAGATATAATACTATGATTGAACCAAGTGCGATCTGTAAGACCACGAGCGCTGGTAAAAACGGGTATTGTGCAAGGAGGCCTTGGTCAAGGAATACCCGTGAAGTTATCATGAATATGATCGCTTCTATAAATGCAAGAAGTATTGCGACAATCTTCTGCACTTCCTGGAATTTTTGCTTGTCCTTCTTGTCCTGTAGGTTGAGCTTTATTAGCCCTGCGCCTACGAATAATTGGAGAAATATGCTTGCCAATACGATCGGGCCGATACCCGCGGTAAGTATGCTCCCTACCCTGCTTGCGGTAATTGTCTGTAAGAAGTCAAACTGGAACGGGTTTGCCTGGATACCAAATGCAGTCACCTGGTATAATATGAAAAACAAGATGAGTGCGGCCCCCGTCCACATGAGGCGCTCCTTTCCGTTTGGCGGGCGGTCGGGACTTTTAACTTCCGGAAGCGACTGCGCTATTGAATGCAAAATGTCTATTATTCCCATTGTATCACAAATTAGATACTAACTAATGTGAAAACATATTTAAAGCGTTTGCTTGTGTTATCAATTTGGTTTTACATGGGGTGTTTGTTATGAAGTATCGGATTGACGGGAGCGTCCTCCAGACAGTTACTATCGAATTGTCCGCGGGCGAAAGCATTTATTCTGAAAGCGGTGCGATGTCCTGGATGAGCGACAATATAGATATGAAAACAGAAATGCGCGGCGGCCTTGGTGCGGGCATCGGCCGGATGTTTAGTGGTGAATCCCTATTCCTTACTAACTTTACTGCGCAGGCAGGTGCCGGTTTTGTTACATTTGCAAACGAGTATCCGGGAAAAATAATCGCGTTCAAACTAAAAGAAGGGGAGTCCCTTATATGCCAAAAGGACAGCTTTATGTGTGCGGAACAAACGGTGCAGGTAAAAACGCATTTTAGGAAAAAATTTGGTGCGGGCCTGTTTGGGGGCGAAGGTTTCATATTGCAGGAAGTAACCGGGCCAGGAACTATTTTTCTCTCACTTGATGGGGAAGTTGTTGAAATGGAACTAAAGGCGGGCCAGCGCCTCAAGCTTGACACTGGAAGCCTTGCGATCATGGAAAAAAGCGTGAAATTTGACGTGCAGATGATGAAGGGTGTACGAAACCTTCTTTTTGGCGGCGAGGGGCTTTTCCTCGGAGTAGTTGAGGGGCCCGGAAAACTATGGCTACAGAGCATGCCCATTTCCAATCTTGCACAAAAAGTCGCGTTATACGTGCGGAGCAAATAACATGGTTGACAAAAAGGCATTTTTCCTTATTTTTCTTTCTTTCATCATTGCAGTACCAGTCCTTTTGTTTATCCTTGCATTCTTTGCACTTTCACTGCCATTTCTTTTTCTTGTAGGGGTATTTGCCCTTGTTGCAGGGATTATTTTTTCACTCCTGCATCTTCTTTATTTTATTTACTCCCTTCTAGGCGATTTATTCAGCCAAAAAAAGGAAAAGCCTGGAAGCGGCTATTCACTTAGGCAGTCAAAGGGCGTCAAGTAAATTAGCTGAACCTATAAAAAACATTTGCTCGATACGTATATATCGTTTGGAGTTTGATCCTATGATTATCGTTATGGGCCTGCCCGGTGCGGGAAAATCTACGGTGCTTTCGGAACTTAAGAAAATGCGCCCCGAATACACAATTGCAAATTATGGGGACCTTATGTTCGAGATCGAGAAAAAGGAAGGGTGGGTCACCCAGCGTGACGAGATGCGCAAGCTTTCTATTGAGAAGCAGAAGAAGGCACAGTCGCTTGTTGCAGAACGCCTTGCAACAGAAAAAGGCAAGTTTATTCTTGACACCCATTGTTCGGTAAACACGCCCCGCGGGTATTACCCTGGATTGCCTATTTCACTTCTTAAGGGCATATCCGTTGAGCTACTCATCTATGTTACGGCAACCGTTGAAGAGATTGAACGGCGCAGGAAAAGTGATACGACCCGGGTTCGGGATGTTGACAATATTGCCGAGCATGATTCGATCAACCGCTCCTATCTTGCAACATATTCCGCGTTCACGGCTGCCCCTGCGGCAATTGTTTATAACCGCGAGGGCGAGCTTAAAAAAACAATTGAGCACGTTAATACGTTAGTCCCGTGATCCGGATGTATGTTTCATATGTGCTTCTTGCACTTTTTGTACTTGTTTTCATCCTTCAGCTTGCAGTTGCGGGTTTTACGGAATTTCTTATCTTCGACCCCGGAAACCTTGCATTGTGGACATTTATTTCAGCAGTATTTCTTCATGGAGGGGTTACCCATCTTTTTTTTAACTCCTTTGCCCTTATCATCTTTGGGCCGTATCTTGAACGCGTGATTGGACGGCGGCAATTCATTACCCTGTTTTTCCTTGCGGGAATCGCAGGCAGTGCACTTTACCTCTTGACAATCTACCTTGGCATTGTCCCACCCCGGCCTGCGCTTGGTGCAAGCGGCGCAATCTACGGCATCCTTGGCGCACTTACCATCCTTACGCCCGGTCTTGTGGTATACCTTTATTTTGTCCCAATGCCCATCCGTTATGCTGCGGTGCTTTGGATCATCTTTGAGACCATCGGGTCGTTTAACCCTTATTCGGGCATTGGAAGTGCCGCGCACCTTGGAGGGCTTTTGTTTGGCATTGCATTTGGTTTGTGGTATAAGAATCAGATGCGTCCGCCCTCAGCTGGTGAGTGGTACAGTACGTATCTTCGCTAGTCGTGAGCTTTTTTAAGCGTATGTATGTACAGTATTACTGATATGTATGCTCGATATACGGCTATTTCGTGATTCGCCAGATTCCATAAAGGCTGCGCTTCACGCGCGTCAGGCTCCTTCAGAAACAATTGCCCTTGTGGATGAGGTATGCAAAAAGGACGAGCTGTGGCGGCAGGTAAAAAAGGAAGAGGAGGGCCTTCGTGCAGAGCGTAATCGCCTAAATAATGAGATCATTAATGCGAAAAAGGCGAAGAAAGAAAATGAAGCAGAGAATGCAATAAAGCGGAGTGGCGAGGTATCTTCGCGTGTAAAAGAAATCAGCATCGAGACCGAGTCTCTCGAAAAGGAAATACGCGCGCTTATGCTCCAAATTCCCAATATTCCCGACGGATCCGTACCGGCGGGCAAAGCAAGCACTGATAATCCCGTGATCCGAACATGGGGTGCGCCAAAAAACAAGAGCAAGGACGTTATTGACCACCATGACTGGGGCGTAAAAACTGGCCTTATTGATTTTGAGCGCGGTGCAAAACTAAGCGGCCATAGGTTCTCCATTCTGAAAGGCCCGGTTGCAAAACTAGAACGTGCACTTATCAACTTTATGCTTTCGTTTCATACGGCACGTGGTTATACGGAACTTATCACCCCCCATCTTGTCGGTAGTGATGCAATGCGCGGCACCGGCCAACTACCAAAGTTCGAAGAACAGCTCTATAAGTGCCGTGACGATGACCTATGGCTTATACCCACTGCCGAAGTCCCGGTCACCAATATGCTTGCCGGCGAGATCCTTGAGGAAAAGAATCTCCCGCTTAAGTATACGGCATATACGCCGTGTTATCGACGGGAGGCTGGCGAGTATGGGCGGGACATAAAAGGCCTCATTCGCCAGCATCAGTTTAACAAGGTTGAGCTTGTCAAATTTGCCCATCCAGAGAATAGCTTCGATGAGCTCGAGACGCTCACCCGCGATGCCGAGGGGATACTCCAGGCACTTGGATTGCCCTATCGTGTTGTCGAACTTTGCACGGGTGATTTGGGCTTTGGAAGTGCAAAAACATATGATTTGGAAGTGTGGCTCCCTTCGCAAGACACATATCGTGAAATCTCGTCCTGCTCAAACTTTATGGGATTCCAGGCACGCCGTGCAAATATAAAATTCCGAAATGAAAAAGGGGAGCTTGAATTTGTCCATACTCTTAACGGTTCAGGCCTTGCAGTCGGAAGGACGCTTGTTGCGATCATTGAGAACTTCCAGGAGGACGACGTGGTCCGGGTACCAAGCGCCCTTCATGATTTTATGGGCATTACTGAGATTCCGTTCGGTTAGCGGTTTTATTAATATTTATAAATATGTATGTTTATAATATGGACATGACCAAAATTACAAAAACTCCAACAAATAGGCGTGATTTTATACGTGCAGCCGTAAGATTTTCAGTTTTTACCCCCTTAGTGGGGTTATTCGCCTGTAGGGACGACCCGACTATCTTTTCACGAGCTCCTTCTGCTAGTCCACCAACTACTCGCCATCCTTCGCTTCCTGATGGCGGTTCTGATGCGGTGCAAAACACCACCTCAAAGCCTGCCGACCCGACAAAACCATCGCTTTTTGGTACAGTTGTATTTGCAGCACAACCTACTGAAACAGATGCCATGAAACTTTACCTGCTTGATCTTGCGACACGTAACATACATCGGGTTACTGACGGCATGGGAAATGATCGCCAGCCTGTTTTTTCCCCAGATGGCAAATATATTTTGTTTGATTCAAATAGGTCGGGCAGGGAGCAGGTATATATCATGCATGCAGACATGTCCGATTCACCCCAACAGCTTACTACCGATCCTAATTGGAACATGCAGCCATCATTTAGCCCAGATGGGGGCGCCATTGCGTATCTTTCAATTGGCGTTGACCCCGGCATTTATTTGATGGATCTGCAGTCGGGCACTAGGGGGAGGTTTATGCACCCTATCGGAACGCAATATGCCGGACGCCCCTCATTTAGCCCGTCGGGAGACCGGCTTGTCGCAGTCGTTGACAACCAGCTTTTCGTTTTCGACGTACGCACCGGGCAGGTCGTTTCACAATTAACAAATGACCTGAGGGCGAAGATTTATCCGGCATGGAACCTTGAAGGGGACCGTATTGCATATTCAACGGCCTCAGCCGATGACTCCATGGTGTACGATATTGCGTTGGTTAACCCAAGCCGCGATCGGAACCAGGTGCCTGAGCGAGTTGTATCAAACGGATCACTAAACCTTGCCCCGGCGTGGGCAGGTGATAAGATCATATTTGATACAAACGTCGGCATGCCCCCTGATGACTACTTCCACCGATCCATCTATATCGTAGGAGCCGACGGCAGGGGCATTGACCAAATAATCGGGCCAACTATGATGGTGCAAACTCCCTTTTTTAAGCCGGCTTAGCGCACCTTACTTTTTTGCCCCATTGCAAAAGACGAAATCCTTTTTAATTCATATTTCTTATATCTATTATGCTTAATCGATTCAGGATATTTTTTTTAGTATTTTTTATCATAGGTACTTGCTTTTCTGCTACGTGGTATGTCAACGCAACGCTTGATACAAGCTGCAATACTGCCGCGCAGCCCCATACAAACGACCACTCAATAATCCAGGATGCAATCAATGCTGCGACGGCAGGGGACACAATAATCGTATGTCGGAATGGGAGCGTAACCCTTAACCAGCCAAACACCACGGTTATTGACAAGGCACTTAACATCTATGGAAATCAGACTGATACTATTGTAAATATTACGGTTACCGGAAGTGAGCGCAACATCTTTAATATCACCTCAAATGATGTGAACATCTCTAACTTTACGCTTCGGGACGCTACCGGTTCCTTTGCTGCGGCCATAGCAACTGCAGACGTCACTAGGTTAAATGTTTCAAGAAATAATTTTGTCAACAATGAATATGGTTTTTGGCTTGTACATAGTGCGAGTCAATTTGTCGTTATTTCCGAAAATAACTTTACCAGCCCGCCGGCTTCCTCCACTGCTATTTATTTTGCAGGAAGCCAAAATTCAAATATCCCGCACCGCATTTATAGCAATGTTTTGACGGGAGACCAATCATTTGGCAGCGGATTAACCTATGGGATTGACATTGGCACCATCGGATACAATGCACAATTCGCTAATAATACCATTAGAAATTTTACGCACGGAATTCGTTCATCAGTTAATGGGCAGGTCAATAATCTTTCAATATCCGATGTTATCGATGGCCGCATAGTCGGTTCGAACGTACTATATAACAATAGTGTTGGGATTTATCTTTCAGACTTAGTCCAAAATGAGAACATCACCATTGCAAATAATATTATTACAAATCACACAGGTGCGGCGCACCGATTTGGGATATACATAGGAGATACAAATTTTACGAAGGTCGAAAATAACTCAATCTTTAATAATGAATATGGGATTTATACTAATCGTACTTTCTTTGTAAATATCAGTAACAATACGCTTGAGGGTAACACGTTTTCGGTTTTTTTAAATAACAGCCATAGTACAACTATCCTATTTAATTCCATATATAATTCAACAAACTACTCGATATATCTTATCAATTCAAACAGCACAAATTTAACTAGCAATACGGTGAAAAATACGACTATAGGCATTTATTTTAATTACTCGAGTCTTGCAAATATGTCTCACAACACCGTTTTTGAGATTCAGCGCGGCGAAGGGTATGGCATATTTATTGCAAATGCATCCAATTCGAACGACCTATGGAACAACAGCGCATATGACAATTCAGTTGCGGGTTTTGCATTTTCCGCAAGTGTCGGGAACAACCTCACCGGTAACAATGCTTCGAATAACACCTATGTAGCCTATCATTTTATTTCAGGTGCAAACGCTACGTTTACCGGGACTAATTTTGCACTTTTGACACCGTCAAGCGGCCTTGACCTGAACGTCACTGGCGGCGGTGTTGTTACCACGCTTGTCGATTCTTCATATAATACGATAAACACAAGTTACATGACGATCTTCTTCTCAAACGCCCAAAATGTAAGCATCAAGACCATGAATCTGACAGATGGCAGTGCAACAACGAATGTCTGCTCGGCCTTTAGCGGCTCATGCACGCTTGTCACTTTTAATAACAATGTTGTCAATGTCACAAACAATTCTGCGGGCGCCCTTATGGATATTGGCATTTACTACAATACCGCCGCAGGCGGTGTTCCGGGCAACATATACGTTGCGAAATATTCCGGTGGCTGGCAGAAGGTAGGGCAGACTGCAATAGACGGAACAGTCGGAACCATTCGGTATGATTCCCTTACTGATTTTGCTTCACCGACGTTTGGCGTTGTAAACTTCCATCCCCATTCTACCTCTTCAGGCACGTCTCAGACAAGTTCGCCCCCACCAGTTGAAGAAGAGGAAGAGCCATTGCCGCCACCCGAAGAACCGCCCGTTGAGATACCCCCGGAAGAAGAGCCCGCCCCTGAGCCGCCGCCTGAAGAGGAATCGCCGGTAGTATCCTCCCCGGAACCTTCGGGGACATCGACTTTCCCTTCCAGCGAGCCGGATCCGGAACTTGAGGCCAGGGAGGAACTTGTCGAAGCACAAATTGCAATCAATATTGCAGAAAGTCGTGGCAAAGATGCAAGCCGTGCACAGGCAACTCTCAGTGCTGCACGCAGGTCATTTATCAACGGTGAGTATGGGGAGGCACTCGAACTTGCACAGGAGGCAATTCAGCTTGCACGTAATTCACTTGAATCCCAGAGGCCCCCTCTTGTTGTTTCTGTTATTGATGGAGGGTCTGATCGGACAATTCTTCACACTATTGCACAGACTGCACAATCTACGCAGGTTTTCCCATTCTTGATCATAGTTGGGTTTATTATCGGCATATTTGTTTATACAAAATGGAGGCGTGGCAATGCGCTACGCTACCAGTTTAAAGATGAGCTCGAGAAGGCACGATTTCGTAAGGAACGGCGTAAATCCGAAAAGCAACCTTGATTTTTGGTTTTTATATGAAGCACCTGTTGTCAAAAAACGGCATCGACTACTATTATACGGATAAGTTCATGTATGCCAAAAAGAACGGCGAACTCTACAAACTTGCTCTTTTTGACCGTCATTTCTACAAGCTTCGGCTTTACAACCGTATTCCCATCCTTGAGATTGACGGTTTGCGCATGCAGCTTGTCCGCGATTTTAAGACGCCGCTTGATTATTCAAAAGAGGTGGTGTCGCGCTTACGGATCGGCTCATCCGATCATGTGCTTGACACCTGCACGGGGCTTGGATATACTGCAATTGCCGCTGCAAAGTCGGCCAAGCGCGTAATTACGTGCGAGGTAAGCGTTGCCGTTTTCCAGCTTGCAAAGTGGAACCCCTATTCCAGCGACCTTTTTTCAAAAAATATAGAGACTAGGCAAGGGGACGCCACATCGCTCGTTACTGGCTTTGAGGACAAAACATTTGATGTTGTCATCCATGACCCGCCCCGTTTTACACATGCGCCGCAACTGTACTCATCCCAATTTTACCGTGAGTTGCATAGGATTGCAAAAAAGGGGGCACGCCTATTTCATTATGTTGGTTCAGTTGGCAAGGAAAAAGGAAGGTCAATTGAAAAGGAGACGGCACGGCGGCTTGAAGTTGTCGGTTTTAAAAACATCCAATATGTCCCCCGGTTTCAGGGGCTGTTTTTTGCGAAATAATCAATATGTTTCTACATTAAGTCCTTCTATTTTTTTGAAATCCTTTACGTTTTTTGTAAGAATTTTTTGATTATTTGCAATACATACTGCGGCAATAAAAATATCAAAGTCATCTATTAGCTTTCCTTTTTTTGCAAGTGTGTCTTGTATTTTTGCTGCAATTTCAGTTACTATAAGATTTATCTCCAAAACTTTTGCTTTTTTGCTAAAAACGTTAATTATTTGTCTATTTTTTTCCTTATGCTTTGATTTTCTTACCCCAACTTCTAGCTCATAAATCGTAATGACTGTTGTCGCAAACTCTTCTTCATTTTCTATAATTTTTCTAAAGTAATTAACTGCATTTTCTTGATTATTTAAATAATCAATTATAAAACTCGTATCTAAAACGACCATTCCCTAACCCGTGTTTTTTTCCTATGTTCATAAATCTCATTTTTTATTGTTTCCCATTCTTCCTTATTTTCTTTAAATGATCCCGCTAGTTTTGCAATTGCTTCGTAATCTGTACCCCTCTTTTTTCTTTCCTTTATTATCCTTAGTATTACATCTGAAAATGAGCCTTCTTCCTTTATTTTTTTTAATTCGTTATATGCTTCTTCTGAAAGGCTAATTACCTTAACCATGCGCTCACCTGTATGCATATGTGCATGCGCATATATTTAATTCTTTTCCTCAAGCTTTCTTATTGTCCTTAGTACATGCCAGTACGCAATAATCGCGACCAGTATCCCGGTTATAAGAAGCGCAATCCATATTCCCGGCAACTTAAGAAAATAGGTAAACAGGATAAGCGCCGGGACCATTATAATAAAGAACCGAAGTAAAATTATTGCAACTGCATGCTGGGCCCTCCCAAGCCCTTGGAGCACTGAGTTTGAGATGATCATGCATGCGGTCGTTATATACCCAATTGCGCTTATCCGCAGGTATTCGGATGTTAATGTTATTACGGTTTGGTCAGTTGTGAAAATTGAGGCGATATATTCGGCAAACAGGATAATTGCCGCCATGCCAATGCATAAAATTATGAGTGCATAGGTAAGCGCCTTTTTGTATGTTTCACCTATCCTTGAGAATTTTTGTGCCCCGAAATTCTGGCCGACAATTGGGATAGTCGCAATTGCAATTCCCACTGCCGGAAGTATTACAAGCTGGTCGACCCGTACCCCTATGCCAAATGCCGCAAGTCCCGGTCACCAATATGCTTGCCGGCGAGATCCTTGAGGAAAAGAATCTCCCGCTTAAGTATACGGCATATACGCCGTGTTATCGACGGGAGGCTGGCGAGTATGGGCGGGACATAAAAGGCCTCATTCGCCAGCATCAGTTTAACAAGGTTGAGCTTGTCAAATTTGCCCATCCAGAGAATAGCTTCGATGAGCTCGAGACGCTCACCCGCGATGCCGAGGGGATACTCCAGGCACTTGGATTGCCCTATCGTGTTGTCGAACTTTGCACGGGTGATTTGGGCTTTGGAAGTGCAAAAACATATGATTTGGAAGTGTGGCTCCCTTCGCAAGACACATATCGTGAAATCTCGTCCTGCTCAAACTTTATGGGATTCCAGGCACGCCGTGCAAATATAAAATTCCGAAATGAAAAAGGGGAGCTTGAATTTGTCCATACTCTTAACGGTTCAGGCCTTGCAGTCGGAAGGACGCTTGTTGCGATCATTGAGAACTTCCAGGAGGACGACGTGGTCCGGGTACCAAGCGCCCTTCATGATTTTATGGGCATTACTGAGATTCCGTTCGGTTAGCGGTTTTATTAATATTTATAAATATGTATGTTTATAATATGGACATGACCAAAATTACAAAAACTCCAACAAATAGGCGTGATTTTATACGTGCAGCCGTAAGATTTTCAGTTTTTACCCCCTTAGTGGGGTTATTCGCCTGTAGGGACGACCCGACTATCTTTTCACGAGCTCCTTCTGCTAGTCCACCAACTACTCGCCATCCTTCGCTTCCTGATGGCGGTTCTGATGCGGTGCAAAACACCACCTCAAAGCCTGCCGACCCGACAAAACCATCGCTTTTTGGTACAGTTGTATTTGCAGCACAACCTACTGAAACAGATGCCATGAAACTTTACCTGCTTGATCTTGCGACACGTAACATACATCGGGTTACTGACGGCATGGGAAATGATCGCCAGCCTGTTTTTTCCCCAGATGGCAAATATATTTTGTTTGATTCAAATAGGTCGGGCAGGGAGCAGGTATATATCATGCATGCAGACATGTCCGATTCACCCCAACAGCTTACTACCGATCCTAATTGGAACATGCAGCCATCATTTAGCCCAGATGGGGGCGCCATTGCGTATCTTTCAATTGGCGTTGACCCCGGCATTTATTTGATGGATCTGCAGTCGGGCACTAGGGGGAGGTTTATGCACCCTATCGGAACGCAATATGCCGGACGCCCCTCATTTAGCCCGTCGGGAGACCGGCTTGTCGCAGTCGTTGACAACCAGCTTTTCGTTTTCGACGTACGCACCGGGCAGGTCGTTTCACAATTAACAAATGACCTGAGGGCGAAGATTTATCCGGCATGGAACCTTGAAGGGGACCGTATTGCATATTCAACGGCCTCAGCCGATGACTCCATGGTGTACGATATTGCGTTGGTTAACCCAAGCCGCGATCGGAACCAGGTGCCTGAGCGAGTTGTATCAAACGGATCACTAAACCTTGCCCCGGCGTGGGCAGGTGATAAGATCATATTTGATACAAACGTCGGCATGCCCCCTGATGACTACTTCCACCGATCCATCTATATCGTAGGAGCCGACGGCAGGGGCATTGACCAAATAATCGGGCCAACTATGATGGTGCAAACTCCCTTTTTTAAGCCGGCTTAGCGCACCTTACTTTTTTGCCCCATTGCAAAAGACGAAATCCTTTTTAATTCATATTTCTTATATCTATTATGCTTAATCGATTCAGGATATTTTTTTTAGTATTTTTTATCATAGGTACTTGCTTTTCTGCTACGTGGTATGTCAACGCAACGCTTGATACAAGCTGCAATACTGCCGCGCAGCCCCATACAAACGACCACTCAATAATCCAGGATGCAATCAATGCTGCGACGGCAGGGGACACAATAATCGTATGTCGGAATGGGAGCGTAACCCTTAACCAGCCAAACACCACGGTTATTGACAAGGCACTTAACATCTATGGAAATCAGACTGATACTATTGTAAATATTACGGTTACCGGAAGTGAGCGCAACATCTTTAATATCACCTCAAATGATGTGAACATCTCTAACTTTACGCTTCGGGACGCTACCGGTTCCTTTGCTGCGGCCATAGCAACTGCAGACGTCACTAGGTTAAATGTTTCAAGAAATAATTTTGTCAACAATGAATATGGTTTTTGGCTTGTACATAGTGCGAGTCAATTTGTCGTTATTTCCGAAAATAACTTTACCAGCCCGCCGGCTTCCTCCACTGCTATTTATTTTGCAGGAAGCCAAAATTCAAATATCCCGCACCGCATTTATAGCAATGTTTTGACGGGAGACCAATCATTTGGCAGCGGATTAACCTATGGGATTGACATTGGCACCATCGGATACAATGCACAATTCGCTAATAATACCATTAGAAATTTTACGCACGGAATTCGTTCATCAGTTAATGGGCAGGTCAATAATCTTTCAATATCCGATGTTATCGATGGCCGCATAGTCGGTTCGAACGTACTATATAACAATAGTGTTGGGATTTATCTTTCAGACTTAGTCCAAAATGAGAACATCACCATTGCAAATAATATTATTACAAATCACACAGGTGCGGCGCACCGATTTGGGATATACATAGGAGATACAAATTTTACGAAGGTCGAAAATAACTCAATCTTTAATAATGAATATGGGATTTATACTAATCGTACTTTCTTTGTAAATATCAGTAACAATACGCTTGAGGGTAACACGTTTTCGGTTTTTTTAAATAACAGCCATAGTACAACTATCCTATTTAATTCCATATATAATTCAACAAACTACTCGATATATCTTATCAATTCAAACAGCACAAATTTAACTAGCAATACGGTGAAAAATACGACTATAGGCATTTATTTTAATTACTCGAGTCTTGCAAATATGTCTCACAACACCGTTTTTGAGATTCAGCGCGGCGAAGGGTATGGCATATTTATTGCAAATGCATCCAATTCGAACGACCTATGGAACAACAGCGCATATGACAATTCAGTTGCGGGTTTTGCATTTTCCGCAAGTGTCGGGAACAACCTCACCGGTAACAATGCTTCGAATAACACCTATGTAGCCTATCATTTTATTTCAGGTGCAAACGCTACGTTTACCGGGACTAATTTTGCACTTTTGACACCGTCAAGCGGCCTTGACCTGAACGTCACTGGCGGCGGTGTTGTTACCACGCTTGTCGATTCTTCATATAATACGATAAACACAAGTTACATGACGATCTTCTTCTCAAACGCCCAAAATGTAAGCATCAAGACCATGAATCTGACAGATGGCAGTGCAACAACGAATGTCTGCTCGGCCTTTAGCGGCTCATGCACGCTTGTCACTTTTAATAACAATGTTGTCAATGTCACAAACAATTCTGCGGGCGCCCTTATGGATATTGGCATTTACTACAATACCGCCGCAGGCGGTGTTCCGGGCAACATATACGTTGCGAAATATTCCGGTGGCTGGCAGAAGGTAGGGCAGACTGCAATAGACGGAACAGTCGGAACCATTCGGTATGATTCCCTTACTGATTTTGCTTCACCGACGTTTGGCGTTGTAAACTTCCATCCCCATTCTACCTCTTCAGGCACGTCTCAGACAAGTTCGCCCCCACCAGTTGAAGAAGAGGAAGAGCCATTGCCGCCACCCGAAGAACCGCCCGTTGAGATACCCCCGGAAGAAGAGCCCGCCCCTGAGCCGCCGCCTGAAGAGGAATCGCCGGTAGTATCCTCCCCGGAACCTTCGGGGACATCGACTTTCCCTTCCAGCGAGCCGGATCCGGAACTTGAGGCCAGGGAGGAACTTGTCGAAGCACAAATTGCAATCAATATTGCAGAAAGTCGTGGCAAAGATGCAAGCCGTGCACAGGCAACTCTCAGTGCTGCACGCAGGTCATTTATCAACGGTGAGTATGGGGAGGCACTCGAACTTGCACAGGAGGCAATTCAGCTTGCACGTAATTCACTTGAATCCCAGAGGCCCCCTCTTGTTGTTTCTGTTATTGATGGAGGGTCTGATCGGACAATTCTTCACACTATTGCACAGACTGCACAATCTACGCAGGTTTTCCCATTCTTGATCATAGTTGGGTTTATTATCGGCATATTTGTTTATACAAAATGGAGGCGTGGCAATGCGCTACGCTACCAGTTTAAAGATGAGCTCGAGAAGGCACGATTTCGTAAGGAACGGCGTAAATCCGAAAAGCAACCTTGATTTTTGGTTTTTATATGAAGCACCTGTTGTCAAAAAACGGCATCGACTACTATTATACGGATAAGTTCATGTATGCCAAAAAGAACGGCGAACTCTACAAACTTGCTCTTTTTGACCGTCATTTCTACAAGCTTCGGCTTTACAACCGTATTCCCATCCTTGAGATTGACGGTTTGCGCATGCAGCTTGTCCGCGATTTTAAGACGCCGCTTGATTATTCAAAAGAGGTGGTGTCGCGCTTACGGATCGGCTCATCCGATCATGTGCTTGACACCTGCACGGGGCTTGGATATACTGCAATTGCCGCTGCAAAGTCGGCCAAGCGCGTAATTACGTGCGAGGTAAGCGTTGCCGTTTTCCAGCTTGCAAAGTGGAACCCCTATTCCAGCGACCTTTTTTCAAAAAATATAGAGACTAGGCAAGGGGACGCCACATCGCTCGTTACTGGCTTTGAGGACAAAACATTTGATGTTGTCATCCATGACCCGCCCCGTTTTACACATGCGCCGCAACTGTACTCATCCCAATTTTACCGTGAGTTGCATAGGATTGCAAAAAAGGGGGCACGCCTATTTCATTATGTTGGTTCAGTTGGCAAGGAAAAAGGAAGGTCAATTGAAAAGGAGACGGCACGGCGGCTTGAAGTTGTCGGTTTTAAAAACATCCAATATGTCCCCCGGTTTCAGGGGCTGTTTTTTGCGAAATAATCAATATGTTTCTACATTAAGTCCTTCTATTTTTTTGAAATCCTTTACGTTTTTTGTAAGAATTTTTTGATTATTTGCAATACATACTGCGGCAATAAAAATATCAAAGTCATCTATTAGCTTTCCTTTTTTTGCAAGTGTGTCTTGTATTTTTGCTGCAATTTCAGTTACTATAAGATTTATCTCCAAAACTTTTGCTTTTTTGCTAAAAACGTTAATTATTTGTCTATTTTTTTCCTTATGCTTTGATTTTCTTACCCCAACTTCTAGCTCATAAATCGTAATGACTGTTGTCGCAAACTCTTCTTCATTTTCTATAATTTTTCTAAAGTAATTAACTGCATTTTCTTGATTATTTAAATAATCAATTATAAAACTCGTATCTAAAACGACCATTCCCTAACCCGTGTTTTTTTCCTATGTTCATAAATCTCATTTTTTATTGTTTCCCATTCTTCCTTATTTTCTTTAAATGATCCCGCTAGTTTTGCAATTGCTTCGTAATCTGTACCCCTCTTTTTTCTTTCCTTTATTATCCTTAGTATTACATCTGAAAATGAGCCTTCTTCCTTTATTTTTTTTAATTCGTTATATGCTTCTTCTGAAAGGCTAATTACCTTAACCATGCGCTCACCTGTATGCATATGTGCATGCGCATATATTTAATTCTTTTCCTCAAGCTTTCTTATTGTCCTTAGTACATGCCAGTACGCAATAATCGCGACCAGTATCCCGGTTATAAGAAGCGCAATCCATATTCCCGGCAACTTAAGAAAATAGGTAAACAGGATAAGCGCCGGGACCATTATAATAAAGAACCGAAGTAAAATTATTGCAACTGCATGCTGGGCCCTCCCAAGCCCTTGGAGCACTGAGTTTGAGATGATCATGCATGCGGTCGTTATATACCCAATTGCGCTTATCCGCAGGTATTCGGATGTTAATGTTATTACGGTTTGGTCAGTTGTGAAAATTGAGGCGATATATTCGGCAAACAGGATAATTGCCGCCATGCCAATGCATAAAATTATGAGTGCATAGGTAAGCGCCTTTTTGTATGTTTCACCTATCCTTGAGAATTTTTGTGCCCCGAAATTCTGGCCGACAATTGGGATAGTCGCAATTGCAATTCCCACTGCCGGAAGTATTACAAGCTGGTCGACCCGTACCCCTATGCCAAATGCCGCAAGTCCCGCGTCACCAAATTCCGCTACGAACCTTGTTATGAGCATAAAGCCAAGCGCAACCGATGCCTGGCTCAATGCACTTGACACCCCCTGTATAGTCAATTGTGCCCATAATCCAAAGCGGGGGACGATCCTTTTTAACGTGACAAGATTCCTTCTAAAAATAAAATACATGAGAATTGCTGCGGCAACAACCTCAGTTATTACTGTTGCAAGCGCTACTCCGCTTACCCCGAGCATGGGAAACCCATAAAGTCCATACATCAGTACGGGGTCAAGGATCAGGTTAAGGAAAAATCCAAGCGTAAGGACGATACCGTGAATCCTGGTTTCGCCCGTTGCATTGAGTATGCCATTTGAACCAAGGGCAAGAAAGAAAAATATCATGCCCCCTATAATGACATTCATATAATCAAGTGCGTGTGTCAGGATCGCGTCTTGTGCCCCAATTGCAATAAGAAGGTCGGGTAGGAAAATGCCTCCAACGACCATAGTTAGGATTGAAAACGTCCCAATAAGCAGAATTCCCTGTGTCGAAACAAGCTGTGCATGGTCCTTGTTCCCTTCGCCATATGCCCGTGAAGAAAATGCATTGATTGCTATGCCAAGGCCTGAACCGATTGCAATAATGAAAAAATAGAGGGGAAACGAAAGCGATACGCCCGCAAATGCGGCTGTTGAGAGCTGCCCAAGATAATACGCATCCGTCAGGTTATAGAGGGCCTGGAAAAAAAGGCCAACGGCAACGGGAAATGCCATTGCACGGATGTGCCCATCTATCGTTCCCTTGGTAAGGTCCCGTTTCATTACCTATCCACTTTTCGCTTATGGCGCTATTGCTCCAGGAAAAACTGCGCGGTTGGCGGTTCGGGCCTTTCACCTTTTCTTTCACGTACTTGCCTTACTATTTTGTTAAGGAGCTCCTTTGGCATGAGGTGGTATCCTGCATATTCCTGGTACCAGATAGCACGGCCCTGGGTCGCCCCCCGGAGCTCGTTACTAAAGCCAAACATTTCCGCAACCGGAAGGAGCGTCGTTATCGTTGCGTTTTCGCCTTCCTGCTGCATGTCAATAAGCTGACCTCGCCTCCCGTTCGTCATGTTAATGACGTCGCCCGCATAGTCCTGGAGCGTATTGATCAAGACCTTCTGCTTTGGCTCAAGGAGTTGCACGCCTGCCATGACCATTGCCGCGTAAATCGGGTTTCTTGTCGTTGGGATCATCTGTGCCGGGCCGCGGTGTATGTTGTCCTCGTGAAGCGTCGCGTCAACAAGGGTTATCTTTATCCCGATCACCTTTTCCTTTGCAAGCGGCCCCTTGTCCATTGCCTCATGGAATCCCTGGATCATTAGTTCCTCGATTTCGTTGAGGTACTGGATACCCTTTGTCCCATTGACAAGCAGGTTTCCATTGTAAACATCGTAGATGTTCCGTACCTCTTCGCGTTCAAGGCCAAGTTCAATAAGCCGTTCCCAGTGGTCCTTTTTAGGTTTCCCATTCCCGATCTCGCCGTCGTTTAACGCCTTAAGGAGCGCTTCAGGGAGCGGTTCAATAAGGAACTTAAGCTTGTTGTGCTTGTTTGGTGACTTGCCTTCAGCCGGGCCGCCCGCGTTTGCAATCGTCTCACGGTATACGACAATCGGCGGCGAGGTTATAATATTGAGTTTCTTTTCGTTTTGTATCTTGTATTCAATGATCTCAAGATGCAGCTCGCCGTTTCCGCTGATGAGGTGTTCGCCCGTTTCCTGGTTGAGCTCGACCTTGATTGTCGGGTCCTCCTTTGATATGCTTCTTAACGCATCAATTAATTTTGGAAGGTCCTTCTGGTCCTTTGCCTCGATGCTCTTTGTAATGACTGGCTCGCTGTAATGCTTGATCTGTTCGAATGGCTCAATAGGTTCGCTTGAAAGCGTTTCACCTACATATACATCCTTAAGGCCAACAACTGCACCAATGTTTCCTGCAATGAACCGTTCTGCCTGAACGCGGTCAGGGCCCATAAATATGCCGACCTGTTGCACCTTGCCTGTTGTTTTCTTTGATGCAACATAGAGCTGCGTGCTTTTTTCAACCGACCCTGAAAATAGCCGCACAACTGCCACTTCGCCCGCGTGCTCGTCATAGACAATTCCAAACACAACGCCGACCACCTTGCTTTTCGGGTCGCATGCAACCATCGCCTTTCCTTCATCCGTGTTTAAATCGCCGTTTTTCCACAGCACCGGAATCCGGTACGGTTGTGCCATCTTTGGGCTTGGCAGGTTAAGGATGATCATTTCAAGAAGTACGTCGTCAAGCGGGCTTCGTTCCACAAGATATGCATGTTCGCCTGCAATGCACTTGTCATAAATGTCCTTAAATGTGATGTTGAACTTTTTCATTGAGTTGATGGACAATGCCCATTTGTTGTACGCCGTTCCGAATGCGACATTTCCCTTGTTGACGCCGATCATCCATGCGTCCTTCTTGTCAGCAGGCGCATTTGCCTCAATGATCTTGTTTACCTGGTTTATGATCTTGATAAACCTATCCTGCATCTGCTTTGCATCAAGCTTTAACTCGTTGATGAGGCGGTCGATTTTGTTGATGAAGAGAATTGGCCGTGCACGTTCCTTGAGTGCCTGCCTGAGGTTCGTTTCTGTCTGCGGCATGACCCCTTCGACGCTGTCCACAACAAGGCACACGCCGTCAACTGCCCGCATTGCACGTACGACGTGAAACCCAAAGTCTACGTGGCCCGGTGTGTCGATGAGGTTAATAAGGTAATCCTTTCCCTGAAAGTTGAAGCCGAGGGATATGTTTGCAGATTTGATGGTAATCCCACGTTGTTGCTCCTGCACGTCAAAGTCCATGACACGTTGTGCCCCGGCGAGTTCCTTGCTGATGAGCCCTGCACGTGCGACAAGCGAATCGGTAAGCGTTGTCTTACCGTGGTCGACGTGCGCAATGATTGCGACGTTTCTGATATTGTCAACGGTATCCATCAATTTCTGCACTTCTTCAACGACAAATTCCTTTCTAACCATATAACATCACCATCTCTTAGTAAACAGTAGTTCCTAACGAAAATTAGGTGTATAATCTTATAGAAGAAAAGAATATAAAGAGAAAGGGCAGCTACCTGATAGAGGAGGCGAATTCATCAAATGCGCGTACCCGGCCCAAGGCACCTTCGCGGTCCCCTTCGGGAAATTCGCCCCGTACTATACGCCGGTCAAAATCGATACCGTCTGATTCCGAGTTTATGTACACTCTTGCTGCAATCATTACCATTCTTCTTACTTCCCCAGTACTACTTTCAAGCGCTCTTTTGAAATGCTTTGGCAATATAAAGAGCGCAGCTTCCCCCAGTTTTCCGTTGCCGGCAATTACCTCAGTTATCAGCTGCGCGGCCAGCATCTTTTCATCATCTGTTCCTTCAGATACCATCGAACCAAGCGTGCCGTAGATCACGCGCAGCCTTACATACGTCGTGTTGCCTTCAGTTAGCTGTATCAATTCCCTGAATTTTGTATGTGCATCCTTTCTTGTTTGCTTACTTGTACTTCCAAGTTGTTTTCGGAGGGTAGCCAATTCCCGCGCGCTTCTTTTTTCTATGCGTTCGTTTATTTCCCTCTGCAATTCCCTTGCGATTCTTGCGTTTTCCAATATCTTCGCGTGGCCATTCGAGCAGTTGCGGGGGGCTTCGTTGCCCCGCGCAATTGCCATGAGTATTCCCATTATGTATGCTTCTTTAACATCCTTTCCGCGTGTAACCGCTGTTTTCAATGCCTTTAGTGCCCCATTTGCTGCGCGCGGCACTGCAATGCCCATACAACGGCGGTATTCTTCTGCAACTTTAAACCAATCCTCACCATGACCCCCTCGTCCAAGCAACGTCTCTACCGCATTTGTATTCCCCTTGTTAATC
Organism: Microcaldota archaeon; assembly: GCA_964588555.1. Classification (GTDB taxonomy): domain Archaea; phylum Micrarchaeota; class Micrarchaeia; order Anstonellales; family Bilamarchaeaceae; genus JAGVWJ01. The sequence continues at coordinate 11,866 of CAZPPT010000009.1, read as the reverse complement.
GCATGGTATGCAAGTGCATATTCAAGGTCTTCCCTTGTTTTTGGGTCATAAAACGGGCTTTTGCGATAGTTTGGCAGTGAATCGGAATAGAACCAGGCATTATAGCTTAACCCGTCTTCCACGTTTTCAAACCACTCATATTTTTCCAAGTATTCTTCGGCAATGTCGCCGATATCCACGCCCGCCTCCACTGCTTCACGGATGATCTGTGCACCGTCCCTTCGTTCCTCAAGGTTTTCACTCTTTAGCTGGTCACGGCCGTTTTGGATATGTGCCTGATATGCCCGCATTTCTTCCTCTGTTGTAGCCGACATGTCAACGCCGTTTTGTTGCAGTTCCCCAATGATGTTCGCAACATTTCTTCGAACCGTTCCGTCACGGTCGAGCCGTGCCCCCAGTATGCGTGCCTTTTGTTGGCCAAAATCAAGCCCGATGCGGGCTGCGCTTACTAACAAGGCAGATGCCCTTGTCCTTATTGCACTTCGCTCATCTTCAAGTGCTGCCACAAGGGGCCCAATTGCATTTTGTATACCCATGCCATCTTCAATCATTTTTCCAAGAAGCGTGGCTGCGGCACTGCTCACTTCCTCGTTTTCATCACGCGCCGCGTGGGCGGCAGTTTCCGCAAATGTAGAAACATCTACCCCTTTTCGAAGCGCCTCTTCTGCAAGCCTAAGCACGTTACGCTTGTAAACTGGTTTTTCATGATCCCATGTCCTAAGCAGCACTTCCCCTGCCTTTACCAGGTTGCCACGCCTCATCGCCCCAATGATGAGGGCGCGTGCATATTCTGCCTTTTTATCGTCCGCATTAAGACAAACTGCAATCACTCCAAGCCCCTGTTCAATCGAAGCCCGTGCAGGCGCATTCATGCTTGCCAGTGTTGCGAGTGCGTTTTCAGTTGCATCCGACGTTTCGCTGATGGCGATAAGCGGTATAAGCGAATCAACAACAACCGGGTCTGCAGTTGCGGTACCTTCCCTTTTTCGCAGCTCGGTCCGTATCCTCCGTATCTCATGCGCAATTCTCTTGCCGTCTTCGATTGCCCGGCGTATCATGAAGGGTGCGATTCCTCGAAGCGGAACTTTTCCGTTACGCATAATGTGCCCACTTATCTCACTTGCATATGACCTTGCCATTGGTTCACCGGCGACCAGTACCTCCCCTATTTGACCATACGCGACAGAAATATCATGATTATTCTTTGCAAGAAATACGAATGTTACAAGCGCGCTACGTTGTTGAGCCCCGTTTCCCCTTGCAATCGTTTTTCCAAGCGTCTCTTTTGCCTTGTCTGAAAGATCATGTCGGTTGTTTGCGATTGCTTGGAGCACTCCGAGTGCCGCATCCGCATCGTCAGCCTCAGTTTCTATTTTTTCAGCCATTGCCTCGAGTATCCGGCTCCTATCCGTTGGCTCTTGTGCCGCACTAATAAGCGTTTTGGCTGCTTCTTTGGCAACGTATTCGCTTTGGTCAGACAGTGCAGCAACAGCCTTTGGGATGGCATGGTCAAGTGCGCACTTTGCACGTGAAACAGACCGTAGGTTTTCAAGCGCCTCTACTCGATACTCCTCTTCAGGCGCATCAAGCCCCGTTGCCAGTGCATTGACTGAAAGAAGCGCAGTGGACTTTTTTTGTGCACCTTGCACCAATGCTTTTCCTGCAAGCCGCCTTACGGTATCATCGCCATTGGCAAGGAGCCCCTCAAGTGCAGGTATTGCCAGGCTTATGTCGTATTTTTTTGCGATCACAATCATCGCCCTTAATAGTTCGTACCTTAGTAGCGGATCCTCAAATTCCGATGCAGTCATTTCCATGACTATTCCAATGCTTCGGTTACGGACACTTTGGTCTTCTGATCCAATGGCAGCAGCCGCAGCCCCCCACTTAACTGCCTGTTTACCAGTGAGAAGCATATCAAGCGAACCAAGGTCATTTCGTTGGATCGCTGCCAGTGCACGTGTCCGGGCTGCAATAAATCGTATTTGGTCACTTCTATCATCATTTCTCTTTTCAAGATCCTCATCGATATCGTTGATGCCACGCCCATTCATTTGGGAGTGCATGCATATCTCTGCGGCGTTTAGCCGTACGTGCTCTTCAGGGCTGTATAATGCAGTTCGTATTGCCTGCGCGGCGACATCCACACGCGAGCCGTTTTTTGCCGCATTCCTGATGACGGCTATAAGAAGTTCTTTGACTTGCGTGTCTTCATGCGGGTCAATGAGCCGTTCGTTTATGGTGCGCATTATTGGGGAAGGGTCTACCTTTTTTGCTACAATTTCATACAGGCGGTATGTTGCATGCAACCGCTTTGATACGTCTCGGTTCGTCAATTCCCTTTCTATCTGACGTAATAACTGGCTGAGGTTTACAATTCTTCCTGCCTTTATATTCTCATCGCGCGCCTCTTCCACCGCGCCACGTATATATTTGTCCTTATGAGTTCCAAGTTCATATACCTTGCTCCACTCACCCTGTCCTATATAGTGGGCGGCAAGCAGTTTTGCCCCGGCTTTCTTGACCGTGTTATTGGTATGCTCGAGGAGCCCATGCAATTTAGCTAGGTGCGTCGTAAGTGATCCGCCATTACGTAAATAGTCCTCAAGCTCAGAAAGCGCACTTCGCCGTTCCTTCTTGTTAGTTCCGCCAAGTTTTTCGATTAATTCGGCCGTCCTGTCTTGTGCATGGATGCTCCGCATTTCAAGTGCCGGAGTCTGTTTTTCTTTAAAACAAGGAGATCCTAAAAATACCGTTCCTGCTGTCGCAGCTGAAACAAAAAATCGAAATAGTCTCATATAATGCTATTTTATAGCACACTATTTTAAATATGCTTATTGCGTGCGCAAAACTCTGTTTTGCTTAGGGCAAAGCAAGATGGTTGGAAATGACCTAGATCGGTTCGGGTCGATCCTTTTCTTCAAACTGCCTATCTGCATCCCCGTGAGTATCCGTGATCGTGACAGATACGCATAATAGCTTGAAAGTGCCAGGTCTGCCGCATTTCGTACGGCGTATTCCTCGTCAGCAAGCACGTGCCCGCCCGGTTTTTTCGTGTCGCCTGCGGCAAGCTTAAGCGCGTCAACTGCTTTCCTTCCAATGTCGATATCAAGTGCCGCAAGTCGGCCTAATCTTTTTGCTGCAGCAACCGCCCGCCTTATTCGTTCATTTTTTTCACGTTTAGTTTGCATACCACCTATTATTTCAAGCGCTTGCAATACGTCCCCATCATTTAAACTAGATATGCTTAATTTCATTTCCCTTGGGACCTCATGAGTACCTAAAAGGTCATTAATAAGGCTCACGATCTCCTTTGAATCTGCTTTCACGTGGTATCTCCCCTGCGTGTTTTTAATAAACACACAATTATAATTATGAACACATATATTTATAAATAGACCTAGTATCCATTAAGAATTAATAAAATTTTGGCAGGTAGTGCTGCCAAGCCAATAAGAAGTTTACCTCGCACTGCGTGCCATACGTTCTGTCTCGTCACGCTTCTTCATTGCGTAACTTGTTTGTAGATCGCCCTTGCCTGTTGATATGATCTCATGTGCAAGGCTCTGCGTAAGCCCTTTACCCTTGTTGAAACTTCCCATGATTGCCGCAAGGGTTATGTTGCGCAATGCCATGTCAAGCCTTCTGGTGGCTGATATGTCCACTGCAATTTGGTAGCTTACACCACCATATTGTACGCGGGTCGTATCTTCCCGCGGTGCTGAGTGTTCCAATGCCCTGATGAATACCTGGATCGGGTTTTCCTTTGTTTCCCGTGCAACAATATCAAATGAATCCTCGACAATTTTAAGCGCCTTTAGCTTCTTTCCTTGCATCCCCCCGTGCGTACGGATCACCTTACCGGATGTTTTTTCACCAGTACCGCCGCGCATGAGCTTATTGACAAGCCGTTCTACAAGGTTGACTTGCATTTTGCCAAGGGGCTTTTTTGCATGCCTGCCAAAGCTGTGCGGCACAAGTGCCGCATTGAAAGAAACGACCTGAGCAAGGCTCTTGTCCCTGATCTGGAGGTTTTCAAAATCATATTTTCCAAAGAGTTTATCCATAATATCTATCTCTTAGCCTTTTCCTTCTTTCCTTTTCGGAGCATCTGAAGGTCAGTATTGTTTACTGCAACTACCTTATATCTGACCCCTGGGATCGAACCCATCTGGCCTCGTTGTGAGCCGCCAAGGCCTGCGATGGTGACTTCATCGTGCTCATCAATGAATGTGATTGCCTTGTCACGTACGGCATGTGCGCTCACGACCTTGCCGTTCTTAATCAGCTGTACCTTTACGCACTTAATAAGGCCTGAGTGGGGCTGCTTTTGTTCAAGGATTATTTTTTCAAGTACAATTGCACGTGCCTGCGGACCGCCCTCAAGTGGGTCGAATTTTTCCTTAAGGCGCAATGTCTTTCTCTTCCATCGCTTCCCAAGCCATCGCTGCTTGTTGCGTTTCCGCTTAAGATTCCTGCCTGCAAATTCACCGTTACTCATTAGTATTTCACCTAGTAGATTATTGAAAAATTAAAAGTTATCAATATGTACTCATAAGGATTTAAAAAGGTATTCATTCTCCCTTTGACAGTACGCTGTCCGTTAACTCGCTTGAACGCGGGTAAAAATAAACAAAAATATCGACACCCCGCCCGAGCGCGGCGAGCGCGTTGTAGGTTCATATCTTTACGGTAAACTCCTGTGCTATGGTCTCCTCTTTCTTGCTTCTCACGTTTTCTCCAAATGCTTCCCGAACCCACCTATTTTTAATTAGCGGACACTTTAATTCGACAGTCCCGCCCGTCTTGCTCAAGGGAAGTGCCGCCCGCCAGGCTTGCATTTCTTACAGCCGGGGGGGTGAGGAAAACTTTGGCAATGGAATGTAAAAACAATAAACTCTTTAATTTCATTGCGTAAACAAATTAATGGTATGGTCAATTGGTCTGTTGCTAGTCGGCGCATATCTCCTCCTTAAGGGTTCAGAATGGGTAACCGACTCCTCTAACAGCGTGGCAAGCAAACTTGGAACTACGAACATAGCAATCGGGCTTATACTACTCTCAGTGATGTTGAGCCTCCCAGAACTTTTGGTTGCATTATCCGCCCTATTCAAGAATCATGGACAAATAAGTATCGGCGTAAGCCTTGGTTCAGTAATCGTCAATCTTGGCCTTGTCCTTGGCATCACTGCTTTTCTCAAGCCCATACGGATACCAAAACACGTGGTTACGCGCGATGGGGTGTTCATGCTAATAGCAACGATAGTCGTTTCACTGGTTGCACTGGAAGATCTGGAAATAACTGCAATGGACGGGGTGATATTTGTGCTGCTTTTCATCCCATATATAATAAACGTATATTCCCAGGAGAAACAGCTTGCAAACAAGGAAAAGAAAAAAGAGGTAGAGGCAATCTCAAAAACCTTAATTGCCTTTGGAAAGGTGCATGATTTTGCCACAATCAAAAACGGTTTTTATATTTTTATTATCGGCGGAGCCTTGCTTATTGTCGGTTCTGAATTGTTTACAAGGGGGTTAATCGAGCTTGGGGCAGTATTAAACATATCTGACATATTATTAGGCATTACTTTGGGCGCCCTTGGTCCAAGCCTGCCAAATCTCATCGTAGCGGCTCAGGCTGCAAGAAAAGGGTTTGACGAGCTGGCAGTATCCCAATCCATAGGTTCCAACATATTCACTCTTTTTTTTACGCTGGGGGTAATAGCAATTGCACAACCGATACAATTGCCCGCAAATTTCGGACTCGTTACGGTTCCGGCCCTCATGCTAGTAACACTGGTTTCATTCATATTTTTGCTTAAGGGAAAAATGGGTAGGCGAGAAGGGTCAGTATTGATCGGCTTATATATATTGTCCTTGCTTGCGGAGTTTATCCTCTAATAGATTGCACAGCTGACCGGACATATATGTTCTAATTATGTCCCGCCATTCCCAAGGCCAGTTATGGCAAGTGCAAGAATGCCGACATATAATAGTATCATCATGGCCCCAAACAGGATAACTCCTATCCTGCTGTAAAGAAATGTACTCTCTATTGAATTTTTCACATACCCTACCTCATTTTTCTCCCTTGCAAGCGTATGCTTTACGTCATTAATTTCAGCGCGCAGCGCAAAAAGGTTCTCCTGGTTTTGTGCAATTGCCGGGCCGATCGTTTCAAGGTCTGCGGCAGTTTTCTCAAGGTCAGCACCTGCTGCCTTCAGTTGCGCACCGTATTCGCCAAGGCCAAGGAGGGGGATCCCTTCAAGCTCCTCACCAAGCCCGCGGATAGCGGTACCTGTGCTTTTGAACGATGCTTGCGCGGACGTGATGCTTGTTTCAACTGCCTGGAGGGTCGTATTGACAGATGCAAGCTGCCTGTCTATTTCGCCCACCACATGTTCCCCATCTTCAAGCATTTTTTGCATTTCTCCGACCTGTTCAAGCGCGGGAGTCTCGATTGTCCCTATGATGATGAAGAGGACGACTATCAGTCCTATTGTGAGGATAATCCCCATGCCCGCGCACCCTATCGCGGCGTAATGGAGGGGTTTTCTGAACTGTGCAATAGTATTGAAGGCGCCAACCTCATTTTTTGACCTCTCACCATCGTTACCCATAGAAAAAGTATTTCCCCAATAATTAAAAACATTCGTACCTCAATTTATTTATGGAATATCAATTGTATTTAGGTATTATTTTTCTTGCAGCACTTGTTTTTTCTGTTACAAGCCGCTTTGCTCAGGAACGGCTTATGGACCGTAAGCTAACGCTTGAAATACAGCAGGAGTCAAAGAACATTTCAGACGAGCTCAAAAAAGCAAAGGAACGAAATGACCAGCGCCGGATGGACGAGTTAAATAAGAAGCAACTTGACCTCCTGCCAAAAATGCAGAAGATGATGTTTGGTCAGCTTAAGCTTTTTGCAGTCATCATTGGCCTCTTTCTTGCATTTTCCTGGGCAATTACTAGTTTTGACGCTACCAGTCGTGATGACGTTGTCATTTCCTTGCGTGATGATGGCGTCGGATGCGACCGTGCCCTTGACGGCGTATATAGCGCCTGTTATGAGAATGTAGCCAACCTTGGCGAATGGAGCGTAAAGGTACAGGCATTTGACGGCGAGGCGCAAACCTCGGAAAGCACGATCTATTTTTTCGTTGGTGACAATGGTGAAGTGCCAAACCGCATCGGTCAGCTTAATGCTTCAACCGACAAGCGAATGTACCAGCCGGGAGAAACGGTTGTCATTACTGTCGTTCCAGAAAAGGCAACCTCTGTCAAGGCCACGTTTGACCTTGGGACATCCTCGCATCTCGACCTCCCGTTTGTCATCCCCATAATGAATACTGCCCGCATTCGGACCGCTTCGGGCGTATTCGTATCCCTTGTCTTTGTGCTTGGGCTTATTATCTCGTTTATTATCGGTATGATACGACGCATCCAGAAAACGGGGGAGAAAAAATGATCATAGCAATCAGCGGACTTTCCGGAAGCGGTAAGAACACGCTTGGGGAATCGCTTGTCCGTTCACTTGGCTTTAAGCTTGTCTGCCCGACATTTAAGGATTTGGCAGAGCAAGAAGGTATCTCGCTTATGGAGTTTCAGGAGAAGGCGGCACGCGATCCGACAATTGATAAAAAATTTGACGATGAGTTGCGACGACAAGCGCGGGGCGACTGCATTGTTACCACGTGGCTTGGCCCGTGGATGCTTAACGCAGATATTCGCATATATGCTTTTGCACCTCTCACCGTTCGTGCCGAGCGTGTAGCCAAACGAGATAACATCTCAGTTCAGGAAGCAGAGAAACACATTAAGGAACGAGATGAACAAAATAGGGCAAGATATAAAAAAATCTATGGCATTGACATTTACGATACAAGCAACTTTGACATATCAATCAACAGCGCAAACTTTTCAAAGGACGAAGTCCATGCGCTTGCATTAAATGCTATTGAAATAAAAAAATCAAAAAGGTGAATCTAATGGGCAATCTAACAAAGGAAGGAAGCGTCTGGGTCGTTACTGCCGGAAGGCGGGCTGGCCAGGAAGTCACGCTCACAAAGGCGCTTGACAAGAATTTTGTCATGGCAAAAATGCCAAAGGGCAAGGAGCGGAAATTTTCAATCCTCCACCTTAAGCCAAAGGAGGAAAAGTAATTCTTTTTATTTTGTTTTTCAGTATATGGCCTCTTCTTATAATCCTTTCTTGCCATGAATCCCTTATGGTTTTTCAGCCTGATTTCACCAATTCAGTCATTATACTCAACAAACCACCCAAGATAATCAGCCACGAGCTCACGACATGGGTAAAAAAGCTTACTGGCGCCACCCGCGCAGGGCATGCAGGAACGCTTGACCCGCAGGTAAGCGGCGTATTGCCCATTGCACTTGGCAGGGCAACCAAATTACTTACTTATATTGCGCCAAAAGACAAGGTGTATGTCGGAATAATCAAATTTAAGCGGATATTAAGGCGAGGGGAAATCGAAAATTTATTTAAAAAATTTGTCGGCGAGATTGAGCAGACTCCGCCAAAAAAGAGTGCGGTCCGTAAAATTCGGCGAAAGCGTCGCGTCTATTATCTCAAATTTATCGAACAAAGTGCGGAAAACCCGCGATTGGTGTTGTTTGAAACAAAAGTCGACGCGGGAACGTATATCCGGGTTCTTTGCGAAGATATCGGAAAATTATGCGGCGGTGCCCGGATGGAGGAGCTAAGGAGGACTGCAGTAGGTGAAATAAGGGAGGACAAGGCAGTTACCATTTATGATTTGATCGATGCACTTTGGCTTTGGAAGCATAAACATGACCCTTCGCTCCTTCAAGGCATGCTCCATAAGCCAGAAGGCTTTATGTCATACCCCTGCGTCGTTATCAAGGAGAATGCCGTACCTTCAATATTGAATGGTGCGCAGATAATGGTTCCGGCAGTTTTGCACGTTCCAGATTCAATTAAGCGTGACGCGCTTGTTTCACTCTATACGGAAAGCGGTTTATTTATCGGTGTCGGAAGGGCGGCTGCCGATAGTAGCTCATTAAAACAGGCAAGGCGCGGGATTGCGGTAAAATTGGAACGTATTCATGCAGCTAGATAATCGTAGCCTGTGCTACCGCTCGCATTACGACCCCTTCGATTTCGATCTCCTTTTCTATCGACTCCACCTCTTCCTTCTTTGCGCGCGTCGTAGGGTGCTTCATCGCAACAAGCGAACAGCAGTCCTTGTACTCCTGAAGCGAAAGCTCATATGTGCCGATGGCCCGCGCGTTCTCGATTATCTCGGACTTGTTATAGGTAAGAAGCGGCCGGTACACCGGCAGCTCGCTTGCCGTATTTGTCGCGTATAAGTTTTCAAGCGTTTGTGATGCAACCTGCGCTATGTTGTCGCCAGTTACAATTCCAAGATAGCCTTCTTTTTTTGCGATCTCATTTGCAAGTCGCAAAATAAAACGCCTAAACAAAACAAGCTCGCTTCGAGTGTTCATCGAAAACGTCTTCTTGTAAAACTCGCCATGCGGGACAAGGAATAATTTTGACTTACGTTGCGAGTACGTATCAAGCACGTCAATTATTTTTGGTATTTTTGATTCTTCCACCGATTCATTCTTTCCAAATGGGTGTATGTGGAGGTAGTCGACAATGCACCCCCGCTTCATCATTGACCATGCCGCAACCGGCGAGTCTATCCCCCCTGACATAAGGCATAATACCTTGCCGCTTGTGCCTACGGGGAGGCCCCCTGCCCCCTTGACCTTATCAAAAAACACGTTTGCGCTTTCATTTAATATTTCGACATATACCGTTCTTTGGGGATTTTTTAGGCTGATCTTGAACCCTGCCTCATAGAGTACTGTGCCCACCTCCCGGTCAACTTCCATCGAGGTAAGTTTGAATCGTTTGTCCGCCCGGTTTGTTTCCACCTTGATTGTTTTTGATATGTCATTTCCCATGTGCTCTGCGACCGTCCTTTTGATCGCTTCAACGTCCCGCTCGCACTGTATTCCGACCCCAAACCAGTCTATCCCGAATACGGCCTTTAGTTTTTGGGCGATTCGTTCTGCATGTGCATCTGGACCCAAATAAATAAGTATGCGCATCTGCGTCAGTTCAATTTTTTCATATTCTTCGCCTTCGAGCGCCTTTTTTATATTCCTAATAAGCATGCGCTCAAAATCGGCGCGGTTCTCACCCTTAAGCGCTATTTCACCGTAGCGGGTTGTGATAATGTGATTCATGGCATCATTCTCCTTTAAGTTAACTATTAAAAAGAATGGCTTATATTATTTTACTACGTGCCGAGATCGCATAACATTTGACCCGTGGTCAAAATTGCCCACTTGTTAAGTGTGCAACCCGGTAGTGCGCACGCCTGGAACTGTACTTTTTAAAATTAAAACAGATAGCGTGTCCCTCGTGGATTGCCGGTTCAAAAGCTTTGTGCTGTTGCACAAAATTTAACAGCAAAGCTGTTAATCCGGCTCTCGGCGTTTTTTACTTATTTCTCCTTTGGTTGCATGAGCGCGGGTTTATTTTGGGCATGTTGAGAATGCAGCACTCTTTTTGCATCACGCATCGTAGGCGCAAAATTTGTCGGTATCTCCGTTCCGTGGGGTGATGGCGCTGGCCGTACCGGCTCTCTTTCCTTTCGCATTCGTCGAATATGTTGTGGTATCATACACAAACATATAGAAGGAAACAAATAAAATATGCTCCGTTAGCATACGTGTTTAAATCATGTAGTTCAAAATAATTTATGGAATCCAAATCCTTAGTTGAAGAATTGGCAATACAGCGCACCAAGCTTGCTGAAGAACGGACGTATCTTGCATATATCCGGACCGGCCTGAGCATTATCCTTGCAGGCGTTTTCTTTATTGGATATTTTTCCAACAATCTGTTTTACGTCGGTCTCATAAGCATTGCTGTTGGCGCATTTTTCCTCGTCTACGGTTTTTACCATAATGAACGTTCAAAGGTTTTCCTTGGTAAGCTTACTAATCCCGTGCTGTTTAGAAGGAAAAAATAGCGGTTAAACGCCCATCGTCATCCGCAATATGTTCCGCACTGCAGGTGCAAGGCCCATTATAATAATTGCAAGTGCAACAAAATTCTTGAAATTCTCCTCTTCCTTCTCCTTTGCAAGCGTGTAGGATACTACGCCTGCGATCAGCACCTTTACCAAATAAAATGCAAAGAACGTTCCAAACAGCTCCCCAATAAAACCCCCTACGACATGCTGCTCAAAATACGCCTTTCCGATCCGCGGTCCAAAGACGTCTATCACCCAGAATGTCGCAGCACCGTCAAGTGCATGGCTTCCAACAATAAGTGCGTACATTTCATTCTTGAAATATCTTAATGCAATAATAGCTGGCACTCCTGCAAGTACTATGATGGGGAGTGCATCAAGTGCATACTGCATAAATGGCAATAGGATGAGCATGTGCGGAACCCAAAGCGCAAACCCTACGTGCATAAGGTACTCCATTTTCCCAAGGCGGTATAAGATGCCGATACACAGAAATAAAATTGCTGCAGTCAAAAGATAGATGCCCGGCGTGACTGTCAGGTACCCGTAATCATAGATGTGCGAATTTAATATGAATTCATGTACGGGGCTTATTGCCCTAAATATGTTTTCGCTTGAGGCGATGGAATCCTTAAGTGCGCTTATTGTTGAGCCAAGAAGCACAAACGGGATTACTGAGTAGATAAACTGCTTGCCTACGACTATGTTCTTTCGCTTAAAAAAGTACCAGATTCCGTAAAGTGCGATAAGTGCAATTATTGCATATGCGAGCGTATTTACTATGTTGTATCCTTCGCGTGAGGCAATCGGGTACAAAAAGTAATCATAGAAGAA
>CAZPPT010000008.1:0-57379 GCA_964588555.1 Microcaldota archaeon | reverse complement strand
GTTCATGACATTCGGACTGAGATGGTTCAGCTTATGATCAAGTGCGGCATACAAATCGAGCGGCACCACCACGAGGTTGCGACAGCCGGCCAGTGTGAGATCAATTTCTGTTTTGATTCGCTTAGGAAATCAGCCGACCACATGATGCTCTATAAGTACCTTGTGAAGAATGTCGCAAGACGGCGTGGCAAGGTTGCGACGTTTATGCCAAAGCCGCTCTTTAATGACAACGGGTCAGGTATGCACTGCCACCAGAGCATCTGGAAGGGTGGCAAAAACCTTTTTGCAGGTGATGAGTATGGCGGCCTGAGCGAGGCCGCGCTTTATTATGTCGGCGGCCTACTAAAACATGCACGCGCCCTTGCGGCTCTACTGTCCCCTACGACCAATTCATATAAGCGCCTTGTGCCTGGTTTTGAGGCACCGGTAAACTTAGTATATAGCCTTGCCAATCGAAGTGCTGCAGTAAGAATTCCACTCACTGATGCTGACAATACTGCGGCAAAACGTGTCGAATACCGCCCTCCTGACCCAAGTGCAAACCCGTATATTGGGTTTGCGGCAATGCTTATGGCCGGCCTTGACGGTATTAAGCACAAGATCGATCCGGGTGAATCAATGAGCGAGAACCTCTATCATTTGCCACCGGAGCGCGCCGCAAAAATAAGGAAGCTCCCCGGTTCGCTTGACGAGGCGCTTCTGGAGCTTGAGTCAGACCATGCATTCCTCCTTGAGGGGGACGTGTTTACAAAGGACGTCGTTGAAACGTGGATCGATTATAAGCGTACAAAGGAGATCGATCCAATTCGGCTAAGGCCGCACCCGTGGGAGTATTACCTGTATCATGATGCATAGGTCATCATTTTGACTTATCCATTGGGTCGCATATTTTTTTCTTTGTTATTTCGCGCTATGTACATTTCTTTTATCTTATTTATCTCTACCTTTCTTTGATTGAGCCCATTGATTTGGATGAATTTGGTCGTTATATCAATTGATGTTGCAAAGTTTACTATCGTGTTCCAAATTAGCCATCTCAAAAAAGAGTTATAATCGATAATAAACATTCTTCCTATGGCCTATTGTAATGATAGAGATTATTTTATTTTTCTTATCAAGATCAAGGATAATGCGATAATCTCCTGCCCGTAGCTTGTATGACTTTAACTCTACTAATTCATCCACCTAATGCTCTGGAAAATCTACAATGTTGTTAATCTTTTTTATAATTCGTTGTGCGTCTTCACGGCTGATTGTTCTTAAAAAGTCTCTTGCTTTTACACCCCATCTTATCTCGTAAGGAAATTAGACACCAAATTCTTTTTTTATTTCATCATTTGGTAAGTAGCTGGTTTCCATTCTTTTTCTTGCTTCCTTTACTTTTTCAATTATCTCTTTTTTTAGTTTTGGTTCTAGAAAAAGCGCTTTTAATTCTGCGAAATCACGTTTTAATGTCTCTAAGTCCTCATGAATCATTTCAATTGTTACTGCTTTTGCTATAGTTTTTCTTATACATAACGCAATATAAAAACCTAGCGCCTACGTGTTTTTAACCCTAAACTCACTAATACAGTCATGCAGGACCCGCAGCAATTCCTTGAAGCACCCATGCCAGAGCGGGCAAAGATCATCATCGATCACCGCGAGGACCTCTACTTTGACGAGCTTCTCCGCGTGCATGGTGCAACGGTCGAGCGAAGCCAGTTGGTTATTGGCGATTTTATTTGTTCTGCCCGTTGCATTATTGAACGAAAGACTCGTGACGATTTTGAGGCAAGTGTGATCGACGGCAGGCTCTTTTCACAGCTTCCGGTACTTGTCGAAAATTACGAGCGGGTTATTATTATCGTTGAAGGTGAATCGAATGTCCAGCGCCTTAATAAAGCGTCTCTTCTTGGTGCATATGTAACACTCATTACTGATTTTGGCGCAGCGCTTTTCTTCACCCGCAGCAAGGAGAAAACTGCGGAAATTATATATTCGGTTGCAAAGCACGAACAGCTTGTAAAGCGCCAACCGCTCCGTATCTATGCGAGAAAACGGACATTTACCCTTGCCCAGGCGCAGCGAGCGGTTATTGAGTCGTTTCCCTCAATAGGGCCCAAAAAGGCAAAACAGCTCCTTATGCATTTTGGGACTATTAAAAATCTCCTTGCTGCAACTGAACAAGATCTCAAGGGGGTCCCCGGACTCGGCCCAAAAAGGGCAAAAATAATAAAGAATACTATCGAAGCGATGTACGTGCCCGAAGATGACGGGATTAATTAGCTTCTTCAAGCGTGATCTTCACGGTTCGTTTTTCGCCTTCAGTAAGGGTAAAGGTGCCCTGGTATGTTTCATACCCGAATTTTGCCACTAAAATTGTATGCTTCCCTGCAGACATTGACGCTTCCATCGGGCTGAAATCCCGGGGGAGGTCGTCAATTATGATGAGTGCATCCGCAGGTTCCGTGACTATGGTCACGGTGCCAACGGGGACAGACCCGATGCTGTTGAGGGCAACAATCAAAAACAAAAACACTCCGCCAATAAAAACGATCTTTTCCATGCTCTATACAACAATAATAAGGTATTTAAATAAATCGAAAATAAAAAGAAGAAAAAAAAGGGAAAATCAGTTGCTAAAGAGCTGGCAGTTTGATACGCTCCACTGTTTTCCTTGTTCTTCTGCACTAATTGCCTGCTGGAATGTGCTAAACGGACAGGCGCCTACGATCTTATTTGCGTTTCCGTCACGCGACCCAATAAAGAAAGTCGGTGTTCCCTGAACGCCTGCGGCAATTCCTGCATTAAAGTCAGCACCCACTTCCTGGCCGTACTTCGCACTGTCAAGGCAGCTGTTAAACTGCTCCGTGTCCAGGCCAAGCGTTTGTGCGTATTCCTTAAATTTGGATGCGCCGACGTTTTCCCATTCAACCTGTTTCTCAAAAAGCATGTCGTGCATTGTTTCCCACTTTCCTTGTTCTTGTGCGCATTCTGCTGCAATTGCCGCACTTTTGGCATTTTCGTGTATGGTAAGGGGAAAATCGCGAAATACTAACTGCACTTTTCCCGTATCGACATACTCGCTCTTTAACTGTTTATATGAATCTTCATAGTATCGCTTACAGAACGGACACTGGAAGTCTGAAAACTCAACCATAACAATGGGAGCATCATCGCTTCCCAGTTTTGGGTCAGTATCGATGACACCCGGGCTTGCTTCAATAAGCGATTTTATTGGTATTACGGCACCTCCTGGATTTGGTGTCGGTTGCTGGGGCGTTGGATTATTTCCAGTTGGGTTGTTGCCTGTTGGGTTTGTCTGTTGTGTTGGTATTTTGTTAAACCCCCAGTCGCTAAACCCATGGGTATATACTGATATGATAAAACCAATCGCAAGGATTGCAATAATTCCTAGATATATTGATGACTTACTCATCGTAACCGTTTCTCCTTCTGCCAATTAAACCACCTCTACAATAAATTAGCGTCAATTGTCGACGTTAATACTTACTTTATTCGCTATCTATTTAAATATATACCCAAATACAGCGCACCTAAGAAAAAAAGCGGTGCGCGTATAGCCAACATTGTTGGCTATCGTTTGGGAGTTTACTTAAGATCTTCAACGGCTTTCGAGTACCTCGTTTATACTTAAGCGTAGTGGTATTTTTTGCTGTCTAAGTAATTGCAGGAATTCCCAGCTTGTCATTTCTGCGTATTCTGCAGCTTTTCCTAAGCTGAATTCTTCCGAAAGAAGAAAATAAAAAATTAAGGTGTTGTTAAATTTGCGCAATCTGCAGTCGGGTTTTCAACACAGCAGTTTCGTACCCAGTCCGGGTTTGCCTGGCCTGTCATGATGATTGAGATCAAGTACGGAACGACTAAGAAGATGATTGCTGCGATAATAGCACCAGTAAACATAGCTGTTGCCCATACTGTCGCACGTGCCCTTGTTTCAGCACCAAGCATCTGCCCAATTGCATAGACGATTGCTGCTAGTACGATAAGGAGGATTGCGCCTACGCCCAAAATACTTAATGACGCATAGCACAAACCGCCAAATGCGTTTCTAAAGTTTTGTCCGATATCCTGAGCAAATAATATGCTCGTTAAAGCAATAAGAATAAAGAAATATCTCCGAACGGAGAACAATTTTGAGATAATTTCGTATGTTTTCATGAAGATCACATATAAAATAAAGAAAATAAAAAAATATTTAGACTAAACACCTGCTGGACACGCGCCTGCAGATACGTTTCTGCCGCCTACACCACCAGTTAATGTATTTATTACAAACGGGGTTATAACGTATATAACTGCTGCCATAATCGCACCAGTAAACATAGCTGTTGCCCATACTGTCGCACGTGCACGTGTTTCAGCACCCATAACCTGACCTACCGCATACACCACTGCTGCAAGTAATATCATAAGTACCATTGCAACAGCCAGGAACGCAAGTATTTGAGTACATAATGTGTTTAGTACAACACCTATGTTTTGAGCCTGGGCAGAAGCAACTGAACTCAGCAATAAAATTACAAATGTTAACAAACTTGTATATCTCCCAATGCGGTTAAACGTCTTATATACATCCATGTTTTTTCACCTTTTATTATTTCTAACCCAAATGTTATATCTCTTTAAGAAATAAGATTTATAAAGCTTGTTTTTTGTAATGAATTAATGTTTTCTTTATTTTCAACCATTTCGACACACGAAAAGGATCTGGCAATTCTCGAAATTGTTAAAAATGCTGAAAAAGAAAAGGAAAAGTTAAATATTACTATTGTTGGTTTGACTAGTTCTTGGGTTCATGAATGGATCCAAAAAAGGGGGCACAGGATCGCTACTAATAGTAACGATCTTACTATTTTTATTGATATAGTAGACGAGCGAAAACTGCAGGAAATATGCAAGGTATCAAAATATGTTGCAGCAATTTTGCCGTCTAATAAACAATTTGAGCTAAATAATAACCGCCTTGTCGTTACAAAAAATATTTTTTATGGTCTTTTTTCCATTCATTTTATCGGATTTAGCCAACCGACTCTTATTAGATATCAATTCTCATTTATAGTTTGGCTTCTTACGTTTTTTGTCCTGTTTGCTTCCATTTCGTATCCTACGGACGACCTCCTGCGGCATGTGAAGGCATACGAATATGGCTATGCGTATGCAAACCTTTTTGCTTATTCGTGGAATTTTTCCTTCAACCCCTATCTTTTGTTTGATTACTTTGTAGGTTTTCTTGATGCAAATTTTCAAGATGTAGGGCTTAAGCTAACTCAGATGCTTTGTTTTACTGTTTTCTCCATCGGTTTTTTCTTACATACAAAAAACTGGGACGACCGATTTCGTGCCATTATCTTTATTTTGCTCCTTAGCGTCGTCATCCATAGAATTATCCTTGCACGACCGACGGTTTTTGAATCGTTCCTTTTTCTAACCGGACTTACGCTTAGCGGATTACCTGCAATTCTTTTTGGTATATTCATGGGGTCGTTTTATTACTTGTTTCCTATTTTCATAGCCCCGCTTGCTTTTATTAAAAAAGAATATTTTCTTAGTTTATTTATGCTATTTATCGTATGGCTTAGTTACGCGGGCCAGGACTACTTTTCAGATATAATCTTCTTTATTTCAAGCATTATCCAAAACCGTCTATTGCCTATAGAAGAAAACTTATCTCTTTTAACTGTTTTAAAAGAACCTATTATCCTTTTGTTTGCCTATCTTTTTATCAAGAGCCAAAATTTTAAGTATGCATTACCTATACTATTTTTTATTCTGTTTAACCAAGTAAGGTTTCTTGAGATCATTGTCCCCTTACTTGCAATCTCACTTGATGAGAAAAAAATCGGTTTTGACAAATTACGGTTTGGGTTTTTAGAGCACGTATTTCTTATTTTGATCCTTATCTCTTCAATAGGTTTTATTATCCCGTATAACAACCTGGAAAAAATTCAAATTCACGATGCCCAGGTGTTCTGTGACACCATGGAATGCATGTTTAATACGGTCTATACTTCAAATAATATAACTATTAGTCCAAGTATGGAACTCGGTTTGACCGAAAAAGCAGTACAGTTTCAAATGCAAAATATCCTTTTAAATGGTACGATCGATTGTAATTTTTTTAAGAACTACTCATATGATTTTGTTATAGAGCGTCATCTTAAGGAAATCCCATCTTGTCTTAGATTAGCTGATGTTGCTGGAACTTATCGTATTTGGGAAATTCAAAGCTCTTAGCACCATTACGACATTCTTTATAAACCCCTCATTACAAATTATAGTATATGAAATCCTATGAAGAGCTTCTAGCAAATGCATACGCAAACTTGCCCGAAAAGTCAGCGAGCACAGGCGAACGATTCGAAATCCCTAAATTTGAATACTTTACAGAAGGTACAAAAACAATCGTGAAAAACTTTGCAACTGTCTGCGAAAAGATCAGACGCGACCCTGAGATGGTAAACAAGTTCCTCTCAAAGGAGTTTGCCGTGCCAATTACGGTACAAGCAGACAGAATAATTTTACAAAGAAAGCTCATGGGAGACACATTAAATAAAAAGCTCGAAGAATTCGTCAATCGTTTTGTCATCTGTAAGGAATGTAAGCGTCCTGATACTCACATAGAAGAGTTAGGACATGGCCTTAAACAGATGATTTGCGAGGCATGTGGTGCACGGACACCCGTACGCTGAAGATTCGCTGAATCGACGGCAGGAATGGCATTGATCGGCCGAAGCGGGTTCGTGTAGGTCATGAGTCCGCTTCCCCCGTGTATGTGGAAGAACGGCCGACGGTGATGCGAGAACGGTAAATCCGTTAGAAAATCATAAGGTGATATGTTGGTAGAAAACAGGACACAGGAAGAGCAGCAATATCGGTTACGGTTACCCCGTGAAGGGGAAATTTTCGGTATGGTCATAGGTATTATGGGCGGCTCACGGATGCGCGTTTCCTGCAAGGATGGAAAAGAACGGCTGTGCCGGATTCCCGGACGGATGAAAAATACCATTTATGTAAAGGATGGCGACATCGTGCTTATCAAGCCGTGGGTGATTGAAGGCGACACAAAAGGCGACATTGTCTGGAGATATAAGCCGTTACAGGCAAGAATGCTTAAGGAACGGGGTTTAATCTAATTGAGGGATTTTCACAAGATTTTCACCTATTAGCAAGAAAGAACTTAAGAAATTCAAAGAAGAGAATAGGGCTTCACGACTTGCATTTATAGACAAATATGTCAAATGGATTAAGCAAACGCCGAATAAAATGTGGTCAGAAAAACAGCGAAACTCTTCAAATCAGTGTATGGGGGAATAAATGAAAACTGGCGTATTTCGAAAGGCATGTGGAAGTGCTAACTTCACACCAGAATAACAACATTGTTATCCCCATATGATAGTACTTTATATCTTAGCTCCTAATTCTTGTGTATGTCAAAATCACCATCCAAGCGAAAAAAGCCATTGCGTGAGGACTACGTATTAAAAGAACAAAAGAAGGTCGAAAGCGAGGTGTTTGACAAAACATCACTTCTTGCACTTGCAAAGCTCATAAAAAAAGGCATTATCAAATCTGTTGACTATCCGCTTTCTACTGGAAAAGAAGCAAATGTATTTCGGGGCACAACTGATGCAGGTACGTATGTAGCAATAAAGATATATAAGATAGAAACTACTCCGTTTTTCAGGCGGGCGGAATACCTAGAAGGCGACCCACGCTTTGGAAAAATAAAAAATACCGACCGGGAGATAATCATTGCATTCGCCCGAAAGGAGTTCAAGAACTTACAAATTTGTGAAGAAGCGCAGGTGCATGCGCCTAAGCCGTTCTACCAGTATCAGAATATCCTCGTTATGGGCTTTCTTGGGGAAGAAGGCGTCCCGTATTCTACGCTTAACCTTGTTGGGCCTAAAAGCGAGGATGACCTACAAAGCCTTTTGGATGATGTTAAACGGATGTACAAGGCGGGCCTTGTGCATGCAGACATAAGTGAGTATAATATACTGCTAAATAGTAAGCCTTACCTTATTGATTTTGGGCAGGGGGTCGTTACGCGGCACTTAAATGCCGAAAAGTTTTTGGAACGGGATGTACGCAATCTTCTTACTTATTTTGCAAAGTTTGGATACAAACGTGATTTAGAAAAGACGCTTACGTGGATACGCAAATAGCATTTCTACAAATGCGCCAAAAATAAATAAAATGGTAATTTAATTACCTTATTTAAGCCATTTTTTCTATTTTTACCATATTCATTCATTTAAATGAACAAAAACTTAATTAAACGTTCACTAGAACGAACAATTCACATCTTCTCAGGGCATTCAATTCCAAGCAATTCAAGGCCAAGCTGTAATAGTATTCCGGTTGCCTCCACAACTGCCAAACGAGTTGCGCGCTCCTCTTTCTTTTCCGCGTTAAGCACCGGGGAAACTGCATAGAATTTGTTAAACGTAGCTGCAAGGTCAGTGAGATAATTCGCAACATGGTGCGGCGCAAGGTCATGGGCGCTCTTCTCAACAATGAGCGGAAACTCGCAAAGCTGTCTAATGAGCGCGCGTTCTTCGTCATTAAACCGATACGCCTTATCCGGTCTTCCCTTTTCATTTGTCTTGTCTAGGATTCCGCGCGTACGGACATATGCGTATTGTAAATAGGGGCCGGTTTCGCCTTCAAGGCTCAACGCTTGTTCCCAGTCAAAGGTAATTACTCTATTGTTTTCGCGTGAAAGCATCGAGTACTTGATTGCTGCGAGCGCTATCTTCTTTGCAATATCCCGGGCTTCCGTTTCATTCATATCCGCATGGCGCTTCTTAACCTCCCCTTCTGTAATTGCAAGTAATTTATCACGCAAATCCTCATATAATATCATGGTGCCGGTACGGGATGACATTTTTCCTTCAGGGAGCATAACCAGTTCGTAGATCAGGTGGTACGAGACGCGCGCGGCACGTTCAAAGCCTATTCTTTCAAACGTCTTGAAAAGCTGCTTGAAATGGTGCTCCTGTTCCTTCCCGACAACATGTATGCTTTGGTCAAGATCATATTTGTCGAATTTAAGTTTTGCAAGTCCAATGTCCTTTGTTGAGTAAAGCGGATATCCTTCTTTTGTGATAAGAACAAAAATGCCTAATCCGTCTTCCTTTAGGTCAATTACAATTGCGCCGTCGTCCCTCTTTACAATCCCTTTTGCAAGGAGTTCATGCACAACCTTTGTCCCTACTTTTTCAGTTTCGCTCTCAAAATACAATTCATCAAATGAGAGCCCAAATTCCTTGTAAAATTTTTCGAAGTCATCAAGGCACCATTGCCGCGTTTCCTTCCAGAGTTTCGTAATTTCTTTATCCCCTGCGTAGAGCTTTCGGTTTATCTCCTTTACCTCATTTTCAAGTGTTTCGTTGTCCTTTACCTTATTTGAAGCCTCTGCATAGACCTTTCCAAGCCACACACCCCTCTTTTCCGTAGGGGCATTTTTATTATATAAATGGATAAACCCCCAAAGACACTTTGCAACATGGGGCCCTATGTCCCCTTGGAAATTGGCCCGTATTACCGTGTCTCCGGAAAATTCCTTAATTCTCGAAAGCGCTTCACCAAGGGAGCCAGTTCTAATGTGGCCAATGTGTACGCCCTTGTGCGTATTGGCATGGAAAAATTCGACCATTACCTTTTTCTTTGTTTTTTTCCCAATGCCAAACTTCTTCTTTTCTTTCAGTATTTCTTTGAGCGCATCCGCATAAAACGCGTCGCTTAAATAAAAATTAATATATGGTCCGCGCGTCTCGATCTTTTCGATATAATCACTTTTTTTAATCTTTTGCGCAATTTCGCTTGCAATCTGAACTGGATTTTTCTTTTCCTTTGCGGCGAGGCTAAACGCAATCTTGCTTGCAAAATCCCCAAAACCCTGCTTTGCAAGTTCAATCGTGGTATGTGCTTCGTGGGGCGTAATCCCTGCGGCGCGTGCGACCGCATCCGCTAATTCCTCATTTATCCCTTTAATCATAAGAATCACTTATATCGTTTAATTTAAATGGTGTTCTACGTTCATTGTCGAGTTCCTTCACAATATTTATAAACTTATTTGCCGTTTGCTTAGCAAGGTGATCATAATGGCTGAAGAAAAAAATAAGCTATGGGCAGTTGTCGCCTATTTCTTTGGGATAATCGGAGGTATTCTTGTATACCTTATCAAGAAAGACGATCCATATGTCAAATTCCATGCAGTTCAAAGCATTCTTTTTAACATTGCATATTTTGTAGTTGCGGTCATTGTCTCAGTTGTTACCTTGGGTTTTGGCGGCCTTATCATCGGCCCACTCGGGATTCTTATTTGGCTGTTCCTTATGTGGAAGGCATGGCAGGGGGAGCGCTATATGCTTCCTTTAGTCGGCAGCTACGCGGATCAGTGGGCTAAGTAATTTTTTTATTTTTTCTTTTATTTTTAAGCAACCCGCGACCCAAGCGGGACATCCTGTTCCGGTTCTAAAAGGACCACTCCCTTTTCAGTTACAAAACCGGTCGTAAGCACTTCGGATACAAAATTCGCAATCTGCTTTGGCGGAAAATTGATGACGCAGACAACAAGGCGCCCCAGCAACTGTTCCTTTGTATAAAGTGCCGTTATTTGCGCACTACTTCTCTTTACCCCAATTTCCGGCCCAAAATCAATTGTCAACCTATATGCTGGCTTTTTCGCTTGAGGGAAATCCTCAACCTTGGTAATTTTGCCGACACGCATGTCCACCTTTAGAAAGTCATCCCATGAAACGACCATACTTATCGCTTATTTTTACGGTAACTCTTTGGCCCATTCTTGCCTAAGCTCAAGGATACCCTCGTTTATAATCATCGCTTCTTCCTTTCGGATGATGAGGCGTTTATCCCCGCGCACCCGCCCCACCCGGCCAAATATCGTGCCTGCAAGCATCGTTTCAAATGCCTCAGCGTTTTCCGGCTTGACCGTGACAATGAAACGCCCTGGATTTTCTGAGAATAAAAGCGCATCCTCCTTTTCGGTTTCGCGAGGCACGTTCCCCAGTTCGACGTCGCCGCCAAACCCGGAAGAAAACGCGCATTCCGCAAGTGCCACTGCAAGCCCGCCGTCACTTATGTCGTGGCAGCTTGCAACAAGCCGTTCCTCCATGGCATGCGAAAGCGCACGGTAGAGCGGGATGTTCTCCTCTTCGCGTACACGCGGCTGGGTGTTCCCCACGCCGTCGAACAGTTTGTAGTACTCGCTTGCGCCAAGTTCGTCACGGGTCTTGCCAAGGATATAGATATAATCGCCCGGATTCTTGAACTCCGGCGTGACTGCTTTTCTGATGTCATCGATTTTGCCAAGCACGGTAATGAGCACGGTTGGCAGTATCGAATACCGTACGTCCCCAATGACATAGTCATTTTTCATCGAGTCCTTTCCCGATATAAACGGAATGCCGTATGCGGTCGCATAATCATAAAGCGATATGCACGCCCGCACAAGCTGCGCAAGCTTGTATTCCCCATCCGGGTTCGTGTGGCTTGGAAGGGGATCAGGCCATGAGAAATTATCAAGTGCGGCAAGGTACCCAAATTTTGCACCCGCCGAGATCGCGTTTCGTACTGCTTCGTCAAATGCGAGTGCCGCCATATCGTATGTGTCCTGTATGACCCGCGGGCAGATCCCGTGCGCAAGTACGAGCCCTTCGGCGCTTGCCTCAACAGGCCGTATCACTGCCGCGTCAGTAGGGCCGCGCATGAACGGTTTTACCACGGTCATCGCCTTTACTTCATGGTCATAAAGCCGTACAACGGGTTCCTTACTTGCGATGTTTGGCGTCCTGAGGAGCTGCCGGAGGATCATCGTAAGGTTTGTCTCCCTGATGCTTGGTTCGGGGAATATCTTTTTCTCCCATACCGCCTTTAGCTTCATCTGCGGCAAACCTTCATGGAGGAATTTCATGTCAAGGTATGCGACAGTGACGTCCCTGAATAGCACATGGAATTTTCCCGTGCCCGTAAATTCCCCGACCACGGATAGTTCCACATCATGCTTTCCTGCAATTTCCTTTAGTTTCTCGATGTTTTCCGGTTTTGTTGCAAGTGTCATCCGTTCCTGCGACTCACTTACAAGTATCTCCCATGGGTCAAGGCCCGAATATTTAAGCGGGCACGCGTCAAGGTATATCTTGCACCCGCCACTAAACTGTGCGAGCTCGCCGATGCTTGATGAAATGCCCCCTGCACCGTTATCAGTTATTGCGTCAAAAAGAAGCCGGTCGCGCACTTCGAGTATGAAGTCGAACATTTTTTTCTGCGTGATCGGGTCGCCAATCTGCACAACGCTCTGCGGCACCCCTTCATTGAGCTGCTGAGAGCTAAATGTGGCGCCATGGATGCCATCCTTACCGATCCGGCCGCCGACCATGACTGCAAGGTGCCCTGGCTCTATCCGCTTTTCGGAGCTTTTTCTTCCTTCTATGGTGCTTGGGAGGAGGCCGATGGTACCGCAGAATACAAGCGGCCGTGCCACAAATTCCTTTTCAAATGTGATACTGCCGTTTACTGTCGGGATGCCCATCTTGTTTCCGCCGTGCTCTATGCCTTTTATGACCCCGGCGTAAATTTTTTTTGGATGAAGTACCCCCTTTGGTACGGCATCATCATCCAACTCGCCAAAACATAATACATCCATATTTGCGATTGGTTCTGCCCCAATGCCAGTGCCCATGATGTCTCGCTGGACCCCAAGTACGCCAGTGAGCGCACCGCCATATGGGTCAAGGGCCGAAGGTGCATTGTGCGTCTCAACCTTTGCAGCGACGTCATATTCATGGTTAAATTTGATTACCCCG
Source organism: Microcaldota archaeon (assembly GCA_964588555.1). Lineage (GTDB taxonomy): Archaea > Micrarchaeota > Micrarchaeia > Anstonellales > Bilamarchaeaceae > JAGVWJ01. The sequence continues at coordinate 44,540 of CAZPPT010000008.1, read as the reverse complement.
CCATTGTCCTTGAAAATGCTTACTATGTACGGCTTGTTGATCGATTCGGTCGCGCCGACAATGAATGTTTTAAAAAGCGAGTTGATCGCATGCGGTTCGCCTTCATGATAGTACGTTATCCGTGCGTTGAATATCTTGTGCTTGCAATGTTCGCTCCATGTCTGTGCGATTGCTTCAAGCTCAACATCAGTAACCTTGTTGTCAAGCCCGACCTCCTTTCGCTGCCTTACGACACGTTCATTCTTAAGGTACTCTTTAATTGCGGTCATTTCGTCAATGCTTAAGGCAAGCAGGCGGTCCTTTGCAAGAAGCTCAAGCTTTGCCCTGTTCATATGGAGGCTTATCTTTTCGACACGCGGTTCGTGTTCAATCACTACTCGTGGCACATATGCCTCTGTCTTCTTAGAGGGTTCAAATACCATGCATCTTTCAATGAGCCTGTTGTGAAGAAGTGACCCTATTTTTTTACATGTTTCTACGTCAAGGTTCCCCTCAAGGGCGTACATTCGTGAATAGTAAACGGGCACCTCAGTGCCGCACGCATCCCGGATCGCACTACGCGCCGTTTTTCCGACATTGTCCGTGACGCCAGGAAGGAGCCCCACCTCGATGCGCCAGCGGCCTTCAAATGTGTCGTGGGTATATGAATACGTTTGGATGACCTTATCCGTAAATGCGTTCCCAATAGCTTCGCATTCTTGTGCGCCTAATTCCGCATCTATGTTGTAACATTCGATAAAATGACACGCCTTTAATGTCAGCTTAAGCTCGCGTTGTATCTCCTCCTTAAGCTGTTCACCGACAACATCCCGCACGGTATTTTTTAGGGATATCTCTAAGCGTACTGGCATCTCTATCACATAGCAATATCGCTACTAAGAACTTAAAATGTTGTGCTTTCAATAGATTCAGCCGGATCCATAATTCTCCTGAGAGGCCCCGCACTCTACACGGCTGGTGCGGTACATGAAGGACATGATACTGCGCCTCCTTAGTTTGCCAAAGAAGGATAGCGTGCGGCACAGGAATGAGCTTTTATATACATCACTCCTATAGGTTACATGGGCGGATTATACGTTTTTAGGAAGAATGAGAAAACGCAAACGCAATCGCTTTTTCTACGCATTGCCCGGTCTAATCAATCAGGGGAGCCCATATCAGATGCTGAATTTAAGCGCGCATCCCGCTTACTTCAGGCCCGCTTTTCGGAAATTTCATTCGTTTATTATGAGAAATACGCGCGTATTCTTCATGAGGCGTTTTTTCTTAAGATGCAGGCTACAAAAATGCCGCACGCTGTTACTACGGACAATTCCGTGGCAGTGGCAACAAGAACCGCTATTGGCAAAGCGTATTCACATGTCATTCTTGAATTTCCCCGGCGTATTGCGCAGTTGGCTGGGGCAACAGGTGCCGAGGCACTTGCCCTTGAGTCAGAAGCGCGTGCGATTTTATTACACACTCGTGTAGAACTAATGGATAGTAAGAAGTATGAGGAGAAATACACTACTAAATCAGCAGGTGTTTTTTTAGAAGGCACGGCAGGTAAAATGCACCTTATTGTGTTAAAAGACACCGGCGACTCCCTCACTATGTATTCATCACTTGCGCATGAGGCGACGCATGCACTTACGTATCATCTTACCAATCGCGCAAGCAGGGTGTTGTTTGAAGGTATTGGTGAATTCGGTTCATCTATGCTCCTTGCCTTTGATATCGGCATAGACCCACGAAATTTTGACCCATCCTCCCTATGGCAGCGGGTTAGCCCATTTACCGATGTATATGGCAATATCCTCGTATCGGAGAAATACCTTGTATTTCTAGCAACATTCTACTCCTGTATGTTTAAGGACGCACTCCTGCGCACTGATTTTATGTATACAAATAATGCGCTTGCAGCGCGCGGTTACGCCTCGATCACTGAAGTTTTTCCAATCGGTTGGCAAACAAATGCCCTTTATGAATCTACGGACGAATTAAGGAAAGAAATCAATGCTCGCCTTTTTCACGCAAGACGTCCGCGCAGGATTGTGCAATAAGCTGTATTATCCTTTTTTATTTCCTTTTATTTCAATGTTTCTTATGACTAATTACCATGTAAAAGATATCTCCCTGGCAGAACAAGGGATGAAAAATATCGAACTTGCTGAAAAGCGAATGGAGGCCCTCCTTACCATCAAAGAACGCTTTAAAAAAGAAAAACCCTTTAGCGGTTTAACCATCGGCCTTGCGCTCCATGTGACGAAGGAAACGGCAGTCCTTGTACGAACGCTTGTCGCTGGCGGCGCAAAGGTGGCAGTTGCCAGTTGCAATCCATTAAGCACGCAGGATGATGTGGCAGCAGCACTTGCAAAAGAGGGTATTGCAGTGTTTGCATATAAGGGGGAGACAAAAGAAGACTATTATAAATTTATTGAATCAGTCATTTCGCATGTTCCCCACATTACGATTGATGACGGTTGCGACCTGATAAGTGCACTTCATACGAAGCACAAGGATAAGCTTGCTACCATTATCGGCGGATGCGAAGAAACTACTACCGGCGTTATCCGTTTACATGCGATGGAAAAGGACGGCGCGCTTAGATACCCCGTTGTTGCGGTCAATGATAACAAGACAAAACACCTTCTTGACAATTATTACGGGACCGGCCAAAGTACCCTTGACGGCATACTTCGGGCAACAAACATCTTATTTGCAGGGAAGAACGTCGTCATTGCCGGATATGGAGACTGCGGGAAAGGAGTTGCGCTCCGGGCAAAAGGAATGGGCGCAAACGTCATAGTTACGGAAATAGATCCGTTCCGTGCGCTTCAGGCTGCACTTGACGGGTATCGAGTCATGCCAATTGCAGATGCAACAAAACATGGCGACATTTTCATTACCGTGACAGGTGACAAGCATGTCATACGGCTGGAACACATAAAACAGATGAAAGATGGTGCGGTGCTTGCAAATGCAGGCCACTTTGACCTTGAAATTGATGTCGCGGGACTTAATAAGAATTATAAAAAGCGAATGATGCGACCATTTTTAGACGAGTATCTTATAGATAAAAAAAGAATTTACGTATGCGGCGAAGGCAGGCTCGTTAATTTAGCCGCAGCAGAAGGCCATCCTTCAGAAGTGATGAGCACCTCGTTTTGTGGGCAGGCACTTGCATGCGAGTACCTGGTAAAAAATAAGGGCATGCTTAAGCCAGGCGTTATTACGCTGCCTGAACAGATTGACGACGAGATTGCACGCTTGCAGCTTAAGACGATGGGTATATCTATTGATGAGCTGACGCCTGAACAGAAGAAGTATCTTGCAAGCTGGGAAGAGGGGACTTAAATATTTAATGAATTAGTCATGAATACCAGATACGTAAATTTGCTCTGATTTTACTATTATTAAATTAGTAGTCTTTACGCGTACGTCAATTACCTTTCTTATCGTTTCTTGGTTTTCAGATTTGAAGTGAACTACAAATTCTTTGATTGGAGGATATGTTATGACTGTTTCTGGTTTAAGTTGGAATTTGCCAAAACCTTGCATATCGATATTGAAAGGCCTGAAAAGAAAATAAAAATGATGACTGCAGAAGGAAGATGCGAAGTCCCACTTTTCACTCTTAAATCTATTTCATTTTTGGATAAGACTGCAATAATGTCCACGTTGTTGTTCACGATCTTTCTGAAAATACCCATGTGGATGGTCTCTTAGGTTTAAGTTTTTTGAAACACTTCAAATTGACTATTGATTTTAAAGACGGATATTTAGAACTGGGCTAATTCTGTAAAAATGGGAAAAAGTAGAAAATAAAAAGAAAAATAATGAAAAAGAACGTTACATCTGTTTTGGCGTAACGCTCAATACGACGCCAGCTGCTACAGTCTGTCCCATGTCCCGGATTGCCAATCGACCAAGTGGCGGGTACTCCTGGAATTTTTCAACCACTACTGGCTTTAACGGCTGTATCTTAACAATTGCAACATCGCCGGTCTTGATGAAGTCCGGTTTAGCCTGCATTGTTTGGCCTGATTTTGGATCCTTCTTTTCCATGATCTCAACTATCCGCCCTGCAAATTGCGCCGTACATACGTGGAATACGGGCGTGTATCCTGCTGCAATTGCCGTCGGGTGGTTGAGCACTACGATTTGTGCCGTGAATTCCTGTGCAACTGTTGGCGGTGCGCTCACTGGACCTGCGACGTCACCGCGTTTTACGTCTTTCTTTTCAACGCCCTTGACGTTGAAACCGACGTTATCTCCCGGGAGTGCTTCAGTGAGTTCCTTGTGGTGCATTTCGATCTTTTTCGCTTCACCCTTGGCGCCCGATGGCATGAAAACGAGCTGGTCGTTTGGTTTTAGTTTTCCAGTTTCAACACGGCCGACTGGTACAGTACCATGGCCAGTTACGGTAAGTACGTCCTGGATCGGGAGCCTAAGTGGCTTGTCAACAGGCTTTGGAGGTACTTGTAAGTTGTCCAGAATTTCAATCAACGTTGGACCCTTGTACCAGGGCATCTTGTCGGACTTCTTGGTAATGTTGTCTCCTGCGTAACCGGAACAGGGAACCATCGGGACGCTTGCAACCTTGTATCCGATACCGGTGAGTAATTTTTCAACTTCTCCCTTTACCTTGTTATATTCCTCTTCCTTGTATCCGACTGCGTCCATTTTGTTAAGGTTTACGATCAATTGGTTAAGTCCCAATACTTTTGCAAGGAATGCGTGTTCTTTTGTCTGTGGTTGGATACCGTCCTTAACTGAAACAGTCAAAACTGCTGCGTCTGCCTGTGAGGTACCGGTAATCATGTTCTTGACAAAGTCACGGTGTCCCGGCGCATCAATGATTGTAAAGTAGTACTTCTGTGTCTCGAATTCCTTGTGTGCAATGTCAATGGTAACACCACGTTCACGCTCTTCCTTTAAACGGTCCATGACGAATGCAAATTCGAATGTTGCCTTACCTACCTTTGCCGCTTCTTCCTTCAATTTATTAAGCGTCTGCTCGCTGATTGCCCCCGTTTCATACAATACGCGGCCGACACTTGTTGACTTACCTGAGTCAACGTGTCCGATAAATACTATATTCATGTGTTCCTTCTTTGCCATTTAATTCTACCTCCATTAAACATCCTAAACGTTAGTTTCAATTTTCAGGCATAAACCTTGAAAATAAGATATCAGATTTAAGTAACGAGATGTTTTTAAAGATATCACTTGTTTTAAACGTTCCGTATCCAGTTAGCTGCCGACATTTTCCCCTAACGGTACAGTCCTTGAGCCACAGTTATTATAGAGGGAGATGGTATGCCCAAGGGCTCCATCTCACCTCCCACTTCTCTCTCAATCTCGCGAAGCGAGCAGTTCTTAAGCGAAGAAAATGTTTATATAGTGCGTGTTTCCCCCCGAAAATCTAAAAACAAATTAGTATATCAATTACCAAATTTTCCTCCGGTTTCATCCGTTCCATCGTGCACACGCTGCACATCCATTATTTTTCCTCTGCCGGATCGGGGTCGCGGATATTTATAAACATTCCTTTCCTATTACGTAGCATGCCCCGTAAACGAATTCCCGCTTCAGGTTCAGAGACGCTTAAAATAGAGCGCGTTATTCCGGTTAACAAGCCGACACAATACAAATATGTGCCGATCCAGGAAAAGCGCCAACAGCGCATGGCAGCCAGGCTTGCACTTCTTGCGCTTGTCGTTATCGGGGCAGTTATTGGTATTTATGTCATCTTTGGGACGAACCAGGAAGTGAGGACCGACATTTCGATCCCCAGTATTACCTCCAATGGCTCGTTGGACGGCATATGTGATGACGACTGCAAGTTGCAGAATGCCACCATCTCGCAAGATGCGCAGGTATGCAGGACTATATTTAACGAGACCAAAAAGCAGGAATGTTTTAGCCTGCTTGCCACAACTTCATTTGATGCATGCATCAGCCTTGGAAATTATACCAAAAAAGTCGATTGCGTAAGTACCTATGCGCGTACAATGGAAGACGTCGAATCATGCAACCATCTCCTTGAGGAAAACCGCCGTGATTGTATAGTAGGTACCGACCCGTGTTATTATCTTGAAGGATCAGAAGAGCTCCTTTGCCGTGCACGCGTAACGGCAAACTATTCCTATTGCGGCGGCAACGAGGAGTGCATCATATCATTTGCACGGGAAACCGGCTCTGCGGATGCATGTAGCACCCTTTCAACGCGGGTAAAGAAAAATGCGTGTTCAAGCCTTACGCTTAATCGCGACGAGTGTGAACATCTTCCCCTTTCTGACGAAAAGAACGCGTGCCGTGAACTCTATGCAATTCAGGCAAACAAGAGCAGCGTCTGTAATTTCATCAGTTCGGATACCGTTTATGCAGTCGGCTGTTATGCCAACTTTGCAAAGCAATCCATGAACGTTTCGATGTGCAACCGTGTCGACCTTCTTAAACGCTGGGAATGTTATGCAAAATATTCCCGTGAGACAGGGGATCTTTCAGGGTGTGTCGGCATTGATAAATTCGCGCCCATCGCCAAGCAGCACTGCTTTATCGAAACCGGCAAAAAATACGGCAATCCGCAGGCATGCGAATACCTGACGTTTGATCCAAGTGCCCGGGAAGTCTGCTTTAGGGCCGCAATCCAGGACAACATCGCACTTCGTGCATCTGCGTGTGCAGGCCTCACAAGCGAACCATGGTCGCTTCGCTGTTATACAAACGCTGCGCAGCTTGAGGGAAACCCGGATGTCTGCAATCTTCAGGAGAATCCCGCAGACATATCATTTTGCAGGAACAATTACAAATAAAAAATCAACCTGAATTATACTTCTGGCGAGTTAATGGGGGAAAATTTACAACTTAACGGCATTTCGGCAAAAAAGATCATTTCGCGAGGCGTACCTGCGGACGAATCACTTTATTTTCCGCGTCATGACGGCGGGGAGTTGCGCAATTTCCAGGATAAGGATGAAAACAGCACCCGTAATCTCTGGTCTATTGAAGAATTGGTTAATTTTGTATTTTCAAAGAAGTACCAACAGACGTATTATTCTGTTGCGCTTGGGTTCTTACGGCTTTTAAGCGAGAAAACCGAGCTTACGGGGGAGGATCTTGCCTTGTATGTCCGCTCTGGCTCGATTTCAAAGGCAACATTTTACAATCGCGTATTGCCCCGTCTCCGAAGGGTCGGGATGATAAAAATACAACGGGATACGGTCGTTGCACTTGAAAGCAAAAGAAAATTCAGGCCGATGCGCGTCTCACTTAGCAAGACATTTGGGAATTACGTATTAAAAATAGCGGATTCGTGGCTTGCTGCAGTTGATGATGCTCGTAGCAGAAAGAATGACTGATTACCTTTTTTTGCCTTTGCCTGGTTTCTTCTTTCGCGTTTTAGTTTTACTTGCTATTTGGGGCCCGTCTGGCTCCAAGGCCTTTCCTTCGATAAGCTGTTCAATGCCCTCTGACCTGCTTCGTGCCGCCTCAATTGCGGAATCAAACGGTTCAAGCGTGCCTGTTTGGCCGTGTATTTTTTGTATAATATCCTTACTTTCAACAATAAGCGCGTTTAGGCGTGTCCGTGCATCCGCGATCCGTTCATCAATCGAGTACTCTTCCATGGATGCCGACTCGAGTTGCGCTTCGTAGCTTTCAACAAGTCCCTCAAGTTCGCGTATATATTTTCGTATGTATTCGCCCTCGGCCGCTTCCCGAAGCCGGTCAATTTCTTCCTCACTGTTTTGTACGTACTGCTCTATTTGTCCGATGCGTGCCTGATAATCGTTTAGGTAACCGAGGACGTCCCCTTCAACCTGTTTCAATTGTGACAGCTCATTTTCAAGGTTTGCGACTTCAGCTTTTCGCTTTTCAATGGAATCCCGGAGCACCGTGTGCAGTTCGCCGGTTATTTCTCTTTGTTTTTGCGCTTCTTTTAAGTGTTCCTGTAATCCATCAATGCGCTCCTGAAGCGATGCAACAAGTACATTCGTCTCTTCAAGCCGTTCCTGTATGGTGCGGCTTTCTTGAGCAAGTTCAGTGTGTTTTTGAGACACTTCTTCCATTGCCTTTGCCTCGTTTTCAAGCGCAGCCCGACTTAGTGCAATTCGTTCCTCAATCATATTTGAAGTTTCCGTAATGTCTGCAAGGAATTGCTGCGTCCTTTCTTGTGCATTTTCAATTACGGAACGGCCTTCAGTCCGCAGTTTCTCGATCGTTTGGGTAAGTTTTTCAACTTCGCCAATCTTATCAGGTAGGCCAAGGACACGTTCCTTAAGCTCAAGTATTCTCCCTTCCTTTTCAAGGACTTTCTCAGTGATAGGGATCACTTCTTCCTCAAACTGGCTTTCAAGATTCATAAATTTTGTACGATAGAGCCGCTCCTTTTCCCCCTTAAGCCGCCCAATCTCATATTTTTTTTCATTAATCTCATCAAGATACCGGTTAAGCACGTCCTTTGCTATCCCCTTTCCGTTTGCCTCTTCGTACGCGTTAAATGGCCTTTTTGATGACCCGTTCTGGCTTATTTCCCCCGCTTTTTCTATGGTTGCACTGCTATTCATTGCCACAGGTATTTCATCTTCACCAAATACGGGAGGTGCCACCTCACTTCCAAGCGCATGCGCAAACCCGTTTTCCTTTATAGGTATTTCGATGGGTTCCATGACTACTGTTTTTTCAGACGCCACAGCCCCTTTTTTATGCGTTTTTTCCCCTTCAGTTTCGCTTGTGCCGCCTTCTGATGGCATCCCGATCCATTTGACATATGTATTCATGAAGTGATATTCTATTTTGACATACTCCTCATCTTCAAGGACCCGTATCCATTTATCTATCATCTTGCGGTCTATGCCCGTTTCCTTTTGTAATGAGTAGATGTCGATGCCTTTGCTGCCCTTGCCTGAAATTGTCCTGATAAGCTTATCAACATCCGTGCTGATAAGCGCATCCCCGACACTTATATTATTTTCTCCCCCCATGTATAACACCAAAAATTAATAACTGCCTATCCTTATTATGTGCGGACACATTTAAAAATATACATCTACACTTATCCACACGTAAATCTATTTTTGGGGCTTTAATTAGGGGACAAACCATTTAAAGCAGTTTTGCACAGTATTACTCTGATACACATGGTAACAGGAAGGATAGGGCGGACGCATAGAGTTCACTATGCCCGTATGGAAAAAATAAATGCTGCGTTTAAGCACGGCGCAACGGATTCCAGGCCCAGTCACCAGCCGCGCGACGAGCGCATGCGGGTGGATCGGGAAACGACTGAAAAAATAATCCAATTGTACTGGTACGAACGCCTGAGCCTGCGGGAGATCGGAAGACGGCTTAAAACCGTTTCCCATACTACCATATGGCGGGTTGTTTCAGATCAGCCGACACCTGTTGCAATACGGGAAAAACTTGAGAAGTACCTAAAACAGGAACTACCAGCCATAAATGAACGTTCGCAGAGGCCGGTTGCGCAAGATGCAATCCTTGTTGTGCCCCGGAAATTGAAAAAGAGTGCATAACTGACAACTTTTTATTTTTTTTGTATTATTACAGTACTATATGGTTGTAAGAATTGTAACCCCGGGTGAAAAAAGCCATAGGGCGAACCAAATTATTGATCAGATCCTTAGGGGTTCCGTTCAGTTACCCATGCCACTTCTTGATGCAAACGGCAGTTCCCACGGCGACATGGATCAAGAGGTACTTCGCTTTGAAGAACGGACTGCATATCAGCGTGCTAAAATAAAAGACCTTTACTCCGCTGCCTTTGGCAGCGAAGTTTATAACCGAGTCATGGAGCTCCATTATGCGGCACAGAGGCGTATCTTGGCGCGTTTACATCACCATATAGAATTCCCTATTGTTGACCTCGGATGCGGTACAGGTAAGCTCATAGGCATGCTTCTTGCAATTCCGGAACTTCGGGAGAAAATGAATCAATATGCCCAAGGAAGCAGGGGGCCGATCATTATCGGCGTTGACCTTAACGGGGATAATATTCGTCAATCACATGCTTATTTATCCGGCTTCTTGGACTCCCTTGGGAGACCGTTTGATATTGGCTATGATTGCCAAAGCAGGATTGCCCTAATCTGTTCTGCATTCGAGGAACTTTCTTTTGCGAAGCTACGTTTTAACCTGCGTTTCTTTGCCCAGACTGTTTTTCAAAGTTATGTCATGCACTGGGCAGGCGGCGGTGTGCAGGAAGATGAACAAAGCCTACTGGCCCTGAATGCCCGGCTTCTTCTAAGTAAGAAGCGGGTCGCAGCTGTTGCATATCAGGTGTGCCGGGAAGCATATCCTGAACACGGACAACAAGCCGGACGGTTATTTACATTTGAAGAATATCCGCTTCATGTCGATACTGCCGAGCTTGCAGATCCAGCCCTTGCGCGTCATATTCGTTCACTCACAAGCCCGGTTACACTTCAGGAGCATACCATCCTGCTTGAGTCAGTCGGTTTTAAGAAAGAGTCAGAACAGTACGAACAGATAGACGATGTCCATGGTATGACGGGGTGCATATGGACAAGGGGAGCCGCACCAAAATCTCGTTATATTCGCGATGGCATACGGTAAGCGTTAGCGCGGCAGTTTTTGAGAAACCATTCATTTTAACTACCTTCTTGTTTGAAAACCTAACGTATGGCCGTTAGAAAGCGTTCTGCCAGGATTTCCCATAGTTCGAACTTAGGGTCTGATATGCGCCGTCTGTTACAAGCAGACCTTCCTGCCCCCCTGTTGGATGTTATTGATTCAGGGCTTCCTGGGAGACGTAAAATAAGTTTTGAATTAGCCTGTGATCGTGAGCGGGCCCAAATCGACCGTATTTATTCAAGATACTTTGCAGCTGACACCTACGACCCAGTCATGGAAGCGCACTATGCTGCACACCGTGAAATCCTTACCACTATACACCCCATTATCGAATTTCCGCTTGTTGACCTCGGATGCGGTACGGGTAAGCTCATAGGCATGCTTCTTGAGATTCCCGAATTTGTGGCTCGGCTCAGGGCATATGCAGAACAAAAAGCAGGTCCGGCAATAATATGTATCGACCTTAACCGGAATAATATCCTAAGGACACTCGCACTGCTCCATGATCGCTTAGATCAGTTGCAACTTTTTTTAGGTGATGACGGCCTGGGGTTTGATTGCACTTCTAACAAGGTCGCATTGGTTTGTTCCGCATTTGAGGAATTAGGTTCAGAGCGACTTAGAGGGTTTCAATTAAATGATTTTGCGAGGTCGGTCATCCAAAGCTATGTTATCCACTGGGCCGGCGGCGGAGTACGCAAAGGGGAACTATCCATTCTTGCCTGGAATGAACGATTGATGCTTGCAAAAAAGCGGGTCCTAAAGATCGCCTATGCCATATGTGCTCCTGAAAGTAGGTTGTTTACGTTTGAGGAGTATCCGCTTCATTTTGCCGCCGCACGCAGTGCAAATCCAAACCTTGAGGTGCAAATACGTGCACATACAAGCCAGGTCAAGAAATCTGAACATGCCATCCTTGCAGATTCCGCGGGGTTCCGTAAACTTTCAGAGCGCGTTGCCCTCATCCAAGACCCAACTGGTGTACACGAGATGACCGGACAAATATGGGAAAAGACAAAAACATAATGCTAGAGTGGGTTGAACTCATGATACTGCTTATAGGGGTGCAGTATGAGGAACGTATTGGTGCGTACAATAATTGCATTTTTTTGTATTTTTTGTAATGTTTCTGCCAATTCTGCCCTGTCCTTTACCTGGATGAGCATAACCAAGTCGTAATGTCCTGCAATTGCATATAATGACTGTACCTGCGGCAATGCAGCGACATCCTTAAGCTGCTCAGTAACGCCGACAGTACCTTTTTTTACCTTGATAAGAAGAAGCGCGTGCAGGTCAAGTCCCAGCCTGCTATAATCTACGTCAGCATAGTGGCCACGGACAATGTGTTCGCGTTCAAGCCGTTTTATCCGTTGCATCACCGTATTGGGATGCATGCGGAGCTTGCTTGCAAGGTCGCGATACCCTTGCATACAGTCGTTTTTTAATTCACGAAGTAATGCAATATCCAGTTCATCAAGCGTAATTTCCTTTTTTTCTACTTTACTGCCCATTCGATCCCCCACATAGTTTTTTAACCTATTTTAATTTTTATTGATGTTGCTTTGTATAACAAAGTTTATAAATGCACTGTTTATTTGAACATAAAAAAACGCGTAAAATATATAAACGGTCTATCGGTCACTACTTACAACTATCGAGGTGACCAACAATGAGATCAGTAACTGTAGTAGCAGAAGACAGAGTGGGATTAATGGCGGACATATCCTACATCTTGGCAAAATCGCACATAAGCATACAGTCACTTCACGTAGATGTAGTGGGTGAGAAGGCAATTATTGCAATGAGCGTGCGTGACCCAAAGTATACGAAGGATATCCTCCAAAAGAACGGGTTTAGCATCCTAAACGAGCCGGTTGTGGTAAAACTCCCAAACGTACCTGGCGAACTTGACCGACTTGCAAACCGGCTCAATCATGAAAAGGTTGTTATAGAGGAAGTGCATGTAGTTAGCACCGATGTCCAAAAAGGCATTTTTGCACTTCAGGTGGATAAGCCGCGCAAGGCAGTCCGGTTGCTTACTGAAGTCATGGTTCGTCCGGATAACGCGGTTTTTTAATTAATGCGGGATTTATCCCGCAATTACAAACGATCAGTTTTTATAACCTTGTGGATGTATTGATGTATATGGCCAGGAAAACTCTTCATTCGCTTAGTCATGCTGCTGACCGGCACTTTGAACGCGCGCGTGTCTCCCTGGGGCGTGCCTTCCAAACAACCAGGAAGATGTCAGATAACGAACGCAGTGCATATCTCAACAATCTTTGTTATCAAATTTTTGCGAAGTTTTATTCGGCGCATATGCTTCATCACCACCAAGTGCTTGCGGGTGCCATCAGCGGATCCCTTTCGGACATAAAGGGAAAAACCCTCCTTGATCCTGCAGGCGGTACAGGTTCGCAGTATTTTGTAGATCGTGATCCAAGCGGTTCACAGTTAACACCTCTTGCCGTCCACCTGTTGGAACAGGATATTTCAATCGTATTTAATGATTTCTCGCCGGCTATGCTTATGCAAGCAAGGCGCCGCTTTGAGGGTACCGGCCTTAACGTTACATTTACTAATTCTGACATTCGCGATCTTGCAAGGCAGCTACAACGCCGATTTGACACTATCTTTTTTTCCTATGCGATCCATGGTATACCAGAACCAAAAGTTGATGCCATGAGGGTCATTTATGAGTGCCTTGCACCAGGGGGCATACTTATCGATGCACACGAGGCGCGCGCCCGTATCGTCACCCACGCTCCGGACACTAGCGGGGATGAACTGCTCGTGAGATTATTGCTTGAACAAACGGAGACCGAGCTTGATCCAGAGGCCCGCAAAACTATCTACATCCATGAGCTTGGGCTAGCTGCTTTAAGGTCAAGCACAATTCCAATAGATAGTACTCCGCACCATGAATTAGTCACCCAGGTATATAAAAGGCCTATGAGTTAGGTTTAAATCGGGTTACGATATAAATATTATAAGGAATGATATGATATGCATGCCGATAGTAGACTTTTAGCTGTCCCACAGATTCCACGGGGCGTTCACAGGAACCTTGTTTCCCTTTCAACGCGTGCAGCACAGGTCCGTGCTCGATTGTCTGCACTGCTAGACCAAAAGCTTTCACCGGAACAGAAATTAGCCCTTCTTGAACAAAAGGCCGTGCTACCTCCAGATGCTGCTGCGTTATCCCTGGGCGAATATGCGCAGCGTAGCGGGCTTGAGGAAGCACTTGTGAAGATCTTTCGCGCCCGCCTTATCCCAAACCTTTCGTTTGACCGTAGGGTATCTGTTTTTGATACAGGTATATTTAGTGGCGTAACACTTCGTGCGTTTGCAAGAGCGCTTGCCCCCGGGAAATGCAGCGGGGTTGATACGCGGATTTTACGGGGTAGGATCGATAAAGTATACATAAATGTCTTGACCCAAGACGGCGCAGAGGGTTTTAGTTGTGCGTTGTCCACTACGCTTCCAACTCGGTTTATGGATTTGAGGCATTATATCTCCCCCCCATTTGAAAATCAGGCAGTTATACCGCCGGTTGATGTTGCCATAGCAGTCCTGTCACTTGATTTGTTCTCACCACAACAGCAAAGAAATTTCATCCAGTTGCTCGTTAATATCGTAAAGTCAGGCGGCCTGATAGCCATTGTGCAGAGTGCTTCGGCGGCATTAACTTCACCCCTTCTTGACCCCACTTTCGTTGAACTGTATACTTCGTTGCGCGGCTCAAAATCGGTTTCATCTGCTGTATTGCGTTCTCTTATGGGTCTTAAGTCATGTGAATTTCTAGGAGACGCCCAGGAACATATGCTTTCCGGTGGAGGTAGTGAATCGTCACCTGAATTGGTCGGTAATTTCTTCAGAACTCCCCGCTGAATACATCCCTAGAGGGGATTATAATTCGTCCATTGCTTGAATGTATGAAGTATAATAAGCGTATTTGTCTTGACTACAACTTCTGAATCCTGTACTTGTTTTAATACGTCAACCATTTCATCCCGGTTCTTAACCCGGATAATGGCAAATGCATCATCGCTACCCGTAACTGCATAGAGTGCCTCTACCTGCGGTATTTTTATTACATCGTCAAACAGCCACATGTTCTTTGTATCCGTAAGCTTGCTTGTCCTAATAAGCGCAATACCCTGGTAATCATACCCTATTTTTTGGTAGTTGATCGTTGCAGAATAACCGGTAATTACCTTTTCCCGTTCTAATCGCTGGACGTGTTGGATGATCGTATTTACATGCGTTCCAAGTTTTTCAGCAAGTTTCTTGTAGCTTTGCGTGCAATCGTTTTTTAGTTCCCGAAGTATTTCCTGATCCAGTTTATCTATACTGACTTGTGTCTCCATACCACATCAAATGGTGATTTATACACAAAAGTATTTAAATATTTGGGTAAATTCATCTAGTAAAATCGCAGATACATATATAAACGATCTTTCAATATGCTATTATTAAGGAGATTTTATCCAAATGAGGTGACCACTATGCATACAGTAACAATCGTATCCCAGGATCGAATTGGGTTGATGGCAGATATTTCATATATACTTGGAAAATCTCGAATTTCTGTCAGTTCCATTTATGCAGAAGTTGTCGGAGAAAAGGCAATTATTGCAATGAGCGTGCGTGACCCGGAACATGCCGAGTCAGTGCTGCGGGAAAACGGATTTACTATCATTAAGGAACCCGTAGTCGTAAAACTTCCTAATGTGCCAGGTGAACTTGACAGGCTTGCTGACAAGTTGACAAGTAAGAATGTCGTAATCGAAGAAATCCAGGAAGTTACAAAGGACACAAGTGACGGAGTCTTTGCACTTAATGTAGATAAACCGCGGCGGGCGTTAAAGCTCCTAACTGGGCTGGCAATCAGCCCGGACGCCCCAATTTTTTAGTTTTACGCTGTTACGTGTGGTATCTCTCCTAAACGGAGGGGAGGGGGGCGCAAGCCCCCCTTACTATTTACGCTCTAGGTAGGGGTTTCTGCGCAACAATAACCCGCGCAATGTCTGATCCTCTGTGTATTCTTCTTCTTACGCGCAAGAGTTCTGCAGTTGGTTTTTCTTTGATTATCCTTAATATTTGCCTTCCTGCCGCGATGCGTTGCTCTTGTTGGGTCGTAGCCATTTTATCAAGTAGCGGTTTTATTTCCGGGTGAAAATGCCCAAACATTTGAGGGTAATCCGTAATAAATCCGCCGCTTCGCAATTTTTCGATTCGTTGTGCACTTGACTCATGTGCCTCAAGACACGGGGCCCCCTTAAGCTGCGATCTAAAAACAATTGCCTGAAGTTCTCTCCAATATCTGACCATTTCCTCATTTGCCCGTAGTTCCTCCGCGCTTCGTTTTTTGTTAAACTCTTCAATGCCCCCCGTCCCCGTCAGTTCATGAAATTTTTTGAGATGGGCTTTATCCGCCCCAAGTTCTCCAAGAAAATGCGTTACTGAAGAAGGGTGCTGCCATATTGTCGTATGAAAGTCTCCAGCCACAAGAAAGCCGCCCGGTTTTAAAATATCATAAAGGCGCTTAACGTATGCAGTAGCCGGAAAATGGTGAAACACCGCATTTGAAATCACTAGGTCAAACGTATTGTGGGAATCGGCGTTGGCAAACGCAATGTGTTCCGCTTCGCTTATTACCCTAATGTCCTGACGTCTTCTGGTAAAAAATGGTAATACTGTGTTGTATGCCCCCACTGCATTTTCTACAGAAATATCGTTTAGTGTAAGGATTATTTTCCTATGTAGCTTACACGCCTCAAGCTCGCGCAACACTGGTACAATTGTCCTTCCCTGACCGCATCCGACGTCTAGCATTGCATATCTATCTTGCGGTTCTTGAGCCTCCTCGAACGGATAATTACTGCAACTACCTGTGCAATAACTCGGTTTAATGATTCGTATACGTCGGTTAGGCCGGACTTTTCAGTTGCTTCAATGATTGCGCCGTTCCATGCAAATGCGGGGTCTCTGGCGGATCCCCATTCAGTTGCATAACTCTGCCTTGCAAGTACCAGTAGCGTTTCGAGTTCCGCTCTTATCTCTTCAGCGGGGGAACGGATATCTTCCTCAGTAAAAACTCCCCAGTTTGGAAGCGCGTCATGAACAATGCGGGCAAGGGTTCCAAGAATTATTCTGATGCCAAATCTATTATTTGTATCCGTGTCGATTAAAAAATCATTAATCCGGTTAAATCGTTCAATATGCTCACTAGCCATATATGTATAGCGACGCCATACTTTAAAAATTGTGGCTTTATTTTGTAATTCCTGATTATACGGCTATGGTATCTTCAACCTGGATTATCTTAAAATTCCCTGACAGTTTTCTTTTTGCACGTCCAAAAGCAGTCCTGATAAGGCCTTCATGCTGTTTATACGTTCGTATAGTAAAGAGTGCCTTTCCCGCATAAATCCTCGCTGCCTTGTGCGTTGGTCTGCCAAAGCTTTGGCGCATCCCTTTTTGCAACCGGTCTGCACCAGCGCCTGCAATCATCTTGTTTTCACGCAATACATGGTGGGGGAATATACGGACAACTAAATAGTACGAACTCGGAATCGATTTTTCAAGAAGCTTGTTTGCGGTCTGCCGTGCGCTCTCGATGGTGTTGTCTCGGATAATGACATCGTCCTCAGCGCGCAAGTTAATTGTCAGATCATAGTCATCTTTTGCTATGCCCATCCTGAACTGCTGGAGTGTCTGGTGCGGCATTGCCTTAATATATGATTTGCGTGGCCTACTGCGTGAATACCGTGTCCATGCAACTTTTTTCATGTTTCTAACGGAACGTCCTGGTCTGATACCCATTATGATCACCATCAATACTGCTAATAGAAGATAGTATAGAATATGTGTTCCATTTGAATTAAAAAGGTTTTGCTCGTGTAAATTCCTCTTTTATCTGCTACAGGACGTTGTCAAACCGTTTAAATCGCGTTCAGCCATGATCCAGCTGAAATTTAACCGGTTTGCGTCGCTGCAGACTTCCAACCATTCCCCGGTATATTCTGCACCAAATACTGCCTTCTGTGCACGGATAAAAGGGAGCAGTTTTTCGCATTCATTATGCTCAAAGCATTGCTCATTGACGGCAAAATCAAAATGCCCGACAAGCTCAGGGATCTGGTCAAGGTCATTTTTGAGGCCGATTGAAAGTCCCCGTTCATGTGCCTCTTGTGCAAGCCATTTATTGTATTTTAGTTGGTGCTCATAGGTTAGATTAAACCCCGTTTCGTGGATATATGCATCTACATTATCCGGCTCTACGCCGTCACATTTTTTTGATGCCGCAAGGTCAAGACGTTCTTCCATTACTGCCCTAAACTCTTCAAATCTTGAAATGTCAAGCCATTGTTCGTCAGGCCATTCACCTAATGCGTTTCCGATTACTGATTTTGGAAACTCGTTTGCGTCCTTTCGATGCGCTTCAACAGTTCCGGCAGAAAAATAGCAAATAACCTTTATGCCCCGTACATGTAGGTCATCAATGGTGCCTTGCGGCGTATTGAATAGGTCGATATCGTATATGTCCCTGTTCTCGCTTGTATCTATTCTTTCGGAAAGCTGCCAGTGCCATGTCGCGCCAGGAGGTGGTTTATACCATGTTTTGGATGTGCAACCGGCAATGAGGAGCATAAAACAAATTATTGCCATTATGCGATTTCCCATACCTATCCATTTACCTTATTTCATGTAGTTTTTTAAGGTCTCTTATTTAGATACATGGCATGGTAGATTACAAAAAGTGTCTTTCTGAATTTATCGGAACGTTCGGTCTTGTTTTTATCGGTGCGGGTGCCGTTCTTGTCCACGGGATTGCGGGCGGAATCGTAAGCCTGGTAGGCATCGCCCTTGCCCACGGGCTTGTCCTTATGACCATGATCTATTCGCTTGCGCACGTAAGCGGCGCGCACTTTAACCCCGCAGTGACAATTGCAATGCTTGTCAATAAAAGGATCAGATTTGGCGAAGCCGGGGCTTATATAATTTCCCAACTCGTCGGCGCAAGTCTTGCGGGATTTTTATTATTATTTTTGTTTCCGGGTGCGTCAAACTTCCAATTGTACGGCTTTCCGACAAACATCCCCCTTGCCTTTGGCATCGTTCTGGAAGCAGTACTTACGTTTTTTCTTGTCTTTGTCATCTATGGCGTTGCAGTAAACAAGCAGGCACCATCCGGAATATTTGGATTTGCCATCGGCTCAGTACTAATCTTTGATATTCTTTTGGGAGGCTCGCAAACTGGTGCGGCAATGAACCCCGCACGGGCATTTGGCCCTGCACTTGCAAGCGGCGTCTGGGAGCCGCAATTGATTTACTGGATCGGCCCCCTCATCGGTGCAATCGTTGCCAGTCTGGTGTATGAGAAGTTGTTTTTGGAGAAGAGGTAGAAAAAACAGAAGTATCAAAACCAACGTTTAAATACTCAAAATGCCCTAATTAGCCTACAAGTAAACCTAGTGACTCAATGAAAAGTGACATACGAGTGCCGCTCCAGAGTTCCGGATCCACGAGTCCGCCGTGGTACGATGCACGTCTCGTTCTTAAATTCAAACCTCTTAGTGAAGACCTATCGGTCGATGTCGTTATTGTTGGGGCAGGTATTGCCGGACTGAGTGTTGCGTATTTTCTTACCGAGGCAGGCAAAAATGTGGCGGTAGTTGAAGACGGGTTTATCGGAAGCGGCGAGACCGGAAGGACTACTGCGCACCTTGCCTGGGCATTAGATGACCGGTTTTTTAACCTAGAAAAAATATATGGGCAGGATGGTGCGCGACTCGCAGGTGAGAGCCATAAACAGGCAATTGATGCGATTGAACGCATCGTACGGACAGAAAAAATCGAATGCGACTTTGAACGAATGAACGGTTACTTGTTTTTAGGGGAAAAAGATAAAGAGAACGTTTTAGATGACGAACTGGCGACATTTCAACGAATCGGTTTTACTGAAGTTAGATTAGTGGATAAGGCGCCCCTTGGTTCATTTGATACGGGCAAATGTTTATGTTTCCCAAATCAGGGGCAATTTCATCCGCTTAAATACCTTGCCGGGCTCGCAAAAGCAATTGTAAACAAAGGGGGAAAAATTTTCACAGAAACGCATGCAGAAAAAATCGATGAGAATGGGATTAGTAGTGGGGACGGGTATAAAATAAATGCGCATTCCGTAGTTGTTGCGACTAACGTGCCTGTCCATACGACTGTCACCATGCATACAAAGCAGGCGCCCTATCGGACGTATGTGATTGGGGCACTCATCAAAAAAGATTCAGTGCCTAGGGCACTCTATTGGGATACTGCTAAAAGCACTTCATCCGGCGCAAATGCATACCACTACGCCCGCACTCAGCCGTATAACAAAGAGCTTGACCTTTTGATTGTTGGCGGCGAAGACCATAAGACTGGCCAGGCAAACGATGGCAAAAACCGCTTTAAGAAGCTTGAAACATGGGCGAAAAACCGTTTTTCCATCAAAAAAATTGCATATTTGTGGTCAGGACAAGTTGTTGAACCAATTGACTATTTAGCCTTTATTGGATTAAGCCCAGGGTCGAAAAACACCTACCTTGCAACTGGCGACTCAGGAAACGGTATGACCCACGGAACAATTGCAGGAATGCTCATCAGTGATTTAATTCTTGGAAACAAAAATCCATGGGCATCGCTTTATGACCCGTCAAGAAAAAGTGTTATGGCTGCAAAGGAGTTTTTAGAAGAAAACATAAATGTGGCAAAACAATATGTTGATTTGTTGAAAGAAGAAAAAGGGCGGCTGCTTGTAAAAGGGGAAGGAAAAATAGTGCAGGAAGGAGTCAATAAGATTGCGATATATAAGGATGAAAAAGGAACCGTCCACAAATTTTCTGCAATTTGCCCACACCTTAAATGTGTGGTGAGGTGGAATCGGACTGAAAAGACATTTGACTGTCCCTGCCATGGTTCGCGCTTTAGTTGTATGGGCGAGGTAACCAACGGGCCCGCAAACAGTTCACTTCAGCCGTATGGGACTGAAAGGGCCGAAAATCCCGGTTTAAGAAAAAAATAATTAAAACTGCATAAGCCGCTTGCGTTTTTCCTACCTCGCCATCATTAAGTTTTGTTTTACCGACTCGCGTATTGCATCTTTTCAATTCCGCGCGAATTTATTCCAAACCCGCGCAGATCGCCATTCCCTTTATTGCCGCTTCCTTGAGCGTACCTGTGGTAGTTGTCGTGACGCCGCTTGAGTTCCAGTCAAACCCAATCGCACAATCCCATGCATGAAAGAACCTCGGATCACTTTGACAAGTTAAAAAGTTTATAATTACACACCCAAAATGAAAAATGAATGGTTAAAAATCCATAAAAAGTGGCTATTTATCAATAAAAATAGCTAAAAACGCCAGAAAATCCGTTTATCGTCATAAAGTCGGGAGAAACGTTTATAAAGGTTAGTTGATCGAGATACCCATTGAAAATCGAAAGACAACACGAAGTCCCTTAAGGGACTTCCACCTGAGTGGTGATGTTGTCAGGTGATTTGATGGGAGACTCAAAATTAGGTGAAATATTGTTTGTCGCAGGTGTGCTGATCGCGCTTGCAGTTGGGTTGCTTGCAGGCTTGGTGCCCGCAATTACTGCAAATCTGGCAGCAATTTATGTTGTATTGGCAATACTGGGATTGCTTGTTGGGCTTATGAACATAAATCCGAAAGAAGCGCCGGGCTTTTTGATTGCTTCGATTGCGTTACTTGGGTTCCAAAGCATCAGCAATTCGCTTGAGCCGGTGTTCGTTGGTCCGCTTGCGGGATTGGAGGCCGGGGTAAGCCGGTTCCTTGGCGCAGTTGCAGTATTCGTTGCACCTGCCGCGCTCGTTGTTGCGCTGATCTATGTCTACCAGATGGCATCAAGGCAAGAAGAATCAAGTATGGTGGAAACGGTTGAACTGCCGGCTGGTATGATGGTAGCAGGAAAGAAAACAGTAAGAAGAAGGTAATCCTTCTTTTTTATTT
Source organism: Microcaldota archaeon (assembly GCA_964588555.1). Taxonomy (GTDB): domain Archaea; phylum Micrarchaeota; class Micrarchaeia; order Anstonellales; family Bilamarchaeaceae; genus JAGVWJ01. The sequence continues at coordinate 22,932 of CAZPPT010000008.1, read as the reverse complement.
TTTATTTTTTAAAGTAACATTTATAATTTCTCCTCTTATAATACGTCTACTTATTATCGGATAGTTGTTGGTGATCTTGTGACTATTAAACATGATGAGTTCGGGCCAGAGCGGGTATTTGAAGTATATGACCAGAAAACCGGCATGTGGGGGGTAGTCGTTATAGACAACACGGCCCGCGGCCCTGGGAAGGGCGGCATCAGATTTGTGCCCGACATAACGCGTGAAGAGGTCTTTGGGCTTGCCCGTGCAATGACATGGAAGAATGCGCTTGCAGACCTTCCGTTTGGCGGTGCAAAGGCGGGAATCAGGGGCGACCCAAAAAAAGTAAACAAGGAAGCGTTTATGCGCGCATTCGCGCAAAAATTGCGGTGTGTCATCCCGGAACAATACATCGCAGGTCCTGATATAAATACGACTGAACGGGAAATGGCGTATATCGCAGATGAAGTCGGTCGTCCGGATGCATCCACCGGCAAGCCGACTTCGCTTGGTGGGCTTCCCCATGAATTGGGCAGCACAGGGTTTGGGGTACATCTTGCAACGCTTGCAGCGGCGGAATTTGCAAAGGTTCCTGTGTCTGGTGCCACTGTTGCACTTGAAGGGTTTGGAAACGTAGGTACCTTCACCATGAAGTTTTTATATGAAAAGGGGATGAAAATCGTCGCAGTCAGCGATTCGAAGGGAACGATTTATTGCGAAACCGGTCTTGATTACCAGAAATTAATGGAGGCAAAATCAAAGGACGGAACCGTTACTGCCTACAAGGATGGGAAAACAAAGGTCCTTAAGCCGGAGGACTTGTTTGGGCTCTCCGTTGATGTGCTTATCCCAGGTGCCCGGCCAAATGTAATTCATGCCCAAAATGTCCAGAGCGTCAAGGCAAAGGTCATCGTAGAGGCAGCAAACATACCTATGGAATACGAAATCGAGAAGGTACTCATGAAGAGGGGCATAACGATTGTCCCCGATTTTGTCGCAAATGCCGGCGGCGTCATTTCAAGCTACTGTGAATGGCGGGGATACACTGAGCAGGAGATGTTTAAAATTGTTGAAAATAAGATTACGCGCAACACCCGCCTTGTCCTCGAGCGGACGAAGGGCCATGATACGCGCGCAGCTGCACTTGACCTTGCAAAAGAGCGCGTCTTGGATGCGATGGATAAGCGCGGTTGGCGCGCTTAGACAGTTTTGTCCACAGGAGAAATAGATGGAAAAACGTGGATGGAGATAACCTATTTGCGTTTTTTCTTATTTATTTTCCGTCTGAAACAAGCATTTATAAATTGTTGTAGATTAAATAACATTATGCATCTTTTACCATTTAAGACTGCGAGCCCTGCCCGGCACGAAATCCCCTTTAGGCGTCCCACGTTTACGGAGCGCATGTTCATGAAAACTGCACATGCATTTATCACCATTGGCACTGCCGCACTTTGTTTTTTTTCAAGCCCTTCGAAACCCGCATTTTTCTCACTTCGTGCTGGCTCTGCCCAGGAAATGCCGGCGGATCCGCATGCCGTACATAAGAAAGAAGAGGCACAGCGAAAGGCCCACCATGCCAACCGCCTTCGGGAGCGAAGCAAGGAGGCAGAAAACGAACAGGAACGGCTTCTGTACCTTCTGCGGGCAGGTCTTTTATATTCTGATGCGTTCAGCTTGACTGGGGATCCAAAATACGAAAAAGAGGCGTTGGCCATTGCATCTTTGGTGAAAAGGCGGAGCCCCGAAGTCGCAGGCCGGATTTATCTCGCTCTTGACCCTCAAGACAAGAAGGGTCGGGTAAAGGGGATTATTGAAGGAAAAGGCGATGAAATTGAACAAGCCAATTTACGTTCACGGATTTATGAAACTATCCCTGTAACAGACCTTCAGGCTGCTGCCGAGCGGGCGCTTGCAGAAGCAAAGCGTATCCAGGAGAGCGGTACGGAAGGAAGCATCCAACGGTATTTTGATGCCGCACGGCATTTTGCACAGGCGTACGAGCTTACGGAAAACGTTGCATATAGGCAACAGGCGCTTGATGCATTAGGGCAGATGAACGATGAGACGGGCATTTACGCAGGCTATATTTATGCGCTTCTTGATATGGCTGAACAGGTACAAGCGATCGTTGAACGTCTTCCTTCAGTAGGCCGTGACTTGTTTGGGGATCTATTTGCACGGGTTATGGAGAACGGGGATAAAAAAGCTTATAGGCTTGAGCTTCACTCCCTTATCGAACGCCTTGTCGCAGCTAAGTATATCGAACGGGCAGAGGAGATGTATCAGACTGCAGAGGGGCGTGCATATTCGGACGCAGCTGGCGCCGAGGATTCCTACGCCTATGCGGCCATTGATTTTGCGCGTGCATATCGGTATCTTGGGGATAATAAAATAAAATCCCGTGCACAGGATGCAATCGACCAGGCAGTTTCTATCGGGAAAAAAACTCCCGGGGAGGCAGAATTTTGGTCCATCGCATATGCGGCAGCACTTCTTGGCGATGATCCTGACAAATACGCAGGCGATTTCCCGCCGTACTATAAGGAGGAGTTTGGAAAACTTTTTGAAGATATTCGTGCACGCGGGGAAGTCCGTTCAAATGCACAGGAGCGTTTTCGCACGCTTGTCCGAAAGGCATACGTGCTTGAGGAAATCGGCAAGGCAAAAGATTCCTTAGATGCAGGTTATTATGATGAGGCCGCAGAACATTATGGCCTCGCATTTGACGCAAGCGAAGACGGGCGGCAAAAAAAAGAGATACGTGGCCATATTCTTGAACTGGCAGAAACTGTAGAAAAAAGCGGAGACCTTGTAAAGGCCGGGACATTTTACTTATTAGTTGACGATGTAGAAGAGGCACGCCGCCTTGCGGGGATCCTTGCCATGGGTAAGAATACAAAAGAGGATTCGGCAAATCTCTACCGCCGTATTGTTGAGTATGAAAATGAACGCACCATACGTTCAGTCCCCCTCCCTGAGCTTCCTGCACTCGACGAATTTGGCGCGCTTCTTGAAATGATTAAAACCATTGAAGAAGGCAATGCGGGACCAGTTATATTCGTACCGGCTGGCACGTATCGTGAGCCGCGCCCCGAATTTGAACCATTTACCTCACTTGGCGCCTCGCTTGCAATTCGTGCTGACAAGACACTTGCCGCACTTGTGTCAGCCGATCTTTCAACTACTCATCTTTCGCTTTTGGACGGTTCAAAGGTGGGACTTGAGCATGTGAGCATCGGATCAGCCCTGCGACTAACTGACGGCATACAGCTTGTTGTTGACTTTTCCCATCTGAATGCTGCCCGCGGTGACGGGTTTGCGAGGCGTACTCTCACTCATGACAGCGCCCAGGCAGGCATAGCCCTTTATTTTGTCGGAAACGCAGGTACACTACGCCTTGACGCTACTGGCGGACTTTCGCTTTCCGGTGGTTCGCACATTGAAAACGACCTAAGCGGAGTAGCGCACGTTCAGTTGATTTATCAAACAAGAGGCGGAACGCTCTTTTATGCAAGCGGGCATACGGATTCCACACGTCCAACCGAAATGCTATTTGAAACGCATCTTCCCTTACGGGGTTTTACTACGGCAAGCACCCTTCTTGAGGTCCATGCACTAACAAACACGATTCCGGTTTCCCCAAACGGGGATGACCCAAGGCTCTATGAATTGTCCGCGGATATTATTTTCCCCGTGATAAGCACATCGGACGGCATGTTGCATGGAAGTCTCATTGCACGTGGTGTTTTTGAACGGCTAGATGAACATGAGCATGGCCATTCTATCATCGAGGGAGGGCTCGGTGGTTTATTGACCCTTGGCCCATTTCAGCTTTTACTTACCTATGATACTCATGGACAGGTAGGGGCGTTTGCCGGTCTTCTTATTAGGGATGATTCCTCACCGTACCAAGGTTTGGTGAGCGGAGGCCTCCGCGCAGGCAGCGACGGGATCACGTCAAAAACCTTACGTTCAAACGTGGGTATTCGTTAGCAGCAAGTATATAATATTTGCTGATGCAAATCACCCATGGACCTAAAGGAATTTGAGCGGAAATTGAATCCGTATCAGGTTATTTTTGTTTCACTTGTTCTTCTTGTCATCATCAATGCGCCCCTCCAAGGAGTTACGGATGCGTTTCTCTCTGCCGCAGTCGCACTTGTTCTTTCAGTTGCCGTCGATTCGCTTGCAACATACGCAAAGACAAAAAAAGTGGTGTGGTGGTCATACGGCCCTGCGATCAGCGGGCTTATCCTTGCGCTTGTTTTCTCACCAAACCTCCCGCTTTATTACATCGCCGGAACCGCCGTGCTTGCACAGGTGCTTAAGCATGTCGTTCGCTACAACAATAACAACATATTCAACCCGGCGGCCATTGCAATGATTATCGCGTTTCTTTTTGTCCCTGCAGAGGTCTGGTGGGGAAACAAGATTCCCGAAGTACTTATTTTGGGTTTGCTTATCTCCTGGAGGATAAAACGGCTTTATGCAAGCATTGCATTTATGGTTGCGTATATTATTTTTAGTCTTGCGGTCGGTCCGTTTGACATCAATCATGCGCTTGACCTGTCGCTTGCGTGGGTATTCTTTGCATTTTTTATGCTTGTTGAGCCGCGCACCTCCCCGCGATCAATGAATGCACAGCTTATATACGGGTCACTTGTCGCGCTTATTGCAGTTGGCGGCTTTGCATTTGGCATCCATTCGCCAATCCTTCTTGCACTTCTCATTGGCAACATGGCAAACGCATTCTACTTCATAAAGCTGAACTGATCCGGGTATCCTTTTTTAATTAGTTGTAAGCAATTACTATCTATGGTAAGAGCTATTCGCCCCGCCCAGAGATATTCGCTTGACGGCACAAGCGGAAATGCACGGCTTGACCGCTGCGTCACTGCGGGTTTTAGGCTATATGACGAACTTGGCGTTGCTGGTGCCAAGTACCATATCAAGCGGGTACTTGACCATGCAATCCAGAGCAACATCGTGGAGCCCGAGAAATTTAACCAAAATGGCGGAATTGAGATCAACGAGCGCGTCCTCTATGTCATTACGTTCCACCTTCTTGCAAAAAAAGGCATCCGGCAGTTAGCCCAGCAGCTGCCTGAAGCAATAAATAGATACGCAACCATCAGGGACGCTCTTGAAGGTTTTTGCACCTTACGCGAGTGGAACCTCCGTAAAGTGCCGCTTAGCAGGTATGCTCCAAAGCTTGCCACGTTTCCGCTTGAACTTGTGGCAATGCTTCCGGACCTTGCCGAATATGAAAATCCTAAGTGGGGTGAAGGGATCATTCAGCGTACGAGCCACACTGCACTTTTTGACCCCGACATGGATCCTGATGAAGAGCAGGCCGCAATTGCCCGCATTAGCAGGCTTTTATTCACGCCTGCCGCGGAAATTTTAGGATATCGGAAATTATCAGGCATGATGCTTACCGCCGCAGCACGGACCATGTTTGCAAGTACGTATGCCGAGGCAAAGGAGGAGCTTAGAGTTTTGGAGCCGCATATCCAGAGGACAAAGAAAATTGCACGGCAAATTTCCGAAGAAGTGAGAAAATACTGCAAGAAGAAAGGGTACGATGTAGAAATTGTCCACCGGGAACAAAAAAGCCTTGGGAAGATCGTTGAGAAAATCCGGTATCGGCGGAGCCCAAAAGGGGGTAATGACCCTGGGTTTTCGGTACGGGATTTTCATGACTTGGTCGCCTTTAAGGTTATTTTCCACGCACCGGGGGCCACAGAAGAGGATAAAATGCCGGCCATTTATGATATCAGTAATTTTATCAATTCTTGTGCTGAAAGAGATCCGCTTCTTCCCATCATCGAACGAATCGATATAGAGGATTTCTTTAGCCCTGCAAAAAGGAAAGCAAACGGGTACCGTGCGATTCATCATGACATACTTGTGCCCCGGTCATCACACCACCTCAATTTTGAAATCCACGTTACTACAAGCGAAGCTGACATATGGACACGGCGCGGGGGTGCCGCCCACTTTGCATACAATGCCGACCAGTATGGCGGAACCACTGAGCTTGGATTTATCAACGACGAATGGGGGCAGATGATGGATGCCCTTAGGACAGGCCGCGAAGACATCATGATAAAATACCACATCCCAACTGTCAGGTATGTTTCAGTCAAGCTTGAGGTGGCACGTCCCGGCATCCTCATCGAAAGAATTGTGGAAATTCCTGCAAATCGGACCGTGGCAGATGCGCTTAGGCGCGCTTCAATTGATATTACAGAAGGCGCAGTTCGTTCAGGCGAGGTGGACAGTTCCGTACTCAACGAACGGATCGGAACCAAGCGCAAAATTACGGTCCAAATAGACCCGACGGTTGCGCTTTCCCGGCGCTTTGCGATTGCCGCGCGCGAGGCATGTGGGGATGTTGAAACTGCCGTGTTGCTCTCCAAGTACGCCCAGACTGCACTTTAGGCGGTGGATCTTGGACGCATTTTAGCGTCGAATTCTGCCATGTAATGACAAAGGTTTTTAAAATCCCACTGAGATATACGATTCTAGTTCTAAAATGGCATCCCACAAAAAGGCAGTGCTAGTGCTAAAAGACGGTACTGTTATCTACGGAAAAGGTTTTGGCGCGACGACCACACGGGCAGCCGAACTTGTTTTTAACACCACAATGACTGGATATCAGGAAACGCTCACCGACCCAAGTTATGCAGGTCAGCACCTTATCATGACGTATCCCCTTATGGGAAACTATGGTTCTGACACCACGCACGAATGGAACACTGCCATTTCATGGTTTGAAGGCAGAAGGATACATGCCGAAGGATTTATTGTCCGCGAAATAAGCGGATTTGCAGAGCATCGCGACGCGACAACTTCCCTTGACGGTTTTCTCAAAGAATATGGCGTGCCCGGGATGTATGGAATAGATACGCGCTATGTTGTACGGCATATCCGCAATACGGGGGTTATGCCCGCGGTGCTTGCAACATACGAAGAGAGCATCGACGTAAAGAAGCTTCTTGACGAGCTCACGTTCAAATACGAAAGCGTCAATTTTGTTGAAAAAGTCACCACGCAAAAACCGTTTTTCTTTGCACCGCCGGATAAAACGAAAAAAACGGTTGTGCTTATTGATTATGGGGTGAAGATGAATATTGCCCGGGAGCTTGCCGTACGGGGACTTAATGTCGTCATAGTCCCAAGTTTCTCAACAATACATGACATTAAATCATATGAGCCAAATGGTATTGTCCTTTCAAATGGGCCAGGGGACCCATCCCTTTTGGCTGATGCGCATCGCACCATCCGGGAGCTTGCATCCCGCAACTATCCTCTTTTTGGAATATGCCTTGGCAATCAGCTTCTTGCACATGCGTTTGGCGGTACGACCTTTAAGCTAAAATTTGGCCACCGTGGTGCAAATCATGCCGTGCTTAACAAAATTACGGGCAAGACTGCAATAACTACCCAGAATCACGGCTATGCCGTTTCTGAAAGTGCGCTTCCAGGTGATTTTGAGGCGACCCATATTCATGTCAATGACAGGACTATTGAAGGGATACGCCATGTTTCAAAGCCCATAATGGCAGTCCAATTCCATCCTGAAGCTTCGCCGGGTCCGCAGGATTCGAAATATCTTTTTGATGATTTTATAAAAATGCTCCTTTGAGGTGTATCTATGAAACATTTAATTTCGATGGATGAGCTTGATAAGAAGGATATAGAACACCTTCTTAACCGTGCTGATGATCTTAAAAGTGAGATACGGCAAAAGAATGGAAAAACCGCGGCCCTTCTTTTTAACCGGCCAAGCACCCGTACGCACGTTTCATTTGAAGTTGCCCTTCAACATATGGGATACGGAAGCGTCTATCTCGACTACGTATTTACACAGCTCGTGCGGGGCGAACAGCTTAAGGATACTGCACGCGCAATAAGTCAATACGTAGACCTTATCATCGCACGCCTTGTGCCACATGCAATGCTTGCGGAAGTGGCAAAACACGCAAGCGTACCTGTAATTAATGCCGGAAGCGATTTAGAACACCCCTGCCAGGCACTCGGAGACCTTTATACAATTAAGGAGGCGGGAAAATTAAGGCAAGGAAACACGATCGTGTTTCTTGGGGACCCAACAGATGCCGTTGCACACTCGCTTGCAATAGGCGCGCTTAAAATGGGATTGAAATTCACGTATGTATGCCCAAAGGGGTACGAGCCCTCTATAAATAATGCATCAGTTTCACATGATCCGGCTGCAGTAAATGAGGCCTCCGTTATCTATACAAATGCCTGGGCACGTGAAACAACAGAACAGTATGACCCGATGCTTATTCGCGATCTTTTGCCTTATCAGGTTAATGATGAAATACTAAATAATGCCCCTCCTGACACGCTTGTCATGCACCCCCTCCCGGCTAATCGTGGCGTAGAGATAACTGACGGGGCGCTTGACCACAAAAATTCTGTTGTTTGGAAGCAGGTGAAAAATAGATTATCTGTGCAAAAGGCGCTCCTGAGCTTTCTTGTAAAATGAAGTTGATATAATGGGCATAAAAAAAGTCATTGTAATCGGTTCAGGGCCAATCGTTATCGGGCAATCCGCCGAATTCGATTACTCAGGGACCCAGGCGTGCAAATCTCTTCGCGAGGAAGGTATAATAGTAGTGCTTGTCAATTCCAACCCCGCAACGATCCAGACGGATATGGAGATAGCGGACCGTATCTATATCGAGCCCCTCACAGCGGAAGTCCTTGAGAAAATCATTGAGCGTGAACGGCCAGATTCCATCCTTGCAACCGTTGGCGGCCAGACCGGACTTAATCTCTCGGTGGAGCTTCATGAAAAGGGAATCCTTCAAAAATATGGCGTCAAATTTATTGGCACTGATGCCCCTGCAATCAAGCGTGCAGAGGATCGGAAATTGTTTAATGATGCCATGGAACAGGTACAGGTTCCCATATTGCCCGGAAAGACTGTTTTGGATCACAAAAGTGCATACGAGTTTGCACAATCCATCGGCTACCCCGTCATTGTGAGGCCTTCATTTACCCTTGGCGGAAGCGGAAGCGGCATTGCATACAATAAGGAAGAACTCACTACGATCCTTGATCTTGCGTTCCGCCTAAGCACCATTCATTCGGCACTCATCGAAAAATCGGTTATCGGATGGGGCGAATTTGAATATGAGGTGATCCGGGATGCTGACGGGAACAAGCAAATCATCTGCACAATGGAGAATATTGACCCGATGGGCGTACACACGGGGGAAAGTATCGTTGTTGCACCGACACAGACTTTAAGTGACCGTGACCATCAGACGCTTCGGAGCGCTGCGCTTCGTATTGTTGAGGTGCTTGGCATCAAAGGAGGCTGCAATGTCCAGTTTGCAGTAAACCAGAAAACAGGCGAATATGTCGTCATAGAGGTAAACCCCCGCCTTTCACGTTCCAGTGCGCTTGCGTCAAAGGCGACCGGCTACCCGATAGCGCGCGTTGCCGCAAAGATTGCAATAGGCAAGCGCCTTTATGAAATCACCAATGCCATCACCGGCACAAGCGCGGCGTTTGAGCCCGCACTTGACTACGTCGTGGTCAAGATCCCGCGCTGGCCATTTGACAAGTTTCCAGGTATCGATAGAAAAATCGGCACACAGATGAAGAGCACCGGCGAGGTCATGGCGATAGGCCGGACGTTTGAAGAGGCGCTCCAAAAGGCAATGCGAAGTTTAGAAGTCCGGGTCCCCAAATTCAATTATGAAGGATATTTATATCCGCCAACCGACCTCCGGATCTTTGCGCTTCTTGAAGCGCTGAGGCAAGGCAAATCAATAGATTTTCTTAATGAGAAAACAATGATCCATAAGTGGTTTTTGGAAAAATTGAAAATTATCGTTGAGCTTGAAAAAGAAATGAGCTCCCAGGTTCTTACCGAAGATTTACTTAGGAGGGCGAAGCAGGCGGGTTTTAGCGATGCGGCTATCGGGCGCATCAAGAACCTCCCGGAAAAAGAAGTGCGCCGACTGCGAAAATCCTTTGGGATCATTCCCACCTATAAAAGTGTCGACAGCTGCGCAGGGGAATTTGAAGCCATTACGCCTTACCATTACTCGACTTATGAGGTTGAAAATGAGGCAAAACCACTTGAAGGCAAAAAGGTGATCATCCTTGGTTCTGGCCCAATCCGCATTGGGCAGGGAATTGAGTTTGACTATTGCTGTTCCCATGCGAGTTTTGCATTGCGTGAAATGGGCATCAAAAGCATCGTGATCAACAACAACCCTGAAACCGTAAGTACTGATTTTGATACCTCTGACCGGCTTTATTTCGAGCCGCTTACCTTTGAGGACGTCATGGGGATTATAGATAATGAAAAACCTGACGGCGTCATTGTCCAGCTTGGCGGCCAGACGAGCATTTCACTTGCATCCCTACTTGCCGAAGAAGGCGTATCGATCCTTGGGACGCATATCGAAGGCATAGACCTCTCAGAAGACCGCGACCGTTTTCGAAAGCTGCTTTTGGATCTCAAGATACCGCAACCTGTCAATGGGACTGCGACAAGCGAGGCCGAGGCACTTTCTGTTGCCCAGTCAATCGGTTATCCGGTTGTCGTGCGGCCAAGCTATGTTATTGCGGGCCGGGCCATGGAAATCGTCTATGGTACAGAAGAACTTAAGCGTTATATCAATGAGGCTGTTGAGGTAAGCGAGAAACGGCCCGTGCTTATTGACAAATACCTTGATAATGCAATCGAGTGCGAAGTAGATGCCGTCTGCGACAGCGAAGAATTGTTTATTGGTGCGGTTATGGAGCACATTGAATTTGCAGGGGTGCACAGCGGGGATGCAAACATCGTGCTTCCTGCAGTATACCTATCCCCAAAATCGCAGGCGACCATCATCGAGTATACAAAAAAGATCGCACGCGCACTTAATGCAAACGGGCTCCTTAATCTCCAATATGCGGTAAAGGACGAAATCGTATATGTACTTGAGGCAAATCCGCGGGCAAGCAGGACCGTACCGTTTGTTAGCAAGGCAATCGGCGTTCCGCTTGCAAAGGTTGCAACAAAAGTTATGCTTGGGGAAAAGATAAAAAAACTTGAACTTACCTCCCGCCAGGCGGCGTATGCGGTAAAAAGTATCGTATTTCCTTTCATTAAGCTTATCGGAAGTGATATCCGTCTTGGCCCTGAAATGAGGAGCACTGGTGAAACCATGGGGCTTGGCTCCACCTTTGAAATTGCATATTATAAGGCGCTTCTTGCAGCAGGACTTAAGGTGGAGACCCCCGGCATTGCACTTATGAGCCTGCGCGATCATGATAAGCAGCATGCAAAGGAACTCGCATCTCTTCTTAAGGAACTTGGATTTACTATATATGGAACACACGGTACCATAAAGGACATCACAGGTGCACAAAGTGTGCCAAAAATCGGGAAGGGCAAGCCTGATATCCTTGACATGATCGTTGATAAAAAAGTGACCCTGGTCATCAATACTCCGACAAAGGGCGGGCGGGCGCATACTGACGGGTTTAGGATAAGGCGTGCAAGCCTCGAGAAGGGGATTCCCTGCATTACTGACGTAAGGACGGTGTTTGAGCTTCTCAAGGCATTAAGGCAACTTAAGAGCAAGAAGCACGAATTAGAGGTACGGCATATTGAGGAGTACTGGAAGTGAATCGTGTAAATCGATTGATTTGAAAAACTGGGTTCATACCCCGTTGCTTGCAACGAAACCCAGTTTTTCAAAGTTGTGACCGAAGGGACCCCGCAGCAAGCTGGCGGGGTATGTCCCATTTGGTCACATTGATTATCTTGTGGAGATTGTCGCGCGGCCGGGCATCGCCCTTTGGCGTGGCGGTTTGATCGTATCAGGAAGGAGGAGGTCCTTTTCACTATGATTTCCTCTTATTCGATCAAGCATGACCCTTCCATTGTGTCTTTGAGTGTCACTTGCGGGACAAGTGACCATTGCCACTATCTGGTCATTGAATCTGCGGATCCTTTGTGCACGTCCTGCTTCTGGGGCCTGGTCTGCAGTTGGCGCATTCATTCCTACTATTTTTCCTATTCGTACAAGTGAATTGCTTGTCAAAACCCGCACACCCTGATCGGGGTCACCCGCTGCCCAAGTAAGTTCGCGTACTATCATTGGGTCATCTATAATGCCACTTAGCGCTGCAACGATCCGCCGGATAGTTGCATTTTCAATATCCGATATACTGGCCTTCAAATTTATCAGGCCATATAATTCATCTTCCACCCGTGCACGGATGGCTATATTTGCCGGCACATCAAGGATTTCAAATATTAGTTTTGTCAGGTGCGCTTCTGCATCAGAGCCCCTGCGTTCGAGTTCCCGCCATGCCATCGCACTAGCGGCAGCATCCTCGCTACACAGTGCTATTGTTCCGAGTGCCCAAATGCATTTTGCAGTGTATCGTGGAATGTAGCTAAGTATGCATATCGCTGCGCTTGCACTTGCCAATCCAGCTTCCGCTTGCTCAATCATCCTTGACAAAAGAGGGTCTATTTCAAAGCCGCGTACTGCAAGACCTACGATAAAGAGATTCAACTCCCAAACTAGTCGTGGGCTCTGTTGATCCTTTTGGTGCATGCACTCCCAAAGATGGTGAAGTGCGCTTTGAAGAAAAATACTCCCACACCGGGATCCCCGCGAAGCATATTTATTGTATATTGTAGTAAATGCGTCATATGCAAGCATTCGGTTTCCTCCAAACGCCTTTGCGTCTAGGGCAAGGGCAAGCAATGTGTGCACTATTCGTTTTTGATTAAGTCTTTCCCCCGTAATCGGAGTTTCTTCTAATGATGTAATACGTTCAGAAAAAGTAAATGCGCTTAGCATAGCCTTGGCAGCGTGCCGTATTACTTTTTCGGCTTCAATATTATTATCTGCTAATGGGTAGAGTATATGAACCCCTTTTTTTAATTCGCCAAGTTTTATAATTGCATATATGCGCGTGTATATATCCTCCCTTCCATCTAACACTGCTGCCCCAAATATCCCGGATATGTCCGAGAATGGTCTGGCATATCCCGCATAAGCGATTCTTCGTGCCATTGCGTATTCGTACGCTTCTTTGTCATCGGAAAAAATAAGCCGTTCTGTTTTTTCTCTGCCCGTTCCAAACGCAGCTTCATACAGGCGTTTAAACATATCATAATCAGAACGAGCAAGTGCATTTTCTAAAACTTCTGCGGCCTTGAGCCATATTAGGCGCTCGCTTTGCCGATTGGCCGTGCGTAATTTTTTAATAGCTTCGTTCATCGCTTCTACTTCCCATTCAAGTGCTTGGTTCCGTTCATGTTCGGCTTCCAACGCTTCTTTGTGCCGACATTCCATATCGACCATTGCTGGTGGTATGCTTCCTGCAATTTCACTTGAATCGTGTGCACGTTTTGCCATTTCTTTAGTATCACGTGTGATTTGTGCTAACTGGTCCCGTGCCTTATAACGTTCCCATTCTTCATGGTCAACCGTAAATATATGCCAATCCTCAATTCTTTTTGCCATATTTTGAATTAAAATAGAAACCTATATAACCGTTTCATTCGCTAAGTATGTCATGGTAGCAGGCCTTATCGACACGGCTTCGGAAGAATCAATAGGCAGGAAACTATTCTCGTATTATAAAAAATTGTATCCGGAAATGCGATTTCAGACGCTCAGGAAAAAATTGCGCGCTTCCGAAATAGGGGCAGTCCTGTACACCTATCCGGGCGAGGAGGAGGTCGCGACCACCGGCATGAAAATCGCAGAAATCGAAGCGGCATATGCGTTTAACTACGATACTCCCGCCATTCTTTTTGAAATTGGAAAAAAGCGCATCGTTATTGACGGCCACCGACGGCTTCTTGCGGCCTATAAGAACAAGAAAGGCTGGTGGACACGCATCATCCGTGTAAAAAATGCAAAAAAGGGCACCCATTTTGGCATAGAAAAAATAATTTTAAATGCAATCCGCAACCTTCCACGAAAGATATTTATCTAACCGGGGCCGCTTGGGAGCCAATTCTTTTTCTTGACCCATACATATGCGATATATGTTGAAATGACTGTTGATATTATGATGAGGAGCGTGAACCATGTCGCATCCGCGGTATCAAGGCCGTATGCCGGGTTGCTTAGCACTGTTGCGATGGTGTTTGGGACAAGGACTGCCGTACCAATAATAGTTAAATATGCGACCATAAGCGCCATTTTGTTGTTTAGTATTTGGAGCTGGTTGTTGTAAATGCTTTGGAGCACCTCAAGGCCGCTTGCAAGTACCTCGCTCAAATGCTCCGCAAGGCCGATATGGAGGTTTACTTCTGATGCAAGGGATCCCAGACGTGCAAGAAGCTTCTGGTCGTCAGAAAGGAGTTCCGGGTCGCCATAGCGTAGTGCGTTAAGCACGTCTACTACTGCCCATAACCCGCCAAGGTAGGTGATGAGCGCATGTTTCATGTTGTGTATTTCAGGCCCGATAAGTTCACGGGGACTGTGCGGATCGGCGAGCTTTTCGCTTAGCTTATCCGCATTTTCCTCTATCTCGCGCAAATGGTCAAAATTTCTTGAATTGTTCTCATCAAGTATTCGGATGAGGATGGTCGTAACCTTGTCCTTTTGGGGGGAGGTAAGCTTTACTTTCCGCATAAATGTTTCCGCATAACGCCTCACCCTGAAAAACCGTCTTGCTTCCGTCGTATGGAGGGTAAGTACCACGTCGTTTCGTATAAGGATAAGGAGCGGGTCAAGCCGTACCTCAAATCCTTCCACAATGATTGCAGGCAAAAGAACCCCCATCTCGGTGTCAAAATCCTCATAGTCGCTTCGCTTGTTTTTAAGGAGGTTCGTTATGAGTGTTTCGCTAAAACCGACGGAACGGGCGGCGGTAACCGCTTCCTTTTTGAAGTCGCTGACGATATAATCTATCCAGCAAACCGTAGAATTCTTTATCGTCTCCCCAAATTCGTTTATGTCGCGTGCCTCTTTTTTGACCGTCTTCCCATCACTGAACATCGCGACGCAGAACCCCCGTTCCTCAAGCGCAAGGATGATCTTGTCCTTTTCCTTGCTTTTGAACTTTGAGATTATGTCGTCCTTGGTATCATTTGCCATGTTAAAATCACTTAGGAAAGGAATATAAACCGGTATTAGTCGCGACCCTTAATTACCGGTGAAAAAAGCGCCCTGCATTCTCTTCAAGCGCAGCGATTCCGGGAAGCGTCTTGCCGCATAAAAATTCGATAAGTGCCTTTCCGGAGAGGCTGATATACCCGAATCGCTTCTTGTCAAGGTTTGATTTTTCAAGTGCCGTGATCGTGTGCCCGCCACCAAGAAGCGAGAACCCGTTGCTGTTTGCTATGGCTTTGAGAACTGCACGAGTTCCCTGTGCAAATTCCTCTTTTTCATAGACTCCTGCAGGCCCGTTTGCAACAATGACCTCCGCACTTGCGAGTATTCCATTGTAAAGTTCGCTTGTTTTAGGCCCAATGTCAAAAATTTCGCCGCCATCAATTTCGTTTACCAGACAATCGCGTCGCATTCCATTTTCGTTAATGCCGACGTCGAGTGGCAGGACGATTTGTTCGCCATATCGTGAAAGCATGTTCTTTGCGTCATCTAAAAATGCCATAATTCCTTTTTTCTCAAGATATTCTTTTGATTTGCCAATTTCATGTCCTTTTGCATGGATAAAAAGTATCGAAAGCGCGCCACCTAACAGTATTTTCTTTGCACGGCCATCCTTGAGCCATTGCTTCATGACAAGTACTGAATCATCAACCTTCGAACCGCCAAAAAAGAAGGTTACTGCCTTACTATGTTTTACCTTTTCAAGCGCAGCGATCTCCTCCGCAAGTACGGTTCCGGCACAGCTGGGAACAGTTTTTGTAAACCCAACGACGCTTGCGTGCTCTCGGTGCGCGACTGAGAGCGCATCAAGCACAAAATAATCAATATGGGGCGAAAGCGAACTCACTATTCTTCCATCACCAGTCATCTCGTCGTCAAGGTGGCGCACATTGTCAAGCACGAGGATTTCCCCATTTTTGAGTGAAAAAATTCGTTCCTTGACCGTCTCGCCAATAACGTGGTCAATGAATTCAACATGCTTTCCCGCAAGTTCCCTAAGTATCCGTGCGTGCTCTTCAAGACTCGTAAAATCATGGTCACCCTTTCTTCCCTGGTGGGATATCACAATGACCCGTGCGTTTCGGTCGCTTAATCTTCTGATTGTTTTTGCATGGGCATGGATGCGCGGATTCACGGTAACTTTCCCATCCTGAAGCGGTGAGTTAAGGTCAACTCGTACAAGTACCTTTTTTCCCTCCACGTCTACGTTGTCAATAGTCATCATGCTATCACTTGATAAAAAACAGCGAGAAATCCAACTATACATATGCGTTAAAGTTAAAATAGGTTATGCGGGCGTTCTAACTATTTTCGTATCCGTCATATTATTCATTTATAAATATTTTTAAACACATTAATGTCTATACGGGTTGAGGATCGATACCATGTGTTCTACAAAATTATTAACGAATTTGAGAAAACCCTCAGGTTGGCATATCGTTAAACCTGAAGTGCGCGCATTTATCAGGGTTATGCCAAAGGCGGATAGGCTTACTGCAGTTACTCGGATCGCGCTTGAAGTCGGGAACCATGGGCGGGCTGAAGCGCTTGCCCGAAGGCTTTGTACACATATTCGGACGGAGAATCACGGATGGTATAGTAGGAGGGAACGGGAAATTGCAATTGAGTTTGGGTTGCCAGATGTAGTGCGTGAAGTGGAGGAACTTTCAGTTCGTGAAGCCCTTTATAGAAAAGGAAGTGGGCCTGCAAAAGATGGTGTGATAAAAACGATGGAATCTTTTGGGTGGGATTCTGAACGAAGTGCTGCATTTATACGGAGTGAAGTCAAAAAAGCCCTTCAGGATGCCCACAAACTTCTGGCCGAAGCAAAATATAAGGAAGCACTTGAACTATTTGCTGTTTCAGCACACATAATCAATGATCATTTTGAACGCAACGAACATATGTTAAAACTGTTAAAAGGAGTGTACGGTGCCGCCTTTGTTTGTTCCATCGCAGGTTCAACGTGGGATGGTAGCGATATTGAGGGACCAGGCGACAGCGCGGTGCTTCGGCCACTGCGCTATGATCTTAAATTAGAAGGTGTTTTGCTTACTGATGCTGAGAAAAACGGGTTAATTGACGAAGCTATCGGCCTCCTTCTTAAAAAAGATCAATCCAAAGCCCTTGAGTTGGCCCGACGATTTGGCAACATGGGCAAAAATGCGTGCCGTGCGGCACTACGTGTCGCATCTTTTGGGTTATTATATAATTATTTATATGGATATGATTACAAATACACAGATATTGCTGCAAGATTTAAATTTGATGATCAGGAACGAAGATGGATTGCAGTACACGCCTGTGCGCGGATTTTTGCTGGCAAAGATATCAACCCCAAGGGGGTCATCGCACTAGTGGAGCGCATTAGAAGTATTTTTGAGAAAGTGACAGACGTGACAGATTCTCTTTTAAAAGAGGCGGCAGTACGGGCATGTGCCATGCGTATGAGGTACTTACAGGCAGGTCCTCATGTACGAATGACAACCCTTGCGCTCGCAGTACGTTTCGAGCTTGAAAATGCGATTCTTCCTGCTGCAATAGCCGTTGTTGCCGGTACTTCACACGACGGAACGCAGCTTGATACGCTTAAGGCAGAATATGGGGATGTAATTACGCAGGCAGTGGATGCAGTAAATCTGGTAAAAAAAACCGCGGTGCCAGTTGACTAAATTTATTTTTTCTTCCCCCAGTTCGCCTTGCTGGGGCATGCGGGGTCGATACACATGCTAAACGGGCGCATGCCGGCACGAATGACGTTCACAACTGGCTTTTGGCACGACTCACACGGCTTATCAAGCACCATGATCTTAGCGGAGCCGGGAAGCGGGTATGCATTCTTGCAATTGGGGTAATTCGAACAGCCAATAAACTGCTTACCCATCTTTAAGTGGATGATCCGCAGGTTTCCTTCCTTGCACTTATCACACGGCCCAATATGATTTTCCTTTTCCTGAGCCTTTGCAAGCGCATCGATTAATTTTTCCCCAATACTGTGCTCGTGCTTTTTCCATTTGTCAAGGATCTGCACAAGTATTTCCTTTCCTTCGCTTATGACTTTTTCCTTTTCCATTTTCCCTTCCTGGATGAGCTCCATGTTTTCCTCAATAGTACGGGTCAGGTTTTCATCAAGTATTTCCGGCGCATATTTCTGGAGCACATCGACTACCTTATTTCCAAAATCAGTAACCTGTATGCTTTTGCCCGTCACATAATCCCGTTTGAAGAGCGTCTCAACAATGGTTGCGCGCGTTGCCTTAGTCCCTAAATGCCGATCTTCAAGTTCGCTTATGATGCTTGCTTCAGTGTATCTGTTCGGGGGCTTTGTCTCCTTTTTTGTCTTCTTCTTTTTCTCAAGCGTAACCCCCTCACCCATGTCAAAGCGCGGTAATTCAACATCCTCGCCCTTATAGTAGGGGGCATATATTTCAGTCCAGCCCTTTTCGACGGTTCGCATGCCGCCTGCAACATACGGTTCACCTGCATTTACCTCAAGGTTGGTCTTCTCACGTTTTGCAGGCGGTGCAAATAAACAAAGGAAGCGCTTTACAATGAGGTCATAAAGTTTTGTCTCCTGTTCGCTGATCCCGCGCGGCGCAAGTCCGGTAGGGTGTATTGCCGGATGTGCGGCATCAACCTTTTTGCCCTGGACAGGCTTAAAGAGCGAGTTATCTATAATGTAGTTTGCGGCTTTCGCATATGCTGTCTGCTCCGCGAGCTTTTTGATAATGGGCGGGAGTTTTATTGTTGGCGGAAACTGCTGCGAACTCGTACGAGGATATGTTATAAGCGAGCCTTCGTAGAGACGTTGGGCAATTTCAAGTGTTCTTGTCGGTGCGAACTTGAACACGCGGTATGCCTCGACCTGTAAACTGGTAAGGTCAAATGGCGGATGGGGCGAAAGAATGCTTTCTTTTTTCTCAACCTTGGTAACCGAACCTTCCTCCCTTGTGCTTTCAAGCGCTTTTTTTGCCTCTTCCTCATTAAGGAATTTTCCCCGCGCATGGCCGAATTCAATCCCCTTTATCGTGGCAGTGAGTTCCCAATAGGGCGTCGGGACAAATGCGCCGATCTTTCTTTCAAGTTCGCTAAGGAGCCCCAATGCAGGCCCTTGCACGCGTCCGATGCTCATGACCTTGAACCGGTTGACGCGCCGAAGCGACGCCATGAGTGCGCGTGATAAGTTAATACCGTAATACCAATCCAGGATATGTCGGGCCTCGCCTGCATCAGCGTTGTTATAATCCATCTCGCCTACGTTTTCGTATGCTTCCTTTAGGTCCGAGGCAGTAACTGCTGAGAATTTCATCCGTCGTGCATCCTTTTTCTTGACTGCAAACCGAAGGACGTTTGCACCGATGAGGCTTCCCTCGATATCAAAGTCGCACGCGCTGATGAACCGGTCTGCCTTTTTACCAAGTGCCGTAAGGAGCGTAACGTACGCTTTGGTATATGCGGCACCCTTTTCCACTGCATACGAGGGCTTCCATTCAATGTTGAATGTGGGGTAGGTGCTTGTTTTTTCTACCTCTGCCAATGTGTAAATATGGCCTACTGCCGGAGCTACGCAAATCTCATTTCCATTACTCTGTGCTTCATAATAGCTTACCGAACCAAGCTTCTTCTGCTTGACGTTCTTTCCAATGGATTCAGCTATTTTTTGGGCTACTTTTGGCTTTTCTGCCACAATTAACTCTAAGGACATGGTTTGAACTTAAGGAATAGAAATAAATATAAAACCCCCACCCAAAGCGCATTCTACAATAAAAACGCATTCGGGCGCCATTCGCATGCTTCTCTTTTACAAACAATAAAGATGCGGACATAGCTGTTCCCAAGGCCGCGTCAGTCGAATGGAACTATTTTCCGTGGATTTACGCGCTAATAGTAGAATTTAAATACTTTTTCTACTAAGTAGAATAAGGAGAAAAGGTGAGAGCATGACCGAATATATTTCGAAGAAAATAAATAAGGAGGATAATCCGATCTTACAATATGTCCAGATACACTATCAGCTTGAGAAAGGCGAGCGGGTAACTGAAGCAGAAGTTATAGGATACGCATTGCGACATGTGGCAGAAGAGCAATTCCAATATCGGGAAAAAAAGGCGAGATACACATGGGACGACATTGCTGGCTCTATAAAAGGAGGTAAAAAGAGCACAGAAAAGGAAATTGATAAAATCGTATACGGTGTATAAATGATTGTTTTTGTCGACAGTTCTTTTATTATTGCCCATGCACGTAAAGAGGATGAAAACCATGAGCGGGCACTTGAATTAAACCATACTACTTCCAAAAAACGACTTATTGCTGATCTCGTTTTAAGCGAAACCCTTACATATATAAAATTCCACGATACAAAAGAAAAGGCGCAAGAGCTTGGGGAACGGCTCTCTTCCTTAGCCGAAACATCGTTTATCACCCCTACTTTAAAGGATCTAACTGATGCAATTGGCATCGTTGGTAAATACGAAAAATTGAGTTTTTGCGATGCACTAATTGCTGCACAGATGAAGAACAATAATATCGTACAGTTGCTTTCCTTTGATTCTGACTTTGACGTTATTCCAGGGATCAAACGGATTCACTAGTTTGGCAAAAACCTAAGAAAAGCGGAAAGGACTTATTACTGTTTGGTGGCAAGTGTCAAAGAGGTGAAATGCCATGAAACACATATTTGCATTTGCTATTGCCGTGATGTTTATTGTTGCTGGCTGCACAGTTGAGAAGCCAAAAGAACTAAAATCATATATTTTAAGTGAAAAGGAAGTTTCCTGTATTGAAGGAATATCGGTCATGGAATCGTTTCCGCCGCAGGTAGGGCAGGTCATTTATCCAAAAGACCTCAAAATCAAGGATACCCCGGAATGTGAAGGTTTGTTTAAGGACTATCAAAATAAGGTAATTATTGGAAAAACGCTCCAGCTTGGCGGTTGTTTATCCTTTGATGATAAAATAGAGATAACCAAAGATGACATGGCAAAAAAAGTACAGGTAACGTTTGTCATTTCAAGCGCACCCCCCGATACAGTTTGCACTAAGGAGATCAAGTTTGAAGATGCATGGGTAGCGGTTGATTATCTATCTGGCTATGTGTACACGTTTGGAACAAAACAGGTCGTGCGAGACAATCAAACAAACGATATTCCGAAAAGCGTTTTGGATAAGTACGAAGAGCTACGACAGGCATCAACAAATGAATTGCCAGAGCGATTGGCAGTTTGTACAAAGGGAAGCGAAACGCGCTATACGGTGAGTTCTGATATCGAGGTTGATGGCCCCATCTATGTGTACGATAGAAATGGCACTCTGTTAGGTTTTTCAGGTTTTGAGGCTGATCCGGTCGATTTTACTGGATACAATTGTACTGAGATAAAAATCTCAAGCGGCGTCGAACCTTCGGGCCATGTCCCATTTGTTGAACTAACCGAAGATATCGAATCCTGTTTGGTGGTGAAAAACACGACCGGTGAGCCGGTAGACGGCCGTATTTATTACCCGGGAAGTTACGACCTCCGGGATACACCCGCCTGCCAAGGGTTCAAACAATACGAAGATAAGGCAATTGTTGGAAAAATTATTCCCCTTCGAAACGGATGCGAGCGATTTGGCGGAACTGAGATTGAAAGGGACGACCAAGGGAAGAAAGTGATTGTTAATTTCATCCGTTCAACTGCCCCGGAAGATGTAATTTGTACGATGGTTTACAGCGAATTTACCAAGTGGGTTGCAGTAGATTACCTTGAAGGATATGATTACGAGGCAAAAATAAAGGATGTTGTCCGTGAAGGCGGAACACCCGGCCAAATAAAGAGCGTTTATACGCCGACTGAACTTAAAAATTCGTACGCGGACCTCGTTGGTAAAACCGTAAATGTAAGCGGTACGGTTAAGGCAAAATATGTTGTGCCCCCTTGTCCAGTAGGCGAGTTGTGCAACCCCCCTGCCGCAAACCCGTACCTAAACCTTACTGACGGGACAAGCGATATTATAGTTAATTTCCTTTCGGCAAATGGGTCGTATGTCCAATCGATCTCCATTAACGAGTTAGTAACGTTTGAAGTAAGCGTACTAAGCGAATCGGAAGGCGGGTTTTTCGTTAAGAATGAGAATGGTGTTTACCTATTTATAGGTGCAGTAAGCCAAGCGCCGAGCGCTGATGCGTACGGACGATTTCTTGATGCCGGGTGCATCCCTGACCCGGCGGATGACAGCGAAGGCCTAAATTGTGAAAACACATCGTTTGTCCGCCAGTTTGGCTGTATGGAGCCACAATTTATGCGTTTACGGGTTGAAGGGTTTGAATTAAATCCGGAACGCAGCCTTCTTGAGTGCCGCATTGAGGGCGACCGTATGAACGCGGGGCAGGAAAATGAAACATTTGGTTGTGACGGCGGCTTTCTTTATCGCTGCACAACGTATGTAACTCCGGGTGTAAATGAGTTTATCAATATTAACAACCCTTTCGACCTCGCGCGGCTTACCGCACCCATTGAAACAGAAGATGAAGCGCGCGCATTTGCACTTTTGTCGGCAATTCGTTCACACTGGGTAGTCGAGGGCAACTTGTCACTAAAGGGGAGTGTCGAAAAACGCGGGGAGGGCTTCATCGTAAAGCTCTACCAGTCATCAAGCCCCTTTGGGTGCATTGACGGCATTGATTATGACGAGGTACGTTACGAGGTTGCACGAAACGGATCAATCAAGGAAGTGGATCGAAAGGTGCACGTCTACCGGGATCGGTTTGAATTTCCGTTGTGCATTGATTGATTTGAAAAACTGGGTTCATACCCCGTTGCTTGCAACGAAACCCAGTTTT
>CAZPPT010000007.1:0-75992 GCA_964588555.1 Microcaldota archaeon | reverse complement strand
ACAAATATGGTCGCATGTTCAAGGATGAAGAGGGGGTCGATGTGTCCCCGAACAAGCGCGGGGTCACGGCCTTCAAGAAAAATCTTAAGGTTCCCAAGCATGTCATGCAAAAAATCAAGCCGGTATGCAATAAGCCTGTCGGTAACACTGCCTGAAAGGTTGCGTACCTTTGCCTGCGTTCGGTGTACCCGTCGAATCGCCAGGTCAAGCACCCTTCTGACTGAAGAGATGCTGAATTCGTCCTTTTCGCTTTCAAAAAGCGGCTCAAAAAGAACTGAAAAATCGTCAACATAACGAATGATTTGACGCATGATGCGTGTATGGAGCGGGTTTTTTCTGATCCGCAAATGGAGCGGCGCCAGATAATTGCGAATATCGTGAATATACTGGAGGTACCGGCCCTCCACCTCATTAAGCGCTGACCGAGAGACTTTTGATGCGTCAATAAAATCAACAAGGGGCCCTGGCAGAAGTGGTTTTGCATGGATCATGATGCGGGCTTGCTGCTGCTTCATGATATGTAGTTATCCCATAGGAGGTATAAAACCCTTCTTCTTGAATAGCTAGTTTAAAAACAGTCAGAAGGGAGTTCAATATTCAACCGTAATTTCTCCTTTCTTTATTTTACACTGGCACATGAGCCGGTGTTTTGGGTCCGTACCGAATGCCTGCAAGCCTGTGCTTTCGGTTTCATTTGGCTCTTCGAGATTTTCCATGCCTTCGAGCACCTTGACCATACATGAGCCGCACGTCGCACTCTTGCATGCAAAAAGGACTGAAGATTTCCCATCAAGCGTATCAAGCTGTGCGCCATCCGGCACGTCAACGGTTTCTCCAGTGTTTTTAACATGTACTTTTGCCATAATTTCACCTATTTTGAAGTAATATAGTAGGACATATTATCTATTGACTGGCGCGTTTTTTAACCTTAACTCTTGATTGAGACGCCCTTCTTGGTGATGTCAAGGCCCCATATCTTGTCGCTATGTTCAGTGTCGCGCATCTTGAGCACTTCGATTGAACGCTTGCGCTCCTTTCCCTGGCGCAAATAATAGATGTTTACGATACCGTCGGTGAGAAACCCAAGGCGCTCGGAATCGAATCCCTGCGGGTCGACGGTCTTTTCGCTTGTTGCAAGCGTCGTGCAGTTCCAGTTTCGGAGCATCTCAAAAAGGTTAAGCACGTTCTGGTCGGCCTTGTACTGGTTCTCAAAGAGTAGCTCGTATGCGCTGATCGAATCTATGACAAGGCGCCGAGCTTCAATGCTTTCAATCGTGTCGCGGATGCTACCGCCGCCTTCCTCCATGACCTTTACGATCTCGTGCGGCGCATACTGCACAAATGAGATTTTTTTCTCTCTTTCAAGCTTCTCAAAATCCCAGCCAAAGCGGATGCCATGCGCATAAATTGAATTTTTTGATTCTGCAAAGCTAAGGAATACGCCTGGCTCATTAAACTGCGCCGCACCTGCATGAAGGTACTGAAGGCACAAAAGCGTCTTGCCTGTCCCGGTACCGCCGCGAACCATGACCACGCTTCCCCGCATGATGCCGCCCTCTATAATCTTGTCAAAACCGGGGATGCCCGTTTTCACTCGTTCCGTTTTAACCATGGAGTATACTAGCAGCGTGCGTTTTTAAACTTCACGAAAGGTAGGATTATAACGCTTATTGAACATACTTAATCACATGGCTAGGCCAACTTTACAAGAACAAATCGACAAAATAATGGGAAGAAAAGACATTGGCACGCTGCAAAAGGAAGCGCTCATACGGCAATTACAAAGGCAGCATGAACGCCAAACGGGACTTGCGCATCATCAGCAAGGGCAGACTCCTTTAAGTGGGGGGCCACCGATACGAACCGGAATGATCGGAAATACGTTTGTCAGGCATAACGAGGTGGGGGTCAAGGTTACGTTTGGAAGAATAGACCCGCAACCACGCAGGGGCTTTCAGTTTGAAATTGGAGACGCAAGCTACCTGGTACGCATGGACACACGAGTACGGGTACTCCCCGTAAACGGAACATTTCTCACAAGAAGCGGCCTTTCAGCCTCGCTTGGCTTACAGATATCGTATCGCTTAAACCCACACACAGCACCGCAGGTAGCAGAGCACGGGTTTGATGAGACAATAGGCGGAATTCTTGCCCCCGCAGCTGCAGAAGCAACCCGACGAATCATTGCAGTTATGGACGAGGAGCAGCTCCTTAACCCTCAACTCTCATTATTAATCGAGCACCCGCTCCGCGACTTATTTGGGAAAACGGGGTTTATCCTTGAGGGAATCGCAATAAGCAACATAGGGCTGCCCGAGGAGATCCGGCAACTACTTGCCGAAATGAGAACTACGGAAATGAGGGCCGCACTTGCTGAAAGGCAGGCACGCGTATTGCAGGCGCAGATACCCGTAGCACAAGGGGAAGCAGAGCTTGAGGCGCTAAAAAGGATCATTGCAGCTCGTGCCGAAGCCGAAGGCATACGAATAAAAGGGCAGGCGGTAACGGACATCATACGGGAGATTGCAGATGAGGTTCTCGCCCGAATCGGTAAAAAGTAGTGATCTTATGGCAAGACAACACCTGCACTTAAGACCTAAAGGGACGCAACAGGAAAGAAGTGGATTTAGTGGGAAAAAACCTTTAGAAGAACGCAAATGGTTTAAGCTTGTTGAGACACTTGCAGGCGTACTTGGCGGTGCAGGCGTATTTGCTGCGTATGTTTATTATGACACGCCGCACGCAAAGGAAATGGAGCTACTTTCTGAATGGACCTTGCGACACATGGCCGAAAGGGCGTGGATAGGAGCGTTGGCTGGCGGATTTGCAGCACGATTGCTGGGGGGTCCGATTTATTCATTTTTTGAATCTTTAAAAACTAATGAGGGCGAAAGACAAGCACGGATAATTTCAAATACGATACACGGCCTAGATGACCCGCGAAGGCGGTGGATGATACAGACCGATACCCCCATTCTTGCAACAAGGTATTTGCACCAAAATGACGAAATGGAAATTTATCTTACAAATGGAAGGCTGACCTGCATAGATGGGACTACCGGGGTTGAAAAAAGAGGGGGCGCTCACACGCTGGAACTACCGGGAACCATGATAACAAGTAATATAGTCATTGACGACTGGCAATGGGTAACTAGTGGCGGCACGCTGACTGCATTTAAGGGCGGGATGGAGCAATGGCACCTGAAACTGTGCGGCGAAGTTATCGACATACCTATTATTGATGCACGGGTCCTGCAGGGTAACACATACTTGCATAGCCAGCCCGCAATTCATGCGCTTGAGGCATTTCACTACGGCACGACAATAATTGTAATAAGAAGGGGGAGTCCCGCTGCATTTTCACATGACCCATACACGGGCGATGAGACCGGCGCGTATACGCGAAAGGGCAGCAGTGAACCGATTCCGTACCGCCCTACGCGCATAAGTAAAAATACATACGCACTGCCGTTTGAGGATGGCGATCTTGTATATTTTGGTTCGAAACGTACAAATAAAGCTGTCGCCCAATTCAAGATGGGCGCGGATTGGAAGAACTTATGGTTTGCCGGATATAACCAAACCCATGCATATATTGCATGTCCCCATGCAGTTGTCGCATTTAAAATGGATGGTCAGAAATGAGGTTACCTACATGACACGAAAGTTAGTTGCAAATTCTTCTGGAATGACCCCTCACAATGCACCGTATGGAGTGCAGCCGCGGACAAAAACAATTACGCGGCGGGAGCTTGGCAAGGAGGCGCTTATGACATCTATCGGGGCAGGTGCGCTCCTAGGCAGCTCGTGCGGGTCATGCGGCATATGTGCAGAGTGCAGCAAGCGTACGCGCACGTATGAAAACGGCTGCGGATGCGAAAGAACGGAAAAATACTACAAGGTACGTGGACCGTGGTCAAAGGCAATAGGCGTTGGAGGTGCAAGCCGCGGCGAGGTCATTCTTGCGTGGCTTTGGGGCGGTATTGTAGGTGGGTTAGCTGGCGGGATTGTCGGCGCAATAGGGGCAGCCATGTTTGGCGGAAGAGAAATACACGAAACAGTACCTGCACTTTTGGAAGCAGAAAGCATAGTACGCGGCCTTGACGACCCGCGCAGAAGGTGGATATTCAACGCGCCAAAAGAGATACTTGCAACGAGATACGACTCAGGGGCAAATGAGATGCGCGTATACCTTACTAACGGAATACGGATCGTTTTGGATGCGACAACCGGCGTTGAAAAGAGGACCAAACGACACAGGTTAGTTCCACCAACCCTGCAAGAAACGAACAACCTCGCAATTGGCAACTGGCAGTGGGTAACAAGCGCTGGGTCGCTCACCGCATATGAAAACAGGCAGGAGCAATGGCACCTACGACTTACTGCGGATACGGGCACTACGGCGCTTAATGACTCACGGACAATAGAGGGGGCGCAGCACCTCTATGCACAGCCGCCCATTTATTCGGTCGAGGTGTTTCACCTTGGCACCTTTCTTGCAATAGTAAGAAGCGGGGACCCGACAGTACTTTTTCATGACCCGACTACCGGAGCTGAGATTGCCACCTATAAAAGGCCTGAACACACTAATACTATTCCATTACGATTAGTACGGATGAGCCATGATTCATTGAGCCTCTCATTTCAGGACGGATATGTGGTGATTTTTACCTGGGATCAAAACCAGGGCGGCATCCCACGGCCATGGCGGGAAATCGAGCTTGGCAGTGAATGGCAAGGCGCATGGTCTGCCGGATTCGGCAGTACGCTCCAATTTATTGCATGCCATCATTCAATTGTTGCGTTTAAAAAGGATTAGTTTATCTTTTTTTACCTTGTTAATTAGGCATGGAAGAGGCAATAAGCGAAGCGGCGGAGCATATCACCAGGTTTGAAAAAAGGCTTTACGAACGTGCGCAGTTCCTTAGGGCAAACGGGAAGTCAAACACGCAATTTCTTGAGAGTCCGCTTATAAAACCGCTTACCCCTGCAACGATCAATGAGTTGGTCTGTGCCATTGACAGCGGCTGTATCCCCTATTCAACGCACGGTGTGGACATGCTCCTTATACGTGCAGTGTCAGTTGCATTTGCATACCGCGATTCGAAGCTCACGCAATGCGAGTACCACCCAATGCGCCACGCACGGGTCAAACTTGAGGTAAAAAATGCGCTTGATGACCATGAAAAAATGACCTGGGGCTCGCTTGTCCGGCTTAATTATGAGATTTCGCTTGCATTGGAATCAATCGGGCGGTTTTCACCCGCGCTTGTTTTAATTGACGGCTCGCTCCTTCCGCTTGCAGGCGACCGGCCGACAAAGGAAAGCGAGTTATCCGCACTTTATAATTCGGTAATTTCACGCTACAAGGAGCTCTATGCGCAATGCACGCAAAAAAACATCCTCCTTGCAGGCATCATAAAGGATACGCGAAGCAAGCGGTTTATGGAATGCGTAAGGGACCAAATAGACGAACCGTGTAATGACAGCGTATTCCTCCATCATTTTCTGAATGAAAAGGAACGGACGGCAGTTGTTTCGTACGCAGGTGATGAAAACGTAACGCCCATTATGCGGGACCTGGATTTTCCCAAAATCGGGGTGTTTTATATGAAGAGCACGAAAAATGATCGACCGCTTCGCGTGGAATTTTTACATAATAAAATTAACTCGGACGCGAGCTATCCGGATGGTTTAGATTTCGATAAAATCGCCTCGCGTATCCACTCGCTTTCGGCAATCCATGAAAGTTATGCGTATCCTGCAGCGCTTATCGAAGCGGATTTGTGCGCAATGCTTGATGAGAAGGATTTGGAACGGGTGCAGAGCGCATTATTTTACCTGCGAAAGACAAGCGCGCTTCCGTTAAGAAGAAATGCACGGCCGTTCCGGTAAAGGAATTAGCGATCGGGTTTTTGGTTTCCATTGGCCAAATAGATGCGAATGACCTCATCAGGTTCTTGCCCGATTTTTGCAAGGCATGAAAGGACAACCGTGGGGCCGAAATTTTCCCCCGGCCGGGGGCTTACGTCCCGTATCCCAAGCCCGCCGTCATCGTCACTAAGTGAAAAAACACACGTGTCAGGGCTTGTTGAAATTGCAAGCTGTACTTGCCCAAAATCAAAACGGGAAACGATGGCAGTAGGGCTTGTGTGATCTTCCGCTACGCCAAAATACCTATTGAGGTCGCGGCCTAACCTAGCAAGGGCGGCGTTGCCCCCATGGCTCTGATTTTGAAGGTCTTCCTCCACAAGCGGCACAACCCGGCCTAAAACGGCCCGTAGTGCACGCGTATCACTACGAACAGCACCAAGTATGGATCTGTTTACAGAAACATTCGTGAGTTGATTTCTAACTTCTAATATGGCCATTAAAACACCGTAGGAGAAGTGTAATTAAAAATGATTATAACTGTATAGATTTACTGTATTTGGTCATCGATCCGCTGTGATACTGAGCGCATCTTCTGGAGCCGATTCATAAGGTCAAACTGGAGCTCCTCAAACGACTCGTCAAGCGTGCGGGCACGAAGCATGTAGAACCGGCCTTGCTTAATGACAAGCCCCGTACGGATAAAGAGGTTCAGATGATATATGATTGCTGCCTGGGTGACGCGCGTTTTATCGGCAATTTCCTTGCTCGTAATACCGTCGCCCGTCTTTGAGGCGTAGATGATGCTCTTGAAAATAAAGGTCGCAAGGTCATTCTCATCGTCTGCAAACCCAAGTGCCTTGCAGATCCATGCGATCTCGCCGTCAAGCGTGCTTTCTTCTTCTGGCCGGTTGAGGAAAATAAGAATGACTCTCTTGGGGTTTTCATTCATACAATAAACAAGAAACGTTATATTTAAAAACATTTTTGTAATATTTAATGAATTGTTAAATAATTTAAGAAATTGTTAAAGAGGTGAAGAATATGGCAGTACCTGAAGTACGAAGGATATGGGATCCGTTTGGAGAAATGAAAAAGGTGCAGCAGGAGATGGACAGCCTGTTTGAAAGATTCCTTTCAGGAAGGGAGTTTGAAGGCAGGGAAATAGCGAGGGCGCCCCTTACCAACCTTGAGGACAAGCAAGACAGTTTTGTCCTTACCGCAGAACTTCCGGGCCTTGAAAAGGAAGACATAAAAATAGAAGTAGCGCCTACTGCAATAACCGTCAAGGGGGAACGAAAGGCACAAAAGGAAGAAAAGGAGAAAAACTATTATTATTCTGAGCGGAGCTATTCCGGGTACCACCGGTCAATTGCACTTCCTGCCGAGGTAAACCCGGAACAGGTCGATGCAGAATACAAGAACGGCGTTTTAACGGTCACCATGAAAAAAATAAATGAAACGCCAAAGAAAAAGGAGATTAAAATTAAATAGAGGGAGGATATGAAAGACAAGGAGCTTTTAGAAGAGGAAGGGCCGTTTGGCACGGAAAAAACTAAAGAGGCAAAGGCACAAGAAATCGAAGGGGACGCACGCATTACGGAGCTTGAAGACTTGCTTAAGCGGGTACAGGCCGACTTTGAAAATTTCAGAAAGCAAAACGAAAAAGACAGGCGAGAACTTGTACAAAAGGCAAACGCGTCCCTTCTCTTAAAGCTCCTGCCGGTGCTTGATGAATTAGAACATACCATCACGGAGGCAAAAAGGCATGGAAATGGGGAAGTGGCCCTCCTTGAGGTCATGCATAAAAACCTGCTAAAGGTGTTAAGCGAAGAAGGCGTACGCGACATGAAATGCGACAAGGAAAAATTTGACCCCTACCTGCACGACGCAATAAAACAGGAGGAAAGCGATGTGTCAGAAGGCCACATCTCCACAGTGGTGCGAAAAGGGTATTATATTCATGACAAGGTGCTCAGGCACGCACTTGTCATTGTATCAAAAGGAAAAAAGTGAAGCATATGAATGAGATCATAGGACAAAACGAGCTTGAGAAAAAAATCCATGAGCTTGGATTTGCAAATGAGCGCGAGCTTTTGCTTTATATTAAATTAAGAAAGTCGCTTGAAAAGCCGGTAAAGGTGGGCATTGCGGCATAATATTTATGAGGTGTATGAATTATGGCAAAAATAATAGGCATTGATCTTGGAACGTCAAACTCGGCAGCAGCAGTACTGCAAGGGGGTAGGCCAGTCATCATCCCAAGTGCTGAAGGGATAACGCAATATGGCAAGGCATTTCCCAGTTATGTTGCGATTACAAAAGACGGGCAGCGCATCATTGGCGAACCGGCACGAAGGCAGGCGGTCACCAACCCGGAAGGGACGGTGTATGCATTCAAGCGGAAAATGGGGAGCAGCGATACATATAAGATCTGGGGCAAGGAATACAAGCCGCAGGAGTTAAGCGCCATGCTCCTGCAGAAAATAAAAAATGACGCGCAAGCGTTCCTTGGGGAACCGGTCTCAAAGGCAGTCATTACCGTGCCTGCCTATTTCAACGACAACCAACGCCAGGCAACAAAGGACGCGGGCGAAATTGCAGGGCTTGAAGTCGTGCGGTTGGTAAATGAGCCCACTGCCGCTTGTCTTGCGTATGGCCTTGATAAGACGGGGCATGACATGAAGATTCTTGTCTTTGACCTTGGCGGCGGTACGCTTGACGTCACCATCATGGAGTTTGGCGGGGGGGGATTTGAGGTAAAGGCAACAAGCGGCGACACGCAGCTTGGCGGAACTGACATGGACCGGATACTTACTGAATTCCTTGTCGACCAGTTCAAAAAGGAAAGCGGAGTAGATATATCAAAGAACACCGAAGGGATGCAGCGATTACGGGAAGCAGCAGAAAAGGCAAAGATAGAATTATCCACAACGCTTTCAAGCGAGATCAACCTACCGTATCTTCATGAGAAGCACCATTTTAAGTACAACCTAACCCGTGCAAAGCTTGAGGACCTCGTACGGCCGATTATTGAGCGGTGCCGCGTGCCGGTCGAACGTGCGCTTTCCGACGCAAAGCTCTCCCCGAACCAGGTTGATAAGATCATACTCGTTGGCGGGCCGACCCGCATGCCGGTTGTACAAAAATTTGTCGAGGACTTGGTCGGCAAAAAGGTCGAGCGCGGCGTTGACCCGATGGAATGTGTCGCCATGGGGGCCGCAGTACAGGCAGGCGTACTTGCAGGCGAGGTCAAGGACATTCTCCTTCTTGACGTTACGCCGTTAAGCCTTGGGCTTGAGACAATGGGCGGCGTAAACACGGTGCTCATCCCGCGAAACACGACGATTCCGACAAAGAAAACACAGGTGTTTAGCACTGCTGCTGATTTCCAGACTGCTGTTGACATCAAAGTCTACCAGGGAGAACGGCCGATGGCGCGTGACAACGTACTGTTGGGCGAATTTACGCTCCTTGGTATCCCCCCAGCACCGCGGGGTGTGCCCCAAGTTGAAGTGACGTTTGATATTGATGCAAACGGCATATTGCATGTCGGTGCAAAGGACCTTGGCACAGGAAAGGAACAGAAGCTCCGCATCACTGCACCGCTCAAGATGAACAAGGATGAGATTGAAAAGAAGATGCGCGAGGCTGAAGAGCATGCTGAAAGCGATAAAAAGGTGCGTGAGCTTGTCGAGGCACGAAACGAGCTTGAGCACCTCATTTATACAAGCGAAAAAACCGTTGCTGACCTTAAGGACAAATTACCAAAAGACAAGGCATCGGCAATTGAGGAAGCGGCAAAGAAGGCAAAGGAAACGATGAAAAGCGAAGATATTGCAACGGTACGCACTGAGATTGAAGGCTTAAAAAAGGTGCTTCAGGAAGCAGGAAGCTACATCTACCAGCAGGCGGGGCAGCAGGGCGGGCAGGCGCCCCCTCCCCCAGGTGCCGACGGGCAAGCCCAGGGAAAAGACGACGTCGTTGATGCAAAATATGAAAAGGTAGATGACAAAAAGTGATAGCTTTTTGGCAGATTTTACCGTAAGGTAAAAAAGATGACGAGAAGAAATAAGAGGCGAGGAAGAAATGAAAAAATCAGAAAAACACGCTTGGATAGGGTGTATAATTACATTAATTGGTCTCGTTCTATCTTTAGTTATATTTTTTTTAGGGGGTACATCTAATGCAGCTTTAATTATATCGATACCATTTCTAATGGGCATCATGTTTGTTGGTTTGGAATTAGTTTTACATGAATGGCTGCATCCGTGTGAAAAATAAGAAGATAAAACATAAAGGTAGATTATGAAAAAACGCAACTATTATAAAGCATTAAAGCTCAAGGAGGATGCAAACCCTGACGAGATCAAGCAGTCGTACCGAAAGCTTGCCCTGGAATATCATCCTGACCGCAATGACTCGCCAAGTGCTGAGGAACGCTTCAAGGAAATAAACGAAGCGTATTCAATATTAAGCGACCCGGAAAAACGAAGGGAGTATGACCGCTTCCTCGAACTTCAAAGCCCGTTTACCAATGAGGAAAGTATATATGGCGCGTGGCTTTCGCACCTCCAAGGGGCGCTTCGAATGCACCGGCAGGCTTGTCCGATATGTTCAAGCGGCAGGTTCTGCACTGCGGGAAGGACGCTTCACTCGATGTTTGATGTCGTTGCAGAACGAAATGCTAATAATGCGTATGTTTAGTTTTCCTTACATTTATAAATATTTCCTTACATATTAAAAATTAGTAAGGTGATAAAATGGAGATTGCAAAGGCAAAAATAACAGCTAAAAGACAGATTACCATTCCAAAAATGGTAACAAGAGAGCTTAATCTAGAGGAAGGAGATGATATTGCATTTCTTATCGAAGATAAAACAATACGAGTAATAAAAAATCCCAAAGATTTAATGGAAGCGATGGAACGATTTGTGGCGGCAGGGAAAGAAACGCCTGATATATTGCAAAAGCTTAAGAAAAGTAGACAGGAATGGTAATATGGTAACAGTTTTATTAGATTCATCTGTTTTTCTTGATTACTTCCTTAAGGGACCAAAATTAGAAAAGGCAAGGAAAATAATACAAAATCTTAACAACTCAACACTAAAAGGATGCATTAGTTCTGTATGCTTGATGGAAATAAAGTATCATGTAATAAGAGAACGAGGACACAACAGTGCTGAAGAAGTTATGTTTTTTATTAAAAGAATGAATACGATTGAGATCGTCGCTCTTAACGATCAGATAGCTGAAAGAGCAGCTGATATACGAGTAAAATATTATAGTAAAGAACGGCCATTATCATTTGCAGACGCGGTTCATATCGCAACAGCAATTGAAAAAGACTGTTCAAAAATTATTACTGCTGATTCCGATTTTGATGACATTAAGGAAATAAGAACTGAAAGATATTAGGGATTAGAATGGCAAAGCGAGACTATTACGAAATATTAGGTGTTTCGAAGACTGCTACTCCTGATGAGATCAAAAAAGCGTATCGTAATTTAGCGCTCAAATACCACCCTGATAAAGGCGGGGATGCAGAAAAATTCAAGGAAATTTCTGAAGCATACGCAGTGCTCAGCGATCAGCACAAACGCGCAAGTTACGACCAATTCGGACACGAAGGGTTCTCACAGCAGTACAGCCAGGAGGATATTTTCAGAGGCGCCCATTTTGAGGATTTTGAAGATCTCTTTAGACGTGCAGGGTTTGGCGGTGGCGGATTTGAAGACATTTTTGGCGACTTCTTTGGGTTTGGCGGCAGCTCACGCACAAGAAGAAGACAGCGTGGCGCAGACCTCGTGACCGAATTGGAAATAACGCTTGAAGAGGCTGCAAAAGGAGTAAAGAAAGATATCCCTCTTCGCCATACCCGAATGTGCAGTAGGTGTAGCGGAACACGGGGCGAGCCAGGAAGCGGTGCCGAAACATGCAGTACATGCAGGGGGACTGGCCAGATGCAGCAGACGCGCTCTGCAGGCATGATGCGTTTTGTCACCGTTGTGCCATGTAACAAATGTAAGGGCGATGGAGTTATAATCAAAGAACCCTGTCGGCAATGCAAAGGAAGCGGTGCAGAATACAAGGAAGAAGTCGTGAAGGCAACGATCCCGCCGGGCATTGAAAATGGGATGCAGCTTCGCTTAGAAGGTTTAGGTGAAGCAGGGCCTGCGGGGTCGGGGGATCTTTACGTTACCATATATGTCAAAAAACATGAACTGTTTGAGCGCGAAGGCGATGACTTATATCTTGAAGTACCTGTACGCTTTACACAGGCCGCGCTTGGCTGTGACCTTGAGGTCCCGACACTTTTTGGAAAGGCAAAACTGCACGTGCCGCCGGGCACGCAGCCAAATACGACATTTAGGCTGCGCGGGGAAGGGTTACCGAATATCCGCACGCGAAAACAAGGCGATGAGTACGTCAGGCTCACGGTGCAGGTGCCAAAGAAGCTAAGTGAAAAACAAAAACAATTGCTTAAGGAATTTGATGCTGAAACCCCGAAAAAAGGATTGTTTGAGGGGCTGTTTTAACTAATCTGAAAGCTATCGCGCGCATGCGTGTAAATGACTGCCAATTTATTCATATCCTCCTCAAGCACGCTGTAACTAAGTAAAAAGAATTGTGCAGTTGCCGGATTATGGATGATTGCCATTAGTATTGCCGCATCCTTTTTCTTGCCATTTACGGTTGCCTCTGCAACGAAAACGATTTCCACCGCATGTTTCTTATGTATGGTAATGTCTCGCTGTGAGAGAACCCGGTAACCGCTTTTTTCTTCCATACCTGCAACAAGGTCAGCACTGTATTTTTCCAGGTTGGAAAAAAGTGCGGACACGCTTCTCACGGTAAGCATGCCCTCTTTTCGTTCTTCGTCAGAAAATAAGTGGCCGTATTCGTCCCGTACGCCAACAAGGCGCCAGTTGATGGGGATCTCAATGGTATACTTGTCGTCACTATTCGTAAATGATTTGAATGAGAAACCGCCTTCCCGTTTTATGCCGCGAAGCGAGTCAATGAAATCCAGACGAACACCATTTATGTTTTCTTTTTGGAAGGGCTCCGGCTTGGGGCTCTTTGTAATGGTTCTGACAATACATGACGAGGCACATATAACCGTCCATTCCATGGAACCCGCATAATTGAACCATCTGATAGCTTGCTAAGGGCTGCTACGGAAATGCCAAGCAGCTGTGCCGCTTCTGACATGGAGTAAAGTTCTGCAGAAAGGGCAGTCCCTTGTTTTTTTACCATGCGTCTTGCCATGAAAGTACTCCGATGCCATACTTTATATGATTGTCGTAATGGCCAGGTTTATCCAGTGGTTTTATCCATACGTGTGGGAACGTAATCCCCAAGCTTAAGCTTCCGGTTATCGTCCTTTCGCGCTTCAGTAGTACCAAGTGCGATCCAGGGTGCCCACTTTACCAAAATTTCACCCTCATTTCGTCCTTCATAAAAAACAAGGGGAAAGTGCCCCCTTGGCACGCTTGCACTATCAAACGGAACTGGCGTATAATCTTTCTTCCGGTCAAAACCCCCTTCTGGAAGCGGCACACCGATCTCTCTTTGGAGGTTTTCAATAAGGACATTCATGACGTGCCCCAAATCAGATTCATGAAACCGTAAAAAAGAAGTAGCTTCTACCGCGTTTGGATCCCCCCGTACACCTGCCTTTACGATTGAAAAAATAACCGGGACAATTTGGCCATTTTGGCCCGCCAATGTTCTTTTAAGTTTCGAAGAACTGATGCCTTCGGGTAGACGTCCCTCGCGCTCCAAACTCCGGACCGTTTCGTCCACTGCCCGCCGAAAGGCGATCGCGATCCTATTTTTTATTTCGCGGTCGGAAAGCCGGACAAGTTTTGTCACTGGTTCAGATGGTTTTTTCGCAAAAGCTGGTGCAGGCCCGGACATATTTATAGATCCCCTCATACGTTTAAAATTATTTCTCCTTGACGATGATTGCCCGCTCATCAGAAAGCGTTACGGTGATGGAAAACATGCTTCCATTAACGGTATGGACGAGCAAGTCGTCAGCTTTTTGGGCTGTTTTTTTTATCCCGCCAAACTGTTCAAATGAAATGGGCACTGCAGTATATATGCCAGGTACACGCTCAACCCGGCGCACGAGGTGCAACTGATAATGAATCGAAGTTCTGCCAAGCGTTTGCCTCCCCCATATAAGATCGTTTTGCCCAAGCGAAATGGAAACAGTATTTTTGGCAATTATCGCTGAATAGGAGCGTGTGCAATAGGTTGCACGCACATCCCGTATGTCCTCTTCGTCAATATCAAGCTTAATGCCGCTTCCCTTGCCGTGGCTAAGCAAGGCAATTCCTGAATTAATTTGAAAAATACAATGGGACGAGGCAATTTCCTCCTTTTTGCACGCGAAATGCAATGAAAAGGCAAGTAATGCAGATACAACACGTACGGGAACGGATGGGCGTTTTGACAGCTTACGGAAAAACATGTTACTAAATATGGTAAGTTATAATTATAAACCCTGCTTTTCCAGCAGATTCGCAATCGCAAGGCATTCCTCTTTAGCCAGTGTACGGACGCGCCGTGAAAGAAACGAACCAAGAACTTCCAGCTCGCCTATATTCCATTTCTTTGCGTGTTTTAGTGCGCTTCGTACGGTCTGGTTCTTATGTTGAAATAAAAGGTTGATAAGTTCTTCGGCCTGGGCAGATACAACCGTGCCGGTGGGAACCAATGTAATAAGCGCGGAGTCAACCTTTGGGGGCGGGGAAAAAAACATCTTCGGGACCGTCATGACGTATTCGACAGTAAAAAATAATTGGGAAGTAACGCTTAATCTCCCATAATTTGAATCGTTTGGTTTTGCAACCATCTTTTCTGCAAATTCTTTCTGGACAATAAGAAGTGCGCGTCCGAATGAAACCTCCTTGAGCCTGAAGATAATTGGGGACGAGATGTAATATGGAATGTTACCGATAACCACATCAACCGCCGGAATCGGATACTCAAGAATATCTGCATTAACGATTTCTATTCGGGAATCGAGTTCAAATTTATTTCTTAGTTGGTCGGCAAATCGCGTATCTTTCTCAACCACAATTATTTTTTTCAGGTTATGGAGAAGCAACTTTTCCGTGAGCCGCCCGTCTCCGGGGCCTATCTCAAGAACGGTTTTTCCTTCAACTGCTGCAAGTTCTGCCTCGCGTTCCAAAATGCGCGGATTATGGAGAAAGACCTGGCCGAGGCGTTTAAGCTGTTTCATCTTTCTTCCCTTCTAAGATAAGCAGTGCGTCAACCATGCCATAGGCGTAATTTGCAGCGCCAAAGGCGGAATAGTAGTCCTTGTTCTTATAGAAATGCTCTGCGTCAAAAAGATAGTTTTCAACCCATTCAAGAATTGCGGCATATTTTTTATGAAGATTAAATCCTTTACATTTAGCAATAATTGCTTTTAGTTTCTGTATGTCCTTGAATGCCCGTTCTGGTTCTTCCATGCCTAACACCGTTCTATACCTGCAAGCGTTGTTTTTATAACATAATGGTCTGAAGGAATGTGAGTAAAGGATTGATACGAGATCGGCTTGAGTAAAGGCGAAGAAAATATATAATCAACCCGGAAAAGCGGAATGACACTGTTCCACGTAATTGGGTAGCTTGTTGTTGCGCGGGCTGCATCGTTGAAATTCTTCATGAGATAACCGATTGGGCGGGAGTTTGATTTTGTATTAAAGTCACCACCGATAATCTTGCATCGATCACCAGAATCGAGTTGTTCGTAGAGTTCTATAAATTCCTCGTTACGAAGTCTAAACACATCTATTGGTCCGCCTGCTCCAAGGCCAACGAGTACGAGGCGTGTATGTGTATTATATACATCAATTTCTTTTCCGTTAATGGAATGGGTTGTTTTTACATGTCTTCCGATACGTCCTGCATTTACATCTACAATGGGATAGCGTGAGAGGGTTACCACATCGTGCGCGCGTACTCCGTACCAACCAGGCAATTTTTGAAGAATGAAATCAACGTCATCCTCTGGAACACTTTCCTGGATAAGGATTATATCCGCATTTTGTGATTTTAAAAATTCTGCAAACGATTCATCCATCGGTTGCCAAAAACCCTTGTTGTAAGAAAGAACGGTAATGGTATTTCCGTTTGCGCGAACAGGATCATCGGCAATAACGATCGGCAAGTTGATAAGTGTCGCGATAAGAAACAAAAACGAGATTCCGGTGGTGCGCGTATCTTTTTCCCTAACGCAAAGTGCAAGCATCCCAAGTGCGGCAAGCGTAAAGAAATATTCGGGAATAAACACTGCGTACTCCCAAAACCAAGCTGTGCCATTAAGAAAAAAGTCAAGAAGCTTGAAGAAAAAAAACAGGATAAAGACTGAGATGGAAATAGAAAATATGCTAATAGGTTTTTTCATGAATAGCTAATAGAGATTAGCTTATAAAAATATGGCGACACGGCAAAAAAATGCCGACAACATGCTTTGCAATTAGGAAGTGCTCAGCAGCAGTGCGCACTCCCGTTCATGGAACAGTACGAGCAACACCGTGAGAGGGCTTAACTTCTGTGTTCGGAATGGGAACAGGTGTTTCCCCCCTCCTATGACCGCTGAACAATATAGATATATTGCTTACCCTTTTTAAAGCTTATTGTGGACAATTAAATCCATGGGAGAATCGATTGATACGGTGAGCAAGTCGTTTGGCGAATCATGGCAGCTTCTCAAGACACAGTTTCGTGGCCTTGCACTTGATTTTGGCAAAATATATCTTTTGGTTTATGTAGTAAGCATTATTGCGATTGTTTTATTCCTTTTGCTATTTGCCGGACTCGGGCTTTTTAGTGCTGATGAATACGGGTCACTAGGCGCCGGTTTTATAACAAAACTGTCGCAGAACGTACTTCCCATCGTATTCTTTGGCGGCATATTATATGTAGTATTTTCAATACTCCAAAGCGCGATTGGCAATTCCGCATATGCGGCAGTCAATAACCGCACAGGAGGGAAAAAATTCCCGCTCCTTGGCACAGTACGGCAATTGATTATGCCCATGGCAGCATATGAGATTTTAATGATGTGCATTGCCCTTATTGTATTTGGGGTTCCTGCTCTTTTGTTGATTTCATCGTTTGCATCATTTGTTGAGAGTCCAGAGGCATTTTTTGGCGGATTTGGAATAAGCATCCTACTATTTTTCCTGTTTTTTATTATCTGGATCATTATTGCGTTTTTCATCCAGTTTTCGCTTCCTGAAATCGTACTTAACAAACGCGGCGTGATTGAAGCATTCAAACGGTCGATGGCACTCGTTAGGCAAAACATAGTGGCGACATTTCTGTTTGACATCGCGCTTATTGTAGTAATACTTACCATAAGCGGCATATTTCAAATATTTTTTACCATCATACAAATCGGCTTTGTGTTCTCATTCATAGTTCCGCTCATGATCCTTCTGTTTATACTGATCATGATTGTAGCGCTCATCCAAAGCATCGTTACGGGCATGGC
This sequence comes from Microcaldota archaeon, assembly GCA_964588555.1. Taxonomy (GTDB): domain Archaea; phylum Micrarchaeota; class Micrarchaeia; order Anstonellales; family Bilamarchaeaceae; genus JAGVWJ01. The sequence goes on along the minus strand of CAZPPT010000007.1, from coordinate 58,603 downwards.
CATGACATCATTACAGTATTTCTTCTGGAAGAAAATCTCAGCACCGCACGAACTTATGGTCCAAAAGACGCATGAACCTGCAGTTACCTACCCACCAGTTACAACGAAGCGCATGCCAGCTACGGAAAGTAAGCCGCAGACACCCATAACGCCTGCCCCACCACGGACAAAGGGGGCACCGATGAATAAGACTCCTTCTAAAAAACCAAGAAAAAAATCAGCAAAAAAATAAGCGCTGACCCCAGAGATGAAACGCATGGAAAACAAGGCCGAGCATAAACACTGGAGCGAACATTTGGCAGACCTCGTTATTAAGGAAAAGAAAGAACCCTATGTGATCACTTCGGGTATGACAACAAGCGGCCCTGCACATTTTGGCACGGTCTGTGAGTTCCTGTTCCCTGCAACGATCGAAGAAATGCTTAAACGCAAGGGAAAAAAGACAACGTTCTATCTTATTGGGGACATTTTAGATGCATTTGACAAAATCCCCATTCCAATGGAAAAATACAAAGCACAGCTTGAGCCGCATCTTGGTAAGCCATTATGCGACGTCCCTGACCCGACAGGCACAAGCAGGAGTTTTGGCGACCATTTTTTGGATGAAGTGCTTGCGCTTATGGGGAAGCTCGGGGTGACATGCACCGTTATTCGAGCCAATGACATGTATGCGGAAGGGAAATTTGACGAATGGGCGCGGTTCTACCTGAAAAACGAGGCAAAGGCACGTGAGCTTATTGAAAAGACAAGCGGCCGGACGCTCCCCAAGGATTTTTCAGTCATTATGCCCATTTGTGAAAATTGCGGCAAGATTGCAACGACACGCGTTATTTCCCATGACGGTGAGAACTACGAATACGCATGCGACCGAAATGTCGGATATACACAGGGATGCGGCCATCGTGGAAAGACAACTATTGGCAATCACAAGTACAAGATCCTCTGGCGCCTCCACTGGCCCGCATGGAAACAAATACTGGGTACCAGCATCGAAGGTGCAGGTGTAGACCACCACACAAAGGGAGGAAGTGAGGATACATGCAGGGCAGTGACGCTTGAGCTTATGAAAACGGAATATCACGTACCTTACCGCTATGGATTTATTCTTCTTGAGGGAAAGAAGTATTCAAAATCAAAGGGACTTGGACTGGGGGTAACTGAGCTCCTGACGTTTATTCCTCCGGAAATACTCAAATACCTTTTACTTAAGCCGGACCTCGAAGAAAACATTGATATTAACCCGACCCCTGAAAACCTCCTTAGGGCATACGACGAGTTCCAAGGGGCAAGCGAACTTGCGAAGAAGGGGGGCAGCAGTTTGAGCCGCGCTGACCATAAAAAAGCACTCGCATTTAGCCTAAGCACTGACAAGATGCACTGGAAAGCGCCATTTTTAGACATACTTCTCTATTACCAAGTATATTATGACTGGAAAAAGGTCGGGGAAGTGCTCAACGATGCAGATGGCGTGGGATACCTTAAGCCATATGTCGAGCAGTGGATCAAAAACGCATTTGTACCGGATGATTATAACTTCAAGTACTCACCACGCAAAGCTGAAGGAAACGTGCGCCTGTTTGTAGAATCCCTTGCCACAAACATGGATGCACTTGCTATACACAATGCAGTATTCGAGTTTGCAAAATCGCGCGGCATTGAACCAAAGGAATTTTTTAGGCAGATATACCAGACGCTCATCGGAAAGGACCGCGGGCCGCGTGTTGGAAAACTGTTAGCAGCACTTGGCATTGAACGGTTGAGGAAGGATTTACTCTAAGAATATAATTATCGCAGCACGCGTGTCATAGTATTTTATTTTGTTGTTTTAGAAATAAATATAGTTGATTACATGGTAGAAGTTGTCAAAATAACGGAAAAAGACGCGCTTGAAAAAACAGCGCTTGCAATTAAGCAGGGAAAGGTTATCCTGTACCCGACCGACACGGTCTATGGTATAGGGGGAGACGCGACGAGCCACGAGGTGGTTGCAAAAATATACAAAATAAAGCACCGTGAAGGTGGAAAACCGCTTTCAGTTGCGTTTTCAGACTTTTATATGCTCTCCCGTTATATCCGGCTTGACGATATCGAAGAATCGGTGCTTAAGCGCTGCCTGCCTGGGCCCTATACGTTTATTGCGCGGGCGAAGGTGCCGATGCCCGTAACTCCCACAGACCTGCTTGGTATACGAATACCCGACCATGATTTTACCCGAGACGTCATTGCAAAAACGGGCGTGCCCCTCATCGCAACAAGTGCAAACATCAGCGGGCATGAGGACGCATTCACGTTTGGTTCCATAAGTAAGGAAGTGCTTGCGGCCTGCGACCTGGCAATTGACGGCGGCCAGACAAAATATAAGCAATCATCGACCGTTATCGACCTTGCACGGCAGCGCCTCCTTCGCAAGGGCGCAGGCAGGTGGGAGTAAGGATAGGTATATAAATATAAAGTTCGTACACCTTGACATGGTCGAATTAAGACGGACAATTCGTTGTTCCAACTGTAATGCCGATAACACGTTCTATGTAAGCAGTGAAATTTCCCTTAATGAACTCCAGCTCCACGGGAAATGCCGCTGCGGAAACAGCTTGCAGATCACTTACAACATAGTTGAAGTAGGGCAGACAAATGCCGCGCCATTTTCATCGGCACATTCAGGCACGCCGTCGGGTTCGGACACCTCAAATACGACCCAGCCGGTTAACCTTGACGACATCTTCTTTAGCGGGCAGGATTCAAGTAACTCGCTTAAGGACATCATTGACGGGTAGAGCGAATTAATTGTGGCAGGTCTTTGACGGATCGGATGACATAATCAGGCTTCTTTTTCCACTTTTTAAGGTCGCTCCGTTTTGTTAAGCCGGTCAACACCAATGCGGACTTAATCCGTAGTGCATGGGCAACAAGAATATCAGTCTCATAATTGTCACCCACAATAAGCACCTCGTCCCGTTTAAGCTTATTTTCTTTTAGTACCGCTTCGATCAAATGTGTGCTTGGCTTTCCAATTATAATTGGTTTTTTCCGCGACCCATATTGCAAAAATGCAGCAATTGTCCCGCTTCCTGGAAGTATCCCGCTTTCCACCGGATAAATGCGGTCGGCGTTTGATACAATAAAATCCGCGCCATTAAGGAGTGCGCGAAGCGCGATCGTTAATTTTTCAAAAGTAAGCTTTGTGTCAAGTCCGGTTACAACAACCGTCGGATCCTCGTTTTCTCTTTTAATTATTTTTACCCCCGCCCGCTTTAGTTCAGTCCGTAACCCACCCTCGCTAATAACATATGCGCATGGGTCGAGATAATTAGCCTTAACATAATTTGCGGTTGCGTACGCACTGTTGTACATTTCGTTGATCGTACATGCAATGTCCATCTTTCGCAATTTCCTTGCCTGGTCCTCACGGGTCCGCATGCTTGCGTTTGAGACGAAAAAAAGTTTGAACCCGTTTTTTCGAAGCGTTTCGAGCGTGCGTGGGATGCCCGGAATAACCCGTCCCCCCCTATAGAGCGTGCCATCTAAATCAAGAACAATCGCCTTAATCATGAAAACTAATCGAAAAGAAGAATAAAAAACGTTCTGATTAAGTAAATACCATGCGTGTTGCTTGCTTGTTCTCAGGAGGTAAGGACAGCGTCTTTAGCACCTTCTGGGCGCTCACACAGGGGTTTGAACCCATACTCATCACAGTAAAAGCAGAAGAATACTCCATGATGTTTCACCATCCAAATATCGGTAAGACAAAACTGCAGGCAAAAGCACTTGGGCTAAGGCAGTATTTCTTGAAAACAAATGACGAGAAATGGCATGATGATTTGAAACGGCTACTCGCACGATTAAAGGTAAATGGGATTATTGCAGGTGCAGTGGCGAGCGAGTACCAAAAAAGAAGAATAGAACGAGTTGGCGAGGAATTGGGAGTTCCGACCTATGCGCCACTGTGGCATAAAGAAACTGAATTAATGGAAGAAATGCTCCGCTACTTTGAAATATATGTCAGTGCAGTTGCGGCAGAAGGACTTGGCAAAGAATGGCTTGGAAGGCCATTTAAGGAGCTCGGCGAGGCAAAGATAAAAAATATCCACCCATTTTTGGAAGGCGGTGAAGGCGAGACATATGTTGCACATGCGCCGTTTTTCAAAAAAGGAATTAAAATTAAAAAATGGAAAATAAAATGGGATGGGATACGGGGTGTTGCCGAAATGATCACACAAGGCTGATCTCTTTTCCCTCATGCATAAGCCGTACGCCCTGCTTATCAGTAACCGCACCGAGAACGTGCGAGCGGATCGAGTATTTCTTCACCACATCCCGAATCTTATTTTCCTCGCTCTGCGGCGCAACAATGACCATACCGATGCCGCAATTAAAGGTCCGGTACATCTCGCGAGCATCCTTTACTTTTTCAAACAATGCAGCAAAAATTGGCGGAAAGCGGGGCATACGCGTTAATTCAAACCCGACATTTTTATTCAATCTCGTTAATTTACTAAAGGCGCCGCCCGTAATGTGCGCAACGCCGTGAACCTCCGTTGTTTCGAGCGCTTCAAGCACGCTTTTAACATATATTCTCGTAGGCACAAGCATTTCCGGCCCCCATTTTTTTAGGTCGAGCGCCTTTTGCGCAAGCGTATAGCCATTGCTATGGAGGCCTGAGCTTTCCAAACCGATAAGTATGTCGCCAGGCTGTATTGATTCGCCCGTTATTATTTTATCCCTAATCCGGCCGATAACCGTAAACGTAAGGTCAAATGATTTCTCATCTTTCAAAAGTGCAGGAACAATTGCGGTTTCGCCTCCGATGATTGCGCAGTCGCTTTCGTGTGCACCGGCAACAAGTCCTTTCATGACCTCGCTTACAAGTGCTTCATTTTCTTTGCCAAGCGCAAGATAATCAACACCGACAAGGGGCTCGGCGCCCATGCAGGCAACGTCGTTTACGTTCATTGCAATTGCATCAATGCCAACAGTATCGTATTTCTTGAGCGCCTCGGCAACAAGCACCTTCGTCCCGACGCCGTCGCAATGAATAACGAGCTGTTCGCCCCCGACTTGAAATACGCCGCCGTAATGGCCATAAATCGGAAGCGGCTCACCAACTTTTCCTTTTCGTAATGCAAATGTCCCGGCAATTTCCTTCCAGATGTTTGCCTGAATTTTTTTAACCTCGTTGACATTGACTTGGTATTTCATAAAGGTAATTTGTACGCTATTTTATTAAATGAGCGTGGTGAGCAACTGGGCAAGCTCGGATAGATTGTTTATCTCTCTATTTGCAGCGGAAAGATCGCACCCTTGATTAGTAGGAACATGTAATGCTATTGCGTACATATTTGCGCGGTTTGCAGCAAGAATACCGGCTGGCGCGTCCTCTATAACAACGCACGCTTGCGGTTCGACACCTAGGTCCTTGGCAGCTTTCAAGAAAATATCCGGAAACGGCTTACTTCGTTTGAGTGTGTCGCCGGAAACGATTGCATCAAAACATGATCGAATCGCGAGCCCTTCAAGGGTCATAAAAATCCATTGTTTTGGTGCTGAGGATGCGACTGCTAATCTAAGTCCTTTTTTTCGCAGGTCAGTAAGAACCCTTTGCAATGCGTAATCGGGCTTAAGCGCTTTTTTAAGAAGTGACTCAAAGAGCGGTTTCTTTGTTTTTCGTATCACGGCAACTGATTCGTGTATATTATATATGCTCTTCATCTCATCCCAAAATGCATTTTCATTCCATCCAAGGTACTTCTTCAATTCCTCGTCTGTTATGCGATGGCCAAAATGAGAAAGTGTTTTCCGCTCTGCCTCAAAATGAAGCAATTGGGAATCAATGTGACCGAAGGGATCCCGCAGCAAGCTGGAGGGGTATGCCCCATTCGGTCACAACTTTGAAAAACTGGGTTTCGTTGCAAGCAACGGGGTATGAACCCAGTTTTTCAAATCAACAAGGACGCCATCCATGTCAAATATAACTGCCTTAATTCCCATAGAGGAGTGACACCACACGCCTTTATAATCTTTATTCGCCATTTCAATGCATGGAGCTTGTCGGCCGATTCTTCCGGTTTGCAGAACGCGTTCTTACGGCAGTACGTGCAAGCCACCTGCCAAAAAGCGACATAAAGAAACTTGAGCGGCTCCTTACACGGACGGGCAAGCGAAACGTAATCCTTGCAAAGGGGATACTCTCCGCATTGTCGGCGGGCGGGGCGACTGAAAAGGACATCAATAAATTCAGCGAATTGCTCGGGCGGGCAAACAAACGCATTGTAGAGGACAAGGAACCGTTTACCGCATCGGAGAAGAGTGAACTTATGGAAATATTCAAACGCTCATACGTTTCGGCAAAGGCGGCGCACTGGTTTGCAAGCCAGATAGACGAACTGATCTCAGAGGAAATAGAGGATTTTGTCAAGGGCACCCGCATGGTCATCCCTTCGAAACGTACTGGCTTTGAGGAGAAAAACGAAAGGAAGAAAATAAGAATCTAAACGGTGGTTTTCATCAAGATCAAACTGACTCCTGAGCTTGCATATCTTATCGGGTTCTGGCGCAAGCGCCGCGTATACGAGGGCCTCGGAGTACGGGGTGAAAAGGAGTACCTCGAGATATTTTCCAAGGAAGTGATCGACCGGCAGCTTACCGAGACGGATAAGCTCCTTACTGAAGACAACAAGGTCTACTTTTACCATACTGCCTACCGCAAATTTTTCCAGGAGATTGAAGAAGAGCAGCTTGAGCGCTTTAAATACCTAAACGAATATGCTGCAAATTACCTTGCAGGCACCTTTGATTCAACCGGCGGAGTTACCCCAAAAGGAGTCGTGTTTATAGACAAGGCAAATGCGCCAGACGAGATTCTGCTCCTCCGGCTTGGGTTTGGGGGCAGGCGTAAGGAAGGCAAGCTCATCGTCGAGCGCCCAAAGGCATTTCTTGCATTTATCAAAAATTACGTCAAGATCCACGCAGGGAACAAGGTCTTTGAGTATGTAAGGAGTGGCAGGCAGGTTTAAAACGAAATCGCATTAATTATGTAACATGGCAGCAATTGCCCACGCGCGATTGCCGCGCGCACTGTGTAACTGGCGACCTCCATCATATTCTGCGCTAGGGTTTACGCCGCAGGTTGCAAAAAGCACGGATCCGGAAAGAAAACTCAATACATTTAAATTAAGAAGTGAACGGATAGGAGGTGCTGAAAGCCTCTCCGAAGTACGGCTCTTGACAATCAGGGAAGAAAAAGCGGGAGTTACGATAAGCGCGCATAGGCCGATGGACCGCTGCATCGAATTGACCCCGGAGGGGCCGGTATTTTTTAAGCAGGACCGTACGGAAATCCCCCTCAACAGCACTGACTACCTACTTATTGACCCGGAGAAAATAACCCTGGAAAAAAAGGGGGAGTTCCTATTTTACCTTCTTCAGAACCCCACAATACACGTCTTCACGTTTGTACTTGCCCAGGATGGAGTAGACGAATGGCCGATCGAATGGGTAGGTAGTTACAACGAACAAAATAAAGGAAAGACAAAAAATGCAAAGGAATTTCTTGTTATAACCGTAAATCAGGATTTTGCGAAAAGGCTGGGTAAGAAAATAAAAAATAAGGTCCCGGTCGCATTCATACCGGATGAAATAGTGCACTTGCAAGACCACGAACAAATCGACCAGTTTCGCTTCCTAAGCACGTTTAAGGTCGGCGTTACTGTAATTACGGTTTCAACCCTCCATCCAACTGATGGATCGCCACAGACAAGCATCATTATAAGTAACACGGAGAATACGGCGTACTGTTTGCGCAAAAAATATAGGGATCGCTCCGAGGCTTTAAGCGGGCACATGGAAATAGTTTCGCACATTAAGCAAAATGGCATGAGTTTCCTGCGGCCCCTCATTACCAATGAAACACTCGATAAGGCGGCATAATTGTGTGACAACTTATTAAAAACCAAAAGCTACGCATGCCAATTAAAACGCGGGGATTTGGGATAAAATAGCTGCTGATTCTCTTCTCATCCAAATCCCCCGTAAAACTAGGCTCACATTTTTATTCACCTTTTGGCATAAATTAACCAGGTGATTACATGGCACAGAGGGGCTTACTAGAGACGACATTGAACCAGTACCGAATACGAAACAAAGGGACTGCACGACAGGATATGACAGGAGATAAACTTGAAATATGGAAACGGCAGATCGAAACGATGCACCCGTTAGTCCCAAAAGGCAGCGAACCCCCTGCAGAAGCGCGGGATGTCAAGGAGGTACTGTTTCGGTTTGGCCTAAAAACACGAAACACCCTTGTAATATTTGGCGGGTTTGAGCGCACTGCCCCTGAAGAAGCACGGTTTGCAGTTGAAGCGCTCTTTGCAACAGACATATTCGTCCCTGGCTGGAGGAGACTTGGATTTATGTTGGGGGAAACGGAGATTGACCTAATGAAAGATGCGTATAGTGCAAATGATACGTTTGGACCGGATAAAGGGGTGCTTGCAGAACAGATAATTAATGCATTTCCGAAAAAGGATCATGAATATAGAGAGGGGCTATATAGTGCAATGCTTAAGCATTCGGAAATTCCCGAACAGCTGGTCAAAAATGCGGAAATGGTGTATGCGGAACTCAACAGGCTTGCTGAAAACTGGGAACGGAATCTCTTACTTATACGCCGGGACGCGACGCGGTTTGCAAAGGGATTGTCGCAAACACTTGGGCTTATTGAGGCGATGGGGCATATCGCGGACCTGCCCCCAAGCACGGGCCGTTCAGAACTATGGGATGAAATGAAGGTATGATAATTTCGTGAGGATAGTTGTCCAAGCCCTAGCTAGACCAACTACAAAAACATACATTTTTAAACACTATTTGGCATATAAGGTATGTGATAATATGGCAGGGGCGACATTGAAATTTCATGCTCAAAGTTTTTCTGTTGTCTATACGGGCTCAAAAACACGGGCAGTTCAGTTAAATGACCTTGCGAAATTCGAAGCACGGGTTAGAGAAGTAGCAAAACCACTGGAAGAATTAGGAGCAAGACGCATGCGGAAGGCACATATACAACTAAATGGCACATATTATATAGAAACTCGAAATTCAGTCACGGTTTTCCAAATCGGGTTAAATACGAAATCCAGTGAAGGATTAATTTCGGTAAACTTTGCAACGGATATTTTCATGTCTGCTGTAAATCAGCTAGCAGATGGAAGAATTGCGCAGATAGTTGGATCTAATCCAGAAATGGCAGCAAACCATCCGAATATGTCTGGCCAAGCCCATAGAGAAGTTGCAGCATTGGTTGTTTCTGCCTTTGGTGCAAAGGACCATTGGGTAGACGATGAGGGCCTCTATGGTGCCACCATTAAGCCTTCGCTTGATATTAGTAAAACTTTAAGTGAAATTGTAGATTTATACGATCGCCTGAAAGAAATTCGTAAAAAAGCGAGTAAAATTGAAGAAATGATAGCTGCATGTAACCCAATTAGTCCAGTTGTATTACACAGATTAATAGAGAAGTTAGACGAAATGGTGAGAATTGATCCAAAGGCGTTAGCAGCGATGCCTAAGGTTGGGGGAGCCATTCAGACGGCATTTAATGAAACCAAAAGAATTAAATCTGAACAAGAAGAAAACTATAGTGTGCTTGCCAAAGAACTTGGAAAAACGCCAGAACTTACGCGGGCTATGGAAATCGTCGAAGACAAGAATTAAACTACCCAATCGACACCATTGGCTCAATCGTTTTCTTTACTTTTTTAGATCCGGATTCTTCGACTTCAATCAGTTTGGATGCAAGCAAAAGGTCAAACCGGCTTAATACCATAAAGAGTTTTGAATCTTCATTAAGCACGTAAAGCTGCGTTCTCCCAACGGTTTTGGTTTTTTTGATGATTTCTAATTTTTCCAACAGATCAAAAACTGGCTTAATCGATGGAAAGGTGCTCTCTACCTGTTTTGCAACATCTGATTTAGAGAATTCTGTATTCGGCATCTCTAAAAGCCAATCGAATACCCGCACCATGACCGAATCTTCAAAAATATCTGAAAGCATTTGGATCACCTATATAATATATTATAGGATATTATATATAAATATACCGCTTTAGGCGATATATCCACGATAGTAACTATTTCAATAATATAATTAAATATATGTTTTTAAATATTTTGTTATATAAATGCCGCATGGCAGCAACAATTCGGCAGAGAATTTTAACGCGGATGTTTTCTCACCGTTTAATCGGAGGCAAACATCGGGCAGTTGAACTTGTTGTTAGAAACCTCGAACCAAGTGACGAGGCAAGAGAAATGTTCGATCAACTTGTACGGGAAAATATAATCATATTAAAACCAACCGGCTACGGCCTCCATTGCTCATTGAATCCACAACGCGTCTTTGATGTAAAGCGTGAACTCGGATTTGGATAGACAATTCGTGACAACCATTGTCTAATCGTGACAAACATTTAAATACTGGGCAAAACTAATACTGTTTTGATAGATATGAACTATACGGGTTTAGCAATAGGAACTACATGCTAATTATATGATTAGCTAGACCCATAAAGAAATTTTTAGTTTATTTTTCTTTTGGGTTAGCGAAAGCTGCATGCATGAAAATAAGGAGGTTGAGAAATATGGAAAATATACACCAAGGGTGGTTGGAAACACGGTAGCAAATTACGGCGCGGACGAAAGCCGAGTTTGGATATGGATGGACGAAAAATGGTACGCGATATGTACCGAACGCAGGAGTTTACGGTCCGGGATTTGGCGTGCATCTTCAAGGTATCACGTACTGCAATATGGCGGTACCTCAATGAGGAAGTACGGGTGAATCCGCCGCACGAAGAGCGCCGTGTTGCCGAAGCGTATGGGTATCGGCTCGAAAAACGCGAGGTGAGTCGATGAACCGATTGAAAAGAGCGCTTGCGTGTGAAGATAAAGATAAACGATTACGCGCGGTTCGGGGATTGGTAAAAAGACGAGAACTTTTTTCGCTCATACGAGTACTGAATGAAGGCGTGTTTCCAGACGCACGGAACGCGGCGGAACGGGCGCTTGAGATGTACCAATTCAAGTAATCTCTTTTTATTTGTTTTTTAACATGGTTATGAAGTGGAGTTGAAATATTATGCGGATACTCAAATTACATTGCGATTATATATTCTATAAGCCGAAAAAACTTGCGGTAAAGCAAGGGGCCGACGAAGTCAGCAAGGAAGAACTGGAAGGCAAGCGGGTCGAAGAGGCAGTAGTCGTATTCACATCCATTGAACAGGGGGACGGGGACAAGGAAATTGCAACCGCAGTCACTGAAATAAAAAAGATGTTCCAGACGGTGAACGCAAAAAACGTTGTAATATACCCGTATGCGCACCTTTCATCAAACCTTGCATCGCTTCGCGACGCGCCGGTCATCCTTACCAAATTGTACGAGGCGGTAAAAAAAGAGATCCCCGACACATATAAAAGCCAGTTTGGCTGGTACAAGGAGTTTGAGCTTAAATGCAAAGGCCACCCGCTCTCGGAACTTTCAAAGACGATCAGTGAAGCAAAGGACAGGGTAGGTACAGCAAAAATAGTATCAAAAGAGGTGCGTGCAACGGAAAAGGATGACCCTCATGCAAATGCGACCTATATACAGTTACTTGATTTTCTTGACAAACATAATGCAGCATATACCCTTCTTGAGCATCCTCCGGAAGGGAGGACTGACATTGTCAGCCAGATGCGTGGTAACCGGCTTTCCCAGGCAGCAAAATGCATCATTATGATGATTAAGGTCGAGAGCAAAAAAACCAAATACGTGCTTGGGATTGTTCCTGGTAATGCCAAGATAGACCTTGACGCAGTCAAAAGATTATTTAATGGGAGTTATATCTCATTTGCCACCCCTGAAATCGCGGAAAAACTGGCAGGGAGCGTTTCGGGTACGATTTTGCCATTCTCATTTAACCCTGAAATGGAGCTAATTGTCGATCCGCTGTTACTCAAAAATGATGAGATATATTTCAATGTAGCCAGATTGGACCGTTCCATGGCGCTCAAAACAAGCGATTATGTCGCACTCGTCAAACCGCGCATTGAATCGATTGCAAAAGACGTCGTACCTGATGCCGAAACCACTGATGGAAAGCGAAGGCCGAAAGCCGGCACCGCGCACACGGTAAATGAAGTGCTTTATTCGGTCATGCTTGAGGAGCCGAGGAATTTGGGTTTCTCCAAGGACAAGAATGCATACCGATTGACCGCGGCACTTGCTATTGCAGCAGTACTAAAGGGGAAAAATAAGGATGCAAAACTTGGGCTTATGCAACTAACTGAAAATGGTTTTTACGTTGATGTGGATATTGGCCGGACGCTTTCGCCAAAGGAATTGCCTGAATTGCAAAAAGAGGTCGAAGCATTCATCTCAAAATCACACCCCATTACGCAAAAACTCGTCTCAAAGGAGCAGGCGGAAAAGATATTTTCAGAGATGAATGAGCCATACCTTGTAGAGCTTGCACAAAAGATGCCTGAACACGCGTTTTTGAACCTGTATTGCATGAGTGAGATACGTGTTCCTTCCCTTGTACCCCTTCTTGCAGACGTAAACGAATTACGTGCGATCCATTTGGAAGGGGTCGGCGGCGCATACTGGCTTAATGACTCGTCAAAGCCGCAATTACAGAGGATAAGCGGGTTTTCACACGCGACAAATGAGGCGCTTGCGACGTTTCTTGAGATGCAACAAATTGCAAAGGACCGTGACCACCGCAAATTGGGCACGCAGCTTGACCTCTTTTCCTTGCAGGACGTTGCACCGGGCATGGCATTCTTCCACCCAAGGGGAATGGTCATCAGAAACGAGCTGGAGAAGTATTGGCGGGAATTAAATGATAAATACGGCTATGTTGAGATCCGTACCCCGATACTCATGGATGCGGAAATCTGGAAGGAATCCGGCCATTGGGACCATTATAAGGAAAACATGTATTTTACTACTATCGACGGCAAATTAAACGGGGTCAAGCCGATGAATTGTCCGGGCTCAATCCGCGTGTTTAAGACTGCCCGCCGGTCATACCGTGAACTGCCGCTTCGTCTTGCCGAACTTGGGCTTGTGCACCGCCATGAGTTTTCCGGCGTACTTTCCGGGTTATTTAGGGTGCGCGCATTTACGCAGGACGATTCGCACGTCTATTGTACTGAAGAACAGATTGAGGAAGAGGTTGAAAAGAGGCTTCGCTTCCTTGACGAGTTTTACAATATGTTTGGCTTTGAATATTTCCTTGAGCTTTCAACCCGGCCGCCAAAACGGCTTGGTACCGATGAACAGTGGGACCGGGCGGAAAACGCGCTTAAAAAGGCGCTTGACAAGCTTGGGAAAAAATACAAGGTCAATGAGGGGGACGGCGCATTTTACGGCCCAAAGATCGATTTTCACGTGCGCGACTCGCTTGGAAGGATGTGGCAGTGCGCAACCGAGCAGTTGGATTTCCAGATGCCACTTCGGTTCAACGTGACGTACATCGACAAGGACGGAAAGGAGCGGCACCCGGCAATGCTCCATTCGGTTGCGCATGGCGCAATTGAGCGGTTTTTTGCCATCCTTATTGAACATTATGAAGGCAAGTTCCCCACATGGCTTGCGCCCGTGCAGGTAGCGGTGCTTACCATATCGGATGACCAAAACCAATACGGAAAAGAGGTACATGAAGAGCTTAAAAGGCACGGGATCCGCAGCGAATTTGAGGAAAAGAGCGGCACAATTGGCGCAAAGATCCGCGAGTGGCAGCTGCAGAAGGTGCCATACATGCTTGTGCTTGGAAAGGAGGAGACTTCTTCCAAAACGATCTCAATCCGTGACAGGAAAGGAAACGAACGGGCAAAGGTAAAATTGGCAGATTTTGTAAATGAAATGAGGGGGGAGATTGAGAAACGAAGACTCTAATTTGTTCATTTGAATGGACAAAACTGCTACTTATTTAAAAATGTTTTCTTAGTTTTTACTAAAATTAAAATCTAGTTTAATAAAAGCATTACTAAAGTTAAATTGGAATTTTAAAAAAAGTAAGAAAAAATCACTTTTTCTTCGCCTTAACTTCCCAGATAAATTTCCCGCGCATGGGGACTTGCTCTACCTTTACCAAAAGCGGGTAGTTGTTCTCAACCATGAATTTGTTAAGCGCCAAAACGTGCTTATCCTCTATCATGTCCGTATTTACCCATGAGCACGATTTGCTTGAGAGAACGCAGTCAAGTAAAATCTTTGCGTCAAGTTCGCTTGCACCAAGCGTCATAAGTGTTTTGTGAAGTGCATGCCGGTCAGATTCAGTCTGTAAAGGGATCGCCATGGGCTTATTTCTCCTTAAGTATTTTTAAACAAATCGGGGGTTAAATCTGTATATGTATGATTCAGTATCCACTTCGATGCTTACTCCCTCTGCAAAAGAAGAGCTCGAGCGACAGCAGTACCGCGTTGTCGGAAACCATAGCGCAGTAAAGGTCTGCGGCTGGACAAAAAATATGATTCGTGGTGAGGGCGGCTGCTACAAGCTCAAGTTCTACGGCATCATGAGTAACCAATGCATGCAGATGACAACAAGCATCTCATGCGCAAACCGCTGCACTTTCTGCTGGCGAGGGTACAAGGCACCAGTCTCAAAGGAATGGAAGTGGGCAGTTGATGACCCAATAGAAATTGTAACTGAAAGCAAAGAAGCGCATCAAAGCCTGCTCAATGGGTTTGGTGGATCACCAACTGCAAACAAGGCAATGTACGAAAAGGCAAAAACAGTCAAGCACGTTGCGCTCTCTCTTACCGGTGAACCGATTTTCTATCCGCGCATCAATGAGGCAATTGAAGAGTTTAACCGGCAGGGAATTTCCACGTTTTTAGTGACAAATGCGCAATACCCCGAACAGATGCGAGATCTAAAGCCGGTTACGCAACTCTATATCAGCATCGATGCGCCAACAAAGGAAGCGCTCAAGCACGTTGATAAGCCGCTCTTTAAGGACAATTGGGAGCGACTCATGCAAAGTCTTGATTACATGAAAGAGAAAAAGCAAAGGACGTGCATCCGCTTAACTATGATAAAAGGCATAAACAATTTGGATTTTGACAAGTACGCCGAACTCATTAAGCGGGCAGATTCTGATTTTGTAGAAATAAAGGGGTACATGTTTGTTGGCGCGTCAACTTCTCGATTAAAACGAGAGAACATGCCCTTACACGAAGAAGTGGTTGAATATGCAAAGGAATTAGAAAAACACATTTCAGGATACGAAATTGTCACAGATCACCCGCAGTCATGCGTTGTCATGCTTGCAAAAAAGACATTCAAAAAAGATGGCAAATGGCACACGTGGATTGATTTTGAAAAATATCATGAACTGGTAACTTCCGGTGTTGAATTTAGCGCCGAGGATTACCTTAAAATAACTCCGCGGCCTGGTTTGAGCGGCAAGAAATCAAGTGACTTTGTCTCACGACGACACAGAAAACGGATGGCAAAAAAGAAAATGCTTGAAGAGGCAACTGGCGAAGTAAGTGAGATGAATTTATAGAAACTCCCGTATCGGATTAAGCATCCGTTCTTCAATTGCACTAATATAGCGGTGCGTGCCAATAAGGTGGCCGAACTTTGTTTTTATTTCGAGTATGAACCGGTGTAATTCGGCCGTATCTACAACAATAATATCCACTTCAATATCCCAGCTCCCGATTGTCTTGTTCAAAAATACAACATTGTCGTGCTCCAGGCAAAAATCAAGGAATTTCTTTTCCTTCTCGTGCGTCATGCCGCGAAAATTGATGAGGAGTTTGTAGTATTCAAACCCAAGCTTTTTTGTGTCAAACCACGCGGTATATCCTAAGATTAATTCTTTTTCGGTCAGGCGCTTTATCCGATAGGTAACCGCATCTGGCGTTAGATTAATTCGACTCGCGATTTCAACAGTTGTCGCTCGCGCATCATCATAAAGAAGTGCAAGTATTCGTGTATCGATTTTGTCTAGCGCCTCGCCTTTTCCTACTTTTTCAAGCGGGAATTCAGGATGACGTTCACCACCGAGTGCGCGGTTCCATGATAAATAGGTTTGATACGTGGTTGTCGCGACGGCCTTTTCAATAATGTTTTTTCCAAAACGCTCTGTGACACGGTTAAGCGCATCTTCAACCTCCACTTCATCCTGCGCGATAATTCGCCAGAGTACATCGTATTCGCCCTGGCACACAACACCCCAGAGCGTTCGCGGATAACTTTCGAAAAGAGCGAGCACTTCTTTTTCAGTTTTCTCATCAAACACGTCAAACTTCAGATAAATACGATACGCCTTAAAGCCAAGCTTTGCAAGGTTTACATCTGCGAATAAAAGCGAAATGATTCCTTGTTCTTTAAGCTGCCGCAGCCGTCGTTCCACCGTACTTGCACTTAATTTTAGCTCCTTGCCAAGCTGCGTAAAGCTCGCGCGGGAGTTAAGGTAAAGTAGTGTAAGGAGTTCCTTGTCTTTTTTATCGAGCCCATGAGGGGGCGGCACATCTCTCGTTCCAGAACGTTCGTGCTTCAGTCGTTCTATTTTACTTATCTGCCCCCTTGAGGGTTCCAACCCCCGCGCTGTTTCGACACTAATCGTTTTCATTTCTTCATCTCTTTGTATCGGTTAGCAACAGCCAAACTTACCCCTTTACTGAGGCGAAGAGCATCTTCTTCGCTCATAGTACTATCTTTTGTAAAATCCCTGAATTTTTTCAAAATTTCCTTATTCTTCTTATTAGCTGTCATAAGTTATTTTTCCTAAAAATATTTATATAATTTTCGTTTTTCTTGCATTTTTTCTTAAAATATATTAAATAATATAATTTTGTTGTTATAGTTGGTGATAATTATGGTAATAAATAGCGGAAAACGGGTGCAAAAGATGCACGAATGGGCGCGCGTTGCAGGTGAGCTACTGGGCGAGGACCTCAAGCAGCGGATCTATGATAATACGCTCGCACGACTTTGTGGAGAAATAAGCGGAAAACGCGTACTTGACTATGGGGCGGGACCGGCAGTTATTGCACAGCGCTTTGCACGCATGGGGGCGCAGGTACAAACATTTGATATTTCACCAGATATGAACCGGATTTGTGAAGAGAAGCTTGGAGTCGAAAATGTATTTCGTACTGTCGGCCAAATACCAAAAAGCGCATTTGACATTGTACTTTGTAATCTTGTGCTCTGTATCGTGCCGGATGACGAGGTAGTGGATATTATGCAAAATATTAAACTACTCGCCAAGCCAGGCGGAAGTGCATTTATTGGTTTTTGCAACCCACGCATCTTTGATGTTTCGGAATCAGTTATTGACTTTCGCCACCCGACGGGTCATGAATATGAAGAGAATCACTGCTACCAAAAGACCAAGAAAGAAGGCGGATACCATATAGAAGAAACACACCGCCCAATAGGCTGGTATAAAGGCGTGTTCCGTGCGCACGGCCTTGATGCCAAACCTTTTTTCACGCCATCATATGAAGTGGCAGATGGAAGAGAGATTAGCGATTTTGTCATATTTCGCGTAAGTAATATGTGAATTCCATGAAAACGAAAACAAAGGAAAGGAAACTATTCAAGCAAATTAAAACGATTCTGGCCGCACCGCTTATCGCTGGATTAATTATGTTACCTACCCCTTCGCGTGCGGACGATGCACATGCACGGGCAATTATTGGTTTATATGAAAAAGGTAAGGGACCGCGTGCGGGGTTTGGTTTAGGGGCTGGGATACGTGTTTTCCCGGGCTCAATAAACGGATCAATTACTATTTCCTATGATGGAAAGAACATAAGGGCCGAAGCTTTGGAACTAGCCGTTACTTCAACAGCCGTACAAACCACGCTTGGGGAACTAAGCATAACTGGCTATGTATATAGTGATGAGTTCTACGCTGTTCCGCTTATCCACCCAGGAGTCGGGCTGATGGCACATCTTGATGACTTCCGCATAGCAGTTGAATGGCTCGGCGGAAAATCAGGCGACGTGTTCATAAGGTACAATATTAGCTTGGTAGACGAAATCAGGATAAACCCAAAAATAACCCTCCTTATGCTCGATGAAAAAATAAAGGGAGTAGGTATAGAGTTGGGGGTAATGCTGAGACTTGGCTCAATAATAATTTCTATTAAAGGAGCACCGATGGTTGATCCGGAAACAGGTGAGCTAAGGAGTTGCAATGTGCTAACGGCAATTGAATTTGGGACGTGACATGTATGTGTGACAAATGGTTAAGTGAGATCAAGGAACATTTTGATTTTACAAAACACAAAACAAATTTCAAGACAGAAATCCTTGCAGGGCTATCGACATTCCTTGCGCTCTCATACATCTTTGTCGTGAATCCCGCAATCCTTGCTGAAGGGGGGTTTGACAAAGGGGCAGTGCTTTTTGCCACCATTGTTGCATCAGCAGCAAGCACGCTCCTTATGGGAGCATGGGCAAAAAAGCCGCTTGTGCTTGCGCCGGGCATGGAAATGAATGCGTATGTCGCATTTTTTGTAATAGGGCAGCTCGGGTTTACATGGCAGCAGGCGCTTGGTGCGGTGTTTTGGTCTGGGATCATCTGCCTCGTAATTACAATTTCCGACGTACGGGTTCGGATCATCCGTGCGATTCCTGACAAAATGAAGGCGGGGCTTTCGGTATGTGTAGGAATATTCCTTATGCTCATCGCATTTCGGATAAGCGGGATGCTTATGTATGAAGGGGTGCAATTGACTGGGGTCGGGGCGATCGTATCGCTGCCGGCGCTATTACTCGTGGTTGGGCTTGCTATCATCCTTATCCTGCAACGATTACGGATTATCGGAAGCGTACTTATCAGCATCATCCTTGCATCGGTTCTTGCACATGTGCTTCTTGGGGTGGAACCAAATGAAACAGCGCCTGTTTCAACAGATATGTTTGCAGGAATAATGCAAATGGACGTGGGCGTTATATTTGAGCCGCGAATGGCAAGCGTCATCCTCGTGCTATTCCTCGTCGACTTTTATGGAAGCGTTGCAAAGTTCATCGGACTTACGCGAAACACGAGCGTACTTGATAAGAACGGTTCGATGTCGAAAATGAAGGAGGCGCTCGCTGTTGACGGGATAGGGACGGTTGGCGGGGCGGCGCTTGGCACAACAAGTATCATTACGTATGTGGAAAGCGCTGTTGGCATTGGCGAAGGCGGAAGAACCGGACTTACTGCAATTGTATGTGGCATACTGATGATTCTGTTCCTTGCGCTTACGCCTCTTGTCGGACTCATACCAGTCATTGCAACAACAGGGGCGCTTGTATGGGTCGGGATTGCGTTATTTCCTTCTCGAAACGAGTTAATAGGCTACAACAGATTGGAAATAGCGACGTTACTTACAATGATCGGAACAGTCATCTACACATTTGCGATTGACAAGGCGCTTCTTATCGGTTTTATCGTATACATTGGCGGCAAGGTCATTGCAAAAAAATGGAACGAGATCGATCCGTATATGGTGCTGTCTGCGATATTGTTATTGATTGGTGCGATTTTGCAGGCAGGCTAAATGCTTTAATCGTAAATATTTTTTCTATGCCCGATTTTAATGACAAGAATAAGCAATTTTTCTCTTTCAACGTCAAGCAGGAGACGGTAATCTCCAACTCTCAATTTATACGCGATCTCGCCAACCAATTTTGTAATATAATTATCCGGACGTATGCGTATTCTCTCTAAAGCGCCAATGATTCTTTCCTGCATAATTTTATCTAGTTTATTAAATTGCTTACTGGCAGTATCTGAAAAAATAATCTCGTACATCAGAATCCGGCTTCCTTCTTAATCTGTTCAAATGTACGAAACTTGCCCTTTTTTATTTCAGCACGCGCTTCTTCAAGCTCACGTTTGGTTTCTTCATTTATTTCACGCGTGTCTTCGAGCAGATCCCAGATAATTTCTTCGTAGGTTTCCCGCTCTGAAAGTTTGCGCTTTGAAAGTTCAGTTTGAAGGTCATTGCTTATCTGTATTGTAGTTGCCATAGATCAATATAGTAAGCTATAGTATTTAAACATTTCGTTATTATCCCAGTTTCCAGTACTTCTTATTCTTAATAAAGTTTTTCTGCGCATTCAATAAATCAAGGTAAAACTCTTCCTCGCTTCTATGTAACCCCTTAAGCACGCGCTCGGCAGTACTTGCACCGATGCCATAGACGCCTAATGCCTCGAGTGCACGTTTCCCGTAATTTCGGATAAGGCGTGCAACATATTCTGATTCTGCTTTATTATTTTTCTTTTCCGAAAGCGTAAGTGCAGCGGTCTTGCAATTGTGGCAGGTTATTGTTTCTGACGCGCCGGCAAGATGCAAAAAACGGGTTGCCTTGCAGTTAAGGCAGATTAGTTCAAATGTCTTTGAAAGCACCCGCTCCTTAAGTGCGGCAATCATTGCCTTCCTGGGCTCAAAACCTCCCATCGTTTCGCCCGCGCTTATTTTGTCGATCCCAACGCGTGCAAAATAGCTTAGTTTTTCGCGTTTATCTACGGCGAGTGTAAGTTCTCTTCCCTGTATCCGATCGATAACGGCCTCTGCGCCCTCAACGTCAAAATACCTAAAAATAAGCGCACGCAGCGCTTCTTCGTAAATGATATTATTTCGTAAAAGCCGGATAAGCCTAGTTGTCATGGCGCCGTCCTCGTCAAGCAAGCCAAAGAGGCGTGCAACGTGCGTAAAGCGGACTTTGAGCAAAAACGAATCTTCAAGGCTGGTTTCGAGTTGCGATCTTATGTGGCGTATTCGTTCAAACGAAGATGTAACGTGTTTTTGGTCAAGCGGAAACGGCAGTTTAACCATGATGCGATAGGGGTCAGCAACTGCTCGCACGCTCTCGCCAATAAGTTTTGAGAGGTGATACGAAAATATGCGTGCAAGCGTTTCATTTATTTTTGTGCCAAAACACGCGTGAATAACGATGATATCCTCGACTACTTCGATGATAATGCTTTTCTCATCATACATTAGTGCGCTTTTCTCTTCTTTTTTGTGCGCTTTTCGAATTTTTCCAACCCCTTGTGCAATCTCGTAGTCAACAGGAATATCCTCGCCAATCCACTCCGGAATTGCAATGTCAGTTGCAGCGCTTGGCTGGACAATGACTTCGTTTTCAGTAATATCAAGAATTTGCCAGGGCAAACCCTTTGCAAGAAAGCTTGCATTGTTCTCAAGGTTCATGACAAACGTTTCATCAAGGTTTGCAATTATCTTATTGCTTGCTGCCTCCTTCATGAGGTAACGCTTCTCCTTTGGGATGGTTGAGAGGTTCTTGTAGTAGTACAAGCGTGCCCGTGACGTTGTTTTTACCTTTGCGTGCAGGCCGTCAGGGGATTCGTCGTAAAAGACAAGCCGCTCTGCAAGGAGCTGCAAGGCGACCTTTTTTAGCTTATCAAAGGACACCTGATACGCGTATGAACGGTTAAGGATTTCGTGGATGACGCGCAAATCGCTTCTCCCGCGCTCAAGCAGGATACCGACAAGCTGGTGTGCAATGACATCTAATGCGCCTTTTTCCGCACGTTTATCTTCCATCCATTTGTTTGTTGCGTAGGTAATGATTGTCTCTGATTCAAGATAATCATCAAAATCTGCTGGAAACACGATACCTTTTGGGGTTTTCTGAAGGCTGTGGCCGCTTCTTCCCACCCGTTGAATGAGTCGGAAAACCTGGTGCGGTGAACCGTACTGAATTACTAGGTCGACATCGCCTATATCAATACCAAGTTCCAATGAGCTTGTTGCAAGGAGGCTTTTCACTTCGCCGCTCTTGAAACGGTCTTCTGCCGCAATCCGCACATCCTTGGAAAGCGAACCATGATGTACCTCAATCGGTGCGCCCATTTTCTTGAGCGTTGCGCCAAGGTCTTCGGCAGTGCTTCGCGTATTTACAAATAAAAGAGTACGGTGCGTCTCACACAAGCCTTTTATGCGTGCCAAGCGCTCCTCTTGCTTTTTTATGTATTCAACGCTAAAATCGAGCTTTCTTCCTTTTCCCACTTCTGCAATTGAATAGTTTCGCGCTTTGCCGAATACGAGATACGCCGCCTCCTCCTCGTTTGCAACCGTTGCACTTACTGCAATACGCTGGAAATTCGGTGCGATCTCTTCGAGGCGCTCTAAGGCAAGGCTCAACTGTGCACCCCGCTTATTGTCAAGAATGTCATGGACCTCGTCGATAATGACAAAGCGAATTGCCTTAAGATGCTCGCGCATAACGCGCCCTAACAAAAGCGCCTGGAGGCTTTCAGGGGTTGTGATGAGTATTTGTGGCGCATTTTGTCGGTGCTTTGTCCGCTCGCTTTGCGTCGTGTCTCCCGTACGTACTCCGTGGGTGATCCCCAACCGTTCGCACCACCAGCTAAACCGGGAATACTGGTCGCGTCCAAGCGCGCGAAGCGGTGAGATATAGAGTGCCTGGATGCCGCCGCTTTTAGCCCCTCCCTTGATTTTTTCAAGCACCGGAAGCCAAACTGCCTCTGATTTTCCTGCGCCGGTTTCAGCTAGCACTAACGTGTGCTCGCCTGCAAGGATTTTTGGAATTGCGATTTTTTGGATATCGGTAAGGTCGGTGAACTTCTCCTTGATGAGTTCGACTATGCTTGTCATCATAGTATTCTAATGAGAAAGAAATAAGGAGATTGTGCTAGTCTTCTCTTATTGGAACTGGAGCCTGTTCACCCGCTGGTTTTGGGGCAAGTGCGTCTAATACGTTGTCTTTACTTTCTTTAAGCCACTTTTTGAAACGGCCAAGCATGCCATTATCTGAAGTCATTAAATAGGCCGTAATAGAAGCCCCAAAGCCAAAGGTAAGAAAAGAAAAAATGCACTTATCGGCATCTTTTAAATATGCCAATGGTCCAAGAAGAACATGTGTGATGCCAGAAAAGCGGTATAATTTAAGTATAATTTTATCAAAAAATGTGAGGAAATCATAAACGTCCGTCATAACGTTTTGTTGTACTTTTTTAATGGATGATAGTACCACAACAGAAGAAAACATGATGCCCGCGGGTTTGAGAGAGAGCCATTTTAAGATTGCCCCCATAGGATTACTCATACCCGGCCCTTCTGGAGCTGGGTAGATCGTGGCGATAACCATTGCACTTACCGTTCCGGCAGCAAGAGAACCGTACGCCAAACGCTTTTTTGTTAAGGTGCATTTTCCCTTAAATAATCGATTCGAAGCACCCTCGATTTTTTCAGCTCCTTTGTTGAGACCGTGATGCACAAGGTCGTCAAGTAAGAGAAAACCTCTGCCTACAAGGATAAAGGGATTATAATCCCGCCATTTAGGGCCGTTTCGACGTGGATGTTTGAAAGCAAGCTTCGTCATACGTTATTAATGTAAGGCGTTGTTTTTAAATGTTGTTAATTATGGCAAAATGATTTGATCAGGTGTTTTGCGTGGTATAGTCAGCTTGTCAAAATCCGAGTCATAACTAATAATCGCTTTGCAGTTTGCCTGCTCTGCAACATAGTACTGGAAACTATCGTCAAAATCAAGCGTGCCTTTTTTTGATAAATTAAAAATTTCAAATTCATCTTTCCCATCAGTTGGATACACAAAGATATTTTCGCTAAGCGCAAGTTCTTCAAGAAAGCTGTAAAGAACATCATGTTTCCCTCTGTTCAGGAGCATCACCTCGATACTATGCAGGGTAAAACTACTTAGAAAAATCGGAATTGAGTTTTTATTGCATGAATCCAAGAATGTGGCGCAGGTTAATGCATTTTCCTCTTTAAAAAATATCTTAAGAAAGATATTGGTATCAACAAGATACATTAATCCACCGTGTTTGGCCAGAGTTCTTTGGCAATATGATGTTGCATTTCAACTGCTGACATTTTTTCTCCCTTAAGAGAACCAATAAATCGGTTCCAACTGGGCGCATTTTTTTGTTTTTTTCTTGTTTTTAGCCGTATAAGCCACTCATCAAGGGCAGCATTGATAGCATTACTTATAGACCCCTTTTTATGCCCGTATAGTTCCATAGCAACACGGCGCACTTCTTGTGCTTTTTTTTCATCTATTTGCACTTTTATCGTTTCCATGATAATCCCATATGTCCATATGGACAAAATTATTTATAAATGATTAGGCCGTTATTATTCGAAAGGCGATGATATTTATAAATACAAAAATTAGAATATTCTAGTTAATCCATCAATTCTATCGTACACATCATCAGTTGAAGCAATTCGCTTGTCATGAAGCAACGCACATGCTGCATGAAGTGAATCAAAAATTCCAAGATTGTATTTTTTTCGTACCTCAGTACTAAGAAGCATTGTTTTCTCGTCAAGGTTCTTGATAGGCAATTTATACGAAAGTCTTTGAAGTATATCAAATACGTTTTTACTTGCCTCATCGCTTACTTCTTTTTTCAAAACAAGTTCTAGCTCAACAAGAAATGCAGTTGAAATGTATTTCTGTTCAGTCATATTTAATACGGAAAGCGCAGTCTCCCTATGCATATCCTCTTTCTTAATTAATGCATAAATCATATCCAAATCGACGTACATTTACTTCCTCCTAAATGCTTTGTCTAACTTTTCCTTTATTTCCTCGTAGGCATAGTCTTCTGCTCGCTCATGTAAACGGACTTCTTTTACCCGTATTTCTTCACCAACATGTAAAATAGCGTACCGTACCGCCTCGCTCTTTGTTTTAGCATACCCTTGTGCAACTAATTCATTTAGTATCTTTTCAGTCACTCCTCGAAACTCTATTGTTAGTGTAGTCATTTTACCACCTTTTTTATAGTATTTTAATAGTATAATAACATTTAAAATACTATTTATAGAGAGAATACATATGCAATTCAAAAGAGTAATTGACACCAAAAGTAAACCCTTCAAACAAGCATGGAACCTCTACAAATCATCGTTTCCTTCTGATGAACGTCGCACGCTTGCACAGGAACGCACGCTCTTTGGGAAAATTGGGCACGAATTTTATGCAACTTATGAAAAATGGGGCTTTGTTGGCTTTATCGAGCTATGGAATATTGAGGAGTTCGTATTTATCCATTATCTGGCGATCAGTGCTCGAAAACGCGGTAAGGGATATGGATCGAAGATACTACGATCAATTATTGCAACAACCGTCGTCCCAATCATCCTTGAGATCGAGCCACCGAAAACACTAGATCAAAAGAAACGAATTACATTTTACCAAAAACAGGGTTTTCACCTTAATACGTTTCAATTTATCCAACCCGCTTATTCAAAGAATAAAAGACCAGTTTCACTTCTCCTTATGAGTTATCCAAAGAAATTAAGCAGGCGCGAGTTTAACAAGATAAAGAAAACGATTTACAGGCAAGTCTATTTTCTTAAGTCTTAAAAACTCATTCGTCCAAATACAACTTTTATGACTGATGAAGAACTGGAAAATTTCATAGAAGCGGGAAAGATAGCAGGAAGAATACGCGAGGAAAGTAAGAGCTTGATCATGGTGGGAGAACCGCTTTTGGAAGTTGCTGAAACCATTGAAAAGATGATATATGACGAAGGGGTACAGCCTGCGTTTCCAGTAAACATTTCCATAAACGACACTGCCGCGCATTACACGCCGGAGTTTGGTTGCACGCTTGTGTTTGGCGAAGCCGACATGGTAAAAATTGACATGGGCGTTGCGATTGAAGGGGCGATCAGCGATACCGCTTATACGGTCGACCTTTCAGGACAAAATGAAAAGCTTGTTCTTGCCTCGAAGGAGGCGCTTGACAAGGCGCTTCTTGCCATAAGGCCAGGGGTGCAAGTTGGTGAGATTGGCGGCATTATTGAAGACGTGATCAAATCCTACGGTTATAAGCCGATCTCAAACCTAAGCGGGCACATGATAAAAACAAATGACCTCCATGCCGGGATAAACGTGCCGAATGTACGCGGCGGGAAGGACAGTTATAAGTTTGAGGAAGGCGACATATTTGCAGTTGAACCATTTGCAACAACCGGGCGAGGAGAGGTTGAGGATAGCGAGCAGGTGGAGATTTTTAGCATCGTGTCCGACCAGCCGGTACGGATGCGCCAATCGCGCCAAATTATCCAGCATGCGATGGGCAAATATAGTGCACTTCCCTTTGCAGAGCGATGGATTCGAAAGGAGTTTCCCTCTAAAATGCTTGTGAATGCCGCATTACGTGAGATGCTTTCGGCACACGTAGTGCAGGGATATCCGGTGCTCAAGGAGGAAAAGGGTAGCTTAGTGTCGCAGCATGAGCACACAATACTTGTTGAGAAGGGTGGGGTTAAGGTTTTGACGAAATAATTACCAAAATTCTGGTAACTACTCATTTTTAAGTAGTATTGCTTCATTATAGGTATATGAATTCTATTGAAGGAGCAGTTAATGAACTAAAAAAAGGAAAGTTCGTCGTGCTTTATGATGGTGATAAGCGTGAAGGAGAATGTGACTTAATAATCCACGCGTCGTTTGTCACCCCGTCGATTATTACGAAATTAAGAAAGGATGCAGGCGGTTCTATCGTACTTGCAATTGAAAATGAAATCGCACGCGAGCTTGAATTGCCCTATTTACATGATTTATTTACTCACGCAGGAATAAAGCACACGTACCAAAAGACAAACTATGGTGATGCACCGCCATACACGACCCCCGTAAATCATATAAACGCGCATACGGGAGTTACGGATAACGACAAGGCGCTTGCAATCAGCACATGTGCCAAGATATTTGGGCAAACAGATAAGAAGCGCTTTTTCCTAGATAACTTCCGTACACCAGGTCACTTACCGATTTGCGTTTCACAAGGTATCGATAAACGAAAAGGGCATACGGAACTTTCTGTTGAACTTGCAAAACGTGCTGGGCTTACGCCATGTGTGGTGCTCTGCGAGATGCTTGATGACGGAGTAGCGCTATCACGTGAAAAAGCACGCATGTATGCAAAAGAAAACGGATCCGTGTTTTTAGCTGGTGAAGAGATATGGAAAAAATAAAGATTGCGGTTGTTGACACGACCTTTGCGCGCGTCAATATGGGCGATATTGCACTTGATGAATTGAAAAAACATAATGTCGAGACAATACGCCGCACGGTACCGGGATTTAAGGATCTCGCAGTGGAATGTAAGCGACTTTTAGAAAACGAAGGATGCTCAATTGCACTTGCGCTTGGCATGGCTGGAGACGCACCGATTGATATCCAGTGCGCACATGAAGCAAGCATGGCAATTATGCAGGCAAAATTAATGACAAACAAGCACATACTTGAAGTGTTTGTATTTGAGAACGAAACATGGAGCGAACGCGAGCTTGGGAAAGTTTTTGATAACCGCATTCGTGCACATTGCAGGAATGCAGTTGTAATGGTATCAAATCAAACTATACTTGTCGGACACGCGGGAAAGGGAATACGACAAGGAAAAGAAGATGAAGGAACAATAAGCGTAGAACGTACAATCGGCATAGGAATTGTATATAGCGAATTTAACGATACGATTACATCAAAAATGCTCGAGACGGCTAAAAAACAAATTGAGAAATCGGGCGCGCGAATAACTGAAATTATTTCTGTTCCCGGCGCGTATGACATTCCCTTGGCAGTAAAAAAACTGCTCCTTGGGAAGGAAACGGACGCAGTTGCGACGCTTGGCGCGATTATCAAGGGTGAAACGGATCATGACGAGCTCATTGCCGAAACCATGGCGCACACGCTCACACGACTTTCGCTTGAGTTCAACAAGCCGGTTACGCTTGGGGTCATCGGCCCGGATGCAACTGAAGAGCAGGCACGCGCACGTGCAGAGGGATACGCAGAACACGCAGTCAATAGTGCTGCCATTTTGGCACAGAAATTAAGAAGGTAATGATATGGTAGAATTCATCGCAGAATCGTTTTTACCGACCCGTTTTGGCGACTTTAAGGTGCTTGCGTTTAAGGATGGGGCAGCAAAGGAGCACATCGTGCTTGTGAAGGGAAACATAGAGGACGGAATTGCCGTACGGGTGCACTCAAAATGCCTTACTGGTGATACGCTTGCATCCTTAAGATGCGATTGCCGCGAGCAGCTTGAGAAATCCCTTGAGTACATAAGCAAGAATAACGGCATCCTCATGTATCTTGACCAGGAAGGTAGAGGCATCGGGCTTGGGAATAAGATAAAGGCATATGCACTCCAGGATGAAGGGCTTGACACGGTCGAGGCAAACAAAAAGCTTGGGTTTAAGGAAGACCAGCGGGAATACGAAATTGCAGTAGATTTATTAGATTACTTAGGGGTCAAAAAGATCAGGCTTATTACAAATAACCCAAAAAAGATAGCTGAGCTTCAGGCAAAAGGAGTCGATGTTGAACGTATCCCCCTTATTACCACCCCAAACGAGCATAATAAAAAATATATCCGGACAAAGAAGGACAGGTTAAAACACTTGTTTGATTGATATGGATGCGACCTCCCGCTACATCAACCGTGCATTAAAACTTGCACGAAAATCGAATCCCTCGCCAAACCCGCGCGTCGGTGCAGTAGTAGTTAGGGATAACAAAATCATCGGCGAGGGACACCACCAAAATGCGGGAAATCCGCACGCCGAGGTTCTTGCAATCCGTAAAGCGCGGGAAAAAGGAGAGAACCTAAACGACGCGACGCTGTATGTAACCCTCGAGCCGTGCTCGCATTTTGGAAGGACACCGCCGTGCACTGAAGAAATAATTGAGGCGGGGATAAAAAGGGTAGTCATCGGCACTGAGGACCGAAACCCGGAAATCAAGGGCATAGAAAAATTACGGGGAAACGGAATAGAAGTTGAGCTTCTTAATGACCCTTTTTGTTACGAGCTTAATGAAGGATTTTTCCATTGGATTAGAACGGGAAAACCATTTATCATGCTCAAGCTCGCCATGACCCTGGATGGCCGGATTGCGACAAAAACAGGCGATTCAAAATATATCAGCAATTCACAATCGCATGCGGTAAGCTATGCATGGCGCGACAATTTTGACGCGATATTGGTCGGGATAAATACTGTGATCGTTGATAATCCGCGGCTTACGTCCCGAACACCAAAGGCAAAAAATCCAACGAGAATCATAGTGGATAGTAAACTGCGCATTCCGCTTACCTCGCAGGTGCTCGAACCAAACGCGCGGCGAATAATTGCAACGACAAAAAACCACGACCTGGAAAAGAAAAAACAGCTTGAATCGCTCGGTGTCGAGGTGCTTGTAGTTGAAGAGGAAAAGCCAGAACACGTGGACCTAAAGCAGTTGTTTGAGATGCTTGGCAAACTGAATATCCTGTCAATAATTGTTGAGGGCGGAAGCGAGATTGCAACGACTGTTTTTGAAAAAAAGCTTGCGCAGAAAGGGGCATTTTTCATTGCTGCAAAGATCCTTGGCGGTGGAAAAAACGTATTTGAAGGTTCAGGCGTTGAAAGGATGGATGACGCAGTACAGCTCAAAAACGTTGCAATTAGGAAATTAGGGGACGATGTACTGGTGATTGGATATTTCTAAAGTTAGACGATTACTTTTTCAGATAGACCAGAATGTCAATAAAAAGAAGCCAGATAAAAAGAAAAAGCCCGACTGAAAACAAGGGTGGCGGAATCGTGCCGGCCAACGCAGCTGCACCAAGTACAGAAGTAATGGCTCCGTCTAAGGTAAGGCCAAGAAGTCCCGCTACGCAAATGCCAAGAAGCATGATTTTTCGCGTTTCACCAAAGTACGTAAACAAGGCCCCCGCATGCACAAACGAATACCCAAGCGAGAAAATGGTGAAATAGAATAGTGGCGGGGCCGTGAATGCCTGCGATCCGACAGAGAATGAGGAACTTATATTAAGCAGTGAAATGATGTAGCCAGTAGCAAAAAAGGCAATGGACATGGCGGGTAGGGCATAAATGAGCGTGTCGCGCATGCGTTTATGAAAAATTTCCGGAGGTACTTGTTTTCCGTTGATCACATAATTCATGGCAGGGCGCTTAGGCATACAAAACATTCGAACAATAAGATTTAAAACTCCCCGAGTTTTCTCTGTTTCTTATCCGCCGTAACCTTGCCGCGTACTTTATCATGCAAAACAAGCTCACCAAATACCCCATCATGACCGGGAACCCATCTGATATCCCCTTTATTGACCCGGACAAGCGCATCTGCAATCTCCTTATCCACTGCAAGTCGAAGCTGCTCCTCAGTTGCCTCGTACACGGCAAACTCATTTCCAAAATAGCGGATCAGTTTGTCATAATATTGGAGGATCGATTTTGAGTTTTCAGGTTTTCCAATTGCCTTTGCAATCACGGTTTTAAGCGGCACAATGCGCTGGAATGGCACTGCATTTCCTAACTTAAACCCTTCTGGCCGGTCAGCAAGTTCATACACGCGGTTAAGCACCCCGATAGTAAGCGGTTTTTTGCATACCGGACAGATACCCTTGTGTTTTTTCGTCTCATTCGGATGAAATGCCACCTTGCATGCCCGGTGGCCATCGTAGTGATACTTGCCTTCTTCTGGATAGAACTCATATGTTTTTACAAAACCATTCTTTGTCTTAAGCGCTTTTACAAGCGCATTGTAGGAGAGTTCTTCTAGATCAAACACATTTGCCTCACGTCCCAACTTCTCAATGCTGTGCGCATCGCTGTTTGAGACAAGCGTGTATTTGTCTAAGGAGGAGACCATCCAGTTCATTGCAGGATCGCTACTTAATCCGGTTTCAAGTGCAAAGATGTTTTTTGCCTGGTCCTCAAATGCCTCTTCGACACTATTGACACCTGAATTCGAGCCAAAAATGGCAAAGTGAGGGGTCCATGCGTGCGCGGGGATGATGACAATGTCGCGCGATATTTCAAAAAGCATTTCTGCAAATTCAGGTGAGCGAATGCCAAGTATCGGCCTCCCGTCTGCCTTTAGATTGCCGCGTTTGCCAAGCACCTCGTTAATCTGTGCCGCAACCTCAAGATTTGGCGCAAGCACGAGATGGTGCATCTTGTTTGCACGCTTTTTGCCAGAATAAATAAGCGAAATTTCAACCGAGAGGATAAGGTGGATGCCGTTATGGGGGAATAGGCCGTTTTCTTCAACAGTAAGCTTTTGCTTTAATTCATGAAAGTACTGCGGATGCGTAAAGTCACCTGTTGCCATCACGTGTATGCCCTTTACTTTCGCGCCTTCCGCAAGCCCGTCAGGCTCGCACCGTACGCTTGTAGCACGCGCGTATTTGGAATGGACGTGAAAATCTGCAACGATGCGCATAGGGGCATTAACACACCTGAGTTTTAAATTAATTTGTTTTGGAACCTACGAACGTTTCGAGAAGCCGAAGCGCATGCCCGATGTTTCCGCGTAATTCGGGCGATTCATAGGAGCCTAAAATGGAATTTCGCATACGCCCCATCAACGTAATAAATTCATGGTAACCGTTCCCCAAACTCACCAATTCCTGGAACCTTTCAAGCGTGGATTTTTCTTGCAAACGCCGGATCCGCCTGCTAAAGCGGCCAGCATGGTCAAGCCTAAGGACAACATCAAGAAAATGGGAATAGTGATCCGTTGCATCACGTAACTGGAAATATGCAGTAGTAAAAAACCGCTCCTCTGCAGAACTACGCAATATAAGCTCGGCAGCGTCCCACACATCCCCGCCCATAAGGTCAGGCAATGCCCCCAATTCATGGCGCAACTTCTTGCGTACATAATACGCGCCTATAAGTGAGGCGGCACTGTCATAAAAGGAAGCAATCCCTAATGCGGCAAGGGCTGTAAGGCCACCATATACGAGACGATCAAGCCAATAGTCATCCGTGGCGTTGATGTGCGCCAAAATTGTCCCGGGGAAACGAATTGTTGGATAGAGAAGGGCACTGGTGTGCAAAAAGACAACAGCACCGCATATGGCCTTAATGGATTCAAACGCGGCTCCCTTGGCCAATTGCAGCCCTGGAAGATGGCATGAAAACAAGGACGGGTGAGGTGGGATGAGAGTACGGCGGACCCATTTCATTGCATATGCATGCAGCCGCTCCTGTGCAGCGGCAACAGGTTCCTTTTTTCCTGGCTGATACGGGGAGATGTTTTCCTTTTGATATCTTGAAGTGGTTGCATGGGAAAGGTCAAATGTAGCGCTCAGTTGCGTAATCGAAGACGCGTCACCAGGGTGAAGCTTGGAGGCCATGTATTCCCGCCTTGCCTGTATATAGGCGATGCGCCGCTCAAACCTTTTTAGTACTGCTGACATGGTATCAAAATATATATGGTAAAAAGTGTTTATAAATATATTTAGTTGGGCCTACCCTTCCTTTTTCTTCTTAAACGGCACGACCTGTATTCCGGCAGTGTCAGAAACGATCATGGAAAGGTCGGTTCCCTGCGGTACGATGAACTTGGCATTGTTTGCAAGTGCAACCTGCGCAACTTCAAGGCGCTTGAGCTCCTTTGCCTCGCCCTTAAAGTACTGCTGTGCGGCCTCATTTACGAGTTTTATTGCCAAGGCATCTGCGTGTGCGCGGAGCTCAACTGCCTTTGCATCACCCTCAGCTACCTTAACCGAAGCGCGTTTTTCACCGTCTGCCTTGATTTCTGCGGCAGTTGCAAGGTCGATTGCCGCGCGCTTCTCGTTTTCTGCCTTGACGACATTGTTCATTGCCTGCTGGACATCCTGCGGCGGGTCAATTCGCTGGAGCTCAACGCGGATAATGTCAATGCCCCACGCATTGGTTTCCTTATCAAGCTCCGTTTCTACCGAATGGTTGATCCGCTGCCGGTTTTCATTTGCTTCAGTAAGCGTCATCTGCCCCATGACCGCGCGAAGCGTCGTCTGTGCAAGCGAAGGGATCGCGGTGCGGTAATCCTGTATTGCATAGATCGACTTTTGCACATCATGG
Source organism: Microcaldota archaeon (assembly GCA_964588555.1). Classification (GTDB taxonomy): domain Archaea; phylum Micrarchaeota; class Micrarchaeia; order Anstonellales; family Bilamarchaeaceae; genus JAGVWJ01. The sequence goes on along the minus strand of CAZPPT010000007.1, from coordinate 25,711 downwards.
ATCTTATAATAGACAACCGCGTCAACGACAGCGTTTAGGTTGTCGCGGGTGATAACGGTCTGTTTGTCCACATCGACACGCATCTCCGTAATGGGCACGCGTATTATGGTCTCGATAATGGGGATAATGATAAGGAGGCCGGGATCGGCGATCCGGTGGAACTTACCCAACCTTTCAACGAGCGCCTTTTCAACAGGCCGGATGATCTTGATCGAACCTGCGATAAGGATTAGACCGATAAACCCGAAGAATACAAAAAGTTCAACTACAAGGCCAAGCGGGATGAACATATGTGAGTATAGAAATGTAAGCGCTTAAAAATGTATACGGATTTATACACGCATGATCGAGAACCCGCTGCTGGTCACCCTGCTTGAGTACACTGCAACGATAATCGGAGTGGTCGGCATCCTTTTGATCGTTTATGTGTCGCTTGTATCCGCAGCGCGGATCATTAAAATCGAATTATCAGAAAAAAAGAGATTTGTCCCCTATGAGCATGTAAAGCGCATATTTATCCAAAAAATCATCCTTGCGCTTGACTTTTTTGTGGCAGCTGACCTGATACTTCTTTCCATAGTATCGGACATGCAGGAGATATTTTCACTTGCGCTCATTGTCGGAATACGGACGGTGCTCAGCTGGTCATTAAGCAGGGAAAGCCACCTCCATAAGGAATAAAGACTACTGTTTGAAATAGTCGTCTGCCACATCACAGAGTGCGGCGTTTTCCCGTAAAACCCTAAATGCATTGGCAAGTTCAGCTTCCCGGGCAGCATCGGAAATGGCAGGGGATCCCGATTCCCCGATGGGGCCAACGTCAAATTCCTCTTTCAAAAGTTGGCGTTGCAGCGGGGTCAATTTGGCAAACGCACCTGCAAGCGTACTGCGAAGTATAAGCAGATCCTCAATAGAATCAGGTGATATTGGCATGTGTGCGTCGGGCACAATGGCAAAGACAGGCTGCCCTGCCCGATACGATTCCCAAAATCGCCTGATGCCTTCAATACGTTTCTTTTGGAAATGCGGATCTGCCTGAAGACGTTTCATGCATGCTCGTGAACGGGCCGATTTTCTTTCCATAAAAACCAGATCAGCATGGAGTTCGTACATCCGTTCGCGCGATGCGGACGAATTTAGGGAGGAATTGCGGATGCCCTCAAGCCTTCTTTGTGTAAATGCGGGATCCCTGTTGAGTGCACGCATGCGGGCACTAGTGGCAGCTGCCTTTTTTGCGGAAATTGTAGGGTCAGTGTTGAGTTTCTTGGCACGTTCCCGGGCATCCCGCATATGTGAAAATTTTTTTAGTATCTCGTCGCGTGTTGCGCCCTGTAAGTGTGAAATACGGTATAAGCCAAAACGGGGAAAATAGGACAGTCTGACCTCGGCGGGATCGGCCCCCTTGTGATAGCGGTTTGAAATAACCGATACAATTTCATCCTCATTTAGGCCACGCGCAAGAAGTGCAAGCGCCCTTGTGCGAAAAGTTGCCTTTAGTTTATTTTTAAGCATGTAAATATAAACAAGTGGAATCATTAAAAAATGTAACGAACGGTTAATACTATCGTGAAATCATGGCATTTAACGTTTCAAAAGCAATAGGCGAGGCGCAGGAATACATCAAAAAGACAGTTGGCGACGAAGTAGCACTCATCGCGCTTTCCGGCGGCGTTGACAGTTTTACTGCCGCTGCGCTTGCAGCACGCGTGTTGCCGCACCTCCATGCATTCTATGTCGACACGGGTTTGATGCGAAAAAATGAGCGTGAAGAGGTGGAGCGCGCAGCACAGGATGCGAAAATACCACTTCATGTAATAGACGGGAAAAAGGAATTCCTCGGCGCTCTTGCAGGCGTTTTGGAACCCGAAAGGAAACGAAAGATCATCGGCGCACTTTTCATCGAACTTTTTGAAAAGGAGGCAAAAAAGCTTAAGGCAACGTATCTTTTACAAGGAACGATCGCGCCTGACTGGATCGAAAGTGGCGGAACGGGACGTCACACGATCAAAAGCCACCATAATGTCGGCGGGTTGCCGGAAAAGATGCACCTGAAGCTTTGTGAGCCGCTCCGTGAACTGTACAAACATGAGGTGCGCCTTATTGCACAGAAGCTTGGCCTGCCCCCTGCCATTTATGCACGCCAGCCATTTCCCGGACCTGCACTTGCAGTGCGCGTTGTCGGCGAGGTGGCCGAAGAGAAGGTGGAGATCGTACGCGAGGCAAACGCGATTGTTGAAGAAGAGCTTGAAAAGGCAGCGGAAAAAAACGAGATAGAGCGGCCATGGCAATATTTTGCCGCGCTCCTGCCTGCAAAGGCAGTCGGCGTGCGCGGTGACGAACGCTCATATCAGCACATTGTCGTCGTGCGCGCAGTGCGGAGCCTGGACGGGATGACTGCGAACTTCTCACAAATAAAATGGGACGTCCTTCAGCGGATATCCACACGGATCACCAATGAGATCCACGAGGTTGGCCGCGTTGTGTACGACATTACGAATAAGCCTCCTGGAACAATCGAGTTGGAATAAACACAACCATCAATGTGACCGAAGGGACCCCACAGCAAGCTGGCTGGGGATGCCCCATTCGGTCACAACTTTGAAAAACGGGGTTCATACCCCGTTGCTTGCAACGAAACCCCGTTTTTCAAATCAAATGGTTCTTACTAATTCTTCAATAGTAAAACGGTTATCCGATTCCAAAGTGCGAGTATTGCCTGTAGGCGTGAAGCCGGATTTCATGTACAGGTGTTTTGCTGCCTCGTTGTTTTTGGTATTCCAGAGCGTGATTTTTGTAACTCCCATTTTTTTAGCCCACATGATTCCTTGCTTAACGAGTGCCGAAGCGACCCCCTTATTACGATACGTCGGATCAACCCACATGCCCCCAAAACCGCCACTGCCATCCTCACGGCAAAAACAAAAAAGGGTTCCGATTACTGTTTTCTTGTACTCGGCAGCAAAAATGACACGGTCGCCCAACTTCCGGGTCACCATATCTTCCCAATAAGCGAGAGGCTTTTTCGATTCTTCCTCGTATATGCCGCCAAATGAATGCGGTGAATCACGTAATGCATTGAGTCGAACATCCCTCAGAATAAGCGCGTCTTTCTTTCTTAAAATCCGGACATTAAATTTCATGTCAAACAATACGCTTTGGCACCTGCCTTATTTTTGGGTCAGGAAGGATCTCAGACAGGCGGGAAAGCAATTTATCCTGGAGATCGCGGGGGCCTTTTGCCTCATTTAAGGCAAGGACGTCCTGGACGTTTGCAGTCATATCAAGATTTTTTTGCCCGCGGTACGCATTTGGTGCAACACCTTCTGAACGATCATGTGTGAGGTTATCCCGCATGCGGGCAAACGTAATAACGGGGACAGAATCCTCAACCAGTTTTGGCACAACGGCAACTTCCCCCTTTTTATTTCCCTTTTCCTTGAATGCCTCAACCATAGTATCGCTATTTGATTGCGCGTATTAATATATTTATTTCTTTTCCTCTTTTTCCTTTGCCCTGCTCCTCATGGCAATATCCTCATCCAAGACTTCCTTAAATATCGGCTCCCATTTTTTCCATGCGGCGCCAAAATCAACATGGCCGTCCTTTTCCATACTCCCAATGAGCTTGTTTGCCCGCGCATTTACCTTTAGCACGAAATCAAGCTCAAGCAGCAGCTTATCATCATGTTTTTCTGCCGCCTTAAGTATTTCCTGGTACATCTTGCCCTTGAAGAACGCCTGGAGGATATATTGCTCAGGGGAAATGCCCGTCTCCTCGCTCCGCCGTGCAAGCGCAGGGGGGATAAACACGATGTCAAGCTCCTTTTCAAGTTTCGCAAGATCCACCTTGCTTAGGTCATTCATGCTCCCTTCAGGGTTTCGCAGGAATTTACATTCAAGGACGCATTTCTCGATCTTATCTGCACCACGGAAGCGGAACGTTTCGACAAACTCGCGCTTATCCATGTCGCTTTGGTATTCAAACCCAAGGACGCGGTACATCCGGCCAAACCGGCCAAAGCGGAATTTCTTAAGGAACGTATAGCGGTCTGTTGCAAACATGCTCGTTGCAGGGATGTTCCAGACAAGTTCAAAACGGTCCTGCACATTCTTAAGCGACTCTGCGTGGAGGTTATACAAAAGAAAAACGCCTGGCTGCGTATTGAGTATGTTGATGACACCCCGAAGCGCAACGCTCGAACGGACCTCATTGATGATGATTGCCGCATCCCCGAGCCGAAGGGAGGCATTTGCCATAGAGATAAGGTCAAGCCCCCCAAAGGACGCAGACGTATCTTCACGATCCGAGCTTTGTACCCTGCCCGCGTCAATGTCAAAATTGCGGTGCCTGAACGCGTAAATAGGGATTTCTTCAATATCCTGGAGCGCAACAATGCGCTTGTCAGTTCCGATCGCGGTGATTTTTGCGGCAGTAAACGCAGTTTTCCCGACCCCCTTTAACCCAAGCACCGCTTCGCTGCAGCCAAGGCCGACAAGCACGTCATCATAGCCCGCATAAAATGGTGAGATTGACCTAAAATACAGATACTGGGGATACGTAAACGGCTTTTCCTTCATGATCCGAAGCGCACCCTGGTATTCGCCAAAAGTCGCGGCAGGGTGCTGGAGGTGGCAGCGCATGCTCAGGCGCTTGACAACGACATCTGCAACAGGCGAATCCTTATCGAACTTGACGTCGCCTAGGGTAAGAAGCGCGTTTCTGAATGCACGCGCAAGAAGCTCCTCATTATAGCGAAGAAGCGTCCTGCAGTGGCCGTAATGGACATGTTCGATTGCGATCGGCTTGTTGTTTGCAGTATAAATATCCGTAACGTGGTCGCTGTCAAGTGCAAGGTTCTCAACATGGCCGCCAAGCCCGACGACCCATGCGGCCGCCTCGCGCCCCATCACGTTTGCTTCCTTAGGGGTTATCTTCTCCCCGTCAAGGACCGCACGGTCCATAAAGTACTGCCGGTACTCGCGCGCCTTAAGCGGCATGATTATTTCGTAATCCACATTTTCAAATATCTCACGCGTCTGCGCCTCGATATGCTGCCGTAAGAGCTTCTTAAGGTACGGACTAAGATTTTCAAGGACGGGATTTGTCTGTACGTAAAGGTACGAATCGCTTCCCGGAACCTCATAGAGCTGCACTTCATACCCATAGGAGAGGCTGTATTTTGCATCTTCTGCAGGGATCGGCTTTGCCTCCTTGGGAATTGAAAAGGTAAGAAGCTCAATATGATCAACAAGGCCAAGCGTCGTAAGCGACAGAAACGCGGTCTGCAAGTCACCGGTCTTTTTCACAAGCTCAAAAAGTTTTGTTGCAGTAAAAACCTTAATGATGCCCGCAACCCATTTCTTGAACGTCTGGTAGCCCTCCATAAAAACCTGCTTTTCAGGCGGCTCCTCCTTGTATTCCTTTAAAAGCCGCTCTGCAGCCTGCGGGCTTCGGAGCATCTCCTCATAAAATTTCCTGATGAGCGCTTTTCTGTAATTATAATGCGGATCCTCTTTCATGCCATAGAGGTCAGTCCGCAAAAGAAGCCCTTCGACCTGCTTTACGACGTTTGCATACTGGGTGAGAAGCGATGCCTTTGCCTCGTCAAGCTCAATGACAACCTGTTCCTTGTAGACAATTGTTTTGATATGGACGTCCTGTGCTGAAAGATCCTTGAGGTGAAAATTGATAAATTCGGCAGATGCAAAATCATAGGGGCATTTGGACATGTCAATAACTGCCCGGTTTCCTTCGAGATAAAGCTGGCACATATGACTAGTAAGGCATTTATGGTTTTTAAATTTGTGCCCACGGGAGGTTATTTCAACGCCGAATCAAGGCGACTGACAAGCTCGGTTGCATCTGCAAGCGTTTCAGAAGGTACATGCCGTAATGCGCTTGAAATGCTTGCATGGGCTGCATGAACCATCGTTTCAAGCTCACTACGATTCACGCCATTCACTAAAAGGGATTCCTCTGTGTCAGCATGGCCCGCACCAAACTCAAGATCATAGCTGCCACCTCCAAAGATGTCCCGTCCTCCGTTAAATACATTCACGTTACGGTGTATCGGCCTGACGCCAAAACCGTCCATCCTCCAAAGCCATCGTTTCTGGTGCTCCTTGAGGCGCTTAAATAAGCCACGGTCAACTTCAAGCGGGATCCGCGTATCCTCATCTACCATGCCGCTCCCGCCGATTTTCCATACGGCAGTAGATAATGCAATAACAGACTCCGGGTCGGCAAGGACAACTACTCGAGTTCGCGTGAGTTCAATTTCCTCAGGATCCACAAGGAGAACTACATTTTTTTGTTCAAATGCCTCGTAAGGAACGGCAAATGCAGGAAATACCCATACCCTGCCGGAATTGTCTTGGTGGGGGTCAAGGATGTCATTTCCGCGTTTGAACCGCTTATTTGTCTTCGGATATACCAGTACCTCCCGTGCCCAGGCAGGGTAATAGCTTTCAAATAATTCCCGTTGTGCCTGCGGTAAGGCTGGCCATGCACGCACAAGAAGATCATCATGAAGCACATGGGATGGCAGGCCGCCCTTATCTTTTACGTACTCCCGTGCCCGTAACCAGGATGCCCGTATGCCGGTCGGCTTTATCTTTTGAATGGTTGCGGCCATGTGGATACCTGTCGCACCAGTCCTTACACAGGACAGACATTATAATATTTACTATAAAAATGTTGTTAAAAACACAAAAATAAATTAAAATTGTTGATTTATATTAAAAATATTATAAAATTTATAATTTAGTACAAACTTAAAAACGCCATAAAAATGAGTCCACGCATTAAAAATCATGCGCTCGAAACTCATGCATGGCAAAGACGATCAAGGAAGCGCAAGAAAGGTTTCATACTAAAACGCATGTAAAAACAGACCACGGCTCATTCCTCCGGCAGGTGATTCTTGGCGGGCAGGACGGCCTTGTAAACGTCCTTGGAATTGTTCTTGGGCTTGCCGCTGCAGTAAGCGTCAACCCAGGCATCGGGTCAGGCGCGGTGATTGTCGGCGGTTTGGCTGCGACGTTTGCGGAAAGCATCTCCATGGCGGCAGTTGCATATACGTCAGGCAAGGCACAACGGGATTACTATTTTAGGGAGCTTGAACGGGAACGGCGCGAAATACGCGAAATACCTGATGTCGAACGCGAGGAGGTCCGCCTTATCTACAAAAAGAAGGGTTTTGAAGGAAGGCAGCTTGAGGAGATTGTCAATAAGATTTGCAGCGATGAAAAAATGTGGCTTGACACCATGATGACCGAGGAACTCGGGTTATCGGAAAGTAAGGACATTAAGCCAGTACGTGAAGGGCTTGTAGTAGGCATTTCCGCGTTTGCAGGCTCATTTATTCCGCTCATACCGTTTTTCTTCTTGTCAGTGACTGACGCAACAATGCCTGCGCTTGCATTTTCCGCACTTGCACTTTTCTTTGCAGGCGCATATAAGGGAAAGACGACGACTGGGGTTTGGTGGAAGACCGGCCTTGAGATGACCGTTATCGGCTTGGTTGCGGCATTCATCGGATACGCAGTTGGCGCATGGGCAGGGGTTGCACTTGGATAATGTTTAAAATTCCTGCTACCAAAGATTAGACCATGAACACTTCATTTATCGAATTTTTGGCAAAAGTTGGTGCGGTCAAGTTTGGTGATTTTGTATTGAAGAGCGGGCGGAATTCGCCGTTTTTTATCAGTACCGGAGTCATCTCAAGCGGCGGATCAAGCTACGAGCTTGGCAAATACTTTGCGCAGAAGATTAATGAGACATATGGAAACAATATTGACGTTGTTTTCGGTCCCGCATACAAGGGTATCCCGCTTGCAGTAAGCACAACAATTGCGCTCCACAAGGAATTTGGCGTGGATAAGCCGTGGCTTTTTGACCGAAAGGAGAAGAAAACATACGCGGATGCAAGCGCGCTTGTCGGCCCTGAGATAGACTATGGCGCAAAGGTAGTCATTGTTGATGATGTTTTTACAACTGGTGAAACAAAGGTTGAGGCGGTAAACAAGATAAAGAGCGTAAAGGGCGACGTGGCAGGCATTGTGATCGCAGTTGACCGCCAGGAACGCGGAATGCGCTTAAATGCCATTGAGGAATTTACGAACGGCACCGGCATTCCGGTCCACAGCATCACGACCATAAGCGATATTTTTGAGCACCTTAAGAATAAAGAAGTCGATGGAAAAGTATACGTTGATGATAAAATTTACAAGAGCTTCCTTGAGTACCGAAAGAAGTACGGCGTATAAAATGGCATTGGTAACAGATGAGGAACTTATTCAAAAGGCAAAATCTCTTTTAAAACCAATAAAAATAAGGCACGGATTTACCGCCGCTGACGTTGGGTGCGCGCTTCTTACTAAGAAAGGAGATGTGTATCTTGGCGTTTGCATTGATGCGATTGCAGGAATGGGATTTTGTGCAGAACAAAGTGCAATTGCAGCGATGATTACGGCTGGCGAGTACAGGATAAAAAAAATAGTAGCAGTTTCAGAATTTGGGATTATCCCGCCGTACGGCAAATGCCGCGAGTTCATGCACCAGATTCATGACGAGAATCTTGACGCAGATGTGATTATCGCAAATGGTAAAACAGTAAAACTGAGGGAACTGCTTCCATTCTTGTGGGATAAATAACTGTGCGTTTTTATTTTTTCTTATAAATTCTTCCTCTGTGATCAATCACTTGAATCAAAATTACTTTCTTTTCAAAATCAATATCAACCAGTGCGCGATAATCACCAATCCGTAGTTTATAATGATCTCCTTCAAAATGTTCTAAATAGTAAAAGGGATTCTCCTTAAGAGAAAACAATTTCTTTTTTATTCGCTCCCTTAACTCAGGTAAACAACTGTTCAAAAATTCGACAACATCTGGATGGAGTTGGACTTCCAATGCCATCTAATCGAGCTCTTCCAACTTACTATAAGCTGAACGAGGGGTGGCGCGTGCTTTTGCAAGTCTTTTTTTTGCTTCTTCAGTTAGTTCCCCTTCTTCATACAATATATTTTTGATTAGTTCAACATCTTGTTTGATTGCTACGATTTCCTTATGAAGATGGTTTATATTTACATTTGACATAGTCTAAATTGTATAATTTCCTTATTTAAAGCTTCGTGCTATAAATTAAAATGATATATTCTGAAGCTATGCATATGGAAAAAAAAGTAATAGAGAAAGTTAGCTCAGTCTCTTTAAAGCAAGACATAAAGAAAATTAAGCCAATTATTGGAAAAGGAGAGGTAAATCAAATATTTATAGCAGAGGGGAAAACCAAAAAAATTATATTGCGAATAAACACAAAATCAAATAGGTATAAAGAATTTAAAAAAGAAGAGTGGTGCATAAAAAAAGCTAAGATAAAGGGCGTAGCCGTCCCCAAAATTTTAAAAATTGGAAAATATAAAAATAGTTCGTATATGATTTATGAATTTATAGAAGGTAAAAATGATAAAGAAATAAAGAATAGAAAACACGTCTGGTTCACATTAGGCAACTATGCAAAACGCATTAACTCGATAAAAGTAAGAGGATATGGGCCTGCATTCTCATCAGATAAAAGAAAATTTTTAGAATCTTGGGATAAGTATATTGATTATAATATCGCTAGCTTAAATAAGAAAGATAAACTTAAGAGATCGAATGTATACGGCGATAAACAATTACCAATAATTAAAAAATATTTTGCTGATTTGAAGAATAAAAAACACAAAATAGGACTTGCCCATAATGATTTATCGCTAAGAAATGTAGTCGTAGACAAAACCAATAAAGTTTTTCTTATTGATTGGGGTTGTGCAGAAGCAAATATTGTCCCGCACTCTGAATTTGTAGAAATTTTAGGCTGGGGACACATGGGGCACAATGACCCGACAAATGAAGAGATAAACTATTTTTTGAAAGGGTACGGCATCTCACAAAAGAGATTTGTTCGACTAAAGAAAGAAATCAGTAAATTTTTACTTGTTGTATCTTTTGACAAACTTAAATGGGCTATTGATAATAATCCTAAAAAAATTCGTGAATATTCTCGAATAGCAAAGAAAAGGATTAAGTATGCTTTAAAGATAAATAGTTAGAAGGATTCAGATTCAATCTTTTGTATCTTAAAAAACCTCTTCGTTGCCGCAATCGCCTTCTTTTCATCAAATGATTTGCACGTATAGATAATTAATGATAAGAAACGCGCGTTGCCCCAAATATAGAGTGAAATGCCCGAATCAATAAGGGGAATGAACGCGTCGTATCCCTGATTCTCTTTTTTGCCAATGCCGCCAGGTGAAAAAATAACGGGCTTTCCATATACTCTAAGCTTGAGCGCGGAGGTAATCGTTTTGAAATAGTGGCGAATCGTTGTTTTGTCGACCTTAACTGTATAAAATCCTTCAAGTAACAAACGCTGGCGCATGATGTCTGGGGCAAGGTTTTTCATGGAACTCACCACGTGCATTGGCCACCAATCAGTATGGCCCCACCTGCCCAATACGCAGTACTCCTCCCAAACGCACATTGGGCATGTAAGTAGTTTGGTTGTCCGGGCTGCAATCTTTCTTCACAATGAGAACCAAAACAAAAACCAGATTGGCATTGAGAATCTAAAGTACAAAAAGCATGTTGAGGTAAATTTGTTCCGACAGGGGGCTGTGAAAAACAACGGTATCCCACACATGCATTTGAACGGCACTGGACATCGGTAAGACAAAATTGATTTACATCGAGATTGGCGGCAAGACATACTTGTGCTGCACCTCCTAAGGGCCCCCCACAAAGACCTGAAATACATTCTGTATTCGTACTACAACTTTGTCCGTTTGCCTTTGTCGGAGCTTGCCCCACTGCATTAGGATTGATTTTGCATTGTGCATTTTTTTGTACATGTGTAAGGGCTTGGTGGGCATACGGACACATGCCAAACCACCCTGGTGGCCCAGGGATTCCCCCATACGTATCAACACGCGATTCTCCTTTGCCCTCCATAATCATCGTACGGTATCCTGCGTCCCCCATATTTAGGTAACAAAGAGAACCCTCACTATGTTCAAGATTAACGTTAGGATCAACTCCAAAGTAATGAAGGATTTCATGGACCCCTGACCGTGCAGTATATAAGTGAGACGACGTATAGTCGATATTGCCCCCATATATGAAATTGGGTCCTACTAATGGAGAGGCAAAGCTGTTGCAAAAACCCAATGAACGTAAATCGTTGGATGCAATTGTATGCCCGCCACGCGTCCCTAAAACATTTGGATCCCCGACATATACTACGGCTACATTTGGCGGATCAATAGTATGGTTAAGATAACATTCATCAATCCAATCGCTAGCAGATTGGGAATAATTAAACTGGACATTTTTTCGTTCAATGGGAAAAAGTAAATAAAGGCGTTGCTTTGTTCGGCGATATAGCAAATCACTCATTTTAGCTGCAACATCTTTCATGTCTGCGTCGCTGACATTATATGCATAATCATTGATGACGGCACACAACGCAAGTGAATCCCCCTTTTCACATATTGAATTATTGCATACTCCGCTTGTACATTGATCGGCGTAGGAGCAGCTCTCGCCCACCTCGTTCTTTCGAACACAATGGCCACCCGTACAAACGAGCCCATAATCACATTCATCATCGATACCCTCGTACCTACACGCATACCCCTCCGGAATAGATCCGCGTGAACAGGTACTTATCTGACAATCTCCGCTATAACAAGATGCATTTCCGCTGCATATTTCACCGACTCTTACAAAGGGACTGTTTGTCGTTATATTAGTGGAGACATTCATTGAAACGTTGATTGAAGTGTTATAGGTGGTGTTTACTGAATTATTTACAGTAGCATTAGTAGATATATTATACGAAATATTCACTGACATATTTGTATAACTAGTATTCTGCATCTGGATAGATGAATTTATGGTTGAATTAGTGGTTAGGTTTATGGTTGAATTAAGGACAATGGATTGATTAGTATTCATATTCGGCGTAGCATTGGACGAATTCCCTTGGCTTAAGTTTGTTGAAGAATTGGATGATGTGTTCGTACTGTGTACCGTACTATTTGCCGAACTATTGCCGCTCGTGCTGTTTAGATAGTTACTTTCAAAATTAGTTTCCTTAGTTTCAATATCATTTGTACCAGTGCATCCAAACAAAAACAATAGCAGAACAGCTAATATCTGCAAAATGACTATTTTATTTAATCCAAGATTCTTCATGCTATCCCTGCCTCCCGTACTCCTGCTCAAATATCCGAAGGTTTGGAAATACCTCAATGCCCTTTTTACCGATCTTCATGGGAAACACGTCGAGGCTGTGCTCGGTGCCGCGCATCTTCCTAATGAAGAGTGCACGGGTATGGCCGCCGCCCGCTTCCTTTGAAATGATCCGAAGTACAATGACGCCATCGACAATGAATTCCTCAAACCCGCTTGGTGAATAGAGCGCGGAACGCTCCTTTATGTCTGAAATAAGAAGCGTGGTGCACCCGAGGTCCTTGATATGCCAGTGGAGATCCTTTAGCCCTTCGCGCAGTTCCCAGTCGTTCTTAAAGTACATGCTTAAGAGCGAAACGGAATCGATGACAAGGCGCTTTGCCTTGGTTTCCTTCACTGCCGAATAGATCGCTTCCTTGAGCACCTTGGGATCCTCGTCCTTTGGCTTTAGCACAAGAAGCTTCTTGTCCTTGACAAGCTTGTCGACATCCCAGCCAAAAGACTGCATTACCTTGACTACTTCGTCAGGCCGCTGCTCAAGCGTTATAAAAACAGACGGCTCATTATATTGTTTTGCGCCGGCGTAACAGAACTGAAGCGCAAAGATGCTTTTGCCAGTCCCGCAGGAACCGGAAAGAAGTACGGTGTTTCCCTGTGGAAGCCCCTCCTCAATAAGCTTGTCAAGGCCGGGTATCCCGGTCGGTATACGGTCTATAAGTGACATACATGCACAACTCGCTAAAGGTTTTAAATGTTTTTGAGGGTCAGATGATGATCTTTGAGTCACAGAACTGGCTTATCTGGGAAATGATCTGCTTTGTATCTTCCTGTTCAAGGGATACAATAATCCCGGCCATCTTATAATAGCGGATCTTAAGCGTCAGAAAATGGATAAACGCCGCTACGCTCTTTGCGGCATTGTACAGAAGCATGGTTGAAACGGAGTCAAGGAACAAAAATGACCCCTTTGCAATAGAGGATTTGAGGGAGCCGTCAAGCACCGAGCCTAAGTCAGTGAGGTTCTGTGGCGAGTCGACAAATATCGTATTGCCTGCACGCTCCACCTCATCTCCTGCAAGCCGGGTTACACAGTCGATGATAAGAAGTTTTGATGTGTCAATACCCGCCTCCCCAAACCCCTCAAGCAGGGTAAAGCTTGGCTTGTTAAGCGACAGATACAGGCAGTTTTTCTTGCGCTTATTCACGATCGACTTAATGATATGCGTATTGACATCGTTATAATGATTTGAACGTGAGACGACGAGTATGATTCCCTTCTCTGGAATTTCTATCTTGGTATCGTCCATGCGCATCACACATAGTTCTTGAGGTTCTTATACACATAATAGAAGAAAAGGAATAGGAATATTGCCGCGATTGACAGGAATAATTTTGCAACAAGGCGTGCAGTAGTCTGGTTGAGGATTACAAATGCGGAATCAAGGAACGGCATGGTATTGACAAGCTCAAAAAGCGAAGAAAGCATAAAGGAAAGTGCGGCGAGGGAGAAGAAGAGGAGTTCCTTAAGCTTTGAAACACGCACAAGCACGATTGAAACTGCAAAAAGGGCGCTGAAAACGCCCATTTTTATAAGCGCGATAATGAGTGAAAATATTGCCGCAGTCTCGCTCATAGAATCGTGCCGCCTTTTAATTTTTTCATAAAGCCGGATGTTGCATACTTAAGGAGATACAGCTTGTATGCAGCGGAAAGAAGGAGTATTCCTGCAATAATAGTAAGAAGCTCAATACTTGAGTTGATAATGTGCGTGCTGCTTGTGACCGGTATCCAGAAAAAAACAAAAATATGGAATATGCTCCCGATAAAGATGAGAAATAAGGCAGCGACAAGATACGGAAGCGATGAACTGAACTTTCCGCCATAAAGCGACCGCGTGATCGTAATGCCGAACATAAGCACGACTGCGTACGCCCCGAAATTGACCAGGTCGATAATGACTTCTTCAAGCGCCATAGGGAGTAAACCGATAGAATATTTTTAAGGATATAGGTCATTCCATGCGGAATCTATTATTCTTATCAGAATATTAGGATAAGATTAAAAAACCAAAAAAGAATAAAATTGTATCGGCTTTTACAGGTGAGTTCATGGTTAGAAATATTGTTATTGAACGCGGTTCGTATGTCCCTGCACCAAAACGGGAAGTTGAGCTTGTTGAACGCAAGGGGCTTGGCCACCCCGACAGCATCATAGACGGCATTATGGAGGAGATCAGCCGGGAGCTAAGTAAGGCATACATTGAACAATATGGCAAGGTACTCCACCATAACGTGGACAAGGGCCAGGTATGCGGCGGAGGGACTGAAGTATCATTTGGCGGAGGAGTGTTCAAAAAGCCGATTTATGTGCTCTTAAGCGGACGAGCGACGGCGCATGCGCAAGGCAATGAAATACCCGTGCAACACATCGCAATTAAGACTGCACGGGACTACCTAAAAAAGGCAGTGCGGAACCTTGATGTTGACGGGGACGTTGAAGTGGAGACACGGATATCGGCAGGAAGCGCGGACCTCGTTGAACTGTTTTTGCGCGGCCCAAAAATCCCCTATTCAAATGATACGAGCTTTGGGACGGGGTATGCGCCGTTTGACGACCTTGAACGCCTCGTATTGAGGGCAGAACAGGAACTTAACAGCCCGCACTACAAGCAGGCACATCCTGAAGTCGGCGAGGACATAAAGATTATGGGGCTGCGGGAAGGAAATAAAATACGGCTTACGGTCGCGCTTGCATTTATTTCGAAATTTGTCCACTCGATTGACGAATACGTCCGGTTTAAGGAACGGGTAAAAAAGGACGTTGAACAGCTTGCGAAAAAGATAACTGACAAGGAGGTCCAGGTATTTGTAAATACGGCTGATGACGAGAAGAACAACAGCGTTTATATAACACTTACCGGTACAAGCGCCGAGATGGGCGACGACGGTTCAGTCGGACGCGGCAATAGGGTTAATGGGCTCATTACCCCCTTTAGAAGCATGAGCATTGAGGCTGCCGCGGGAAAAAATCCGGTAAGCCATGTCGGGAAGATATACAACGTGCTCTCTTTTGACATTGCAAACCAGATCGTAAGCGAGATTCCTGACGTTGAGGATGTAACCGTCACGCTCCTTTCACAGATCGGCAAGCCGATTGACGAACCAAAGGTGGCAAGTGCGGAAGTGATTACAAGGGACGGGCAGTATGACAAGGTGAAGGAGAAGGTGCGTTACATTATCGACAAAAACCTCGAGGAAATAACCGAGGCAACGAACAAAATCGTGTTTGGGAAGGTCGGGGTGTTCTAACGATGAAATTTTAATATGTTCTTATTACATATTAGTTACTTTTTCTTGGGCCTATAGTCGAGTGGTAAGACGTCTGCTTGACGTGCAGAAGATTGTGGGTTCGATTCCTGCTGGGCCCATTTATTTTAATTACATCTTATCTTATTCTACTGCCGCATCCGTAATGGCCACTTGAGCTTTAAGTGATGAGAGTTAGGTTGAACACGTTTGCGGTACCCTTCGGGGTTAATAGCCATCAATGGCGAGGGGGAATCAGGATGAGACCTCAAACTGAAGGGGGACACCTCCCCCTACGGTTTAGGTTTTAAATGTATTTTGGGGATAGAACGCATGGTCTCAATACTTGAAGCAATACTTCTTGGCATAATCCAGGGCATCACCGAGTGGCTCCCGATATCAAGCTCGGCACACCTTGCGCTTACGCAGCACTTCTTTAACATCGGTGGGGGAGTTGCGTTTGATGTCGCACTTCATTTTGGGACACTGCTTGCAGTAGTGGCATACTACCGGAATGATTTGGCAGCCCTTGCGCGGGGCATGTTAAAAAAAGATGAAAAACAAGTAAAACTGCTTGTCCTTCTTCTCATATCGCTCATTCCGACGGCAGTTATCGGATTTGCATTTAAGGACTTTTTCGAAAGCCTCTTTGAGAAGCCCCAAATCATTGCAGTTGAATTGATACTGACGGGCATATTTTTGATGCTTGCGGGTAAAAGGAAAAATAACACAAAAACAATGGGCAAAAAGAGCGCATTTCTTGTAGGCATTGCGCAGGGAATTTCTGTTGCCCCGGGGATTTCACGAAGCGGTGCTACCATTGGGACAGCGCTCCTTGCGGGGATAAAGCAGGAGGAGGCTGCGCGGTTCTCGTTTCTTGCGGGGATCATCCCGATACTTGGCGCCTCGCTTATTGAAGGCAAGGAGGTGCTCAAAACTGATATAGAACTATCCGCAGTAATCGTCGGGATTGCGACCTCGGCGATAGTGGGCTACCTGTCAATCGGTTTTCTCCTTAAAACTCTAAGGGAAAGTAAGTTCCAGTGGTTTGGATACTATTGTATCGTGTTGGCAGGAATCGTACTTGTCGCAACCATGTAATGCTTTTAAAGTTTCTTTTCGAACAGAATGCATGATCGCACGGCCAAAGATAAGCAAGGAGGAGATCATTGCAGACCTCCTTTATTTATTTGTCGCAATGGCAGTAAGCGGGATTACGCTTTTCATATTCGACATCCACTGGAGCTTTTACCCCGGGAACACGATCTTTCCGCCAAACAAGTATATCTTCACTGACCATACGATTTATTACGTTGGCATACCCATTGGCGGCCTTCTGGGATTTTTCCTTCTGAAAGTTCTTTTCTTTGCGTTTGTGGAAAACGAGATTGCAACGGGAAAGCTACCGCGGAAAAAAAGAAGCCGGAAGGGTTAATCGCGAATTTGGAGCTGCACTGCAAAAAGAATGGTAAGATAAATCACAAAAACTGAAAGGAAAAAGACTCCCTGGAACGTACCCAGTTTCTTATGCTTGTAAAGCATATAGACAAGCATCACGTTTGCCATAAGGGAAAATAACGCAAGGATCACGACGATCTCCCGCGTAAAGGTGATGGGTGCAATAATGGCCGCAATACCAAGCACGATAGTGCTGTTGTTTATTGAGGCGCCGATAATGTCGCCAAGCGCAAGGTTATACTGCTTTTTCCGTGCCGCCTGAAGGACGATCGCAAGCTCAGGAAACGAGGTCCCGATTGCGACAAGCGTGCTTCCGATAAAGCTTTTCGCAAACCCAAGCAGTTCAGCAAGCTTTACCGTTGTTTCAACTGCAAATCCGGCGCTGACAAGAACGAAAAGGATGCTGACGCTAAAGTAGATGAATGCAACAAGCGTTTCCTTTTTGGTTGGGCTGTTTGAATGGAGGTCGGCACTTTTGCGGTTCGTAATATAGTAGACGAAAAAGGCAAAGATCACCAGAAGAAAAAGGCCGCCAAAAAAGTCAAGATGGGAGACAAGCATAAGCGAAATTGAGACGACCGATACCGCGCCAAGGATAATTGCAGGCTCAAGCCAGCCATCTTTTTTTACCTTCACCTCGTAAAGGGCGGCGGCAATGCCGATGACGAGAAGGATATTGACAATGTTTGAGCCCAGTGCGTTTCCAACGGCAAGGCTTGATTGGTTGCTTGAGGCAGATATGACTGAAACTGAAAGCTCCGGAAGCGAGGTCGCAAATGAGATAAGGAGAAACCCTATAGCCAAACTACCTATCTTAAAATAATCAGATATGATAACTGCGCTTTCGACTACCTTTTCACTTGCCTTTGCAAGCACGCCAAGGGAGATAAGGAGGATGACGAGGTTCTCAATCATAAAATAATAAGAAAGAGTACATTTTTAAGAGAAAGCTGAGGAATATGGTAAGATGATGACCACGGTGATCGCCGAGTCAAGCCCTAAGCCTTACGGCCACGGCCCACCGAGCCGATTTGCGGTTTCGGATCCTCAGTTTCGATTGAGGATACAATGATGATTGATGTGCGGTCTGAGTAGTTTTCATTAGCCTGACCAACATAGAAACTTAGGCTAATGACGAATTCTTATAGTGAAAACTAAGGCAATCGACTAATTCTGAGTTTAACGGTTCGTTTCCTAAGGAAACGCTCGGGAAACCCGAGCCCAAACTTATTTTCCATTCGTGGAGTGGTGATAGTCTTACAGTCTAACTAGAATTCGTCAATCAGCTCGGCAAGCTATAAATAGTACTTCGAGCAGACAGGCAGGCATGAAACTAACATATGGAAGGAACCCAAAAAGGTTCTTTGAAAACGAAGTGAATTGGAAGGACGTCGCACCGGATAATAAGCGGACTTTGGCCGAATTTGACCAAGAAAAGACAGCCCAGGGCATGAGCGAAGGAGCGCGTTATATGTACCTCTTTTGCCTCGTAAAGCTTGCAAAGCACTTTTCAGGTAAACAGTTCAAAGAGATAACAAAGAAGGATATGATCGATTTCTTTGAGGTCTGGAAGGCCTACAAAAGCCCCAGTTTGAAGATCTCGGTAAAAGCATTCTATAAATGGCTCTACAATGGAACCTACCCAGAGTCTGTTTCCTGGATAAAACCGCACGGATTTGAGAAACGGAAGCTACCCGAAGACATTCTCAGCCAAGAGGAAATAAAGAGCCTGGCTGATTCTGCGTTAAACCCGAGGGATAGGGCTTTGATTTTGCTTCTTTATGAAAGTGGGTGCAGAGCAGGGGAATTGATAGGGCTACGGATGAAAGATGTTAAATTTGACGAATATGGAGCCGTCATTCTCCTAGATGGAAAAACAGGCATGAGACGGGTTAGAATAATTGATTGCGTACCGGATTTGAAGACTTGGCTTAATAATCATCCCCGCGCTAAAGATCCGAATGCTCCTTTGTTTTTGGAGTTGCGAGGTAAATTCAAGAACCTTGGAAATCATGCGACTTTGGCAAATATTTTGAAGGCGGCTAAAAGGCGAGCTGGGCTTAACAAGAGAATTTATCCGCACTTATTCAGGCACTCCAGAGCCACGCATCTAGCAAAGGACTTCACTGAACAAGAATTGAAGGTCATTTTTGGATGGACTGGCGGCTCTCGTATGCCTGCCACTTACGTTCACTTGTCCGGGGCAGATGTTGATAAGAAAATGCTTGAGAAACGAGGGATTATAGAGAAAAAGAGCAATGAAACAGCAAGCGATCTGAAGCCGGTTATTTGTAAGAACTGCAACTGTGAAAACTCATCTACGGCTAGGTTTTGTACCCAATGCGGGATTGCATTCTATATCAAAGATGCTATGGACGCGGACATGAAAACCAGAGATGCAGTTAAGCTGATGGAACAAGTTTTCAACGACGAAGAATTGAGAATAGCCATAGCAAGGAAGATGATTACAGGCCAACGATAGCGGAAATTGCTCGGGAAATGAACCCGGCTGGTTTTGGGCTATAAATCCCAACTGCCCATACTTGGCGGTGTGGGTATGGTACAGCAAAAAATTCTTGAGAAGCTTTTCGATACCATCAGCCACGAGCCTATCACGTTCAATAAACTATGCAGAGCGTCTAAGATTCATCCGATGACGGTTAGGGCGTACCTGAAGATGATAATCTGGGTACAGAAACAGGAGAAGGTAGAGATTGAAAGGAGAGATTTTAGAGTTATAATTAGGCGATTAAACATCAAATGAATTGTTTTCAAAAATAGTACGTATATGCTTTGCCCATACTTTACTTAACAATGGTGGAACTGCATTGCCAACTTGAATGTAATAATTTCGTTTATTCGAAGCAGAAATAACAAAATCATCTGGAAATGATTGTAAACGCATACCTTCACGTATGGTTATCATTCTATCTTCTCCGTAATGGATATTACAACCAATATTTGGTCTATCAAAATAGGTATTGAGTGTATGGGCCGGCATCTTCGGGTCCAAACGACCATAAGTTGTTGTTCTACCGCCAGTTTTCTTGAAATACATTATTCTTTTCGTAGCGATGTGATCTGGAACATCCAGGTAATTACCACCTGGTCGTACACACTTAATAATCTCTTGGTCTTTTTTACTAGCATATGGAGTAAAATGCAATCCGGTATCACCTGGGTTTGATTTTCTCATAATCATTTGAAATTTACAATCTGGGGGTTTGGTATAATTTGTGACCCCACTATCACTGGGAACACCAAGATCGGAGATTGCGTCAAATGAAGAAATCCATTTATCACATCCATTCTCACAAGAAGGAGTATGGGTCGGCAGCGGAGCAGGTATATTAATCCCCAAACGGTTCCCAACAATAAATACCCGACGTCTTCTTTGTGGAACCCCATAATCAGCTGAGTTCAACACGTGCAAATCAAGTGTATACCCCATTTTCTTAAAAGATAAAATTAAATTATTTATAATCTTTGTGCCATCTCCAGCTTTTGCAGATAGTATCCCGGTTACATTTTCGAATAAGAATATTTTCGGTTGGATATATTTAATTATTTCTAAATAATTCCAAACTAATGCCGAACGAATATCATTTGGATCTCGTTTACCAATACCTGAGAAACCTTGACAAGGTGGTCCTCCAATAATCACGTCTGCTTTAGGGATTTGACTTATATCAACATCATTGATGTTCATACAATAGATATGCTTGCCGATATTGTTCGAATAGGTATTGCACGCATCTTTCATGTTGTCATTAGCCCAAAGTAAGTCAAACTCCTCCCATTTAAATCCTAAATCTAGGCCACCACAACCAGAAAATAAACTCACAACAGAAATATTTTGCTTAGCCATAGTAATCACTTAGTATGTGTCCGATCGATCACGATCTCTTTCAAAAAGTTCTGGAAATGTTCATTCAGATGGTCTGGAGAATCAAAACCCATTTTATTTATTCTATAAAGTATCTTTGCAATAGCTAGATTAAGCCCTTTTCTTGGGTTCTCTTTTTCAATTCCTAAGTAATCGACGTTCATACTGTTTAATTTTTCTAGTTCATTTACTACATTTTCTAATTCTTCTTTAGTAATTACGTTTAAATCTGGAACTCTTAATTTCTCAATCATAAAACCTTCTAACTTTCTCATGCCCTCTTGGTTATTAGCATGAATTTCGAACTGGATTTGTCCATAAACAGAATTCAGAAATGCTGTAATGAAAAGTAATTGCTTCTTCCCATCTAGTTTGGAATTTTGATTCATAAATCCGCTTAAAGAAAAGAAATTAGTGGATAAAAGAACCGGTTTTGTCTCATATGGGTTAAAGTACACGATATGTTTTTCTCGATCTGCTCTTGGAATTAATAACTGGGGCGTTACTATACTACTAAAAGCACTATTCATGACTTTCTGTACATTTATAGGTTCGGATTTAATCTTCAATTCTGACATCGCAGTGCAATAATTAACTAACCCGCTTGAATCTCGTAATTGAGTTGAAACGCCCGATTTAGGAGAGACAGTATACTTAGCTGGAAAGAGAATTCCTTTTTGTGCATTAAGACAAGCAGGAGTTAAAATAATTTTTCGTCTTCCCCCCTCGATTTTATTCCGTTGCATTCCAAATCCAATAAACTGAGGTTCTATATGTTCTACTTGCGAGGATAGTGGATTATTAGATGAATAAGGGTAGATTACACTTGAACCTCCGCAATTATCCGCCTTTCCTCTTAAGATACTATCAAAATAATGATTTATTGATTTAAGTACTTCGAGCTTTTCAAATTCACTGAATTTGTTGGTGGGGTCGATGAGGTATAATCTCCAATTTTGTGAAGGATTTAGTACTGTTGTAGGAATGTGAACTATTGAATATTTGGTGGTGTCGATATTTTCAGTTGATTCAATGATCTCATTCACCATAGTCAAGTCAGAAAGTAAATTAGTATCCTTTATTCGTAAGAATGCAATATTTTTATTGTTGCTATTTTTTTGTAATAAAATGATACAAGTTGTAACTGCAAAGCCCTTAAAGAAATTTGGTGGGTATGAAATTATTGCTTTAAGATGGGGCACTAAAAATGATTTAAGATACATGCCATCTTTGTTATTCAAAAATTTAGTCATGAGAATGACACTTGCGCGACCATCATTTTTCAACAAAGAGATACTTTTTTCAATGAAATAAAAATATAAATTTGGTTGAGCCGCATTTCTGATAAAAGAAGTAGTTTTACTCGTAGCTTCAATATTTTTTAAATATTTTTCTTTGATAGTAGTTGCCACATCTTCGTTTCTTAAGAACGGGGGGTTCATGACTAAAGCATCGAATTTCTCAGTTTCAAGAGTATCGAATAAATCTTTATTTTGAAGGTTAGTAACTGTGTTTTTATCAACTCCCGCTAGTTCATTGCATACCAACTTAAACGCAGCAAGTTGCATGAGATTCGCATCTATTTCGACTCCAGATAGCTGGCTTAATAATTTATTATGTGAAAATTTCGGGTGTAAAGACCTTAATCGATTATACGCTGAGACTAAGAGATTGCCATCGCCACAACACGGATCAATAACCATATCCCCTTTTGAGGTTATAGCAAACTTCGCAAGTATGTTTGAAAGCATCTCATCAGACATGATTTTTCCTAAAGAGTGCATTTCTTCCTTGTCATATATTTCTGCAGTGAGTAAGGACACAAATTGCATCAAACTATTATTCTTTCGAATACCTTGTGCCGCATTGTCATTGAGGGTTCGGATAAAATTACTAAATACAACTTGAAGTTCTTTATCTTTTTGTAACTTACCAGGGATTATAGCACCGGGATTATCATAATTTTTTAAGATATCTTTAAAATCGATTTCCATAGCCTTAGAAAAATTCATATCAATAGTTTTGAGTAATTCTGGGTTAGATTGACTAGATATATTAAATTCTTTAAAGTAGTCATGATACGGAGATCGATTTAGTTGGTATGTTTCTTTTATATAATAGTAAAAAGCAAATCTAAGAAGTTCATATATTATACTCTCCTTAATTTGGTCACCAGATTGTAAAAGACGGTTGATTCTAACAAGATTTACCCCCAAAATTTTGCTAATTGTGTAAAAAGTTTCATTGAAAGATTCTGATATCGCTTCCAAACACATACTAAATTCGGGTTCTTTTACTTTATCGATACTGATAAAATAATCGGAAAATGAATCAATGAATCGATCAAAACATTTTTGCCCCTCTTCTAATTGTCCGCAATCACGTGGACTTCCAGCAAGTAGACAACCAATTAGTGATGCTCCTTTTCTCCAGCAAAAGAATTGAGTTATTTCTATGTTAGTAACACAGAAATGTGGTTGGTAGCTTGGTTTCCATCTCAAGGGGAAAAGTTCGTCAACATAACTTTTAGATTGATAGCCTGAACCAAAATAAAATACATCTGAGGGTGTTTTTTTAACCTCGATAATACAAACGAAATCATTGGTTTTTTTATCTAGCAACGCAAAATCTGGTATGCCTGAGGTAAACTGCCCATAATGATGTTTTATCACGTATTTGTTTTCCAATTTTGCCTTAACTAACGCCTGGTTTAAGCAACTTTCTACGACTGGATGAAAATCTGAAACTTCATCAGAACCATACCACAGGTTAACCATTTTCATCATCCTTTAAACGAGATAACGCATCGAATAACTTAGCAACTGTCAGATTTATATTAAGTGACCTATTCAAAAATTGAATTATGGTTTCATCAATTTCTGCGATTATATGGTCAGATTTTTTTCGATCCGATTTCATTAGTAATTTACCCAAACACTCTAATTTATCTCTCGTCATTTTATCAAGTAGCTTTACATCCAACACTGGGATCGATTTGAATTGAGTTAACTGAATTTTAAATAGACCCCTCCCCTGGCTTCGCCCATATTTAAACAGTGCGTATCTTGTTAGTGTAGAATTTAGTATAGAGAAATTTTGGGGGATGTTCTGGTCGATACTTAGATTATAGAAATTATCAGCCACAATATAATTAGTCGGATTATAAATGAAATGTGTATTCGTTCTATAATAATAATTGAATATTACGTTGCCGCCTTTTTTACCATTTATCTTATACCAGATTGGATATTTCATTATACGATTAAACAAATTTTTATGTTGATTCGGATTCTGTGTTACCTCTGATTTTATTTTTGATAAGTAATTAACTAGAGCATCGGTAATTGGTCCTGTTGGGATTTCCAGGAGATAGTTAAAATCAGTATTTACTTCGAAATTACGTATTATTGAAATATCTTTGATTATTTTTTTAGTATATGGTGGGAAACGATCATCAGTGAAAATAAAATATTTATTAACTATTGCTGCTACCCCCCTAGTAATAGGTTGTGAAGAAATATCTTGCAGTTGAATGAACACATTTGTATCGAAATCTACTACCCCATGATTTAATTTGTAGATATTAAATAGCTCCTCTAACTTAACTTTCTGTAATTTAGCGTTGTCCAGTTGGGGTTCTTCTGAAAGTTCCGACGATGAAGCATATGAATAATACTCAACAGGAGGTTGTGTTTTTGCGTTTTTAAGAAGTATTATTGTAGCACCAACATTCACATTTTCAAATGCACTGTGTCGAAAATGTACAACTTTAATAAGCGAATAATTTTTCTCTATAATTTGTTTGAGTATTTTGCCATAATCGGTGAATAACCATGAATCATAGACAATTGCGATCAGAGTGCCGTTTTCTTTTAGGTGTTTTAAACATTTTATTAAAAAATAAATGTATAAATTTGATTTTTTGGAAACATCTATCCCGCAACCTTCAACAAAACGTGTAATTTTATTTTTACCATTAATTTCGGAATTAAGCAGTTCTTGACGAAGGTACGGTGGATTTAGGATTATGGCATCAAATGTGCTAGTTAGGGGCAGATCAAAAAAATCACCGATAATCAAGTTTCGATTTTGGCCCGCATAAAAATCAGTAATCTTTTTATCGATCAAAGTATCGTCTATTTCTATACCAGTTAGATTGCCCGCGTTATAACGTTCTAATTCTTCAAAAAAAATATTTTTACCTAAACACGGATCTAAATAATTAGATGTGGGATTGGTAGTAGTTCTCAACATTTGAACCATTAGTCTAGCAACCTTCTTGGAAGTGAATACTTGCCCAAATTTTTCGGCATTAGTTTTTTCTTGAGTATCCATTGAATTGACCTCAACTACATTTTGATAGTTGTATTACAGATAGATAACTCATTATCATCTACCAAATAATAGTAAGTTGCTTAAGCTTATAAAATAATACACAGTTCATTTCCGCAGAAATTTCTAAGTTTGAAGCCAAAAGAGATTTAAACATATACAACCTAATTCCATTGGGAGTCCATGGACAGCTTTTTCAACTCAAATAAAGATTCTAATTCCATAATCGCCAAAGAGGATGCTCTCCTCCCAGATTACACACCAACAGAGGCCTTGCATCGAACCAAAGAAATGAAGGAAATAGCAGCAGCGATCAATCCAATGACTTACGGGCGAAACTGCAACAACTTATTCATCTATGGCCCTTCTGGAACTGGTAAAACTACGTGCATGAAGATTTTAATCGAACAGCTGGATGAGAACACTTCAAAGGTCATTCCAATTTACGCTAATTGCTGGGAGCATTCAACAAAAATGGCTATTTATTATCA
>CAZPPT010000006.1:0-91115 GCA_964588555.1 Microcaldota archaeon | reverse complement strand
TAAAGGTAGTTTATCTTGTCGAAACTTGAGTTCCCGATTTGAAAATGAACCTTTGAATCGTTCGCGTTTATCAGTATCTCGGCCAAACCGTTGTAATAATCCGAAATAGAATAATTTGAAGTCGGATTGAATTTCGTAACGTTGATTTTCTTTAGATCAGAAACGCTTAGACTGTCCTTATTGTCATCGGTTCGGTAATAATCGCAGGTAACCCAACAACCGAACATCCCGCAATGGGTTACGAGATGATAACGGTCGACCATGTACTCGCTTTTGACGTTCATTGTTGCGGTCATGGTTGAACTTGGGTTCTGCACGCTGATCGAATAAGCGTAACCGCAAATCCTGAAGTTGTCCTTACAATCGCCTGATAATTTCCTCGTATCAACTACAAAAGTGAAATTGGATTTTATGAATGTCTGACTGTAATTCGCCAATAGGTAGGTTCCGTTATCGTAAACCGACGGGTTGAAGTAGGCGATGCTGATCCACGCGTCTTTGATGTTCTTCGAGCTTTTTGTGACATTGAACCATTTTCCAAACGGTATTTTCTGGTTCCAGTTGAAGATGTTTGCAAAAGAATCATTAGTGATTGATTCGGCTGTAAATGCCTTCTTGTCCTCAGTCGTATTGAAAACATTGGTTAGAACGCAAATAGGATTCAGGTTGAAATTGCAGTATTGCAAAAGCGTGTCCTGGGGTTTTTGAGGACTCTGGTAACTGGTTGCAGTTACGTAGTCGTGAGAAGGATAAGACGGGCAGGCCGGAACTGCGAATGAAATCCCTAACAAAAGCAAGAAAATGATTTCTTTCATAAGATCACGAGCAGTAACTGCCTCCTGAAAATGCTGTTGCCAGCCAAGGGGCCAGAAAGACGACGCAAAGGCCGATTATTATGCCCAAGATGATCTCTTTCCATTCTGCCCGTATAGCTGGATCGCGGCTGGTGATGAGAATGAAACCGGAATATGCAATCATGACAATCCCGGCAAACGCTGCGATCAGCTTTATGCTGTCCGCGATTGTTTCAAGCGTCATGCTCACCAACCACAGATACCGGCCGAATTCACAAGGCTTTTCACCAGAAGCGGCGCAATCCATATTATGATCAGGCCGATAATCACCCAACCAAGCAGGGATTTGGCCGAGTTTTTCTCCATAATCTCGTGGCTGCTTGCTAGGACGAAACCAGCATAGGCCGCTACCAGAATGCCCGCAACTGTTCCAAGGATTTGGATCATTCCATACAACCGACAAATGGGTTGATCTGGAGGGATAACCAAATCCGCAAAACACAGTCCTACCATCAGCAAAACTAAAGCTACACTTCTCAATTTCATATCTCATCACCTCGAATTATTATCTCGAAAGAATCAGGATCTTCAGCAAAGCCGACCTTTGATTTTATGATTCCAAGATAGTCCTGGTTGACTTCATAGCCGATGGAATTCCTACCGAATTTCCTGGCTGCTCGCGTAGTTGTACCTGAACCAAGGAACGGATCAAGGACGGTTTCGCCTTGGTATGTGAATAACTTGATTAGGGTTTCTGGGAGGATTGCCGGAAACATGGCTGGATGGTCGCTGCAATTCTTCTGTTGGGGCGTGAATTCCCAAACGTCGCAGTTGAAGCATTCTTTTGCTTCGGTCATATCAATGCGTGCTTGGTCTGTTTTCTTCATTGATAATTTCTTGAAGTCGAATTTGCCTTTCCTGAAAATCAGAATGTGCTCGTAAACATTGTTCGGATAGTAATACATCGGATAAGGGTTCTGAATGAACACGCCGAACCTCTTCGCTGCTCCGCCTCCGCTGTTTGCGCCTACGCCCTCGGGCTTCTTCCAGATGATGTCATCGCGGTAGGTAAAACCGATTTCTTCCAAAGTAGAAACGTAATGGGCCGGAATCGGGTATTTGTGCTTGTCCGATATGATGTCGGAAACATTCACGCAGCAGTAGCGGCCATCTTCAAGGACTCGGTAGCATTCCGTGAAAACTTTCCTTACGGCTGCCAAATAATCATCGTAAGAATTTATGGCACCGATATTGTTCTGGACTTCTCCGTAATTCTTGACGTCAAAATAAGGCGGACTGGTGACTACGAGCTGAACTGTTCCATCTCCCAACTCCCGCATTTGTTGGGAATTCCCAAAAACGATCACGTGCTTTTTCATAAGCCTAGTGCGGCTTGTAGTGGATTAATTTCTTAGTGCACCATAACTCAGTTCCTTGTCATGGGACAGGATTGTGCCATGCGGAAGATGGAAATTACTGCGGAAATGGACTATGTAACTAAAGCCCAATTGCTTTTCCATAGGTCGGTACGGCACAATTTTTACAGAGTTCTTCAAATTTCTTAGCATTGGTAGTATGAATGGGAATCAATTTTCTAGGTTTAATCTCCTCGATGATTCTTTCGATATCCGGACCTGGCGCATGCCCAGAGCAATGAATAGTGCCACATCGTTTAATTCCAAAGTGGTTTAACCAGGCATTGATTATTTCATCGTTGAATTCCATTTTGTCATCAAAAGGTTCGCATGTACTTGGGATAAATTTAGCTTTAGAATCGGGTTTAAGATCGATAAGCTCGCTCATATCAAAAAAATCCGTTCTTACGACATAGTCCTCAGGGTTTTTGTGTAGCTCGTTATAATCGACCATGTTGGGATGGTCAAGATATGGGCGCTCCCACGCTTCATAATCTCCAAGCTTCAATTTCTCGTCTGGGAGATCCTTTCTGTCAATTAAGCCCCAAGATTTACGTGTAAGAAAAATACGGATATTTTTATCGGTGATTTTTGGTACGTCTTTATTTACTTCGTTTAGTTTTTCCAGTAGGTTTGCCTGTTTTGTATTTAATACTAAAATACGCCCGCTTTCTTTTGCAGCGTTATAAAAACTAATAAGGCGATCTGTATCCCTTGCTGGCCAGTTAGCTAAAACAATTCCTTCAGTTCTTGATATTTCTTTATTCAATAAATCGCAAACATCTTCTTCGTACAAAGTATTTGCGCCGTCGATTCTTGTTCCTTCTATTAATAATGTGTCGACCCCTTTGGCATCTTCAATAAATTTCTCGGTCATGTGCCCGCCATATCCATGAAAACGAACGTCTCCAGTATACGCAATTGATCCTTGGGTTGTTTCTATGATATATCCGGTAGCCCCAGGTACTGAATGATTAACCCGAGAGGATTTTACCGTAATTGAATCAAATTTTATAGGTTTATCAACAGTTGATCGTTTTCTCGGAAGACGGGCTTCATCCCCTTGAAGTCTGGAGTAGCCACCCTTCTTGTTTTTATAGAATTCGAATGTACGCTTCAGATTAGCGAATTCGCACCAACCGGTCCCACTTGTTTCTTCAACCGAATCGATTATTTTATGTGTTTCTGGGGTTCCGTAGATAGGTAAATCCTCTCTAAGAAAATGGATATAGCCGATATGATCCGCATGCGCGTGTGAGATAAAAACGCCGTTACATGCAAGTTGTTCTTCTTTCTTCCCCATCCATCTAAGATAATCTTTTCTGTAAATCCCATTTAATCTCGGAAGAAGCCCTAGCTCAAAGAAATCTCCCATACCATTGAGCTTTCTAGGCGTAAGAAACGCATCGAAGTATTTGAACTGTTCACCAAAACTCATTCCGAAATCAAGGAAAATTTTATCTTTCTTATCTTCAATAAGAATTTTGTTTCCACCGATTTCGTTTACTCCACCATAACAAGTTATCGATACCAATCAATCACCTTCAACAAATCCTCGAATCTATCTATTTCATAATCTGATTTTGTATCTTCCCTGAATGTTTGCCCATACTTCGCAAGGCATGTTCGCATACCAACTGCCTTGGCTCCTTTAATATCACGAGATGGATTATCACCCACAAATAAAACTGCATCTGGCAAGACCGCAAGCTTCTTTAGAGCCAGAGTAAACGGGGATGGGTGCGGTTTGAATTCCATAGTATCAGAATGAGTTACAACAAAGTCAAATTCATTTTCTAGGTTGGTAAGTATAAGTCTTTGCCACGCTTTATTCCTCGGAGCATCTGAAACAATAGCTAATTTTACTCCGTTTTCTCTTAACTTTCTAAGAGTGGGTTTAACCATTGGATAAGGTTTCAAAACATTGAACTTTGTTTGGAGATAAGCTAGAATTCCAGCTTGTTGTATTCGCTCTGCTATATTTAGTTCTAGATTGTACTGGTTTACTACTTCATAAAAAGTCTTTTGATATTCTATTCCTTTCTGATCATAAACAGAGAATATCTTTCCATAAGCTTCGATTTCAGTAGTAGGGAGTCCTTGCTTTATCATAGCTTTAGCCGCAGCTTTTGCGGTTTCTTTCTTGAAAGTAAGAAAATCAAGTAATGTATTATCTAGATCGAACAAAACTGCCTTAAACATATTACATCTAAATGTTAATTGTTAACAAAATATATATAAATGTTATCTAATTTAAGTTATTAGGTGGTGCTATGCGAATTCACATTCTTCCTGTTGGTTTTGATGCTAGCGTATTTACTCATTCGGCAGGGCCGTTGGTTAAATTTGGTGCAGATAAACTAATAACAATACATACACCAATGACTGAAGAAAAAGATAAAGTGGAGAAAACAATTAATGATCTAAAAAAACTGCAAGCACCTATTGAACATGTAAGCGTAGAATCAAAAACATTTGTTGGAATAGTGCAGGAGTTTATAAAATTATTTAACCGGTTTGGAGAATCGGACGAAATCTTCGTTCATATAGGTGGGGGACAACGTCATCTAGGTGTTGCATTGGTATATGCCTCATTTTTTTCTAAGAGAAACATAAAACTTATCCCGGTTCTTGAATATGGCACAGCCACAAAGAGCTTTGAATACGCAGTTATCCCTCAACTAAGCCCGATAGAACTTACAGACCCTCAAAAGAAAATACTGAAGCTCGTTGCAGAAAAAGAAGGGCAGACCTTGCGGGATTTGGCAGTTAGACAAAATGGCGCTGATCCTGAAACTGTGGCACCCGGTATTTTACGCCATCTCAGGAACTTAATTGAATATCATCTTGTGTCCTTTGACCCCATGACTAAGGTGTACACTGCCACAGAAACAGCCAGATTCTTCTTTGATTAGCAAAAATAAGCAATAATTAATACAAAGTGTTAAAAGCTTTTCGGTACATATTGTCCAGCGTAGCTCATAAACTGGCTATGCTGTGATAAAAATGACAGATTTATATCGACGTGGAAGAATCGCGGAAGGAAAGGTTGCCCGTGACCTAAAGGAAAAGGGATACGAGAATGTTAGGCTAAGCGCCGGAAGCCGCGGACCTGCGGACATTTATGCCAAGAAAGACGGAGTCAAGTATTACGTCCAAGTAAAGAGCAACAGTGCAAGGCTTGATAGCGAAGGTCGCAGGGATCTAAGACAACACGCACGCGAACGTGGCGGAGTTGCGGTTTCGGTTCATAGAAGTGAAGGAAGTAATCAATGGCAATTCCTCGGAAACTGGAGTAAAAAGAGGCGATGATATGGTAAATACAGGTAAACATGTGGTGTGGGGGTTCCTTGTTGGGATTGCAACAAGTGCGATAATCCAGAAACAACAAAATAACGAAGTAAATTGGAATAGAGCAGCCGGACTTGGGCTGATTAGTGCGGGAGTTGCAATACTACCGGATATTTTGGAGCCTGCGGATTCTCCTAGGCATCGTGCCTTCGCACATAGTGCAGTAATCGGAGGAACTATCGCAGAAATAGCTAGGAAAACATGGGATTCACCAGACATACCTAATCGACAGAAAGAAGAAACAGCATGTGTGGCATTGGCATACCTTAGCCATTTGGTACTTGATGCGTCTACTCCGGCAAGTTTGCCGGTGATATGAGGAATGAGAATATGGAATACAAAGAAGAAATCATAAATGCAGTTTGGGAAAAAGGCATCCGCGTATCGGGTAATGACCCAAAAATATACCGAAAAGACGAGTGTGGTGCATGGATTGCAAGGAACAAACATGGAAGTAGAGATTCTCAATACGGTTGGGAAATCGACCATATTTCTCCGGGTGGATCAGATGCGATTTCAAACCTTAGGCCATTACAGTGGGGGAATAACTTGGACAAGAGCGATGGAAGGCTCAAATGTAATATAGTTGCAGAGGGAACAACCAACGTCAGAAAAAGGTGAACGAATGGGAGCAATCGAACTTGTCATACAGTTATTTACCAAACCATTAGGCCTAATAGGAGTCGTGCTAGCATTAGCAGGATTATACTATGGATTAACCGGTAACGTTCTTGGATGGTTAGGATTGTTGATCGGAGCAATACTTGCATTTATTTCTGAAAAGGGGTAGAGATGGGTCGAATATTGAAATTTTTTGCTAGCATACTAAATGGAATCGCTAGTTGGTTTGCCCGAAACCCACATCGCATATTTTGGGTAGTTATCATTGCTATGGCTTCGGCAGTGTTGCTCGGATGGGTACCCGTTGCAATTATCTCGTATGTGATATCTACGACAGTGGTTTTAGCAATAACTAACTCAGCAGATGATTTTATCTTCGCACCTAGAGGTAATGGAGTTACAACGCTTTTTTCAAGAAATAAATTTGCCAGTAGATGGGATGGGTTCCCGATGTTTCTTATAGAAATATTTGCGATAGCGTGGGGTGGAAGTGTACTTGACGATTTTCTAGAAAGCACCCTCGCAATCAATCCCTTACCCATGACGTTACTAATAGTTTGGATGGGTGGATTAGTAGTATATTATTGGTTTGTGGGATCTAGAGCAGACTAGCACCTCGTTTCCTAAGGAAATGACCTGTCTCTCTGAAACCAGTGAGCCTCAGGCAGACGAATTCTGCCCTAGTGTGCGGTCTGATACACAAACCAAAATATTCTTTATATCCAAAGCACATAACAGGTACATGAACCGGATTGCAAAACGGGCCGCGCTTGCATTTATTTTCGCGGCTGCGGCGATGGCGACAATATTGTTCGGAACTGCCGGAACGCTTGCATACTGGCACGCATGGGCGTATATGGGAGCCGTATTCGTACCGGCACTTTTTGTAACCGCATATTTTCTAAAAAACGACCCTGAATTCATTGAGCGGCGCATGCGGACAAAGGAGCGATACGCGGCGCAAGACGTCATCGTAAAGGTGGCCGGCATACTTTTCATAATCGGATTCATCATCCCGGGCATTGACTACCGCCTTGGCTGGTCGGATGTCCCCGTGGAACTCATAGTCGTGGCGAATGTATGTGTCCTTATTGGATATTTCATTACGTTTCTTGCATTTAGGGAAAACAGGTTTGCAGGAAGGACCGTAGAAGTCGAGGACGGCCAGGTAACCATAACGACAGGACCGTATGCGTATGTACGGCATCCCATGTACCTAGGGGTGCTTACCATATATATCGTAACACCAATTGCGCTTGGGTCATATGTGGCGTTACCGCTCTTTGTCAGCATGGTCCCGATCATTGTCGCACGGATAAAAAACGAGGAAGAAATATTACGGCGTGAATTGCCCGGATATGCGGAATACTGCAAAAAAACGCGATACCGGATTATCCCATACGTATGGTAGGGAACGATTCCCAACATAACGCATAAATAGCATGACGTAAAAATAGATACATGGCTCCACGGGAATATCTGATCATTTCGCTTATCGCGCTTTTGGCGACTAGTGCGATTATTGTATATATGTATCCGTCCATTCCACCGATTATTGCAAGCCATTGGAACATGGAGGGAACGGCGGACGGGTTTTCCCAAAAGGAAATGATATTCCTTCCGCTTGCCATAGCGCTTGGCGTGCTTGTCCTTCTTGAATTTTTGCCACGTTTTGACCCGCTTCAAAAGAACTATGCAAAATTTGAGCATCCATACGGCCTATTCAGGCTTACCCTTGTTCTTTTCTTCTGCTACCTGGCGCTTGCAATGCTTGCATTTAATTTCTATGAGTTTAACTTTTCATATGCGATGATTCCGGCGCTTGCCGCATTATTCTATATCCTTGGCACGATAATGGGGAAATTAAGGCGGAACTGGTTTATTGGCATACGCACGCCATGGACGGTTTCAAGCGATGTTGTCTGGGAGAAAACCCACCAAAAGGCATCAGTCATATTCAGGTTTCTTGGCATCCTACTGCTTTTTTTATTGGTAATCCCGCAAAACGCGGTTCTTGCAATGGTTGCGTTTGCAGTTATTTCTGTTGCATACCTTGTGTGGTATTCTTATTCGGAATGGAAAAAACAGTACTAAATCCGTATTTTTGAGAACAAATAACTCCCAATTACAAGCATCACAATCGTTGCGACTACAAGAACCATAATGTCTGTTGCAAGGCCAAAATGATGGGTGCCGATGAGCGTTTCACGCAGGCCGTCAACACCATAGGAAAGGGGGTTTATTGAGGCTAGTGCATTTATCTCCTGCGGGACACGTTCAAGAGGGAACAACGCACCTGAAAGGAAGAAAAGCGGCATCACCATAAAGTTCATGATAAGCTGAAACCCTTGCATGTCCTCAAGAAGCGATGCAACCGCAGTCCCAAGGGCGGTAAAAAAGAACGAGATAAGAAATGCGACAAGGAATGCTGCGGGAAGGAAGGCAAATAGGGGGGTAAACCCGACTGCAAGCGAGAGGGCAAAGACAAGGATTCCCTGGAAAAGCGCAACGGTGGCGCCGCCAAGGGTACGGCCAAGCATGATCTCAAAGCGCGACACGGGGGCAACAAGGGTCTCCTTAAGAAAGCCAAACTGCTTGTCCCATATGACTTCAATTCCTGAAAAAACGGCAGTGAACAATATGCCCATGGCAATGACGCCGGGGGCAAGGAACTGGATATAATTGCCGCCGCCTGCGCTTTCAAAAATCGGGCCAAAGCCAAACCCAAGCGCGACAAGAAAAAGAAGCGGCTGGCCAAGCGACCCTATAATTCGTGCGCGTGAGCGGAAGTAGCGCTTTATCTGCCTAAGCCATAATATATAGATCACGCTCATCGTTTCCACATCCGTTTTATCTGCCGCATGCCGTCCTGCGGCGTTGCGTCTTCTTCCCTAATTGCGTGGCCGGTGAGCGCAATGAACGCATCTTCAAGCGTTTTGGTGCGGGTCTTTTCAAGCAGGCTTGCAGTCGTGCCCCGGATAAGTATTTTCCCACGGTCAATGACTGCGATTTCATGGGCGACCTTCTCTGCTTCTGTCATATAATGAGTAGTAAAAAAGATGGTTGTGCCTTCTTCCTGGTTCAGTTTCCGTATATAACTCCAGACATGGTTTCGCGTCTGCGGGTCAAGCCCAAGCGTCGGCTCGTCAAGAAACAGGATTTTTGGGTGATGAAGCAGGCCGCGCGCAATCTCAAGGCGGCGCTTCATCCCGCCTGAAAAATGGCGGACGATATCATCACGGCGGTCCCATAATTCGACAAAGGTAAGCAGCTGCCTGATGCGCTCGCGTGCAACCTGCGCGGGCACACGGTATAGCGCGGCATGAAATTCCATATTTTCATAGGCAGTAAGCTCGTCATCAACGCTTGGGTCCTGGAACACGATCCCAAACGTCGTGCGTGCCTCGTTTGGATGCAAAACGGGGTCGTGCCCGTTTATTGTTATGCTCCCGCCCGTCGGGTCAAGAAGGGTCGTAAGCATTTTGATGGTCGTTGTCTTCCCTGCGCCGTTTGGGCCAAGAAAGGCAAATATGCTGCCTGATTTCACGGTAAACGAGATGCCGTCAACAGCGGTAAACCCGCCGAACCTCCGTACAAGGTGCCGTACTTCAATGCTATGCATAATTAGTTATCGCGTGCCATCTTCTTAATATCCTTGTTTTCCTTGCCATGGTTTTATAAACAATGCCAGGTTATTCCCCCTTATGAAAAACCAGTATGTCATTTTTGCACTAGTGGTTTCAGCCATGTTTGCAACAGGGAGCGGGTTTACAAGCACGTTTGACACGCCGTCAAAATACCAATATGCGATGGATGTCAATTATGCGTGCACAGACAAAACACTTACCGTACAGCTAAGCGCAATCGAAGGAGACGGATCCCCTTCGGGATTTAATGTGCTTGTGCTTAAGGAAAAATTCGCCACGTTGTCCGGAAAGACTGACGAAACAGGAAAGGCGACGTTCCATATTGATGAGGACGGGCGCTATATCGTGCGCGTCAAGAAGGATACGTACTTTGAAAAGGAAAATATCATCGAGATACGGAACTGCAACACCGGCCAGGCATTCTACTGCGAAGATGAAGTGTCGATGCGTGCACGTGTCGCGTGCGTCCTTGCGCTACCTAAAGAGGCGCTCAAGAACATAGAATACGTGCCAGAAGAGTGCCGGGAACATACGCCAAGCGCACGCGCGGTATGCATAGAAACACGCAGGCGGCTCGAAAGCTGCCAAAGCATAGACTTAACTGATGAAAAACGTGAAGCGTGCGTAAAGCCAAAGCTTAATTTTACCACGTCCATCATTGACTCGGTCAATGCATGCAAGGACGAACTTGGGTTTAAGAAACGGCTGTGCCTTGTTGAAGTCCGTGAACGGGTTTTTACGCTGACAAAGTTCCGCATGGACGGCCTTGTCCTGAAGGCCCATGCATTGTGGGAGGATAAACGAGTAGGCGAGACGGACGCAATTGACTTTGCCGTTGTCGTCAATGAGAAAAAGGTGGCGTTTGACAAGGCAGAGACAATTACCAAGAAAAAAGAGGTACTGCATGAACTGAAGGCCGCGTGGGAATCGTTTAAGAAAAAGGTAAAGGAGGAAGTAGCATGAAAAAATTCGCAGCGATCATACTTATTGTTCTTTTACTGTTTTCAGGATGCACACAAGAAAAGAAAGTCGAGAAAGTTGAAAGTGCACCGCCTATAGAAAAAGAAGAACCGAAAGAAGCGCCTCCGAAAGCGCCGTTAAACGAAACCCCACTGGTCGAACCACCGCAGGAGGACAGCCTCTTAGAAGACGATCTTGACAAGGCACTCGCAGATCTTACGCTTATTGATGATTTGAACTTGTCTGAAGAACTGGGATTTGAATAAAGACGGCTACTTCCTGCTTACGTTATTCAATCTCACTTGCCTTTTGCTTAATTCTAGTAATGAGTGCTTCGCCGATCGTTTTTGAAAAGCCCTCGCGCGTCCGCACGGCAGCCGCCTTTGCATGCCCGCCGCCACTCTCAATAAAGTCCTTCATAGTTACTTTTATCTCGCTTATGAGCCGGTCGGCAGCAAAACCTGCCTCAACTGCAAGGCCGTTTACCCGTAAGATAAGGGTTCGCTTCCCATACCCGAGGATTATGCTTGGCCGCTCATTTCCAATATTTTCAAAAATCATGGTCGCCACCTTGCCACGGCTTGGGAATTCGTGTTCCTTGACAAGGCCCTCAAGCTCAACAGAATATACGGCAATCTCGCCGCACGGGTGCTTTTTAAGAAGCTTCATTGCTGCGTCGCTTACCTGGCGCATCTTTTCCTTTGCCTGTTGTAAAATCGATTTGAAAAGTTCTTCGTTCCGCAGCACATTCTTGTAAAAATCAAGGTTATTCCCATAACTTGCATACATGGCAAGAAAGTCGATGACCAGTGCACGATCCTTGTCCTCCTGGGCAATTGGAAGTATGGTGCTTTTGTCACCCGCGCAGCTGATGCGCGCATATTCCTCCATGCCTTCTGTACCGGTGAGGCGCGCGAGCTCGGCTGCCATATATCCGGCAGTGTACTGCGACACTGCCTCATCTGTGTCTATGCGCCAGGGGCTTAGGAAAAAATCGACCGTTTCCTCAACTTCCTCGGCAGGCGGATGGTGGTCTATAATGATTATTTCGACGCCTGCGGCCTTAAGCAAACGTATCGCCTCAAGGCTCTCCTTGCTTGCGCCAAAGTCGGCAAAAAGCGCAAGCGGCGCATGTTCGTTTGCAAGCGTATTGAGATCCCTCACCGCGTCGCGCGTACTGTACACGGCAGCATTCTGCTGCTCGGCACGGCAACGCAAGAATGAGGTAAGCGCAAACGCGGATGCGATGCCGTCGGCATCGTTATGAAAGCGCAAGAGGATGTACCGGTTAAGCTTTTTTGCAACCAGAAGGTGGCGAGCAAGCTCGGAAAACTGCGGCTTTAGTTCTTCCATAATCTTGTCCTGCACCATAAGGTCATGTTCAGCAAGCACGATGCCATTTCGAAGCTTTTCGAGGATTTCGCCTTTTTTTTCCTCTGACTCGTCCCCTGCAAGAACCTCAAGCATGTCGGCCCTCACGCGCAGGTTTGTAATGTCCTCAACGACGCCGGCAAGGGAAACGACCTCGCCTGCCACAGGCGGCGGCTTTCCGAAGATCCCAAGCGTCATGATGCCATCAGTAATGTCAAAAGAGCTGGCACCGGCGCGGATCACCAACCCAGTAACCTTTACGCGTTGTCCTTGGATAAAAGTAAGCATAGCATCGAGTTACATTTGTATATAAAGCTATTTAAACATCACTTTAGTAATGCAATCAGCTTGAGGTGATATGGTGTCTGCTGACGAGGTACTAAAGTATATTGCAACAAATGAGATCCGCTGGATAGACCTGCAGTTTTTTGATGTTTCCGGGCAATTGCACAAGACGACGATCTCAAACAAGGATATTGACGAATACGCATTTACAAAAGGCATTGCGGCCGCAGACCTTTCAAACATATTTGGCACAAATGAAAAAGGCGAACTTCTCTTACTTCCGGACAGTACCTCACTTGCACGCCTGCCATGGGAACCCTCATCCGTACGCCTTCTCTGTAACGTAGTCACCGCAGTGAACGGCGAACGCTATGCAAAGGATTCAAGGCATGTCACTGAACGAGTACAGACTAACATCCAGGCAGCTGGTGTAAAGGCATCGCGGATTGCAACAAGTGTTGAATTTTACATTCTTGATACGGCAACTGTGGATAGGACAACCCGTGGGAGGGGCACGGGCACCATCATGGATTCACGGGAATCGGCATGGAGCCCATCACCGCTTTCAAGCGTAAAGTCAGGCGCATATCTCCCGCAGCCGTACGACAGCATGTATGCGGCGCGCGTCCAGGTTGGGGAAACGCTTGAAGACCATTTTGGCGTGCCGCTTGATGCGCACCGCCATGGCCCTGGGAAGACTGCGCAGCAAAGCATGGACCTTCGGGAACAAAGCCTCCCTGCAGCCGCGGATTCCCTCACGACGCTTAAATTCGTAATACGCAACCTGGCAAATGCAGTAAATGCTGCCACCACGTTTATGCCCTACCCCATTGAAGGAGAAAACGGAAGCTCGCTTAACCTCGCCATAAGCCTCTGGAAGACGGGCGAAAACAACATGTTCTACGACGGAACTGACGAGTATGCGCAACTAAGCCAGGCCGGCAGGTATTTTGTCGGGGGGCTTCTCGAACATGCTTCGGCGCTTTCGCTCTTTACCATGCCGACAACCAATTCATATAAGCGACTTGCCGGAGACGCGCGCATGGTTGCATGGGGCAAGCTCAACAAAAAAGCGGTTGTGCAGGTTCCCCATACCAGAAAGAACTACAAGGAAGGAAAACGTGTCGTTTTTACTGCAAGCGACCCGAGCGTCAACCCCTATCTCGCATACACTGCAATCATGGTCGCGGGCCTTGACGGCATAAAGTCAAAGATAGACCCCGGCGACCCGACCGATGACGAAAAGGGCGAAGTGAAAAAACGAAAATGGGCGCCGCTTCCTAATTCGCTTTACGAGGCCATACAGGCGTTTGAAAGCGACCCGAAGTTCATAAAGGGCGTGTTTCCGACTGAGCTCCTCGATGAATATCTTGACCTCAAATTAACTGAGCATGAGGATTCACAAAGAAGCTTAAGTAACTGGGAGCTGCAGGAATATTGGAATATATAAATATGCCAAGCAGCTTTTTCTGACACCGCCTTATATTTTTTTCTAAAGTATATTTTTCTATGAACCCCTACGAAGAGAAGTTAAAAGGATACATGCGAATGCACGCAATTAACGGCGAACACCTCGTATTCCAACAGTCGTGCCATTCAGTAAAAGAGGCTGCGCTTGCCGTAAATGGCAAGGAAGACGAGTTTGTCAAAAACATATGCATGGTTGGCCAAAACGGCGAGCTTATTGTTGCAATTGTAAAAGGCGAGGATCGGGCGAGCACAACGAACGTTGCCAAAGTACTTGGGCTAAGCGAACGTCCGCGCACTGCAACACCAGACGAAATATTAGAAAAAACAGGTTATCCGTGCGGCGGGACACCGTCGTTTGGCTACCACGCGTTATTTCTTGTTGATGAGCGAGTAATGGAAAAGGAAATCGTCTATAGCGGTGGAGGATCTGAAACCTCACTTGTAAAAATTGCGACTAAAGAATTAGTGCTGGCAAATGGCGGAAAAATAGCGAGGATTAGGAAATGAATTTAGCTAGTGGCCGATCACTTCTAGTCCCGCTATATGCTTGAAATGTTTTTCATTTTTTGTTACTATTGAATGTATTCCATTACTTAGACATACTCCTGCAATAAGATAGTCTGTTTCATCTATTGTTATCCCTTTCTTTCTTAATCCTACGTATAAATCCGCAGCAGCATCTGCAGCTTCGTCGTCTAGTGGGATAATTACAAGACTATTTTTTAGTGTTTCTAATGCATTGAATACCTTTTCTTGGTTTGTCACCTTAAATTTAATTCCTTTTCTTACCTCATATAAGTTAATCGTAGTTGTGTAAAGGACCGCAGATTGTTTTAGAAGTTGTTCGCTTACCTCTATCGCTTTTGGATCCATCCTGAGTAAATGGATAAGCATTGTCGTATCAAATACTACTTTCATATTTCAATTTCTCTCCATTTCTTTTTTCGATCCTTGAGGATTTCCTGTTCTGCTTCCTCCAATTCAGCAGCATATTCTTTTAGAAGCCCATAACATTTTCGTATGTCTTTTTGGCCTGCAAGTTCGCGTATTACATCTGAAAAGCTTTCATCCTCTTTCTTGCGGCGCTTCAGCATTTCGTATACGTCTTCAGTAATTGAGATGTTTACACTGCTCATATGAGTACATATACATAGAAATGTTAATAAAGAGAACGATTTGGCATATATGTATCCCAGATCGCATCCTTTCTTTCCCACGCTCTCTGTAATGATTGTTCGATTGTCTTTTTCCAAAAAGTATCTTCGCTACTTGCCATGTTATAATTAGTACACGTAAATTTAAAAAACAAAAATAAGAAAAGGAAAAAATAAAAAAAACTATTCCATGTCCGGACCCATGCCGCCCATACCGCCAGGACCGCCAGGTGGCATACCGCCGCCCTTGCCTCGGCTTGAAATGATATCGTCGATTCTTAGAATTAACCGGGTTGTTTCAGTTGCACTTGCAATTGCCTGCCTTTTTACCTTTGCAGGCTCATAGACGCCCTTCGACTTGAGCTCTTCGACCTGCCCACTCCAGACATTAACGCCGAAGTATTTGCCGTCATCCTTCTTGTGCTTGTTCTTAAGCGTTACGATTGCATCAATTGAGTCCATACCTGCGTTTTCCGCCAAGGTCCTCGGGATTGCCTCAAGCGCCTCTGCAAATGCCTGGACAGCCAATTGTTCACGGCCGCCAATCTCAACTGCATAGCTGTTAAGCGCCTTGCTTAATTCCATCTCAACGCTTCCGCCGCCGACGACAAAGTGCCCCTCTTCAAGTGCGCTTGATACCGCACCGCGCGAGTCAACGACTGCACGTTCTACTTCGCTTACGACGTGCTCTGTTGCACCGCGGACAAAGAGCGTGACGCTTCGGGGGTTCTTGCAGTTGCGGACAAACACCATTGCCTCACCTGAGACTCGTTTCTCCTCAACAAGCCCTGCAAACCCGAGGTCCTCTTTCTTTATGTCCTCAAGGCTTGATGCGATTGCCGCACCGGTTGCGCGTGAAAGTTTCTCCATGTCGCTCTTCTTTACCCTGCGTACTGCCGCAATGCCCTTCTTTGCAAGGTAATGCTGTGCAAGGTCGTCAATGCCCTTTTGGCAGAATACGATGCTTGCCCCCGTATTTGCGATCTTGTCGACCATCTCGCGGAGCATTTTTTCCTCCTGCTTGAGGAATGCCTCCATCTGGTCGGGTGAGGTAATCTCGATTTTTGCGTCCGTCTCAGTCTTCTCAATTTCGAGTGCCGCGTCAAGGAGTGCAATCTTTGCATCCTTGACCGTCTTTGGCATGCCTGCGTGCACAATTTCCTTGTCAATAAGGACGCCTTCGATAAGCTCTGCTGCGACTTCGCTTCCCGATTTCTTTTCAATCTTGATAAGTTCCTGGTCAACGACGATCTTGTCGTTTCGCTTTTCAGCTACCTGCGTGACCGCCTTGACGATACTTTCAGCTATCTTTCGCTTTTCTGCATCAGTGCCGATCCCTTTTGAGCCGATGGCAACCATTGCAATGTTATTAAGCGTTGCGGTGTCTTCAAGCGTTACCTTTTCAGCCACTGCATTTAATGTTTCTTCAGCCTTGCGTGCTGCAAGCTCGTAGCCCTTGATGATGGTTGTCGGGTGGATGCTGTTGTCAAGCATCTCCCCTGCTCGTTTGAGGAGGTTTCCTGCAATTACGACGCTCGTAGTAGTGCCGTCGCCGACTTCCTTGTCCTGCGTCTTTGCTACTTCAACCATGAGCTTTGCTGCCGGGTGGTCAACGTTCATCTCTTCCAAAATTGTTGCGCCGTCGTTTGTGATGACGATGTCCCCTAAGTCGCTTACAAGCATCTTGTCCATACCTTTTGGGCCCAGAGTTGTCTTTACGATGTTTGCGACTGCATAGCCGATTGCTATGTTTACGCGCATTGCATCGCGTCCTAAAACACGCTGTGAGCCTTCGGGCAATACATACACTTGTTCTCCACCTACTTGCTTAGTCATACAATTCACCTCTAAATAGATTACAAATTATAATCAGACTTTCACTAGAATACGATACTATTGTATATAGAATAAGGTTTAAAACTCTTCTCTACACCTGTTAGTTTCCTTACCTAATCAGTTTTGGATAAAAAGAGCGTTTTGATCAAACTTTTAGGAAAAGTTTGACGCACGGGTTGGATTGTTCAACTTGAACAATGCCCCGCGCTCACTTCGTTCGCACGGGTGGCAGAGCGGCCAAATCAGTTTTCAGTCTCGAGTTTTCAGTCTTGTGGAAACAAAACTGGCTACGGGAAACGGGAAACTGTGGTTCTGCGCCGGATTCAGGGTTCGGTGGCTTAGTGCCTACACAAGTTCAAGCCTAGACCTTTTCTTTTGGAAAGAAAAGGTCTAGTACCCCAAAAGAAACGGGCGTACTATCCTTATTAGAAACCAATAACAGGTTCTTCTGTTTTTGGGTCAAGCCTTGAACTTTTTAGAAAAAAGTTCACAAAAACGTGGTTTCCATGTTTTTGGATGAAGCCTTTTTCATACGAGAAAGGCTTATGATTCTAAAAAGGCTTCAACTAAAAAGGCTTGGAGGAACAAATCTTGTCCCGTGCATTTTTTTTATTCAGGAAATATTGTATCGAGCAGTCTGTTTATTTCTGCTTTTATATTTGGCAGTTCCCGTTTGCTCTTTTCGTAATCCCATCCCAGTTCTGAACTCATTTTTGCATTTTTCATTGCCACGTACATTTCGTCGGCCTCTGGCCCCCACCCTATGCCAGGCATTGCCGCAGATATTTCAGCATCTATTTGAGTACAATATCTATAGAATTCTAATGGCGAAGCAAACGGGCCGAATTTTTCTTGTCGATATCGCTTCTTTAAATCGTGTAATTGAGGATGCTTCCTAAAAAGCCCAACTAGTCTGTCCATTCGCTCAGCCATTTCTCTTAACCCAGCCATGCATACGGTGATATCCCTATAGATTAATACTTCTGGCTCAAACAGTGGCAAGGCAGGAAGGTTTGCTAGTTTTTC
This sequence comes from Microcaldota archaeon, assembly GCA_964588555.1. GTDB lineage: Archaea > Micrarchaeota > Micrarchaeia > Anstonellales > Bilamarchaeaceae > JAGVWJ01. The sequence continues at coordinate 73,185 of CAZPPT010000006.1, read as the reverse complement.
CTCCATCCGGGGATTATTTGCTACAACTGGTTCAAACGCTTCTTTTACGGCCGCTATTAGGTTTCTTGGTCTTACCTTTGTTGAGTCATGAGATAACTCTTCATGTTCCAGCGCATGTTCTTTTGGTACAAAATCATGCAAATGCGCATAATCAAAGGCAAAATAGAAGTACCCCCCTAAAATTAATGGGGAACTAAGTTCTTCGCCTTTAAATACGGCAACCCCATCTACATACCGTGATTCTGCTCTAAAAAATGAATAAACATCACTGTTTTCTCCAAAAAATGGATTTTCTTGAGGCACGCCAAAGTACCCTAACAAGTTTCCTTTTTTTGCCCGTAGGATTACACAGAAATAACTTCGAAGAGAAAACACAAGGTTATCCGGCTCCAATTCCCATGCCCGCGCTTCCCGTTGTCGTGGTTCTTTCATGTGTTCAACCAATACGCTTACTGCACGCGTGTCATGGCCGTGTTTTTGAAGAAATTCACAAACCTGCCGGTGAGTCCCTTGTTCTGCCAATTTTTTCATGTCATTAACGGCTGGTCTATAAATTGCCATAAATGCATTATTATGGTTTGTTTTTAAGAACATATCTATCCGGGACAAGTTAATAAGAAGCGCGTTTTGGTTCCGTTCATTCGTACGTTTGGAGAAGTTCCAAAGGGAGAAGAACTGATCATGAAGGACGATTACAAGCGGATCGAAGTTGCGATTAACCAGGGATCGTTTGCGAAGGAGTATGAGGTGAAGGCGGGTGATGAGATTATTATACAAATAGCGAAACAATCTAAACGTGACAATCAATTTCTTAGCTATATTCAGAAACCTAAAATGAAAGAATTATGGGATAATGAATACGATCAGGAATGGAAATAATTATTTCCTCTTCGCCAGTATTAGTTTCTGCTCAACAAACACGTGCGTATCCGGCTCGATGTTCTGGTTCACGGTGACCCCTGAGCCGATCCAACAGTTCTCACCGATAAGCTTCCCGGGCATGGTACATGAAAGGACGCCAAACTTTACGTTGTCCCCGACAATGGCGCCAAGCTTTTTCCTTCCGGTATTGACCCAGCCGCGCTCTGCTATCACAAGGACGTTTTTCTCATCAAAACGGTAGTTTGCAACTTGCGTCCCTGCGCCAAAATTGGCATTGTCGCCAATCACGCTGTCCCCGATATATGAAAGGTGCTTTGCCTTCACACCGTCAAAAAGAATGCTGTTTTTCACAGTCGTAGAATCGCCAATTTCACAATTCCTGCCGATGCTTGTCGCCCCTTTGATGCACGCATGCGGCCCAATGATGCTTCCCTCCCCAATGTAGCATGTTCCCTCGACATAGCTGTCAAACACGCGTGCCCCGTTTTCCATGATGACGCGGCCATTAATGGTAGAGTTCTCAACCGCCTCGTTTCGGGCATCCATCTTTCCAAGAAGCCACTCGTTTGCGGCAAAAAGATGCCACGGGTAGCCGACGTCAAGCCAAAACCTGCCTGTAATGACGGCGCGGGCACCGACCAATAGATCAGTAAGCTCATATTCGCCACGGATACTTGGCTTTAGCTTTCGTACCTGGTCAAACACATCACGGCCCATGCCATAGATACTGATGTTTGCAAGGTCGCTCTTTGGTTTTGTTGGTTTTTCCTCAAAACTGGTAACTTTCCCATTTGTTACGTGCGCTACCCCATACCCTTGCGGTTTGCTAACGTGTTTAAGCGCAAGGGTTACCCCCTTTTCATGTGCTTGGATGACATCTTTTATTGCTCCGCTTTCAGTTACCATGTCCCCGGCTAGCACAATAAAATCATCATCTATCTTATTTTCCGCTGCAAGAAGTGCGGCACCAGTACCGTTGTTTTCTCCTTGCTCGACAAAGGTTATTTTCATCCCCAGGTCAACAGTTTTGAAATAGTCGATTATCTTCTCCTTCATGTATCTAACTACAATGACTACTTCGGTGATTTTTGCCTTTTTAAGTTCCAAAAGAAGATGGTGCAAAAGCGGCTTTCCTGCAACCTGGAGCATCACCTTTGGCCGCGTATTAGTAAGCGGCTTTAAGCGCACCCCCTGCCCTGCTGCAAGTACGACTGCTTTCATATCAGCTTGCCTCCTTCTTTATATTTGTTGCGAGCACCTTCTTCGTAAATTTGTCACGCCAGTGCTTTTCATCCAAATAACGTTTTATCGTCCAAAATTTGGTTTTTTGTAATAATGTATCATCTTTCGAAAAAAGAATTTTCCCATCCTTGAAAACCCTGTATTGAACTGCGAGGGGAATGCGATGAAAGGGGACAATATCAACATTAACAAATCCATATTCAAGCGCCTTTTCCTCCGCATCCTTTGTTGTGCCCATCACACAAATATCAATATCAGAATCTGCCCGTGCAGTTCCTTTTGCCCGGGAACCGAAAAGGATTGCGATCTTAATGTTTTTGAGCGATTCGAGCTTGTTTGCAATGGACGCTATTTCGGGCGCTTTCATGAATATATTAGTGCTTGAAACGGTTATAAAGCTATATTTTCTACGGCGCAGGGCCGCTTGAGCTTACAAGAAATTAGAGGCGTACGTTCATTGGCATATGCTCTGTACAATCTTAAGGAGCTCGTCGTGAATATTCGGGTGCGCGGCAACAATCATTTTGGATGTAAGTGTTGATCGGTTCCCAACCTCATCAGTTACTCGTGCCCCTGCTTCTTCCATAATAAGGTATCCCGCAACATGCACACTTTCCGCAATTGGCGTGATAATGCCGTCAAGGCGGCCGCATGCAACATCTGCATATTCGTAACCGGCAGTACCGAAATTCCTCCACGAGCGGGCATTTTTTGCAAGTATCCGTAGGATGCCTAATCCAAATTCGATTGCCTGATCATTTGGGTAATTACTTCGGTTGCAGCTGATAACCGCTTCAGCAAGCGATGCAGGCTCCCGCACACGGATCGGCTTGTCGTTAAGAAATGCACCCTTTCCTTTTTCCGCAGTGAAGACCTCGCCATGTGCAGGTACTGTGATGACTGCATAGACAACCTCGTTATTTTCAAGCGCAGCACCCATAACCGCATACTCATATCTTCCGAGCGTAAAATTGGTCGTTGCGTCAAGCGGGTCAGTGATAATAAGGACATGCCCCGTTCCGCTTAAGGTGCCCGCTTCTTCATCAAGAAAACTAAGCGTCGGATCGATCTTTCTAAGCGCGTCCCGGATTGCCGCACCATTTTCTTTATCGACGCCTGTTACCGTATCCTTTGCGCCTTTTAATTCTACAGGGACTTTTCCTTGCATTGAATGCGCATATTTTCCTCGTTCAACAACCATGCGCTTAAGCTCAAGATGAACTGCGTTTTGTGTCATGCGATAATCATTATTACAACAATTTAAAATAAGTTACTTGCTTTCAAACGATCTCGAAAGAAAAATAAAAAGAAAATAAAAAAAGAAAAATTTAGATGTGGAACGTGTTCCTCGCAGACTTGATAAGGTCCTTTGCCGTATCCTGCCCTGCAAGCCCAAACGCAATCCCGACTGCCAAACCAAACCCGACCGCCACTGCGACAAGCACGGCCATGATGACCATCTTGATGATTGCGGTTTGGAAGTTAAGTGTGTCAAGGCCTACGATAATTGCAAGGAAGATGATGAAATATTTGAACAACTTCCCAAGCGTTTTAAGGTATGGCTCCTTACCAACTTCCACGATTTTCTCGCGTACCCATTCGCCAAAGATTGCAGCCACGACAACAAGCGCAACTGAACCGAGGACTACCGGTGCAATGAAGATCATCTCCCGGATAAAGTCGGTGAGTGCGCTCAAGCCCGGCCCAAGCTGCGTAAGTGCTATCTGCAATACAAGAAGCCACAGGTAGTACTTGAAAATCTGTGCAATCACTTCGGTCAACTCAACCTTTCCAAGCGAGTCTTCAAGGCCGTGTGCCTTGAGGTACTTTTCAAACTTGATGCTGTTGAGGAACTGCTTTACAAACGCCTTTAGGAGCGTCCCCAATATGTAACCAAGTATGAAGAGTAACACCAGCGTGACCAAGCCCGGCAGGAGTGCCGCAGTGTCGTTTACCATTTTTATGAAGCTTTCATTAATTGATTGGACTATTATTCCACCAAGATCTTCAACACCCATTTTTTTCATCCTCCATTTTCGTGCCGAGGCACGTGAGGGTATTTCAAAGAGAACGTTTAAAAACCTTACTGCCTGCTTTCGACGATGGATAGCAGATATAACTCCTCAAAAAAGAATGAAATACGCTTTCGCATGCGCATGCGAAAACCTTGGGATTTGAGAATGTGGCTGGTTTTATCAATACCCTGAAGCGAAGAATGCACCAAAAGCACGGTGCCGTTCTTTTTAAGATATTGTGCGAAACGTGCAAGGAAACGGTCAAGTACGCGCCTCCCGTCGGGGCCGCCGTCATAGGCGTGGTTAATGGCACCCGTAAGGCGTTCATCAGGGACCGTTGGCAAGTATGGCGGGTTAAACAGGATGTAATCAAAGCGTTTGCCACGGATGAGCCTTGATGAGAAGAGGTCGCTTTTTGCGCTTGTTAGGTTATTTAGTTTATTAATTCGCGCATTGTACGCGGTATTTTTGACCGCTTCATTATGTATGTCGATTGCGATAACGCGGTTATTTTTATGTGCACGCGCAGCAGTAAGTGAAACGATGCCTGTGCCGCACCCAAGCTCAAGCACATCCCCCCGGATTCGTTTTGCTGCATTTGCCAAAAGAAAGCTGTCCTCAGCCGGTTCATAGACTTCGTCAAATACGGCGATTGAGAGGCGGTCATACTTAAACGAATGCATGTTAAGACAATGGGGATTACATTTTTAAATAAAAACGAGCCTACACATGGTATGCATAACCGTAACCTTATTGTATATGGGGGACTCGCAGTCCTCATCATCGGCATTTTTTACTTTCTTAGCGTACCTGGCGGCACGGCTGAAGACCCGAATGCCCCACAACCCCCTCCGGGGTACGTAGTGCCTCAAGGCGCAATACATTGGCATACGCGATTGAAGATACTTATTAATGGCGAGGAAGAACCCATCCCCAACGACCTTGGCATCAGCTCCGGAAACATACTGGATCGCCACCTCACCGGTGCGATGGGCATCTCACCAATACACACCCATGTTGAAACAGGCGATGGCGGGGAGTATAACGAAGATGGCACGAAGCTCCACCTTGAATCCTCGCCAAAGGCAAAACCGTCGGTCCTTACGCTTGGCTATTTTTTTAAGATATGGGGGAAACAATTCAACAGCACATGCATACTTGACAAGTGCAACGGTCCGGATGGTACCGTGAAAATGACCGTAAATGGAATGCCAAACGCGGATTTTGACAGATATTTCATGCGCGATGGAGACCAGATCGTAATCACCTTCGACTAGGATGCCATGAACACGATTCTTTTATTTCTTCTTAAAAAAGGGGCGCACACGGGACCCGTCACAATATCAACGCGGGAGATGGGGGAAGCGCTCTCGATGTCACAGCAGAACGCGTCGCGCCTGCTTATCATCCTGGAAAACGAAGGCAAGATAAAACGGGAAAAAAACACCGTTCTCCTCACCCCGCAGGGAATTAATGAACTTAAGGAACTTGCACAGGCAATTGAGCACTGCCTTTCCGGAAGCACGCTTCGCCTTACGGGCAAGATCATAGACGGGCTTGGCGAAGGCAAATATTATGTCGCGCTCGAAGGGTTCAAAAGCCAGTTCAATGAAAAGCTTGGGTTTGACCCGTTCTTAGGCACGCTTAACGTGAGGCTCGATGCACCAAGTATTGATATGCGAAAACGCCTTGCCGCATCAACCTCAATTGTCATTGACGGATGGAAAGAAAAGAACCGCACATTTGGCGCAGTTTTTGCATACCCATGTACCGTTGATTCCGTTAGGGGGGCAGTCATCATACCTGAGCGAACCCACCATGGAATGGACATACTTGAGATCATAGCACCAGTTTCACTAAGAAAGAAACTTGGTAAAAAAGAAGGAGACGCAGTCCGTATAGAGATCACGTAGAACGTATTTTGGGCTGCATATAACGAAATGAGCTTCGCAGCGCCTCTGTACGCTTTGTATGCATGTCCGCATATTGCTGTGTCCCAACATCGGTGCGCCACCTTACCGGCCCCATAATACCGCCAAGGGCAATTTCAGCAGAACCGTTTGCAGCTTCAAGCGTATCCGCAGTTGCACATACCGCAACAGCACGGTTGGAAGTAAGGAAAAGTTTTTCGCCTTTTGTTTCGACGTCCTCAAAATAATACCTTGCGGGACCTGGAAGGCGCTGATGGATGAAGAGTTCTTGCCTTTTGCGCCGTTTTCCCATTTCAGGGTACCAAAGCGGGACAGCGTATTTAACGACGCTTGCACGGTCATGCATCGCAGGTTCAATAAGTGCGCCATCCGCAATGCTTTTGAGGATAACTGCAAAATCACTTTTGAGAAGGCGCATGCAATTGATGCCGTCAGGATTGCCGAACGTTGCCCGAAGGTCAAGAAGCTTAAGCGCCTTTGCGCTTATCATAAACCTGCCCTGGATGATGCCTTGGTAGGGCGCACCCGTCTTATGTAATGCGGTGATTGCCTTTTCAAGACAGGATTTTGCCCTGAAAAGCTCGCGTTCTGAAAGGAAGGGGAGGGTTTTCCCAGTTGAATAGCTTGCCATACCTTCCGTATTGGCGCCAACATCGCCTTCTTGGGCGTGTTTTGCGACCTGTACTGGTGCAAGCATCGCAACTCTCCTGCCGTCAGTAACCGCAGTGAGGGTAAACTCTTCACCATCCACATATTCCTCGATAATGACTGAGCCGTGCTGTTTTAACAATGCACGTGCATCGCGTTCAACAAGCGCATCTTTTGCACGCTGATCCTCAAACTTGGTCCCTCTCCAATCGGTCCGAATGATTGACTTAAGAACACAGTAGCCAAATTCGCGCATTGCATTTTTTACTTCCTTTATTGACTTGCACACATAATAGTGCGGATAAAGGCCATGTGTATGCATAAGGTTACGCGCATAGGGGCGGTTGTTCCCAATAATTGCCGCGCTCAATGTCGGCGCAACGACGGAGAGCCCCCCTTCAAGAAGTACGTCCGCAAGGCCGGAATGTATTGCATGTTCGCTTGTGATAAATACGAGGTCGCTTTCTTCCTTAAGCGCCCATGCACCCACCATTTCCACATTTGAAAAATCGGATATGAACGCGCGCCGTGTCAGGTTGGCAATACCCGGATTACGGTGCTCCATTATCGCAGAGACGTCGGCATGGGTTGCAAGCTGTTCCAAGCATGCGTGCGCTACTGCATCATCGCCTACTACCATTACGCGCATAGGTATCAAAACGCCGGGGAGTTTATTAAACATTTCTATTTTCTATTATTTCATGGATTTACGCGGGATTGACCAGTACAAGGACAAGATACTTGCGGTGCTCCAATACGGTTCCTCACTTGACAAAACAAGCCACGCGTATTCAGATACGGACATCTGTATCGTTGCGCCAGGCATTGACGTAAAGGCCAAGGAACAAGTCTTGAGAACGATTGCACGAAACGACGGCATTGACGTGAAATTCTTTGAGGATCTCCCGGAGGTCATCAAATACGAGGTGATCCGTAAAAACCATGCGCACTATGTAAAGGATCATGCCGCCCTTCTTGAATATTTTCTGTTCTGGCAAAAGGCATGCGGACGTTTTATGCCGCACCATAAAACCGCACAAAAGACGTTACGGGAGAGGATTGAACAATGGAAATCAAGGAAAAGATAGAAAAGAGATGCAATCTCATATTGGATTACCTCGTACAGCTGCATGAATCCCTGCCCGATGATGCGGATGCGTACCGCAAAAACCACATCTACCGCAATGCCGCTGAACGGCTCTGCGAAAAGATCGCGGACGCATCGACGGACATCGTCGCGCTCCTGTGCAAAACACACGAGATAACTTCGACATCGATTGCGGATTTTTCGACCATGGTGCGGGCGCTTGAACAAAAAGGCGCATTCCCACCGGCACTTGCAACGCAATTGATTGAGTTATACGGGTTCAAAAACCGCATATTATATAACTACGGCGAGGCAGAGACCGATTCCGCATACGAAATACTGGTAAGCGAGTTTATCCCGTTTTATGAGGAATTCGTGACGTTTGTTGAGGAAAATATCCTCCATTAGCCGCATATCTCCCTATCGTCGACAATAGCTATTGCATCTTTTATGTTTCCAATAGCCCCCACAGATCCCAACACTTCAGTGCGAACACGGTCGATTTCAAGATTTGCATGAAGAACGGCAACTTTAAGGCCATAAATCCCTATTTTTTCTAGATCACGATATCCCTCATCTTGTAGCCGTATGCCCTGCATCGCCTTTTCTGCCCTATCCAAATTAATTAATCTTTCCATCAGGGAAGCATGTCCGTTTGACCGAAGCGTGTTCCGCACTTCCTTAAGTGCCCTATAAAACCCGTTTACTTCGCCAACTAGGTTTCTTAGGTCTGGCTGAAACCGTATATGCGCCACATACACAAGTTCTGTATCGATATAATGTTCTTTTGAGCGAAATGCGTTCACGATCGCACTTCCAATAAACGGACTCCTGGATCCCCAAAATATGTCCGTTAGGAAAAAAATCCCAATTCCATGCCGTCGTCCTTCTTCAGCCCTTCCCGGTTGCGCCATACCCAGGTCCACTACAGTAAATACAGTAATGGAACAGTTGGTTGTAATCCCATTACACAAAACCACGCCAAGAGTACCAGCTGCGTTAGATTCCTTTGCTAAGCCGAGTAAGTCAATTGTGGGGGTTCCCCCCAATGCTTCCTTAAAAGTGTCTAATTCACGCTGAGAAATACGAGTGGCAGATATTCCATTTCTTGCCAGGTATACGCCCCGCTTAATCAGGTTCTGACGTGCCATAAGCTTAATATAAACAAAAGTGTTTAAAAATACACAATTAAGGTAAATAGACAGGCAGTAAAATTTATTGAAGGAAAACATCATACGATTAAATAATGCATAACGCCTTCAGTCCTATGCGCCATATTCCGGAGTTCAAGCGGATACGCAAAATGGGGGCCGTTTAAAACAAGCGTGTGGTATTCGCCGTTTTCTCCGCAGAGGTCAAGCCCATTTTGTTTTCGTATCGCTTCCAATTCGGTAACAAGTTCCTTCGTAATGCGCCTTCCTACCCATTGCGCATCAAAGTAGGGTACCCTTACCATGGAAAAAATTACGGTGGCATTAAGTCCGATAAGCGTGTCCAAAAGAATAGACCTATCTTTCTGCCACAATGGTTTATACACGTAAACCGACGCTTCCCTTGCACATTCATCTATCCAATTTACCATCTGATCGACAGGGGCTATATCCCCGGTAATCAGCACATCGATATCAAAATCCGCCTTCAATTTTTTTATTGCCTGGACATACCCGCTTTGAAATGGTTCATCTATTTGCAATTGAATAAGCGGGATCCGAAGCGAGGCTGCCTGCAGTTCCAATAGTTTCAACGGGTGTGCCTTAAACGAAGGGTTTTTGGGCACAAAGGTTACAAGAAGTAAGACATTGTATTCTTTCTTACCATACCATAAGGCAAGATATGAGTCCTTGCCCCCACTCCACAAAACTGCTGCCCGCATATATAAATAATTTATAGAAGTTTTTAAAGGCGATGTGCTACACATATGCTAAAAACCTAAAAAGAAAAAATAAAAAGAAGAAAAAGAGGGAAAGTTATTTCCCCTTCTTTTTGCCTGACATCCAGAAGTACCCTGCCCCAACGATTAAGAGGAGCACGATGACTCCGACAATAAGGCCGCCGTCAAGACCGCCCTGTTGTGGCGCTTCGGCTGGCGGTTTTTCCTCCATTGCCTCAGGCTCTGCCGCTTGTGCCGCAGCAACCTTTGCTGATTTTGCAAGGGACACTGCCTCATTTGCAAGGCGTGACGCCTGTGCGTAGTCCTTGCTGTTAAGTGCAGCGCTTGCATCTTCAAGCTTCTTTCGTGCCGCACCTACGTCCTTATTCTCGTTTTGTGCAGCCTTAATTGCTCCGTCTGCGTCAGATATTGCCTTTAATGCCGTTTGCATTTCTGCATCAGAAGAAGGTTCCGAAGCAGGCACTTCTTCATGCGGCTGTACTACTTCTTCCTGGTTTTCTGGTGGTACTGGTGGCAACTCCTCTGAAGCAACCGGTTCCTCGGCTACGGCCGGCTCAGGTTCAGGCTCGCTTACCTGACATGCCTCGTCTGGCTTGTAGCAGGACCAGCTCGCATCATACCAAACGGTTGAACGATAGTCGCTGTCTGAACTTAGGCCACTTATATCAAACTGATATTCGCCCTGACCCTTGTAATCAAAGGTTGCGACGCCGTCGGAATCAACAGTTGCGGCATATGAACCCTGGTTTGGCGCATTACATGAACCGCATCCAGGACTGCAATAATACAGCATGGTCACTGTTGCCCCTTGTACTGAACTTGTTGTTTTTACCTTCAGGCTGTTGTCAGTACAGGAGTACTCGACATCAGGCGTTGCAACGTAGCTCTTTGATGAGCTTGGCGTGTTTGTTGAACCGCTCGACTGGCCTGGGACAGTGTACCCAAACAGAGCAAACGCACCGAATGTGTTTGCGTTTGTCGCAGTAATTGAACCGCTGCCGATCAAGTCAAGGGTGCTTGCATGCGGGCCGTCCCATGACACGCTGTCGCTTGTTTTGTGTATGGTGATATCCCCGCTGCTATAGGGGCTGATGTCGCTTGAACTAAACCACAGCGTTACGTTTGCAACCGTTACGCCAGTAGACCCAGTCAGGTTAACCATCTTGTCAATTGTCAGGTACGACCTGCTTGAACCGACTGCAGTGCCGCTTGGTCCGGTGCTGATTGGACGCGAGGTCTGCAAGTATGCACTGAGGTTTCCGTAGAAATCAAGCGTCACGTTCGTACTCATGTTGAACATGGCAGTTGCAACGTTTGTTTCTGCAGTAGCGTTTTGCCAGGACGCCATGATAAGTGGCGCAGTACTAAGCCACGTACCAATGCCTGATGCAAACCAGGCGTCGGTGATGTCAACATTGCTGTAATTCTCTATAACGATACCTGCAGTGGTGGCGTTCGAAATGTTAAGTCTTGTAAGGTTGACCGTACCATATGCGCTTAATCCGCCACCGGTTCCTGAAGTTGTCGCTGTGCTCGTGGTTATGTTTATACCCACGCTCGTGGTCACCGGCACATCCACTGAGGACATCGGGTTTATAGTTACGTTTCGTATCGTAATGTTTGTTGAGCCGTTAATCAGAATGCCGACGTAATTTGCAGTCGCTTCTGTCACCCCGGTCGTACTCACGTTAATGATGCCGTTTACGATAGTAACGTTTGACGTCCCGTTGGTTATATTTATACCAATAATTGGCGCACCGGATACCTGGCCGGAAAGAACGATCGTCGTCCCGTTAAGGTCAAGCACAACGTTGCTTGCTGAAATATCAACGCATGCGCCCGTGTTGGTCTGGTTCACCGCTTCACCGCGTGTTGCGTTACCCGCAAGCACGAAGTAGCTTGTCCCGTTGCCCGAAACAGCGGATGGGTCAATGCCACTAAGGTTATATGCATAGGCGGTTCCTTCACCCTTACAGGTGATATTTACATACCTATTCGTGGAGTTCGTAAACTCACCGGCAAAACTTATGCCCGCAAAGGCAAAAAGAAGAGCCACGATCAATACAATCCTATAATTCATATATGCACCTCAAATAAATGCTGGCAAAGAGAATGAAAATAAAGTTTAAATACCTTTTGTTCGGGCTAAACCGAGCAAAAATCGACATCCATTCTTAAAAATTGCCGGTAATTGTACTATATGCATTCCATAAAGGTTGGGGTACTTGCGCTCCAGGGCGATGTTTCTGAACACGTAAATGCGATAAAAAAGGCAGCGCAAGAAATCGGGCGGGATGTAAACGTTATAGAGGTACGGACTAAAGGCGAACTCGAACGCATCAACGCGCTCATCATCCCGGGCGGCGAAAGCACCGTGCTTGGGAAATTATGTGAGCGCGAAGGGATATTCGAGGAACTAAAGCGTATTAAGTACTTATTTGGAACATGTGCAGGCACGGTCATGCTTGCACAAAAGATATATAATAAAGAGGCAAGCCAACGGACGCTTGAGCTTATGGATATTGAGGTTGACCGTAATGCGTACGGGAGGCAGTCGGAATCATTTGAAAAGGACATTAAAACGAAACTTGGCGCAATTCACGCAGTGTTTATCCGCGCGCCAAAAATAACTAAGATAAATTCAAACGTGCGGGTACTTGCGCAAGATAATGGTGAGATCCTTGCATGCGAGCAGGAAAAAAATGGGGGATATTACCTTGCTGCGTGCTTTCATCCGGAACTTTCTACGAAAAAATTTCATGCATATTTTCTAGAGAAGATTACAGCTGGATTGTAATGGGCCCGTGCCTTTCCTTGGGCCCTTCGCCTTCTTCGCGAGATTCTCCTGGGCCGTACATGGGTATGACGATGGGGGTTTCGCCTTCTTTTCTTTGGGGTGGCGATTTTTTTATGGGAGGTTCCTCAAGCGGAAGTTCAAGCACCGGACGATCGGTTTCCTTCTTTTTACGGCCATCACTTCCGGTCTTATCTATAATGGCAACTGGCATCTCATATGCCCATGGAGGCACTTGCAGCGGACGCTGTACGCGCGTCTGCCTCACCTTACCCTGGCATTGTACATGTTGCAACTGCATACGATAGTTGGACCGGGGGAACATTATAAAGCAGTGTCCCATAATCATGTAGTATGCGGATTTTAGGTCACGACAGAAAAACAGGCGAGCTGCGCCTCATCCTTGAGAACCTTGAAGACCTCTGGCACCTTGAGAAAGTGCTTGGGCCAGGTGACAAAATTACCGGAAGCACCATGCGAAGCGTGAAAATTAATGACCGGGAAGAAAGAAAGCACGTAACTCTTTCTATTTCACTTGAGCAGGTCGAATTCTCAAAATCGCTTAATAGGCTCCGGATGCTTGGCAAGATTATTGGGGGCCACCCCGAGGAATTTGTGCAACTTGGCAGGTACCATACGATCGAGGCTGAGCTTAAGCAAAAGCTCAGCATTACCAAGGAATGGAAAACATATCAGTTGAATCGCTTAAAACAGGCTGAGATGGAGACAAAGAAGCCGCGCGTTCGGATCGTTGTGCTTGATGACGAAAAGGCACTCACCGCAATTGTTCGTGGTTATGGTGTTGAATATGGCCCGGAATTTCACTTTACTGGAAGTAAGCGTGATGAAAACTATGAAGATAGAACACGCGAATATTTTGGAAAGGTTGTAAGTGAGATAGAAAAGAATGAAGAGCGCTACATTGTTGCCGGTCCTGGGTTTACCAAAGATAATTTGCGCGATTTCATACAGAAAAAGAACCCAGTACTTTTGAAGCGGATTTCTTTTGAGAGTTGTAGTTACGCCGAGCGTTCAGGAGTAAACGAGCTCTTCAAAAATGGGGTAATCGAGCGGATTATTGGTGAGGAACGCATTGCGCGCGAGCTTGAATTAATTGAAAAGGTCATGGTCCAAATTAATAAGGACAGCGGCCTTGCCGCCTACGGGATTACTGAGGTAACAAAGGCGGCAGAGGCGTATGCAATTGACACGCTTCTAGTGCTTGATGAATACCTGCGCACCTCAAAGGAAGCAGAAGAAGTGACCGAAACGGCTGAGAAAAACAAGGCACGCGTCATCATATTCTCAAGCGAAAGCGATGGCGGTGCGCGGTTAAAGGGCTTGGGAAAGGTTGCGGCGTTGCTGAAGTTTGTGATACGGGAATGATCATACATTTTTTAACTAAAAAAACAACATTTATAAATTGTTTTAAACATAACCAATTATATGTATGCCATGGAAAAAAAGCATGAGATTTATATTGGCAAGGCAAGTTATGCAGGTGCAATCCATGAAGTAACAGTAGTGGGACCGCCAAGGGAATTTGCAAGTAATTTTGAACATGCTGTAAGTACTGCAGGGGGCGTCTATGCAACGATTGCAAAGTACGAACCAAAAGGGGCAGATGACCATTATTCAAAATTAGTAGCCCCTCCCAAATATGCAACATTCACCGTAATTTTTGAACCAAAATCAGGGATAACGCCTGAAGTGGATAAAAAAGAAAAAAAGATAATTTTTGTAAAAATGGAACGAAACGAAGACAGTGGAAAATGCACTCATATGATCGTAGAAGAGCCAAAGGTAAACCCCGAACCGGTTGCAGGGCAACTACCGCAGATGGCGCAACTTCTCAACCTGCAAGCACCACGGGTGGTGAATGGGATCTATTTAGCCGTATCAGGCATGGACATGTTCAAATAGCCCCAAAGGTAAGTCTCAGTACCAGAATACGCTGGGCCGTACATGCATTCACAGGTGATGTGCCACCATATACAACGAGGGGTGGCTCTGGATCAACCGGAGCTTCTAATATCAATTGGTCCGGGTATTTTAATTATCGTGAAAGCCTGGGGCTAGGTGGCTATACCCAACGGGACACGCAGGGGTACCAAAGCAGTTGGGATGCAACGCATGAAGATGTACTACGGGACGGATTAGGGACACGTTTACGGCGTGCTGCATCGCGCACTTTGGAAGCTGCTAGTGACGCAGTTGATCCAGATAGACATGCTGAAGCGCGCGGGTTACGGGGGACAGGAGATACAAAATTGAAAAGCCCGTTTGAACGACTAAAACTCCATAATAAATTAAATAAAGGCAGGCTGAAACGCTGAAAGGAAAAATAAAGCTGGCCTTACTTCAAACAATTTCTAATCACCCTATACTGATCAGGCTCCTAAGCACTTCCTGCGTAAGCACAAAGAAGATAAGCGAGCCGATAAGGAGGATGGGGTAGTATTTAAGCCCGTAGAGCATCTTCCCCGAGCTCACAACGCCCATGAACATTGATGCGATAAGGCACGTGATGACAAGCGTTACAAACCCGATACTTTTCATCTCCTCAGGCGTAATGCCGAATTCCCCTGAAAAAATGGCAACTGCCTGGCTTGCGGAGGCGTCCGGCCGGTCAACCTGCGAGCGGATCTCGGTAAACGTGTTAAGGAAATTAACGCTCACCCCAAGTAAAAACGGCATGACGATGACGACGATAAATGCAAGGAAGATCGTATAGGTCTGCGTAGTCGTGATGAGTTCGGCACGAAGGTCCTGGATGCGCCTGATCTCTTCTGCGTTTTCTGAAAGGAGCTTTGCAAGCTGGCCGCCTGACTTGATCCCTTTGAGGAAAAGGTTGACTGATTTTTTGAAAAGTTCAGAATCAAAGCGGGTGCTCAGGTCAAGAAGCGCCGCATCAAGGCTCCGCTTTCCGCCCACGCGGGCTGCAGCGCCCTTGATCTCATCATAAAGCGGCCCGAATTCAGGGCGGGCTGCCTGTACAAATGCGATAAACGGCACCATCCCTGCATGGAGGTTTGATACCACAAGCATAAGAAAGTCAGGAAGTACCTCCTCCACCTTTTTAGTACGAGACGTAATTGCAAAGAAGAGGTTCACATATACCAAAAGCGAAAGAAGGGCCATAAGTACGAGAAAAACGCCCGTGGCAACAAGATATGCTTTCTTGCTGTATACCAGGTACCCAAGCGCCCCAAGAAGGCTAAAAAGAAAAATTATGGCAAAGCGGCTCCCAAACCAGTGCTCAGTCGAAACGTCTGTCCCTGCAAAGCGCAATTTCTGTGCAAGCCAGTTATGGACTGATTTTGGCATCTTGGTCCCAATGCTTTTGTAGAGTTTCTCAAGTGCCATTTACCCACCAAATATTGCTGGACGCGTTGCGTTGGAGTACCCGAGCATGATAAATTGCACAAAAAAAGACATGCCAAGTATCATAAAGACGGTTGTCGAGTTGATCCCTGCGCCGCTAAATGAGGAAAGGAGGACTAAAAATGTGACCCCCAGCGACGGGATCGCGGCTGCGACAAGGATATATATGAGCATGATGAAGTTAAGGCTTGCCGAATAGTTCTTGATCTCGCGGTTGATCTGCTTTTCAAGCACGCTTGTGATGCTGACAAGCGCATTTCCGACCTTTGAACCGGTCTCAAGCGCGTTCACGATCTGCCATGCCGCACGGCGGAGGTACTCGTTTTGGCTCTGGATTGCCAAGTCGCGTATTGCGTCACGCTCAAAGACGCCTGACTCGATCTTGCGCACCACCATCGCAAAGTCCTCCGAGACATACCCGTAGTTTGCAACAGACACATTTTTCATCGAGTCAAAAAGGGGCACGCCGCTTTCAACGTTCATAATAATCTCACGAAGCGCAAAGAGCAAGTCCTTACTTTGCCTTCCTGCAATCTTTTTCCTGATTATAGATGGGTGCATGACATGAAGCATAAACATCATGAAAAACAATAGAAAGCCGATCCCGATCCCAAATGTTTGGGAGAGTGCACGCTGCGATGGAATGAGGTAAGTGATAAGAAATACAGTTGCACCCATGAAAATTCCGTAGAAAAATGCGGAGAAAAACGAGGCGACAAGATAAAGGTCCCCATTTACCCGAACATCAAGGCCGGCCAAATCGTCATCGATATTTTTTCGAAACACGCGAAGCGCCTTTCCTATCGAACTAAGACGTTTGAACCCCTCAATTTTCTTAAATGAGAAAAGGTGAAGCGGGATGCGCGTGAGTTCCTTTGCCATGGGGAGATACCGTAGACATACCTTAAAAAGATTCCCGATGGAAGTTACCTCCTCCCAAATTAGATCTTCTTGGCAGAATCAAGTATTTTCTTATAAAGAACCGGTGAGATACGATAATTATATTTCTCTACAAGACGTTCAAAAAGATCTACAAAATCATCAGGTTGTAATTTTTTATCTTGAAGTGCACGAAGTAAAATAAATGGCGTACTTATAACTTCCAGTTTAAGATAACGCGCTATTTTTATTGCGTCTAAATCATCTAAAAGCACCGTGGGAATTGTGTATGATAATGCAGCTTCTAATACAGACTGTTCGCCTCGTCCAAGCACGACATCAAATGCAAGTTTTTGCTTAATTTTAAGAATTCGGAGGTCATTATTTTGAACTGCTTCTTTTATCTGAATAGCGTCTTGATAGCCTTTTTGTAGCCCTCCATATACCTCTTCCAAGACATCGTCTGTTGTAAATGTTTGGGCAAAGAGCATTTTAAGTAATTCAATTTTATTAAGTTTTGCTAAAAAAATTAGAGGAGAAGCATTGACAACTACATTCATCTTATCTCCTCTTTAATTCTCGTAGTTGCCGCTCAAGATCTTCCTCATCAGTAATAAAGCCTATATTGCGCTCCTTAAGAACATCCATGAATTCCCAAAAAGTTATATCTGCAATTTCACGTGCCTTTCCGATGCTTACTTTTTTTTGCTGATAGAGCGTAAGTGCGTATTCAAGTTTTAGTGCTTGTAATCCCTTTGCGATTGCCTGACGTAAAATAGTGGTTCTGTCACTCAGTTCTTTTTCTGCCAATTTATCTGCTTCTTTGAGAAGGTTTTTTTGTAGTCTGACGGTTGTTACAACCATGTTTTCCATAGCCTCACCTAGAATACATTATATTCTTTTGTATTTTTAAAGCTATTGAAAAATTTGCGACGTTATTGGGAGTACATAGAACGATTACGTAGTAATCTCCGCAACCATCTTTTTCTTTTCTGCTTCCTTAAGCTCAATTGCAATTCTTCGTCCAAAGCTTATGTTTTCTCCAAACAAGTAATGGGAATAGGGCGTGTACCTCGTTCCTGGCGACCCGGGCATCCGAAATGAAACGTCAAATACGGTAAACTCCTCTTTTCCGTCCCGCTCAACCATCGCCCCCTGAAGCGCAAATGGCCCAACAATTCCGTATTTGTATTCCTTTTGCACTGTTGCAACAAAACGTTCTGCTTGTTCAAATACCGACTCAAGGAGGCTCTCGCGTATGGTGCACGCGATATGGCCGACCTCGATCGTCGAAGGTTGCTGCGATTTGAGAACATCGCTTTGGATATCTGCAGGCATCCGTAAGAAACCGTCAAGATTGGTCTGGCGTCTCGTATCAACTCCTAACAACTCAAGTTCGTCATGAATTCCGGAATAAAAGAAATTGAAGTTAAAATGTGCGCCGATGACAAACTCCTCAATTACCGCTCGCTCGAGATCATTTTTATGTATCTTTCCCGCACGCATAAGCGATTCGCTCTTTGTTTTGTATTCATCGTAACTTGACACAGTAAAAAATGCCCGCTCGTACGTCCGTTTCGCTTCGTTTACCTTAACCAATACTAACCGGTCAATCTTATCTGGCGAGCTTATTTTTTGGGGCGTTGGGACATTCGCTTTTTTCAATAAATCATATTGGTTGTTTGGTGCGTTTCGTTCTTCAGCCCGAAGCAAATATTTGTTTCCAAAAATAGGCACATCAAACTTGTTTTCAATTGCATCATAGCCGACGTATACGGCAAAACTTCGGTTCGGAACAAAAATCGCATTTCTTTTTTTAAGAAGAGAGATGACCGGATCGCTTGCCATCTCGCTAAATTTATTGACCAAAACAACTTCATCAATGCAGCCAATTTCCTTTCCTGCGCGCTTTCGCTTTTTATAATACTGTAAATAGGTCTTTTCACGGCCGCGTTGTGCAACGACAATGCCGTATATTTTTTCAGCATGTGCGCCGTCAGCAACATCAAGTGCAGAATGTGAGCCGATTGTGGCAAGTGAGTGTTTGACCATAGAATACGTTGGCAAAGTAGGTTTTAAAATTAAACGTTATACCCGCGTAAATATTTAAAATAGTAAAATGCGACCGCCGGGGTTCGAACCCGGGTCACGAGATTGGCAATCTCGAATCCTACCAACGCCCAAACTTGAAGGAAGTGTTTTGATCAAACTTTTCCAAAAAGTTTGCTAGACTACAGTCGCAAAAATAAGAGAATAATTTCTTGTAGAGAGGTGTTTAAATAGGTTTTTGTTGCCAATATCTATGTTTATGGGCCTGTAGCTCAGTTCCGCATTTTACCAAAAGGCGCGATTGTCGTGTCCGACAATGCGCATTGTTTTCATCCGAAAACAATTGCGGCCCAAGAGTGGGTCGCTAACTGCGCAGAGCAACAGCAGAGCACCTGATTCGCACGTTTTCAGAACCAAGAACGCGAAACTGAAAACCGCAAATTCAGGGGGCCGAGGGTGCGAGTCCGCCTTTTCAAAAAAGGCGGCCCAAAACGGGTTCGCTAATTGTGCGGCGTTTGTCCCTCCAGGTCCATTTTTTTATATCCCTATTTAACAATTTCCATACATTAGATTGGCATGGATTTAGGCAAGAAACTACGCGAAGCGCTCTCAAAGCTTACCGGTAAACCGTATGTCGATGAGGATGCGGTAAAGGCGCTCATAAAGGATTTACAACGGGTACTTATTGCAAACGATGTCAACGTCAAGCTAGTGTTTGAAATCTCAAAACGGATCGAAGAGCGCTCACTTAAAACAAAAAAGCTTGAGGCATTAAGCCTTAAGGAACACGTGCTCAAGGTAGTATACGAAGAGCTTGTGGCACTCATGGGTACAGGATATGAGCCGCGGCTCGGTAAGCACAACATTTTGTTATGCGGATTGTTTGGAAGTGGAAAAACTACCAGTGTGGGGAAAATTGCCCACTTTTACAAGTCACGGGGATTAAGTGTGCTTGTTGTCGGGGCGGATGTCGACCGGCCTGCGGCACAGGAGCAACTCGAACAGCTTGCAAAAAAGGTAAATGCAAATTTCTTTACGATCAAGGGCGAGAAAAATGCAGCACGAATTGTAAATGAGGCACTCAGGAATGCACGCGAGGACATCGTTATTGTCGATTCGGCTGGACGAAGCGCGTTTGACGGGACACTCATAACTGAATTAAAGGAAATAAATAACGTGCTTAAGCCAGACGAAACATTCCTTGTCGTAAGCGCGGATATCGGCCAGGTGGCAGGAAAGCAGGCACAGGAATTCAATAATGCAATCGGGATAAGCGGGGTCATTATTACCAAGATGGACGGGTCGGGCAAGGGAGGGGGGGCGCTTAGTGCAGTAGCTTCGACAAATGCAAAAACGGCATTCATCGGAGTTGGCGAAAAAGTTGAAGACCTTGAGATTTACCATGCGGACAAATACGTTGGAAGGTTACTTGGTGTCCCTGATATTGCGGGGCTTATGGAAAAGGTTAAGACGATTATTACAGAAGAAGATGCAAAGCGACTGGAGCAGGAAGAGTTTACAGTACAAACATTTTATGACCAGCTTAAGCAGGCAAAGAAATTAGGCCCGTTGGGTAACGTACTTGGCATGCTGGGTGCAGCCGATGTTCCAAAGGAGATGGTTCACCAAGGGGAAGAAAAGATGAAAAAATTTGAGTCCATGATCAATTCCATGACCCCCGGCGAGCGAAAGGATGCGTCGATCATACGAAAGAACGCTACACGTATAGCACGTATTGCGAAGGGAAGCGGTACAACTGAAAACGAGGTACGCGAATTTTTATCACAGTTTGAAAAAATGGAAAAAATGATAAAGATGTATAAAAACAACCGCGGATTTCGTGCTCAATTAGAAAAGATGATGAAGGGCGGCAAGATACCTGGACTACGGATGTAATTATTCACCTGCAAGAAGCACCAACGGCCGCTCAAGCACAACCGAAACAACCTGCCCTTCAGTGGAGAGGGTAACCTGGCGCTCTTTATAGCCATCTGCCCTGATTGTCACGTCGCGCAAATTCATATCAGGACCAAATGAGATCTCCAAAGGCGTGGTGCCAAGAAGCGTGCCTGTTTCATCAAAGACTTGTGCGCCAATAGGATTGCAGTCGACCATAACTGTAGGATAAGTTGATGCCTGGACAGGTAATGGCTGATACGTTGCAGAGTTGGATACGATGTTGCTAGGTAAGGAAAACAAAGCCGCAACAGTTGCAGCTGCCGAGATAAGTGAAATGGAAACAAAGCTGCCGATAGCTGGGTGCTTAACGCGTAGTGTATGCATAGCCTGCTTGGCAGTGTCTAGAAAGGCAGAACGTGCTGCAGCATTTCCTGACTGAAATTCAGCAAGGCAGGCATAAAGCTCGCCTGCAGTTTGAAACCTACGTGTTGGGTCGGGGTCAAGGGCGCGCATGACGATTGATTCAAGCACGGGAGGGACGCTCGGCACACGCTCACGAAGGCGTACTGGTGGGACCTGCTTTGCAACTGAGTATATGTCGATCCGGTCGCATACGTACGGTAGAACGCCAGCGAGCATTTGATATGCAATTACCCCCCACGAATAAATGTCGTTTTCGAAATTATATAATCCCTTGAATTGTTCGGGCGGCATATAGGAAGGCGTACCAATGATATTGCCGTGAGGGGTCATGCCGGTTACAAAACATGCTACCGATGGCATGGGCGGTTCTGATGCAGTGATCTCTCGCGCTACGCCAAGATCAAAAAGTTTCACTGCGTCACCGTTTTGGAGTATGATATTGGATGGTTTAAGGTCACGGTGAATGATGCCGCGTGCATGAAGCGGCGCGATGGCAGCACATATCTGAAGCAAAATTGATACGGCACGATCCGAATGTATATGAGTCTGGGCACGTAGTACTTCATCGAGAGTTTGCCCTGCAAGATAATCCATAATAATATAAGGAAGATCATGGTAAAATCCATATTCACGAACCCGTACGATATGGGGGTCGTTCATGCTACTTAATAGTTCTGCCTCACGCCGAAAACGCCGTATCATCACCGGGTCAGTTACAAGAGATGCGTGAAGGACTTTTATTGCGACGTCGTAGCCAAGTTTTATGTGCTGTGCACGGTAAACTGCACCCATACCCCCTTCGGCAACCAGTTCAACAATACGAAAGTATTCTATGCGCTGACCAATAAGGCTTGTATCCGGTGCTGGCGAAACGCCGCTAAATGGGTTGCGTACCCGTGGCGAGCGGAGTCGCGTAGTATTTCGACAAAAAGCCTCAGTCTGAATTTGCATGGTACAAATATACAGGAAAAATATTTAAAATAGTAGTATAGCACAATTAAATACTTATTCTTTAGATAGATCAACATATATAAAGCCATTAGATTGTTTGGAGATAACAATTGACTTTTTGGTATGCCCAGCTGCTTTAATAGTTATAAAAGACGATTTTAAAAGGGTTGGATTAATCTCCAAAGGCGTGGTGCCAAGAAGCATGCCTGTTTCATCAAAGACTTGTGCGCCGATAGGATTGCAGTCGATCATGACCGACGATGTCGCCACAGGCGCAGGAGTCGGCGTAACCGGAATCGACTGAGTGCCCTGTGAAAATGAAAGAAATGCTGCCCCAGCTGAAAGAAGCGCCCCGATCGCAACATACCGTGTATACTGCCACAGTGAACTTCGCAGTTGAAGGGATGGTGCGGAAGCAGGGACCTGAATCGAGGGTGAGTGAGCCGGGCTGCGTATGGCTGATTGAACCCCAAGAAGCGCATCGTGCAATTCTGAAATTGTCTGAAAGCGGTCTGCAGGCTCAATAGCAAGGCCACGCATGACAATTGATTCAAGAAGAGGGTGCACCGTAACTTCAGGGTTTGCTTCACGTAGTGGCCGCACGGGCTTGTTTTTAAGCGCATACCATTCCGTGACAGTAGTATCGGGGGCGGGGTTACCGTACGGCCGCTTTCCAGATACGAATTCATAAAGCATGGCGCATACGGCATAAACGTCAGTAGTAAATGAATGTGTTCCCATAAATTGTTCGGGTGCCATGGCAGAAGGGGTACCGGCGCTTGCACCTGGGGGGGTAAGGTCACCAACTGAAGTGACCAAGGGTAAAAGTGCAGCCGATACTTCATACATATCATGGCGTGCAACAAGTCCAAAATCACATACCTTTATTATCGGTTTTTCCACGCCTGGGCTTATATCAAGGAGAATATTTGCAGGTTTCAAATCACGATGGATAAGGCCAAGCCTATGGAGTGGTATTATAGCCTGGCATATTTGCAAGATAATTTCAATAGACTCGCTTAATGATAAGTAAGGGCCAGAATTTTGTGCAGTTATTCGATCCTGCCTCATGTCTGCAAGCGAACCTCCGTACAGATATTCCATGGCGATGTAGGGTAAACCTTCCACTTCCCCGTGGTCAAAAATCCGTACGACGTTGGGATGGTGTATTGTTGCCATTACCGCAGCCTCGAGCTTAAGTCGATCAGGTGCATACGCATCAGGCAAGTCTTCCCTCAAAACCTTAACTGCAAGATGAGTGCCCAAGGTACGGTTGCGCGCAACATAGACATTTGCCATCCCACCTCCTGAGACCTTCTTTTCAAGGGCAAACTGCCCACAAACGACTTTGCCAATAAGGGGATCTCTTTCAAAAGGTGATTGCAACGTTCCCTGTATTTTTGGATTGACGACCTGTCGAACACTAGGGGACTGAACTTGACGAACCATGTTATAAATTATGTATGAAAATTTATTTAAAGGGGTGTTTCACAATCAATGTGACCGAAGGGACCCCGCAGCAAGCTGGCGGAGTATGCCCCATTCGGGCACAACTTTGAAAAACGGGGTTTCGTTGCAAGCAACGGGGTATGAACCCAGTTTTTCAAATCAAAAGCGAAAATAGGTGAAAATGAGGGGCATAGTCTGTCTTTTGTATTTTAAGAGAGACTGTCCGCTTTGCGGACAAAATTTGCCCAAGACGGCAAAGCTTTGGACTTATAGCGGCGCAAAGGCCTTGCACGATCATTGGAATTCAGGACGACCGTTTCAGCTGCGTAGCAGTATCGTTTCTGTTTCGTCCTTTTGTGCCTTAAACACTCATTCCTTTTCGTGGACAGAACTTCCTCACTCAAGGAAACCGTCGGTTTCCTTGTACCTTCCCTATTGAAAGGTCAGAGCGAACTCTCATGCCCCTCATTAACTAATAATTAACACATATTAGGTATATAAATCCCCCCTACGGACTCACGATTGCCACCAATATCTTTTTATTTCCTTACGAACTTACTTTATTATATGCCACGGTAGCTCAGCTCGGGAGAGCACACCGCTGAAGTTCTTTCTGAATAGCTGGTTTTGGTCCAGCTTTTCCCAAAAGCTGGAACGGTGGGGTCGCTTGTTCAAACCAGGCCCGTGGCATCTTTTTATAAATTATAGTGCAGATACTAGGCACATGGTCACTACGGCGCAGAAACGCAAGGAACGTGAAGAACCAAACCCGCTTGCCAAATTAATAAACGAAGTTGCATCTCTTGTGCAGGCAGGCAAGGGACCAAGTAAGGTCACCATGAACGAATTGCTTAATGTAGCGCGCAAAGGCGGGGGGGAAATTGAGGTTGACGCATCCGCAGTCCGTGCGGCAGAAGCGCTCGCGCGGGAACTTGAGGCAGGGCGTGTGAAGTGGCCGACCCCAAAACTAGTAAAGCGTGTCGTGTAGCGGGTGTACTAATGGATGTTTTTGACCGAGTCTCAACCGAAGCAAAGAAACGGATGCTTGCGTGCTGGAGGGACATGAGCGAGAGCGACAAGGTTCATTTTATAAATGAGATATCCCTTGCCCTCACCATATGGGGAAGCGACAGCAAGGGCAAGGAACTGGTAGTACGGGTACTTGAAAGGATGATGGGAAACGGCACGACAACGCTTGCGGATTTCGGAAAATACGTGGACAAGCTTCTTCTTGACCGAACCATTAATGAAGAACAACGAATGAAAATAAAGCGTACCTCGACGATCCTTGAGGGATATCGGATAAAGAACATGCCCGCAACGTTATAACTGGCTTAAGATCCGCCCCCGCAACTCATCAATATCCTTGCGTACCTTTTTTGCCTCAGAACATGCAAGAAATTCAAGGAATGAGTCCGGCACGGGCATGTCCAGGTCATGGCCGCTTTTTTTGACAAGCGAAAGAAGCCGGTCAGACGCGGTTTTTTTCTCCCTTACCATAGTACGGATCGGCTTTATAAGGGGCGACTTATTAAGTGCGGAGATTCGTTGGATGCATGAAAGGAACCTGCGTGCATAGTGCGTAATTGCATTACTGTCAAAGCCGTTTACCGCTGCCTGATACTCAAGATGCTTAAGCGTCGCATGTGGTGGCAGATAGATAGTGTCGCCTTCAATTTTGAACGGTTCTGTTATGCCGATATCTGACGGCACTGCACGCAGCCCCTGCATCTCAAGGGCCGAAAGTGCATAACGCAGGAGCGCAGCAATACTGAAAATGACTGAAAAATGATTCATGTCAGGGCCGCGGTATTCAAATGTACCAATCTTGTTTACCCGAAGTGGCCCCCATATAAACTTAAGTGCCGGAACGCCCGTAATCTCAGTAATCTGTTTGAAGCGGTTAAGCTGTAAAAGCCTGATCCACTCGGATTTACGGTCATCTGCCTGAAACCGAAGATCCTCAAGGGTGAACTCATAATCCGGAAGCGAGCCAAGAAACGGCAGGTGATAATAAAGCCCGCGAAGCGCCGAAGCCCCCTTTATGACCTCAAAATCGCGATACACAATTGCCCGACAGTCCTTGCCATAATGGAATCCCTGCCAGAACGGGCTTGACTGGGAGAAGAGAAGCAGTGCGGGGTCAGAAGCAATAAGGAAATTGTATTGATTAATGAAAATGTCCCGAGATTGTGAACGCTTAAGCGTTCGGATGCGTTCAGTTGTTACGATACGTGCAGGAAGCGTATAATGGAAATGAAAACCTGCGATCTTTGCAGAGTTGGCAAATGCATCATTTCCGACGATGAGCCGCTGGGCATCATACCAAGGTTTTGAGCGAAGCATTGTGTATGTCTTTGCAGGGTGCGCACCAAGGGGTAAAAGGAGTATCTGGAGTTTTTCCGCTTCATGGAGGAGTTCCTCAAAACAGTCAAAAAACGCAAGCGCGGTTGCGCGGGCGCTTTGTTTTGGCACTGCACCGACCTCTATCATTGCCGTGCCGATTTCCGGGCGTATGTGGTCGCGGCATTTCTTATCAGAAACGGCATGTATCAGCTCATCTGCCCTGTTTACTAGTTTTCCAGACATATCCAGGGTAAAAAGTTCGACCTCAAGGCCGACCTTTGCAGTTCGCATGGAGTTAGTACTTGCGATACTCGAGTTTAAATAAGTATCAGGTTTAATAGAAACGAGGAGCATGAAAACGATTAAACAAATGATCGGCGAGTTGTACGTCTCACCCCCTGCATCCCATAAAGGGGAAAACGGCAGGCTTCTTATTATTGGTGGCAGTGCCCAATACCATGGTGCGCCCCTCTTTTCAATCCACGCGGCGCGGCGGTTTGTGGACCTCCTTTATTTTCTCCCTGCAGAACGCGACATGTACCTTATTGAGGCAGTAAAACAAGTACCTGAAGTAATCGTAGTTGAGGAGGACATCCCTGAAAAAGTTGATTGTACGCTCTTTGGCGTCGGCCTTGGGCCGCAATGCGTGAGCATTGAGCAACCGGCAGATCCACGAAAGATGGTAATTGATGCAGGCGGGCTCAACTGCATTAAGGACCATGTCCCAAAAGGTTGCCTCATTACGCCGCACGAAGGGGAGTTTGCCCGCTTATTCGGGGTGCGCGGAACTAAGGAAAACGTAAAAAAGATGGCAAAAAAACATTCATGCGTCATTCTCAAAAAAGGGCATGACGGGGACATAATCAGCGATGGGGCGCGCGTGTTCGTCAATACGCTCCATAACCCGGGCATGACAAAAGGCGGCACGGGCGATTCGCTTGCCGGGCTTGCTGCGGCACTTGCATGCAAGAACGGCCTCTTTGAGGCTGCATGTGCAGCTGCATACGTAAACGGTTATGCTGCAGGGCTCTTGAGAAAAAAAATGGGGTTTAACTTCTGCACAAGCGACCTTACCGAAATGCTTGGGGAGGCATATTTTAGGTTAAAGAAAACCTAGTTATTACTTTTTCTAACTAAATACACGTATTTGCCCTGCCGGGAAGGCTGATAGGAAATAAAACCAACGCCCTGATAGAGGGAAAGTGCCGGATTATCAGGTGTTGTTTTTAGGTAGATCGACCGTACCTGTTTCTCAAGAACAGTAAGCGCGCGTGTGAGGAGCTCCTTTCCAATCCCACGGTTTCGAAACGATGGCTCAACCCCAAATCCCCGTATGGTTCCCTTTGTGCCTGCTATACAGTAGTGAATAAAACCAATGATGTGAGAACCACGTGTTGCAACTAAAACATGGTCATCCGACGCCACTACGACCAAGTGATGCGGAAAGAGCGACCTGATGAGGGCAAGTGTTTTCGAATACTCACTTTCACGAAGTTTGCGGATGCGAAACTCCATCGGATCACGTGATTGAAATTTTATCGACAAAAACGGTTCTGGCCTCGATGGTAATGGAGAGTGCCTTGCCTACTTGGGCAGTAGCCACCTTTGCAATGGTTGTGTTTTCTAATCTTGCGCTTCCTTCGTATTCGTGTACGTGGCCTGCGATTGCAAGCAAGGGTTGTTTTTCTTCAATGATACGTTTGATTGCAGTGCTGCCAATTGATTTTCCACGTACTGTATCAAAAAAACCAAATGGGGGGCAGTGGAGAAGAAGGATCGTGTTTTGGTCGATCGCAAGCTTGTTCATGCGGGCATATATCTCATCTTCGCTGTATTCATTCGGTGTGCCAAACGGCGTGATGTTGCTATACCCAAAACCGACAACATTGAGCCCATTACCAATCTCAACCCGCTTCTCATGGACGTAGTTTTTAGTATTTTTTAAAAATTCCATAACGTTCGCCGGTTCGTTGTTTCCGGGAACGAGGAAAGCGCGCGGAAAAAATGTAATGAGGTCTTCGCAATACGAAACGCCTTTGTTTGTAATATCACCTGCAACCAAAACAAGGTCAAAACGAATACGGTCAGCGTATTTTTTCAGCAAAAGAAGTGCCTCTTCGTCATCATGAAGGTCGGAAAATGCAAGGATCCGCATTTATGCCCCTTTTACCTTTGCCTTTTCTTTGGCATGGCGCTCCATGACCGACTGGTAGCGTCGCTCGAAGTCCTTCTTAAGTGTGTTTCCGATAGATGCATGGGTAAACGCATCTGCCTTTGCCGCCAATGCAAGCTTGTTTGCAAGTGCGCGTGCAATCTTGCCCCGTACTGCCTTTGGCGAGCTTGAGATATGGACGTGTTGGAATATGATGCCGTGCTTTGGGGGTGCGATACGCTTATTCTTAAGGTGCTTGAACAGCGCCTTCTCGGCCCCGAGCACCTGGATGGTGCTTGCCGGAAGAAGCGCAAGCTTTGAAAGCGACCCGACATGTGAGATAAGCTTTGCCGCAATAGGCGCGCCGCCTACGCGTGCGAGGTTTGGGCAAAGTTCCTCGCAAAGGCGCTCCTGGTATGCTTCGTATTCAGTAATGCGGGCCTCGATATCCATAATCGTTTTTGCAAGGTTCTTGCACATCTGCAAGTCCTCTAGGGTAATCTGGGCGCCAAGGCTTGTCTTTGCCTTGTCGATGATGAATTGGGTTTTTTTCTCGCCAAGAAGCGGGCCGATTACTGACGGGTCTGGATTTTCCTTGTCAAATGCAAGCACAAAGCGCGCATATTTCGTCTTGTCCTCGATATACAACTCAGGAAAATAAACGGCATACCATTCCTCAAGGCGTTCACTGATGAAGTTTTTGACCCGCATAAGCTCGTCGATACTCCGTTGGACGTTCGAAATGAGGCGATCCCGGCTTTGCAATGCCTCCTTGACGCTTTCACGCGTCTTGCGTATAAATAAGTCTCTGCGTGTATCCATGATAAAAATAGTGTCTCGCAATGTTTATAATATACGCTCCTTATTAGTATATCATGACAGACATAGAAAAGCTGACAAAGGACACCGTACAAAAAGGGGGGGTACTTACTATACTTTACTTTGACCTCCATGCAAACGAAAGCGATAAAGTAAAACACCTTGCGACATCGTTTGTCGACTCGATCCTCAAGCAGGACGGCGTGGTAACCGCCTATGGCGAAATCGAGGAACCGATCGAACACGAGGGCAAGTTTTCAACAACAATCGAAGTAAAGGTACTGACACGGGACTTTGAGGCGCTCCTTAACATCTGCGCATTATTCAACCCGCTTACTGTTGAAATCCAGAAGCCAAACGAGATACGGTTAAGCCTTGACAAGGCACATGCCCTTCTTGTAAACATGGCGGCAAACTGGTTTAGTATAAAAAAGTACATCACAGAACGGGTTTCGACAAAGGAGGAGCGTGAACAATTCAACCGGTATGTCCAGGACCGTGCGGCAATGGGCAAAAAACTGCTTGAGAAAAAAGAAGGGTGAACCGATGGAAAAGATAAAAAGCGGCGTTCCAGGCCTTGACGGAGTCCTTGGGGGCGGGCTTCTTAAGAATTCAGTAATCGCAGTCACTGGGCCGACCGGTGCAGGCAAGAGCACCCTTGCAATGCAGTTTCTTGTCAATGGCATCCTTGAATCAAAAGAACCAGGCCTTTATATTGCAATAGAGGAAACCCATTCCTCAGTATACTTCCACATGTCAAGCTATTCATGGGAACTTGACAAGTTGGAGAAGAATAAGAAGCTTCTTTTCCTTGATTACCCCGTACTTGAGGTTGACCAATTTCTTGCACAGAACAGTGCAATACAGGAACTTATCAACCGGATAGGGGTACGGCGCGTGGTAATCGACTCCGTCATGCCGGTGGCGCTCTTCTTTAACAATGATGACGAGCGCAAAAAGGGGTTCATTAAGCTTATGGAGAACATACGCAAATGGCAAACGACAACGCTCATCATATCTGAGGACGTGCCCGCTACGACACAGGACGTGCTTCCTGCGACACGATACGGCATTGAGAGCTTTACTGACGGATGGATCCACATTTATTACTTGTTTTCGCCAAAGGAACGCGAACGGACCCGTGCGATTGAGATAATAAAGATGAAAGGGGCGGCGCATTCTTCGAAAATCTATCCTGCGGAGATTACAAAGAACGGGTTTGTCGTGTATTCAAAGACAAAATAGGTCTAGATGGCGATTTTGGCTCTTTGACAATAAAACAAATTTTTCCTTTTTTAGCAAGTTTTTTAAATAGTTACTAATAGTAGAAATATATGGCATTTACATATACCCGAACAAGTGAAGATGAAAGAAAACACGGGAAATTACGTGCACTTATCGATAGAATCAAGGATAAAGAAGTTAAAAAAGTTTTAATAGCGGCAGTACGCGGACAGCACGAAGGCGAACTTAGTAAATTGGAATCCGTAATAAGTCAGGGTACGACGGTACGCACAGGCCCAACACTCGCCCAGATTATTGCCAACGTACCACAAAAACCAATAAGAACAAGACTGACAGAAGCGCTAGCGTGTGAAGGGATTACTGCTGAAGGGCTTACCGATAAAACAAGACATGAGATACTTAAGATCAAAAATTTGGGGCGTACATCCTGCCGTGAGTTGGCAAAAGCCATGGCGCAGTTCGGGATTTACTTTGATGGGGAAGGACCTGAAACGTTTAATCAATAACCCCAAACACAAATGGTTCCATCTTCTTTTCAAAATCCCTTTTGTAAATAATAACCCGTTTTCCAAGTTTTTCATATTTTTTAATTAGATCGAAACTCGAACTCGCGCGTTCAACAATGATATCATGCACGTCTCCGATGGAACCATCAAAATTCGAATCCCTTATTTTCCCGACGAGCAGTCTTTTTTTATCCTTAAATTCGGTTAAGTTGATCGCGCTTGGTAATGAAACGACGACCCTCACATTAAGTGCGATCAATCGCTTAATGAAATGGACCTTCTCGCATTCTACCTCAACGTTAATAATATAGGTAAGCTTGTCGTACACATCAAAATTCGTTTCCACCCCGCGTTCTGCGTCATGATCAATGATATGGAGTAATTCAAACCCTTCCTTTTTGAGGTGTTTAGCAATCTCAACGGCGGGACCTAAAAGGCGAAGCGAGCCATCTTGCAGTTCAAAGAACTGTTTGTCCTTAAGGATCAGGTATTTGGCACGGATCATTGTTTCACCTTCGCAATCAGGGAATTCATGACAAACGGCGGGAGTATCGTCGTGATGAGCGCAACGGCAGTAATGACGGCATACTCTGGCGGGGCAAGCGCTCCGCGGGTTAAACCAATTGAGGCAACGATAAGCGCAACCTCTCCGCGCGGCGCCATGCCAAAGCCGATGATCGCTGATTCGATGGGTTTTATTTTGGTTGCAAGCGCGCCTCCGCTGCATGCAAGCACCTTGGTAAGTATTGCGATAATGCTAATGACAACAATGGGGATAAAGAACTCTGCAACATCATGCACATTGACAAGTAGCCCAAGTGAGATAAAGAAAATTGGCACAAACATCGTTTCAAGTGCATACACCTTTTCCTCAAGGTCCTTAATGTGCCTGCTTTTTGTAAGAAGTAGCCCTGCAATAAATGCGCCGACAATTGCTGAGAGGCCGATTACTTCTGCGATGTACGAATAGAAATGCAAAAATGCAATTGCAATAAGAAATATGGTCGTGCCGATCTCAAGGCGATCAAGAACACGGGACACGAACCATTGGCCCGCGATTATCCCGCCAAGTAAAAAGAGTGCCGTAATAAGGACAACTCTCCCAAGCGGCATTGCAAATGCAAGGAATTCATCCGTAATACCGACCGTAAAAACGCTTGTAAAAAGATCGATGATCTGCGGTAGTTCATATCCTGCCGGAACATTAAGCACAAATGACAATACAAGTAAGCCAAGTACGTCGTCAATGATTGCTGCGCCAATAATCACTTCTGCAAATTTTTCATTCATGAGCTTTTTTTCCTTAAGTATCGAAACCGTAACCCCGACGCTTGTGGCGGTAAGCGCGGCGCCAAGAAACATCGCATAGACAAAATTTCCTCCCGTAAGCGTCGCATACCCAAAGCCCCCGACAAACGGGACAACGATGCCAAGGATCGCGACAAGTGCGTTCTCTCTTGAAAAGATACTCTTAAAGCTTGAATGAAGGCCGACCTTAAAGAGTAAAAATATTGCACCAAGCTGGGCAAAAAGCTGGATTAGGTGCTCGTCCTTGAAGATATGAAATCCAAGCACGCTTTCGCTCATAAGCACACCGACAAGAAGGAGGAGTATCGCGCTTGGCTGCTTGGAATGGATGACGCCGATTTCCGCAATGACCGCAATGAGCAAAAGGAGGCTGATCTCAAAGAATGCGTACTTGTGGAGGTCCACCTCCCCAAAGAGCGCGGTTCGCACTATGGAGAAAAGTAAGACGATAAAAAGAAGCGCAACTGCCGCAAGCGTAATCGGATAGATGTTTTCACGGATTTTTCCTACAACCATGGAGCCACGATAAAGATTAGCGAATACAATTTATAGATGTTTGGAAAAAAGTAAAAGAAAAAAATTAGCCGGCCTGTGGCGGTTCTTCAGGTTTTTTAGGTTCAACTGGTGCATCCTTGATGGTTATGACATAATCGTCCTTGGGGGGGCATGGGTTATATCTGCGATAGAAGTATTTGCCATCAATAAATTGACCCCGTAGGTCAGTCTGCGTACGGTTAAGGACTACGTGGTACTTATATCCTGGAACCTCAAATGATGTCGAAGCGTTTTCCATCATCGCAACCTGCCGTACTGCCGTACCTGCACCGTTAATAACACTAAAATCAAGCTTATCAAGCTTCCAGTGTGGTGCATTCGGAAACGGCGTATAGAAATCAGGCGTGATCCTGTCAAGCCGCAATGAATAGCCGTTGCTTATCGAATATGGCTGGCTTGGCCTGAATGTGGTTCCGAAAAATGTCGACTGGGAGTTGTAGAAAAACTCAAACGTAGCTTTTGTGGAAGTCACGCTTGTAGGTAAGATCAAATAGACAAAGCGTGGCGTAGACCGAAAGTAATACTCGAGTTGATAGTGAGATTCTTTTGCAGTGCCAACAAAGTGCGGATTTGGGTTGCCAGCTGTTTGCGCCGCCCTTGGCTGAAGAACACCGTTATAATATAAATCAACCTCTGCGTCAAAATACTGCTGACCCGAAGATGATGTCATTGGCTTAATTGAAGTAAGCCCTAGTTGCACCCCGTTATGTACGTACAATTTCTGGCCGACTGAGAGCGTGTTAAAGCCTGCGGGTTCATCCTGGCATGCCTTGCTGATCTCATTAACAGGAAAAGCTGGATTAACGGAAACCGATTGAAAACCAGTTGCTGCCAAAAGAGCGCTTGTTAAGAGCAATAAAAATACCCCTAATTGCATGACCTTCATTATATCACCAAATACAATTATTTACCAATTAATTTATAAATCCATGTACATATCAACAACATATGCAAAAATTAAAACCGGGATACGGCGCAGTACGAAATTTCACCAGGATAGCCGCGCTTGCAACCGCCCTAAGCGCGTGTACGCCACGTATTGATCCGGCAGGGCCGACCGTATCCGTGCTTGAAGAAAACAAGGTCATTAGGACTGCTGGCGCACGTTATGAAGTACTAAGGGCCTATCCCAGAAACCGATACAACATGGGATATGCAATCATTGCAGAATACGTGGATGGCATACGTGGTGGAACTGAGCGCACGGTCCCGTTCGACGGAACTGCCGTACTATTTTGTGACGGAAACGTGCAAATAACCAAAAGACAAAAACAGGGAAATTACTAGTGAGGATCGACCGCCTCGGCAAAAATGAGCCCGTCCAGGATCGTTGTAGGATAGACTAATCGCGTAAGCGGTTTATAAGCCCTGCACGCGCGAGCTTCTCCTCTTTTCCCGTAAGCATGTCTCGAAGCACAAATGTATTCTCCTTAACCTCCCGCCCCCCTACCACGACCAGGTACGGAATCCCAAGCGAATTGACATATTCCAATTGCTTTCGCAGGTTGCGCTCATTTAGGTCGGCTTCTGCCGGAATCCCGTTTCTGCGAAATTCGTCTGCGATTTTGACTGCTTCCTGGTAGAATTCTGGTTTTACACACGCAACAAATACGCGCGTGATTGTTTTTCTAGCTGACGCCTCACGATCTTTTAAAAGTGTGATGATGCGCTCAATGCCAAAACTGATCCCAACCGCATAATCTGCCTGGCCATAAACAGAAAGTAAATTGTCATATCTCCCACCGCCGGCAATGCTTCCAATGGTATCACTTGCCTTTATCTCAAATACCGGGCCGGTATAATAGCCTAATCCGCGAACAAGCGCTAAATCAACCTCGATGGGAAACTCGGATAATGAGATTATTTCCTCAAGTTCTCGTGCCCCTTCCTCGCTTATTTTTCTTGCAACTGCGAGCTTCTTTTTATTATCGCCCCGCGTATCAAAGATCTCAAATAAGCGCTTTGTTTTTTCCTCTCCGATGACTGCGCTCATTTCCTGCCTTACTTTGTCTTCTCCGACCTTGTCGATCTTGTCAAGTAATCGAAAAATCGCCTCTTTTTTACTTTGGACATCGAGCTCCAGTGCAAGTGCATCGAGGATTTTCCTATTGTTGATAAGAATGCGCGGCGAGTCAAACCCAAGCTTCACTGCAACGGTGCGCGCAACGGCAAGTACCTCTGCCTCGGCGCGCATATTTTTAGTACCGACCGTGTCGACATCTGCCTGATAAAATTCCCGAAAGCGCCCTTTTTGCGGTTCTTCCTTTCGCCACACCGGGCCAATGACATAGCGCTTGAACGGCTTGGTGAATGCATTGTTTGCCGCAACCCGTGACAATGGCACGGTATGATCGAACCGTAATCCAAGTTCCTTGTCATCAAGCACAAATATCTGCTTGTCGATTTCCTCCCCTCCCTTTGCACGAAGCGTTGCGAGGTATTCAAGTGCAGGCGTTTCGAGCGGCACAAAGCCGTAGAGCCTGAATACGCTTTTGAACGTGGCAATGACGTCTTCACGAAGAAGTGCGTCTTCCGGAAGGATATCCCTCATTCCTTTTGGGGCGAGTTTCATATCATACCTCTTTTGCAGCTTTTGCTTCTGCTTCAATTTTTTCTTCAGCCATATAGATATAGTTGGTCTTCCTATCATTTAGTAATTCGATAAATTTATAGAGCATTCCAAGCATTTTTGCCGCCTTTTTTATCGAAATTTACAATATCATTTTCATCAAACCTTTAACAAGGTATCATTTTCTTCTTCTCTTAAGCTCAGTGAGCGCCGCTTCAAATGACACCTCGCAATTCTCAAGGTACAGGAGCATAAAGTAAAGAAGGTCAGCGGCCTCCCACCTGATTGCGTCCTTTTCCTTTGCATCAATGAGTTCTTCGCACTCCTCACGAAGCTTTTCTACAATTTTATCTCGGTCATTTACAATACTCGATGTATACGAATCTTTTTTTGGATTTAGTTTCCTGTCACGGATAACAATTGCAAGTTTTTCAAGCATGTTTGCAGAAATGTCGCCAAAGCAGGACTTCGTTCCGGTGTGGCAGGCAGGCCCCTTTACTTCAACCTGTACAAGTAACGCATCAGAATCGCAATCATACGCCATTGAAACGACCTTCATCGTGTTGCCGCTTTCTTCCCCCTTTTGCATAAGGCGCTTCTTACTTCTTGAATAGCGCCATACGAATCCAGTTTCGTTCATCCTCGTTATTGCCTCTTCATTTGCGTAGAAGAGCGATAGGACTGCGCCTGTAAGTGCATCCTGGGCAATGAATGGAATCAAGCCATCGGAACCATACTTAATTTTCACGGACTAACACTCCCTTTTGCGCCAGGTAGCGCTTTAGTTTTGTAATTGATAATTTTTTGTAGTGGAAGGCGCTTGCGGCAAGCGCTCCCGTTACACGCGTTTTGGTAAAGACGTCAAGAAAATCGCCTTTTTCGCCTGCACCGCCTGAAGCAATTACGGGGATAGATACTTCTTTTGCCATTTGTGCAAGAAGAACAATATCAAAGCCTTTTTTCGTGCCGTCGCGGTCAATGCTCGTTATTAATAATTCACCTGCGCCAAGCTCAGCTACCTCTTTCGCCCATCCAATAGCATCAAGATTTGTTTTTTCCTTCCCGCCATAAGAGTATACGTGCCACGCCCCATTTTCTTTTTTTGCATCGATTGCAACGACAATTGCTTGTGTGCCAAATTCCCAGGCGGCATCGCGGATAAGCCGCGGATTCCTAAGTGCGGCAGTATTAAGTGCAACCTTGTCAGCACCTGCTTTGAGCGCCTTTTCCATGTCATTTATTGAGCTGATTCCGCCCCCAATCGTAAATGGGATGAAAACTTCTTCTGAAACGCGCTGTGCAAGCTCGACAATTGTGGCCCTCTTCTCAATACTTGCACTAATGTCAAGAAATATAAGCTCGTCAGCTCCTTTCCCGTAGTAGTAACGAGCAAGCGCTACCGGGTCGCCGGCATCTTGTAGATTCATAAAGTTCGTACCCTTTACGACACGCCCGTTTTTTACATCCAGACATGGAATGATTCTCCTACATAGCATATTACTCACCCCCAAATTGCTCAAACCTAAATGATTCATCGGGCGCAAGCCGATTTTCCAGAAAAGCCTTGCCAATAATTGCACCGCCCATGCCGATGCGCTTTAGGTCATAGAGGTCCCAGACGTCCCGGATGCCTCCTGCTGCAATAATCACTGCATCAGTGCGCCGCTTTATTGATTCCAAGAGCCTGATATTCGGCCCGGTAAGTGTACCGTCTCGTTCGATATCAGTTACAATAATCTCGCTTAGCCCGCGCACAACATCCGCAAGTTGAGAGGCGGACTCTTTTGTCCATCCTGCGTATTTTAGTGCACCATTGCTAAAATCAAATGATCCGATAATTCGGTCATCATAGCGCCTCTTTATATCAGTAGCAGCATCCTTATCTCTAAGGAGAAGTGTGCTAAGGATTACTTTTTGTACACCTGCTTCAAGAAGCTCACCGAGCGTCTTTTCTGTACGTATTCCTCCCCCTACCTGTAAAGGAAAACGCGCTGCGAGTTCACGGATTATTTCCATATTTTTCATAGTGCCGGTAAAGGCGCCGTCAAGATCTATGACGTGTATACGGCGCGCGCCTCTCTCCATATATTCATTCGCAAGTACAAGCGGGTCTTTATCATACACAACTGCGCTTCGCTCTTCTCCACGAACAAGACGTACACATTTTCCATTGAGTAGGTCAATTGCAGGGATGATTTTCATCGTTTCACCTCTTGAATAAAATTTCTAAGAATTACAATGCCGGTTTTACCGCTTTTTTCAGGGTGAAATTGGGTTGCAAAGAGGTTTTTTCCGGCAAGGGCTGATGGAAAAAGAGTACCATAGCGCGTAGTCCCCGCAACTACTGAGCTGTCTTTTGGTACACCGTAATACGAGTGCACAAAATATGCGTAAAAATTATCCATACCATCGAAAAGCGGGCCTCGTGTATTTTCCACCTTATTCCAGCCCATGTGCGGAACAATCAAATTGGCTGAAGCGCTCAATCGTCGTACACTTCCTTTTAGAATCCCTAGACCGCGCACGCCACTACTTTCTTCGCTCGTCTCGAAAAGAAGCTGCATGCCTAAACAAATGCCAAGAAAAGGGGTACCTCCGTCAACAAGATCAGCAAGAATGGTTCGCTTTCGTTCCAACCGTTTCATGCCAGCACCAAATGCCCCAACGCCCGGAAGTACGATTGCGTCAGCAGTTTTTAGTACGCTCTTCTTGCGGGTAACGGCTACCTGAGCACCAATTCTTGCAAACGCATTTTTTACATTTACGCGGTTTCCCATATCAACAATTGCAATCATGCTAATCAACCACCCTCGACATATCCAGTACTAAAATATCCTTCCCACCAGCCTTCTTTATACGTAAAAGCGCAGGCATAAGCTCCGCTACATCAATAACTGAGTGTATCGAATAGGCGCCCTTCTTTGCAAGCTTAAGTACGGTCGGGCTTTCCATTGCGGGGGTCACCTTAACTGCCTCTGCAAGGTCGCGCTTGCTCGTTACATTAAACATAATATAGCGCTTCTCTTCTGCAGTAAGCACTCCCTCAAAACCAAGCGTGAGTTCTTCAACTCTCTTATCTTTCATACTCCTCGCATTGCCAATAAGGTATATGTTTGACTCAAAGAGCACCTGGTCGATTTTAAGATTATTTGCCTTAAGCGTATCCCCGCTACTTACCTGGTCAACTATTGCATCAGCAATGCCAAGCTGCGGGGCAAGCTCACAAGCACCGCTCATGGGGACAATAACTGAGTCCGGAAACGCACTACGCGCGATATTCGGGAGCTTTGTTGCAATACGAGCTTTTTTCCCATCCTTACTCGCAAGCGCAATAGTGCAGCTTCCAAAGTTAAGCTTAAGGAGTCGCTCAACGGTCGCGCCACTCTCCCTCATCATGTCTTCTCCCGAGATGCCGATGTCGGCTGCGCCTGTCGCGACATACCACGGAATATCCTGCGCACGCGCAAAGATGACAACAATATCTTCGATATTTGTGCGCACGTAGAGCTTCCGGCCGTTCTCAGGCACCCGTATACCTGCCCGTTCAAGCAGTTCAAGCGTCTTTTGGTATAATCTTCCTTTATTTGGTATTGCCAAACGTATTTGGTCCATCTAAATCACTCCTTTTGTACTTGGAATTTCATCTTTTGCCCGCCCGTCAATTGCAACGGCCGTGCGCACAGCACGTGCAAACGCCTTGAAGAGCGCCTCGATTTTGTGGTGCGTGTTCTCGCCAGTCACGCGCATGTTGATGTTCATTTTTGCATTCACACTTACTGCATAGAAGAACTCGCGTACAAGTTCTGTGGAAAGATCACCCACCATCTCACGATCGAACCGTGCATCAAACACAAGGTATGGCCTTCCAGAAAAATCAACTGCAGCCTGCGCAAGCGACTCATCCATGGGGAGGATGAAAAAGCCGTAACGGCTTATTCCCCGCTTTTCACCGAGTGCTTGCGCTAGTGCTTGACCCATACAAATACCAATGTCTTCTACCGTGTGGTGGTCATCAACTTCTAGATCCCCTCTTGCAGTTAGGGTGAGGTCGATGAGGCTGTGCCTTGAAAAAAGCGTAAGTATGTGATCAAGAAATCCGATGCCAGTTGCAATCTTGGAATTACCGGTGCCATCAAGACCAACTTGCACAGTGACGTCTGTTTCGTTTGTTTTTCGTTTTACCTCTCCAACCCTCATTTCAATAACCTCCGTAAAATATCGTTTACATTTTGTGTTGCATCGACTGGTTCGTATGATATGCGTGCACGCTCTGCTGCGAGTTTATCATTAATCGTATCTCCGATATACAACGGATTCTTGGCCTGCATGCGCAGAAGGAGCGCCTGGATCGGTTTTGGCGATGGTTTTTCCTCATCGCAATCCTCCTGCGCAACAACGAAATCCGGGTCAACGCCGCCGATCCGCCCTAATGCATACAACGCCTCAGTCCGGGGGCGGGAAGTGACAAAACCAATTTTAATAGCTCGTTTCTGAAACTCAGAGATGAGCGCACGTTCTATAAGAAGCGGTTCTTTATCCCGAAACAGGCGATACGCAGATTGAAAATTATTTCTTAATTTGATGAATAACGCGCTTGTACGGTCAATCGTAGAAAGGTCGCCCTTGAATCCGGTTGCAAGTGCATACGTGACGGCCCAATCGTTATTAGAGAATGGCTTCTGCTTCACCGCTTCGATTTCCCCGTCAGTCGGCATTCTGCCAGTCTCTTTCTCAACCGTGCGCTTGATCGCCTCGCGATACGATTGAGAAACGTCAACAAGCACGCCGTCGATATCAAAAATGAGTGCATCCGGTTTTTGGTTTGAAAGAACGGCGCGCAAAAGGGAAATGAATTTCTTGTTTTCATTTGCAGTCCCAACAGTTACCCGAAGGCAGCCCTTCAAGCCAGGCGCATTGCTTACATCACGTACAAGGACGCCTCGCTCAAGCAGCGTATCAAAAATCTTCTTTGAATTGTCAACCTTAAAGAGGATGAAGTTCGAATCAGTAGGATATACGGACACAATTTTTTGAAGATCTTTTAGAAGCTGGTCGCGGTTTTTCAGTATTCTTTTTTTCCGTTGTTCAAATAATCGATCGTTTTGGATGAGTATCTCGCCTGCGGCCTGCGAAACGGCGCTTATGTTCCACGGAAGCCGCACACGGTTCATATACTCGATAATTCTTGCATCTGCGACCGCATAGCCAAGACGAAGTGCTGCGCCTGAATAGAGCTTTGAAAAGGTGCGCATAATTATGACGTTTGGGTACGAAAGAAGACCAAGGCAGTTTTCCTTCGCAAATTCAGCATATGCTTCATCGATACATACAATGCCGCTCGTGGTGGTGAGGATTTCTTTTATCCGTGCTCTGTCTATTGAATTACCGGTTGGATTATTCGGCGTGCATATGAACGTGATTTTTGCATTCGTTGCCGCAGCGACAAATTCCCCATTAAGTTCAAACGACTCATCAAGCATAATGGGCGTGTCGATTGCATTCGAGACCCTTGCACAAATCTCGTACATAGAAAAACTTGGTACCGGACGGACGATGCGGTCTCCAGGCTCGACAAAGGCAAGCACTAAATAATAAAGAAGTTCGTCGATTCCTGCGCCTACAATAACGTTTTCTGCACGAACGCCGTATTTCCTTGCAATCGCTTCGCACAACTGGAGCGAACCCCCATCAAAATAGCGATTAAGTGGGGTGGTGCGAATTGATTTTGCAATTTTTATTTTTAGTTCCCCTGGAATGTCAAGTGGGGACTCGTTCTGATTCAGTTTGGCTTCGGCCTCGCGTAGTGGTGGCGTCTCGTACGGTGCCATCAATCGAACTGATTTTTTTGCAATAGTTTCAATATCAAACATTTTGATTACCTCGCATCTCTGCGGCGTTTGCGTGTGCCTCAAGCTGTTCGAGGCGCGCAAAAAGAGCGGTCTTTGGAGCAAGCGCTTGCTGTGCACTTTGACTCATTTTCTCTACAAGCTGGTACTTCATGAACGTGTAAACGCTCACGCCTGAGCTAAAACGCGCGGCACTGCCGGTGGGCAGGATGTGGTTGCTTCCTGTCATGCCGTAGTCTCCGAATACTTCGCTCGTTTGGATGAACACTGCGCCTGCATTTGCTATGAGCGGCGCGATTTCTTCTGCGTCCTTCGTATAAACCTCTACGTGCTCGGGTGCAAATGAATTAACAAATGAGATTGCTTCTTCAGTATCTTGTGCAACAAGAATGGCCCCATATTGCTTAAGCGATTGTATTATGCCGTCTGCTTTTGGCATGAGTGAAATCCCCTCATTAAGCTCCGCAAGTACCATTTCCGCAACAGGATTTGAGGTAGCGATACAAATCGCCGAAGAGTTTGCACCGTGCTCAGCCTGTGCGAGCATGTCAGTTGCAACAAACGAAGGATTTGCCGTCTCATCTGCTATGACCACTACTTCGCTTGGCCCTGCGCGCGTATCAGTTTTTACAAGCCCTTCACTCGCCACAAAATCCTTTGCGTAAGCAGTATATACGTTCCCTGGGCCGGCAATAAGATCAACGCCGTCAAATAGCCCGCATCCGTATGCAAGCGCTCCAATTGCCTGCGCTCCGCCCATTTTATAGATTTCAGTAATCCCGCATTCGTTTGCAGCTACTAAAATTGAAGGGTCGATCTCGCCGTTCTTTTGTGGAGGGGAGCACAGAATAATCTCCTTAACTCCGGCAATTTGCGCGGGAATCGCTGCCATTATAACTGAGGATGGAAGCGGTGCTTTTCCAGCCGGCGCATAGACCCCAATGCGTGGAATCGGAAGCCAACGAAGAGAGGTTATCCCGTCTTGAGTCTCAAAATCTATGTTTTGGATCGCTTTTTTCTGTCCTAAGTGAAACGCGCGCACTCGTTTAATTGATTCTTTGATTACTTCTAGTTCGTTGTTTGTTATTTTTTTGTACGCACTACCGATTTCCGTTCGAGTCACCCGAATTGTCTTTGAATCAAGCCGAATCCTGTCGAACTGTTCTGTATATTCCAAAACCGCATCTATTCCGCGGGTGCGTACGTTTTCAACAATTTGGCGCACGCGCTCCTTTACCTCATTTGAGATAGCCGCGCGATTCTTGAATCGTGCAATGTCAATATCTTGTAATCTTCCATACGTCATATTGATGAAGTAATTCACCGATCATATCGATCCCCCCGTAGGTATTTCCCATTCTTTGAAAATGGAATAGAATTAGCACTGTCGCCCTCTGTCGGTTTTGAAAGAGAAAGCGTAACGGACGAGCTATCGCTCGCAATTATCTTAATCAAAACAGACCCGTTGGTTGGGATGCCGAGTGCCTCACGTATCGCAAGTGGTAGAACTAGCCGGCCTTTTGAATCAAGCCGTATGAAGTAAATCCTGCTCTATGAAGTAAACCCCGTTCCATATTTTTACACCTATTCAAATCATAACTACAATTATTATGAATTTCCCACTATATATAGGTTTGCTTTTTAATCCGATTTCTCCCGGAACCGCTTCTTGTCCTTTTTGAGCTGTCCCTTCATTGCAAACGTACCGTACGGCGTGTATTTGAGCTTTGCGCCTTCGATAGATTTGACTTTGTGGAAAATAATCACGTTACCGTAAAACGAAAGAATAGTGGCGATCTTTTTCGCGCGATACGTTCTTTTATTTTCATTTCTTTTAACTCGGATACGTAGATCTACTTTTCCGCTCCGTTTTGCATTTACTACATGGACCTCACCAAGAGGTTGCCATTTAACGCCCCAAAATTCTTCAGCAGTCCTACAGCTAAAATAGAAGCGTTCGGTGCCTAGAAAAAGCTGCAGTATTTTTCTAAGCGTCAGAAGCGGCTTATCGATAAACCATGCTTTTCGCTCTTCTGGACCGGGAACATAATAAATGCCCTTAAAGGGCGTGGGGAATAGCTTGAGAGAGGCACTCAAGTTTTTGATTTCTTGAGATGAAAACCCCTCTTCACGGAGTTGGCTAAATGTTATGCCCTGTTTAGAAAACATGCTTCATCACATCCTTAAAGAACTGATAGTTATCGTCGTTTTCTATATGGTGGTCAAGCTCTTCCTCTGCTTTGGGTTTGCCATACATAGTAACGAGTTTTTGTATGCGCTCAAAATTGCTTTTGTTATTTTTCAGAATAAAAACAATGTCGTATAAATCACGTACGTGCCTACGATTTGCATATGCTTCAATTAAGAGACATTTTTTATCGTGTTTGTAGGGGTAAAAACCTCCACCTTTATGCTCGTATCTTCAAACTGTACAACAAACTGGTTTTTGTAATTTCCTGCAATCGTCCGGTATCCCTTTTTTGTCAGGCAACCTTTGAGCAGTTCCTTGTGTCGTA
Source organism: Microcaldota archaeon (assembly GCA_964588555.1). Lineage (GTDB taxonomy): Archaea > Micrarchaeota > Micrarchaeia > Anstonellales > Bilamarchaeaceae > JAGVWJ01. The sequence goes on along the minus strand of CAZPPT010000006.1, from coordinate 29,799 downwards.
TGTCATCTCCCTGTAAGGGGACAAAATCAATGTGACCGAAGGGATCCCGCAGCAAGCTGGCAGGGTATGCCCCATTCGGTCACAACTTTGAAAAACTGGGTTTCGTTGCAAGAACGGGGTATGAACCCAGTTTTTCAAATCAAGATCAACGCTGACCCGATGATGAAGATAAAAAAGCGCAAGTGCAGTACCCCCAACCAATACAAGTTGCTGCGCTGCGCATCCTGCCACATCGTTTAGGATTTGCTTAATCCGACCGTATTTGAGTGCAAATTTAGTATCCATGGGTATGTAACGAAGCGACTGTTTTTATATGTTTCTATTAGGTTAAAATTTCTTTAACCTAGTAATAACTTAGTCGAGACATAAAATAAAGTTTTTACCGAATTGCCACAACTATTCAAATCGTAAATACAATTAATGCAAATTTCCCGCCATATAAAAATTACGTTTTTTACTTGGAAACCCCGTATCCTTAGGGGAACGACTTGCCATGGGCAATAGCTTTGACATCGGCAAGGACATCGGCGGCATAGAGGCGCACTTCGGCCATACGGGAGGCGGCCTCAACTTGCTGGAGCCCACGTACTGCGAGGCTTTCCCCAAGGAAGTCGACTGCCTCAAGTGCCTTCTCCCGGTCAGTAGAATACATGGCAACTGCTGTAAGTACGGCACAATCATTACTGAAATAAAGAAGGTTAATGGAATCCGCCATATGCCTAATTGAACTTTCGTATCCTTTCTCGCCCTTATGGGCAGTACCAATAAAATAATGGATAAAATACGCGCATGTCAATTCGTTTTTCCCAAGTTTGTCAAGGACCATCTTCCTAAATGCAGGATCAGGACTATACGCGGCGTGCCAAAAGAGTGAATCAAATTTATCCGGAGCCTCATGTACCTTTGCCATCACATTGTCACGCATATCCGGAAAAAGCATAAAGATTCTCGTAAGAAGCGCCCGGTCACGCTCACCGGTTACTGACAAATGATGAACATCTCGTGCAATGCGGGCGAGGGCTGAGCGGCGCACTTCCGGTAAGGCGGCGTCTTTTTCTTCATGGGTCACTTCGCTTGCAGTACATGCATACACAACTTTTACCCCCTCGCTGGTGCATAAGCCAAGCGCTGCAAGCGCTGTCGGCACGTCTCGCGAGGTACGTGCAATGACCGAAAGTCGTTCTGGATGTGATGCGAGTGACTGAAGTGCAGCTAATCGAATATGGTAATGCCCTGATCGCTGCGCAATATTGGCGCAGGAATCCATGTCGTTCTTGAGAATCCCAAGGGCACGCGCTGCGGTCGCAAAATCGGGGTGATACACTGCAACAATTTCGATGCTCCGACGATCCTTATCTACACTAAGCCGGCTCATAAATTCGCCAAGCCGTATGGCGTGCCGTATGAACAAGCGGCGTGTGGAGGGATCCTCGGCAAGGGGCAAACGCCTTGTCCCCCACGTGGCATAGCTACAGGAAACGCGTCCAAAAATTGCCCGCGCATGGGCTACGCTCGTGCTTCGAAACGTGTTCCGTGTGGTCATGGATTAATTATGTCAAAGGATGTTTATAAATGTTATTAAAAGCAGGGATAGGTTGCGTTTTTATTTATAATGCCAAAAATAACGCATATGGACATTCTTATCATAGGCGGCTCCCGCTTCATCGGGCCGCGCCTCATTGACGCACTTATCGCAAACGGACATGCCATTACCGTTTTCAACCGGGGCACGCATAAAGTTGACTACCCAAAGGAAGTTACACACATCAAAGGCGACCGAGACAGCGGCTTCTCCGTCGAAGGTCATTTTGATGCAGTCATTGATACCTGTGCATACGGCGGCGAACAAACAGAGCGGGCACTTGGTGAGCTTGATTTTGATTTTTTCGTCAATGTCGGGACCGCTGCCTCATACGCAAAAAGCGAGGTGTTTCCGCTCACCGAAAACTCGCCGCTTGGGCAGTGGCCGGTATGGGGAGCATACAATGAAGGAAAGGTAGCGTGCGAACGAGTCTTGGAGAAAAGCGGTGTGGAGTACGCTACGCTTCGGCCGGTATACATCCTTGGTGCGAACAATTACGTCGAACGCGAGCGGTTTATTTATGGGAAGTTGAAACGGCATGAGAGGATCGTTCTTCCGGGCAATGGAAATGCGGTTGTACAGTTTGTTTTCGTGCAGGATGTTGTGCGGTCACTAGCCCTCTTGGCGGAGAAAAAAATCAAGGGGGCATATAACTGCGCAGGTGATGGGGCGATTACCCTTAACGGGCTTGTTCATGAGATGGCAAAGACCGTGGGCGTTACGCCGCTCGTACAATATAACCCAAACACAGATGGCGCGCAGTTTAATGAAAACGAGTTTCCATTTGCAAATGAAAACTTTTTCTGCTCCAATCAAAAACTAAAAGAACATGGCATTGCATTTACGCCCCTCCATAAGGGATTAAAAGCTGATTATGAAGAGTATTATAAAAACGTAATTTAGGTATCCCCATGGAAATCAATAAAGACGAATTACGCGCCCAGTTTGCAAAGGACTGGCAGAAGCACTACAGGTTGGAATGCCTGGAAAATCGTTCATTTAAGCGAAGAAAATGTGAGAAGTGCGCACGCAACTTCTGGAGTATTGAAGAGCGGAAGCACTGTGGCGATCCTGGCTGCATCGGCTACCAGTTTATCGGGGATACGCCGGTAAAAAAGAAACTGGGCTATGTGGATACCTGGAAGGTTATTGAAAAATACTTCAAGAAAACAGGGCACGGCTATGTAAGGCCGTATCCAACAGTTGCACGATGGCGCGATGACCTGTACTTCACCATTGCAAGCATCAATGATTTCCAGCCGTATGTGGTTACGGGGGAACTGGACCCGCCGGCAAACCCCGTAATTGTCCCACAGCCGTGCATCCGATTCGGGGACGTGAGCAACGTCGGCGTGAGCGGGCGGCATTATACAAATTTTGTCATGGTCGGCCAACTCGCTTTTAACAACCAAAAAACAGGGCTGTTCTACTGGAAAAACGAGGCAATTGAACATGACATCGCGTACCTAAAGCAGCTTGGCATACCTGAAAGCGAGCTCGTGTTTATTGAAGATGTCTGGAACGGCGGGGGGAATTTCGGCCCAAGCATGGAATACTTTGTACGCGGCCTGGAGCTTGGCAACTGCGTGTTTATGCAATACGAGGTTCTCGAAACAGGATACCGGGAACTGAAAACAAAAGTAATCGATATGGGCGCCGGATTGAGCAGGTTAGCATGGATCACAAATGGCGACCCGACAAGTTATGAGGTCGTGTTTGGCGACGTCATAAAGGAAATGAAAAAAGCAAATGAGGTTGACATTGACCGTGACCTGTTCCTCAGATATGCAAAAATTTCAGGCTCACTTAATGAGGATGAGGTCGGCGACCTTGAAGCTGAGAAAAGGCGGGTTGCAAAGATGCTGGGAGTTTCCAAAGAAGAATTGTTTAATGCACTTGACCCATTACAAGCATTGTATGCAAGCGCAGACCACCTGCTTACCCTTTTGTTTACCGTTACCGACGGCATGCTCCCAAGCAATGCAGGGGGAGGATACAACCTGCGGATGATTTTGCGGCGCGTATTTGGGTTTGAGGAAAAATACAAATTCGACCTTGACTTCGAACGGATCCTTACGGGCCATGCAAGGCATCTTGAATACATGTTTCCCCACCTCAATGAAGGTGTCGGCACAACGCTTGCAGTGATCGAAGAAGAACGAAAAAGATACGGCGCAACAAAGGAAAAGGCACGAAGCATTGTGGTCAATATCATCAAAAAGGCAAAGGGCACAGGCGGACAGGCACCGCTTAAGGAGCGGGCGGGGGGAAATGGGAGGATCACCGCTGATGAACTATTTACGCTTTACAAAAGTAACGGCATACCCCCCGACTCGGTGGTCGAGGCGGCACGCGAGAACGATGTGGAGGTCGAGATGCCCGGCAACTTCTATTCCCTCGTACGGGGAAAAGAGGAGGGCGTCCAGGAAAAAAAGAAAAGCGCACTTGACGTCTCAGATATGCCAAAGACAAAGCAGCTCTATTATACTGAAAAGGAAACATTTACTGCACAGGTACTGGGCGTAGTTGGCAATCACGTCGTCCTTGACCAAACTGCATTTTACCCTGAAGGCGGGGGGCAGGTTGGAGATACGGGGAAGCTAAACGAAGCTGCAGTTACAAACACAACCAAAGAAGCAGGCGTAGTCCTTCATGAGGTTGCTGACCCAAGGAAATTCAGGAAAGGGCAAAAGGTAACTGGCACAGTTGACTTTGCACGGAGAAGGGCAATTACGCGCCACCACAGCGCAACCCATTTAGTTACTGCGGCATGCAGGCACGTGCTTGGGCGGCATGCATGGCAGGGCGGCTCGCACAAGGATGAGGAACGTGCGCACCTCGACATTACGCATTACCGTAAAATTACGCAAGAAGAAGTAGATAAAATCGAGTTGCTGGTAAACCGATTTATCCTTGCAAACATGCCGATCAAGGTAGAGGTGCTGCCACGCATACAGGCTGAACAGACCTACGGTTTTACGCTCTACCAGGGAGGGGCGGTGCCCGGAAAGGAGCTTCGGGTCGTAAGCATGGGCGAAGTAGACAGCGAGGCATGCGGCGGAACGCACCATATGCTTAAAACGACAGGCGAAATCGGCGCATTCAAGATCGTCAAACGCGAAAGCATCCAGGACGGCATCGAACGGCTGACCTATAAATGCGGAGATGTTGCTATTCAGTACATGCAGGAACGCGAAGCGCTGTTGCGGGAGACTGCGGGCAAATTAATGGTGGGCGAAACCGAACTACCGAGGACGGTTGAACGGTTCTTTACCGAATGGAAGGAACAGCGCAAAACGATCGAGACGCTTACTGGAAGGTTGATTGATGACGAGGCGCACGAAATCATCAAACACGGAAAAGAAAAAGTAGCAATGCGGATCCTTGATATAAGTCCTGACGCGCTCAAGAAAATTGGCGGAAAGGTCGTTGACAGCGATGACAGTGCTGCAGTACTTATGAACAAACAGGGAAATGTCGTATGTGCTACGGGCAAGAACTCAAAATACAAGGCAAATGAACTTCTTAAGAACGTGCTTTCCAGACTTGGCGGAAATGGCGGCGGAAACGAGCATTTAGCTTCAGGTAAAGCGCAGAAAGTTGAAATGGTTGAGCTATAAATAGTTTTCTGAAAAAACGATATAGTTACAAAACGGAAGCAAAAACGAGTTGCCCATTATTACCAAGGATATTGAAGGGGAAGAAAGGATAGAAGGCAAGCGCATAGTCTATAAAAAACTATGGAAATGATTCATTGAGGAAAAGAAGGAAAGTTAACTGTTCCGAAACGGCACAAAGCCGGTTAACTGAATCTGAAAGCAGATTAAAGCAACTTTTCAAGGTCTTCTCTTGATAGTTCCATTGTTTTTAGAATTTGTAAAAGGGTACCCTTCTTTAAGGTTTTATGCTGAGGAATAACAAGCAGTTTTTCTCCTTTTTTCAGAATAAGGTGACTTCCTTTTTGGCGACGTATTTCAAAACCTAAACGCACTGCGATCTTTGCAAGCTCCCAACCACTGACATCTGTTGGAAGTTTCATAAAATCACAAGCTTGCATGAGGTTCGATAACTTTAATTCGCTTTAAAGTATTTTCCATTTGGGATGCATTTAGTTCTTCTAAATAGAGTTCAGTAGCTTCTTTAATGTTTTCAAGCGCCTCTTTTTCTGTTTCTCCTTGTGAAATGCAACCAGGAAGTTCTGGTACGTATACGGTGTAGCCACCTTCATCCTGCTTTTCTAAGACAATATGAAAACTTTTCTTCATGTGTTCACCATACAATTATGCCTATGAAGAAATTTAAGCATATGGTTTTAGGTCAATTTTTCCGAAACGGCACAAACGCCGTCGGTCTATCTGCTTTTGTGATTTCATGGTCAAGTGAAATGTACTGGCGCAAGACGCTTAGATAAAATCGCATATGCCCCCTCATTTCCTAAAAAGCAGACTCGGCTTCTCCAAAAACTCAAACTTTTTCGGGTTAGAATGAAGTTCGGCCAGTAAGTCATCAGAAACGAAATGATAGCGCGCATTGAGGTCTAGTGCAGAGATGCGCTCGACCGTGGTGTTTTTGTAAAGGACGTTTTTCACCACGCCCCGCGTAGTATAATAGCATGCGGCACCGCGATTTTTCTTATACTCGCTGTAATCGCTTTTGAAACTGTCCGAAACAATGTTTGCAAGAAGAAGGTCCTTTTTGCCCGGATTGATGCTCACATGACCATAGCCAGGGGGGAAAAGCACTACCTCCTTTTCCTTTGCTTCGACAAGAAGCACCGAAATACCGTGCGATTCTTTTTTCTGAAGGAGAAATAATGCCTCGCCCGCAAGCACCTGGTATGCTTCAGGATACGCAAGCCCGTCGGGGGCAATTGGATGGTAGTGACCATACGTTTTTACGTATTCGGAACCGATAAAGGCCGCGGGGACATACGTAATGTCATAGCGAAGGGGGGCGCGTGAATAAACGGCCCGATACATGTAATAAAGTGGCCGATCTGAAAGCGCACTTGCAGTACGAAGCACATCCGACATCTGGGCGAGCGTGCGGACTGCGTGCGGATGCATTGTCCCATTTACGTGTAAATCTTTTTCCATCAATTCGATCTTAACCGGTGTTTTATAGATGTCCATTACCATTCTCCATAATATCTTTCATTTTCTTAAACGTCATCTCCCGCTCAAGCGGCTTACTTGCATGCAATTTTTCCTTTTTGAGCTTATGTAAAAGAGCCCGGAGGAACACAAGGAATTCCTTCCTGCGTATATTATGTTTCTCAAAATCTTTTTCAAACTTAAGTATCGCCTGCACAAGGCGTACGAAGAGGGCCGGCGTGATGAAACGCTCGGCGCCGCCGTTGTTAAGGTGCCCGCAAATGATGTGTTTTATGACTGAAAGCTCTTTTTTTAGCTTTCGTGTAACCTTGGTATCCGTATCGAACTCGATCACGAACAATGAGCCAAGCTGCGCGATGTATTCCCAGGACTCCCCCTCTACCCTCTTTTTAAGTTCTTCATCAAAGCGCATGAGTACACCAAAAGCAGTAAAAATAAAACTACATCTTATGGAAGGGAATAAATAAAAATATAGCCCCGACCGGAAAAGTCAGTCCTGCGTTTCCAGTTTCCCGTTTTGGGATAGTTAAAGCTGCAGGGCTTTTGACCAAGGCCTTTACTTTTGCCATTTGGTTTTCAAAGTCAAAAGTAATGGCTTTCGAACCGATGTCACAAGGGATCTCCTCTAGCTATGCCAAACCACAAGCAATTGGCACGGTTTAGCCATTCTGGCATAGATAGAACCAGAACCTCGCATACTTGACCAGTGTAGAAACTTTTTAGCGAGCCAGTTTTTGATTAAACTTTGGCGCGTATTCGCGTCAAAATTTGACAGCATTTTTTTGCCATGCTGTCAAAACTTTTTCCTAAAAAGTTTACTATACGACGGGGCTATAAAAATATAGTAAATATTAGTATTTTTAAGGCAATAAGTTGCGCAAGGTTTAAGTCTCCCGTGCAACCGAACGATAAACGTTACGAAGGCCTAAAACCAGTTCACCTACCTCATCCGTCGGCCTAGAAATGACATCCAGATGATGATAAAGCTGCACGACATAGTAGCATGCAGCCTGATAATCCAAACAATCGGATAGCAGTTGGAACGTATCATAAATAAGCGAACTGATAGGGGTGTCCTTTTGTTTATCAACCAAGGGTTCAAGATGGAAGTTCTCAGCATCAGTAAATGTGCCGTCAAGGTAACGATTGTGTGAAAAAACCCCATGATAAACAAGGCGGGTGCCGGCCGCAGCAAGCAGAAGGACAAGCTTGACAAATTGTGCATCTGCCGCTGCAATAGTAGATAAGTACGGCCTACGAACAAAATCCGAAACGTTACGGTAAAACTGAGGTTGAAGCCGGATGGGGCATGCAACTGCGCGGACAAGCTCGGCAAATGACTCAGCGTAGTCTGAAAGGGGCGACTGTCCGTTTTGTTGTGCAATGGCATTATTGACTTCCCGCGGGAATGGATTGACCGAAAGATGCGGGCTAAATGGAAGCCCGCAATCAATTAAAAATTGTGCTTTCTGAAACTCAAGATGGGCCGCTTCCAGATCAAGGCCGCCCCAGATACGCTGCCAATAGTCAGAGCGCGTAATTGGAAAAACGACTTCAGCTGAAGGGGTGTAGGGCTGTTTACCAGGATCGATTGCGAGCAACCGTCGTTTTCTAGTTGTTTTCGTAGTATGGGAAATATCAGCACCAGTACCCTTTATGCTAAGGAAGAAATATTCTTTTTCACCGATTTTAATTGGCTCATCGAGGATAACGTATATCACGCGGCCAAGGGAAAAACCATGCAACCGAACAATTTCGTGTTTTGTCCCCGTGGGGACATAACGGGGGTGTACCAGTATGCTCTCTTCAAGGCGATTTCCGTGTACTGGGATACGTGCCAGGCGAAATGGCACGCGGTTTTTAGGCGTTATGATGCCGTTATGAAATACCAGGTCATACTGCCGTGAACGTAAGGTAGACATGAAAATAATATGGAACAAACAGTTTATAAAACATAATTTTATATAAAATAAAACAAAAATAAGATAAAACGGGCCCAGAGAGATTGGTTCTTTCGCCCTTTTTAGAATCTTGCGCCTTTCTCATGTGGAAAAAGGGCGAGCCCGAAAAACAGAAAAGTCCGTCATCAGTTTCTAAAAAGTGCCCAAAATAGAAAACAGCCGTTTCTTTTGGGGTACTAGACCTTTTCTTTTTAAGAAAAGGGCTAGACTTGAACTCTCGACACATGGATTTCCGCTTTTTGGAAAAGGCGGGCAAAAACGTTTTCGTTAAGCGCATTTCTCCGAAAGCTAAGAGTCCATCGCTCTACCAAGTTGCTCCCAGCCCCTAACAAGACGGTTTTGGGCCGCCTTTTTTGAAAAGGCGGGACTGAGCTATGGGCCCGATGGCATAAGCTAATTGCTTATGAAACAATAGAAATAGTAACAGAAATATATTTAATTAGTAGTGGCGAGTACTCGTTATGCGGATTGCACTTGTTTTCCTTTTACTTATGGCAATTTCTGCTGCACATGAAACAGAAGCGAAACTCTCAGTGTGGGAACGGCTTGGCTTACCTGACCCGGTAATCATCATATATGGTGCGGCCGCGATCTCAGGAATTTCAATTGTTATCGCACTTATGATTACGCACCGGATAGGCGAAACGGGCAAAAAGATACTATTTATCGTGATTGCTGCACCAATAACAGTTGCAACATTTTATATGGCAGCAACAACGGTGTACCTCAACATGGTTTCAGAAACAGGAGGGCCAGTGCATTGGCATGCAGACCTGGAGATATGGGCATGCAGTGAAGAAGTCAATCTCATCGACCCCGTGGGACTTGAGAACAAAGTTGGAAGCCCGTTATACCATGAACACAATGATAGGCGCCTCCATATTGAAGGTGTCGTCCATGAAATAAGGACAGACGCCGCGCTCCCCGTTTTCTTTGAACTTATCGGCGGAAAGCTTGAGGGCGGGGAATTGACGGTGCCCACGAACGGCGGATTGCAAACCTGGAAGGACGGGGAAATGTGCGGAAACCAGAATGGTATAATACAGGTCTTTCAGTATCGCGTGATCAACGGTGAACCCGGAAAAAAGACCGATTTTATTTATGAACAACGAAAGGTGACAGATCCGCAGGACGTCGTACCTGCACCCTACATGGACGTACCGCCCGGCGACTGCATCATAATTGAATTTGCGCCCCAAAAGGAAAGGACAGACCGCATCTGTGAAACATACCGTATTGCGATAGAAAAGGGCGAAATGAGGGAAGTACAATGAGCGTTGGCACCGGATTACCTGAAATTGGGACCGTAGTGGTTACTGCTCTTATTGATTCGATCAACCCCTGTGCAATTGGGGTCATGATTCTTTTAGTATCGCTTATGATTGCAAATTCAGAACTAAAGAAAAAGATGCTCATGTATGGGGCACTCTATGTATTTTCAATATTTTTTACATATCTTCTTGCCGGGCTTGGGCTTATTGCATTTTTCCAGTATATACCGTTATGGGTTGCGGAATACATAGCAATCATTGTCGGAACAGTTATTGTGATAGGCGGCATCATCGAGATCAAGGATTTCTTCTGGTACGGGCAGGGGCTTTCGCTTGCAATACCGCCGGAACGGGCAAAGGACATCAAAAAGATGATGGAGAATATCTCGGGGCCAGGAGTTGTCCTTCTTGGGGCGTTTGTCGCAGCCGTTGAATTACCATGCACCGGCGGGCCATACCTTGCGATTATCCTCTTGCTTTCGCAAAGTTTTGACTTTACGGCATTCCTTCTTCTTATATTATATAACATAATTTTTGTTGCGCCGCTCATCGCAATTTTGGTTGCAGTCATGCTTGGTACCAAGGTACAGGACCTTGCAAAATGGAAAAGCGCATCCCGCGCACATATGCGGCTTGCGATAGGGATAACGCTTGTGGTCCTTGGATGGCTCCTGATATTAATTGCAAATGGTACAATTAACCTAAATTAGGGTGGTCGGATGGTAAAGACAAAAAAGAAAATTAAAAAGGAAAAAACAATACCGCGGCCTAAACCACTCGTAGTAAAAAGACGGGGACACAACGAACCATTTGACGAACGGAAGGTATATGGCTCTATTTATGCATCGTGTGCAAGCTGTGACATTAAGGAACGGGAATGTGAAAAACTTGCCGAACAGGTCGTAAGCGAACTGAAGAAAACGATCAGTGGAAGAAATGAGATAAACTCAACCGAGATATTTGGCCTTGTCATTTCAATACTTGCAAAGTACCATGAGGATGCCGCATTTATGTATCAGGCGCACCGGGACATCAGCTGATTGGCGTTTTGGATGAATATGCCCCTCTTTCATGATATCCCTTAAGCCACTTAGAAAGCGCATCTGACGAACGGCGTTTCCTTGATTCCTTGTATGCCGCCACCAAAAGCGGGCTTGAAATATCCTCAAGACGGCGCGCTTGCGCAAGAAGGGGAATAAACACTCGTAAGAACGTAAGGGGAACGGAGCGGATGTTTGGCCGGCCTTCTAAAAGTCCCTGTGGATCGATCCCCTGTTCTTCAAGATATGCTATTTTCTCTCCTAAAGACTTATGTGCGTGCGGCCTCCTCGCTGACCCTGTTGCAAGTCCGGCAGTTCTCCTCTGCTTGTGGAGCCAGTACGCCCATTTTGCATCATCCGTGCCAACCCGTTTATAGAGCCGGGTCGCGTTTACGAGCATTCGTTCAGTAATAAAAGGGGCAAGCCCGGCTTCTTTTAGCCTAGGGATTGCAAACTGTAATGCCTCAAATGATACGGATGTGCCCAGCCCCAAAAGATCTGCGGCCGTATCATTAGAAAAGCCTTCTGAAACAAGATAGTTGATTTTCTTATCCGCGGTAACGTAAACACGCCTTGCAGGCATTTCCTTTGGGCTGCGCCGTTCTTTTTCACGTAAAGCGATTTCGGCGCACGATTGTTTTTCAGTAGCGTACCGCGAATATAAAAGTATAAGAAGGTCAATATGCAGGCCATTAAGAATCCCCGCCGTGCGCAACTCAGGGATAATTTGACGTAGAAATGAAAGTGGCGGGAGCATGTAAAGCCCTGACCCTGCATCCAATGCAAGCCGATGAGGCAGGTCAGGCTCACTTTTCAGGTATTCAATTTTTTCCTTAAACTTGGCAGTTTGCTTAAGGATACCTGATTCCTGCGTAAGATAACAAATAAAGGCGCTCACGTAGCCCGAATCAATCGCAGAGCTGCGCATGTGCTCAATCAGCCGCCGAAACGCAAGAAATGCAAGCTGGCGCACATTCTCGCCCGAAACGCATAAGTCTTCCCCAATTACACGGAGTTCCCGTTTATGAAAAAGCCTCCCTTCAACAATGACCTGATCGCGCTTGGATAATGACGAAACGGCTTCCAGGACAGCAGTGGCAAACTCACGCCTAAACAATGAAGATTCTGGGTCTGAACCCTGGCTTGCAAGCAGGTCGCCAAGGGTCTGGCCTTCATTTTCACCGACGGGCATTGACAAGGACAAAATTTGGCCGGCTGCTGTCACCCCATTTCGTTTCTTGCGTACATCATCCCTCACACGTTCAAGGTCATGATCATCAAAACTATCAAGAATCTGTTCGGCCTCGACACTTGCCTCGCCAAGCACCGCATTTAATTCCTCCTTTGTCGGTTTTCTCCTATGCATTTCGACAAACGCGATAATCTTCTCGGTCTTCCGTAGCTGGCCGATTAAGCTCCGGGGAACGCGGATGTGCGACCCATTATCAGCAAGGTACATAAAAATGGCTTGGCGGACCCAGTATCGTGCATAGGTGGAAAAAAGCACGTCCCTTTCAGGATCATAGCGTTCAACGGCCTTTTGGAGGCCGACTACCCCAATTGGCACAAGGTCCTCATACTCGATATGGCTGCGCTTGGCTATACGACGTATTCGAGGGTTGCCAAAAACACATTTCTTAATAAATCCGGCCACAAGTCCAACGTTATGAAGAATCATGGCCTCAGCTGCACGCTCCCCATGCAGGGCCGCCTCTTCAAGCTTCGAAACAAGCGGCTCACGAAGGTTGCCTGAAAGTTCTTGCAACACGCGTCTTGCCTGCCTGCCCTCCCGTACGATGTCGGCGAACAAAAAATTTAACCTATGGTCGAATAATGCATGGGAATTAAGGATGGCATCGACATGTTCACGCGGTGAATGGGAATAATTTTTGGGTTTTTTTAGTCTTTTTGGCATGGTACCACAAGCAACAGTTAGGTGGTACATATTAAATTTATATGCAAATCTTGAAGGGAACTATTTTAATATCAAACAAGCATTACGATACGGTGAATCATATGCCCAATTTCATAAAAGTCTGTACTCTTGCTGAGATAAAGCCCGGTACTGCACACAAGGTAAGCGTGCAAGGAAAGGATATAGTGCTTATTAACACCGGCGGGAAGGTATATGGCATCGGGGCCAAATGTACGCATGCAGATGGGCCGCTTGATGAAGGGGAGGTAGACGGAAATGAAATAGAATGCCCGTGGCACGGTGCACGATTTGATATTGCAACTGGCAAGAATACGGCCCCTCCGGCATCTGAACCGATACCAAAATACGAGGTAAAGATTGAGGGGAATGACGTGCTCGTCAGGCTTTAATGACCATACAGTTTAAATTACTAACACTATACTAATTAAGATATGAAACGTAACAAAGTATCAGGTTCACCCATGCGCCGCATGGCTTCCAATTATGCAAAAAACTACCTGCCGCTTACTGATGAGGAAGTGAGGGCATATGGAAAAACAAATGACCCTGCCGCCCGTGAAAAACTCACGCTCCATGCCCTCCAGTATGTCCACCTTATAAAAAGGTCAGAACTATATTTCCGCGCAAAACGACGTGGGTTACTGCCTGAAGACATACTGCAGGCAGCGGCAGAAGGGGTCATGCAGGCATGCAAGGAATTTGAACCTGATAAGGGGCAACTAAGGGCATTTTGTTTTATCAATATGCAAAACAATGTACGAAACCTGATTGCTTATCAAGGCCCGCAGGTAAGAGTAGCGCGCACGCTTGGAAGTGCCATCTCCATCCTTGACCGCATACTTGAAATGATGCACCTGCTTGGAAGAAAACCAACTGAACAAGAAATAGAAAAACGCGGGCTCAAAACCAAACGGGCAAAGGAAATACTTGGCAAGCTAAGCGATGATTATGGAAAAGAACGAGAAAAATGGGAATCGTTATACCTAGAATTCAAAAACAGCCATGGGCTTGGAACTATTGATGGATTGATATATGAAGGCGATGAAACAATGCAATTAAAAGAAGTGATCCGTGACCCAACAGGGGATAACCGTATCGGTGCGCATATCGAACTAATGGAGATTTTTAGGCGGGATGACATCACGGCCCAGGAGAAAGGGATACTTGCAAGATGCGCGGTCGGCTTTGAACTCCAAGAGATCGCCGGTGACCGAAAACTGTTCTCACGAACAATAACAAAGCAAGCGGTCAAGAGTCGGAAGGACCGCATACTTGAAAGGCTTGCGGAAAAAACAGGCCGCAAAAAGCCAGGGCGTGAATTTTGGAGCTTGGAGCACAAAAGAAGGTATCTTTTGGAGGCAGGGGTGCCACAAATGGGATTGCACGCCATTTCCGATAAAACGCTTTCGCAGGTAAGCGGCACGAACCTGCAGACCATTGTTGATATACTAAAGGAGGAAAAAATGATTGGGAGCATAGATGACGAGTTGCTTAAGGAAGGAAACCACGCCATTAAAAGGAACGGCTCCCGTGCAATGGATAAAACATGGCTTAAGGGAAAACGAAAGGCGGCATAGTTGAATTCTGATACCCTCCTTTTAATATATAACGCCACCTAATAAGCAGATGCGGAAAAAATCCAATGCAAATAAAATCTCCCCGTATCCTATCGGAACTATTCTCGACAGATACCATGCACTTGAAGGCCCGGAGAGCATCCGGCTTGCACACGCAGTACAGGCAGCACGAAGCGCGCAAAAGAAGCTGAGTACTGAAGCCGACCCGGCAAAAATAACCGAACTTCGCAACGCAATCCGGCACGGGAAACGCGCACGGGACCAGTTAGTACTCCATAACGCCCGCCTTGTCAGCTCAACAATACGGCAAAATGGCTTTGAACAAAGAGGGGCACGGTATGGTATTACGTTTGAGGACTTTGCAAATGCAGGCATGGTTGCATTGATCCGCGCTGCGGAATATTTTAAGCCGGAAAAAGGAGCGCAGTTTTCCACCTTCGCGATCCCTGCAATACAACGTGAGATGCAGCGACTCCTCCGAACCATGGCACCAAAACTCCACATCCCGCATCATACATATATGACGCATGCCATAAAGGAGGCAATCATCAAATTCTTTGAAGCGCACAAGCGAAAGCCCACGGTAGACGAACTCGCCACGCTTGGATTTAGAAATAAGGAGGCAGTACGGATACTTAGGTTATTTTCAGAAGAAGATTATGCGCTGCAAAGAAAGGAGCTTGATGACGAAGCCCGATGCATGCAGAATGCATATGGTGTTGCGTCACTCGATGCAAGGGCTGAACGGCACATGCGAAGGCTACGCCATATCATGGCAGCGTCTGAAGACATACGGCGTGTGGAATTGCGCGCCGATTTTGAGCGGCTTCTCATGATAAGTGGGGTAATTGAATGGCAGGTAAGAGTGGCCGCACTTCGGGAACAGGGATACGGGATAGAAGAGATCGGGCAAAAATTTGTCCCCGAAGCGGCCAGATACAGTGCACATAGGCTTAGAAAACTAATGCGCATCACGCATGGCAAACTAATGGAGGCACACGGACAAATGGAATTCATATAGTGAGATTGTAGGTATCAAAGCGATAAAGTTTATAAAATTCATCCGAGAATGACCATTATGCGCATGAAACGAAGGGCGATTACTGCATCCGCATTAGTCGTGATCCAGACCGCTGCATTAAACCAACTTAGATTGCTCACTAAAGAACCGGAAAAAAGGCGGACATCGCCATTTTACGACCCCTTGGCAATTGCCCTTGCATATGAAGCAGGGGAGGCGGAGCTTAGGCTAAGGTCAGGAAAAACCCAGGAGGGGGATATTGCGCTTCTGGATCGGGTCCCGAAAGGAGCGAGAATATACCCGCCCCATCCTGAAGATAAAGGACGGGATGACGCCCTTAGGGCACCACAGATTAGCCGTGCGCAAACCATTGAGGTCGTTACGGACATGGCGCGGCTTGCGGCCAAGATAGATGCCCGCCGCAAACAAGGCCATCTGCTGAGCGACGAAGAGCGAAAAATATTGGATGAGGTGCCGCTTGCAATCCGCCTCTGGGCGGCAAGGCAGCAAACGAATGTTGGGTCGTAAAGCTCATTTCTTATGGCCGATTGCATACGTCCTTTTTATTTCCATAATTTTTACCTTGCAACGCTCGCCCTTTTTTACTCCTGGGACAAAAATGACGAATTCGTCCTTCTTTGCAATTCCTTCACCATGCGAGTTTATGGCAATGAACTCAAGCTCAACAACGTCGCCAACCTCAAACGGAACGTCCATGCACATACAATGAAACCTTCTCTTTTAAATTTTGATGGGGTATACTATACGTGGCATTTGACGAAGCAGACAACATACTATGGCACCTTGTGGCAGGCACACGGGGCGGGCCGAACCGCTTGCAGATCCTCTACATACTTTTAGCAGGCCCGGCAAATGCAAACCAGCTCACTAAAGATACTGGGCTCGATTATAAGACGGTAAAGCACCATCTTGAGATACTTGTGGAAAACGGACTCGCACGGACATCGCAAGAGGGAAAGTACGGTGAGCTTTATTACCTTACTGATTTTGCAAAGACAAAAATGAAGATATTTGAAAAAATATGGGATCGTTTGGAAAAGGAAGATTTGGGGGAACATTAATAAATGAAAAATACTGGTGATGTACTATGGTGATGATAGATTGGGCAATTGCAATAACCGTAATAACTGCCCTCATTCTTGCCTCGCTTCTCTTCATATACGTCAATAATTACAAACGGATCAGGTCGCATTTCTGCAGCGGGCTCATCATATTTGCAGTACTCCTCCTTATCCAAAACGTATATGCAATACATGTGCAGACAACCATGACCCCCCAATGCTCAACAGAGCTTGCGGGCGCCATACTCATAATCAATCTCCTGGAAGGCGTCGGGCTTGGTGCATTATTATTCATAACACTAAAACCATATAAGTAAGGGATCGACTATGAAAAAAATTGCATTGAGCTTGATAATTGTGCTCGCCATGCTTGCCGCAGGGTGCACTGGTACAGGGCAAGAACCGGCCATGGAGAAAAGTACCGATGGCAACACAATGCCTAACGAGAAAACAACGCAAGATAATATGGATGGATACACCGGGGAAATGATTGCAGGTGCCACCACGCCCTATTTAAGATATAACGAAGCGGATTTTAACAAGGCCTCGGGCGATGGGAAAACGATCTACCTTTACTTTTACGCCAACTGGTGCCCGATCTGCAATGCGGACCGGCCTAAGATACTTGCTGCATTTAACGAGCTGGACAATGCAAATGCGATCGGGTTTGAGGTACACTTCAATGATGATAAGACAACCGATGAGGACCGTGCAGCGGCACGAACGTTTGGTGTGAGCTACCAACACACGACAATTATCCTTAATAAAAACGGCGATGTAAGGGAACGGCTGCTTACGCCTATCTCAAAGGACGAGATAAAGACGAAGCTTGCGGAGGGGAATTAAATGGTCGAAATTACCGCAGTCGCTGCATTCATTGCAGGCATCGCGTCATTCGTCTCGCCGTGCGTACTGCCCCTTATCCCGGCATTCTTGTCGTATCTTGGAGGGGTAAGCCTAAAGGAAAGCGAGGTGCGCACAGATGCGCGCATGAAGGTATTTCTTAATAGCATCTTCTTTGTGCTTGGGTTTGTTGTCATATTTAGCGTATTTGGCGTGCTCATCAACAGTGTCTTAGTGAGTATTTCATTTGACGTAAGCCAGCTAGTAAGTAAGATCGGGGGGGTTGTCATTGTCATATTCGGGCTGTTTACCCTTGGCGTAATCAAGCTTGGCTTTCTTGAACGAGAATATAAGTTAAGACCGGCAAAGACGCGCTATGCATACCTCACCTCATTTATTTTCGGTGCGACGTTTGCAGTCGGCTGGACACCGTGTGTCGGCGCAATACTGGGGGCGATATTCACTCTTGCATTTACGCAGCCGGGAAGCGCGTTTACGCTTCTCTTCTCGTATGCGCTTGGGCTTGGTGCACCGTTTCTCCTTGTAGGGGCGTTCACGGCACAGGCAGCAGAGTTTATCAAAAAACACGGAAAATTCATGAGCTACTTCAACAAGGCAATGGGCATAATACTTATCATCATTGGCTACCTGGTATTTACCGGTGAATTAGTGAAACTTGCAAACTTTGCGGTCGCTGACCAGTACATTGGTGGGTAAATGGAACTCGGGGACATACTTGTAATTGCAGTTGTAGCGATCGTCATCCTTACGGTTGGCGCAATATTGTTTATACCGTCGCTCTTTACTGCGCCGATGGCTAATGGAGAAACGCTTGCCAGTAAGGGAAAGGCTCCGGAACTTGAGGGCATCCATGGGTACATCAACGCAGAATCAATTGCAATTGGGCCGCATGTCGGAAAAAAAGTGATCCTTATTGATTTCTGGACATACACCTGCATCAACTGCATCCGCACACTGCCGTATTTGACAGCGTGGGATGAAAAATACCGCGATGACGGGCTCTTGATTATCGGCGTCCACACGCCCGAATTCGATTTTGAAAAGGAGTATGCAAACGTGGAGCGCGCAGTTGAGGAACACGGCATCAAATACCCCGTAGCGCTTGACAATGATTATAAAACGTGGCGCGCGTACAACAACCGATTCTGGCCGGCAAAATACCTCATTGACAAGCATGGAAACATCGTATACACGCACTTTGGCGAAGGCGCGTATGATGAAACGGAGCGAATCATCCAGACGCTCCTTACGGACCTTACTAACAAGACGCCGGATGACCAGATAGGAAGCGTGACCGGTGAAGCAGTTGCATATGGGGAAATCGGAACGCCTGAACTTTATTTTGGCCAGTCATTCAGGCGGATCGGGTTTGGAAACGAGCCAGCACGCCTTGAAGCAGGCAAGGAGTATACATTTACCCTTCCTGAAAATAGTGCGCCAAACCAGATTTATCTTGAAGGGACGTGGAAAAACAATAATGATGATATTGAATTGGTGAGCGAGTCAGGAAAGATTGTACTTCTCTACAAGGCAAAGGATGTCAATATTGTTGGAGGGAGTAATGAGGGAAGCACCATTCGGGTATTGGTAGATAATACGATGGTGCAAGAGCTCCCAATTAAAACATTTACCCTCTACCCGGTTGTAAAAGGAACGGATTATACGGCACACCGCCTTGAGCTCGAGGTCAGGGGGGCTGGATTTCGGGTAAGCAGCTTTACGTTTGGATAGATACCTTTTTATACCTATTTGAACACTTTATACGTAACGCGTTCATAGCTTCTAGTACATACCTTTTTAAATACTTTTATACACTAATTATAACATGACTACTTCCCTCCAGCGTCACGAAAATAGGCCGCAAGCCCAAAGACCGGAACGGTTCCGACGGCTTGCAAGCTGGTATTTTGATAAAAAAATTCGCGGAGAGCTAACCCCCCATGGCATATTTGAAAAACCATGGACCTACTTTGCAGGGGAAAAGGAAAACGGCGAACGGGGAATGGGAAAATTTGCACGTTTGGCAGTGTGGGCAATTCCCATCGGCATAGTCGGCTATGCAACTGACAATAAACTTGTCAATTCAATTATAGATTATGTGATGAACATCCCCTATATACAGCCGCTGAACGTGGTGATTCCTGCAGCAGAGTACTCTGGTTCAAAAATTGTAGACATTGCAAAGATTGTGCTTCCTGCAGCAGTGTACGCCGGTTCAAAATTTGTCGGCCTTGCAAAGAAAATCCATGATGAAGACAAGGAGATGGAAAAGAAGAAAGCAGATGCAATACGTGTCGCAGGAAGTAGCGAGCTTAAGCTTCGGCTGTTTAGGGGCACTAACGAACCCCTTGATTTTACTGACCCGGCAGTCCGCGCAGTTTCACAGGCAGCACTCCTCGATCGGGTAAATGAAGTGATTACTGGACTGCAGCCCCCCCAGCGAGTTAATGCACGTGAAAGCATGGTGCGTGGTGCGCAACGGGTAAACATTCGAAGATATGAAACGGGCGAAGAAAAACAAGAACGCGCCGAGTTTGACAGGGACAGAAAAAAGCTTGAAGATCTCCGCAAGGAAATACAGGATGGCAAGCTTGAGGAAGTTGCAGGTATTTTAAAAGTAGATTTAGGACGCGTAACCAGAGAATACATAGACGGGCAGTTTGATGCTGAGTTAACGGTGGCACGAGGGGACCGTGGGACAGTAGAAACAACGTTCGAACTGCGTGCACAAGAGGCACATGCACGACGGCAGGCACTTGAGGCAGCATTAGAGGCAGGAAGCCTAAACCCGCTCACAACACGCGGTTGGGCAAACTTCCACTCGGCAGCAAGGACAGTCCTTTATGCAACCACGTTTACCTCCATCCCAAACATTACCGCAACACTGATGAATGCGTACGAACGAGGCGAAAGCTTCATTGGCGGAGTTGGAAACATGATTAGTGAAATCGCAACATTCCAAACGCCGTTTCTGAGCATACTTATTGCACTTAAACTTGCAATCGACCCAATTATGAAAAAGATCACTGAAATGGCTGAAAAAAGGGCTGTCGCGCGGACTATGCAAAGGGAGACGGCGCGGGCTGAGAAAGAACATGGCGCACCAGAGGAAGAACACGTTGAAGAAGTAAGCACCCCGAGTATAGAAGTTGAAGCAGATGCCAGAGCAGTCGATGAGGGCGTAGAGGTACTCAGTCGCCTCATTCGGTCAAGAGATATTACGAACCTAGGAGATCCTAATGAAGGTACAGTTACGTTTTATTTCGGTATGGGTGAGGATAATTCTATAGTTCATACAAAGAGCATGGAAGACAGCAATTTCGCACTTGTGGTGAATAAACAAACCCAAAAAATAGATGATGTTGGGTATTCACCTTCCAGCCCCCCTACACGCGGACAAAAACAGACTATTCAGGCAATAATACGAGAATACAACAACTAGGCAAGGATCCGGCGCACGATCTCTTGCGCATCAAATTTTTCAAGTTCCTCGTATTTTTGGCCGGTGCCAAGGTAGATGATCGGAACGCCCGTTACCTTTGAGATAGAAAGCACGGTGCCGCCCTTTGCGTCGCAGTCGAGTTTCGTAAGTATCACTGCATCAACGCCGATCTCGTTTTTAAATTCGCTAATCTGGGATATGATCGCATTTCCCGCAATGCTTTCGCCGATAAAAATGGTAATGTCAGGCTGTATGACCCTCCGGAGCTTTTTCATCTCATTAAGGAGGTTAAAGTTCGTCTCCTGGCGGCCGGCAGTGTCGATAAGCACCGCGTCAAGCTTGTGGGCAGTGGCATAGCTTACCGCATCATACGCAACTGCAGTCGGGTCTGCGCCATAGTCGCGCTTTATGATCTTTACCCCAAGGCGCTCCGCATGGGTTGCAAGCTGCTCAATTGCAGCTGCACGGAACGTGTCTGCCGCGGCAAGCACAACCGTTTTTTCGTGTGCCGTAAGGAGGTGCGCAACCTTTGCGATGGTGGTCGTCTTACCGCTTCCATTAGTCCCGATAAACATGACTTTTGCGGGCTTTTGAAGCGACGAGATGCGCAGGACAAGGTCAAACGTATCGGCTGAAATAATGCCGACAAGGGTTTCCTCAATTGAACGTTTTATGAATTGAGTAAGTTCGCCCTTCTTGATTTTTTGACCGATAAGGCGCAAGCGCAATTCCTTTACGATTTCTTCGGCAACTTCAAGCGCGACATCGCTTTCAATAAGCTCAAGCTCAAGGCTGCCAAGCATTTCCGAGACGTCCTGTTCCTTGATCTCCACATCGCCGGTTATGACGCTCTTAAGCGTTCCAAGGATACCGACTTTTACCTTGCGCTCCTTTGGCTGCTCAGGCAGTTTTTCTGAATTTACGGAAACGGACGGCGGAACAATTATTTCTTCTGCCGGCGCGGGCTTTGGGGCAATGGCCTCATTTGGTTTTTCAATTGGCGCCACTCCCTTTTTAGGTGAAACTACCCGTTCTTTCTTTTCTTTTGGCCTTGGAGGTTCTTCGGTCGGCATTTTCTCCTTTTTTTCGGGAGGTTTCTCATGCTCTTTTGGAGAGGGGATTACCGACTCTACCTTTTTCTCTTTTGGAGGTTTTACGGGTTTAGGCGCTTGCGCGGGAGATTCTACAATTTGCTCTGAAACGGACTCTTTTTCGTCTATGACTTTAGAAGTAGATTCAAGCGGGGCTGGCGGTGTTTCCTTCGGTGCCTCCCCTGTTTCTTCCTTGCCAGTAAGCTTGTCTATAAAACCAGTTATCTTCTTTTTAAGAAAGCCAAACACAATACTCACTAGATGTAGTCTTCGCCGATATTGTCCTCAACACGCTTGTTAATTGCGGCCTGCGACTGAAGGTTGCGAAGCGCAAGGTTTACCTCATGAAGCTTTGCGGAGACTTTCTGGAACTCGGAATTGAGCTTTTCGATCGCCTTTTTGGTCGCCTCGATGCGCTTGTTGATCTCAACGACTGCCTCTTCCTTTTCCATTTCCACGACATATTCTGCGCCGATGGGGACAAGGACCTTGCTTGTATAAATGCTTGCCTTTATGAATGCGCCGCCGCCGACAGGCACAAGCACGTCGTCGTTCTTGATTTTCTGCGCGGTTTCTGCGGCCTTGCTCAGGTCGACCATGGCAAGGTCGATACGCTTGATTTCGTTCTGGAGCAGGCGAAGCTGCTCGCGGTACACTGCCGATTCATATGAAAGCTGTGCAACACCCTGTCGTTCGTTTTCCATGGCAACACCTACTGTTTTGAAATTCCTGAAATAACGACCTTGTTCCTGCTAAGGCGGTTATCAGAACCAAAGAGCGCATAGACCTTGTCGCGCGCCGCCCCTTCAGACGGGGCCTCGACTTCCTTTGAGAAGGTTCTCTTACCTTCAGGTAAGTTCAGTTCACCGTTTACGACAAATTTCATAGACATCCCTCAAATGTATTGTAATGCTTCCTCGATGCGGCCCAGTTCGAAACTTGACGACTGCCCGCCTGCAACATAGCCATGGTCATTTGCCACGACTGCGTAGCCAATGAACCCGACGCCCATGTTAATACTACCTTTTGCACCGTTTATTTTTAAGTGCTTTCTGATAAGCTCAAGTTCGGAAAGCTGCGTGTTAAAATGGGCAAGGAAGCCCTTGTTCGAAGCAACTGCCGCGCTCCCGACTGTTTTATACCCTGCGATGGTCGCGGGCTGAAATATCTCAATGCCAAGCGTGTCCTCGATCGAGTGGAGCTCTTCCCTTGACAATGTGTCGCTTGCAATGCCGCCATGGTCAGTAACAAGAAGGTTGTTCCCAAGCGCATTGAATTTGTCCTTTGATACGTAGACGTTAAGCCCCGTGCGTTTTATCACGCCCGCCTCCTCCTCGCTTGCAATATTAGGGAGTATTATTCCCTTTGAATTCATTGCAAGATAGATGCCAATAAGGTTTGAGTAACCCACGGAAACGCGTACGACTTCGGTTCCAAGGCGTGCGCCGAGCTGTTCGACAAATTTATCAGGCGCATCAAGCGGAACAAGAGTCGTTTCGTTATTCGTCTTTACGAACATCCCGACCCACGGATTGCCAAAATAAAAACCTAATTTGGAGCTCATTTCTTTTCAGCTGTCTTCTGCGGCGCTTCTTTTTTTCCTGATGCTGCCGGCGCCTTTTTCTCTGGCTTGGTATCTTCTTTTACCGCTTCCTTTGGCGGTTTTGGTGCATCTGATGCGCTTTTTGCCCCTTCGGCAGGCGGCTTTTCTTCCTTTTTTGCCGGTGCCTTCTTAGGCTTTTGCTCCTGTTCATCATGAAGGTATACACGTACCTTGGCATCCTCCTTAAGTGCGCGAACCTTAACGCGGCGTGGCGGTTTTTGCCTGCTTTTTTTCCAGATATAAGAATTAAGCGCGTTGCTCACCGAGACTGCGCTCGATTTCATGTGCCTGCTGATAAAATCGCGTACAATCATAACTGCACGCTTTGCGCGCTTGGGCCGGACTGTCTGATATGCCTCCCCAAGAGGGATAGTGTAAATGCGTTCGAGCTTGTCTGCCATCATGATCACCTAATCGCTAATACGGAGCTTATCCGTCCTCCAATCGCGCTGAAGCGGGTTATATGTCGTATATCGCCGCTTTGACCGAATGACGACAAACGGCGGTACCCGGTGGTTTTTCTTTTCCGCCTTTGCAAGCCGGAGCTTTTTTGATAATGATTTCTTACTCATATGATTCACTTCCGTTCAAACGTTATGTTTGTCCTTTTTTCCCTGCCTTCCTTGAGGCGCATAAGGACCGTAAGCAATTCATGGTCGCGTATCTTCCTTCCGATGCGCTTATATATCGCCAGGATATGCTGCGCCGCAACCAGGAACAGTTCCTGATTTGCAAGCTGGACATTTGTGATGCGGTCATACGCATCGTCCTCAAGCACTACCCGAAGCGTGGCCTTTAATTGTTCCTCTGCTTTTTTCTGTTCCATGATTTTTTGGCGTTCGGCAATACGCTTCTTCTTAAGGTTCTCCTCAGGCGCATCCATTGTCTATACCTAGCTAACTGTTTTTGCAAGGCCGTCAAGGAACTTCCTGCCCTTTGCACTCAGTGTCCGGCCGGACTTTATCTTTGTAAGCAACCCTGCCTTTTCAAGCACCTGCAAGGCGCTTCGGATAGTCTTTCCGCCAGCCCTCTTGTGGTGGTTTGGCCGTACACCCCGCCGCTGGTTGCCCCCATAATGAGTGCGCATTCGGTTTACACCGATTGAGCCGCGCACATACGCCTGGCGCAAAAGCGACGCACAGCGCACATACCAAAAGTCCGAAGACTCTGGCGGACGCTCTGCGTGCGGGCCGGTCTTTACATAACCGACAAACGCGGGCTTCTCAAGCTTCATGTTCTTTAATTCCTGTGCAGCCTTTTCAATAAGCTGGTTCGATTCGACATCTAGCGCTGTAACCATAAAAACACCATATTCTGATCACATTGTAAAGTATACTTTACAATACCAAGAAATTTTCGCAAATTTCTTGCAGTTATAATCAGGAATAGTATATTGGAGAAATTACTTATTTAAAGCTATGCTTTTGCAAAGTTAAGGTTTTCCAATAGTAGACAACCGTTCCGGCGAAAAGTACCAGTAGTGCTGCGGGTCGGACGTAACCAAGCGGCCTGAGGGAAAAGTAAGTGCACCTTCCTCATCGTGCACAAGCACGCCGCCTGCCTGTTTTGCTGCCTTACAGTAGATTGCCGCCTTCCTAAAACGAAATGAGCCTTTCCACCAGGTATGGAATATGCGGTAGGGAGTTGCAAGAAAGACGCCTTGTTCTGATTCTGCAAGGCGGCCAACTGCGGAAAGGGCAATTGCAGGCACTGAAGGGATTGTTGCGTGTAGCCCCCTGCGCCGCAACAAGTCAGGAATGTCGCTTTGCGTTTCCTCGATGATGAGCCCGTGTCCAGTAACGCGCAGGCGGCCGATTGCAAGTGCACCGTCAAAATGCTCAAATGTCGGGTCATGGATGGAACAAAGTAGGGAAATAAGCGATGGTTCGCAGGGAAAAACGGCAAATTCGACATAGCCGGGCTCTTCGAAGTTTTTAAGGATATTTGGCCCAAAAAGCACCCGATAAGGCAACCCCTCAAAGGTAAACGGGTATGCCTCAAGTATCTCCCGTTGTGCACGAAGACGGCATTTCCATTCAGTATGGGCATGGCCAAATGATGTGCGTGTCGCACGCTCTGCCTTAAAAAAGGCGCCAAGCGCCTGTGTGTAATATATCTCACCCGTTTCCATTCCACGGCGCGCCCGGTTGAGGTGCAAAAGCGCACGTACCGCTACGCTCATCCAGCCGCATTCCCGCGCATTATCCAGAAGCCCATCTTTTAAAAACCGGCCAACAAGCCCTCTTTCAAGGGACTCGTGCGTTGTTTCACTATGCAACTGTAGGAGATTACGGATAAGGCACTCCTTTTGTGCACGCACCATAGTGTCCTCAAAGCTTCGGCTTTGTGCTTCTGCAGATTCCAATTCGTGGAGTTTTTCCAAGAGCCGTGCGGGCAGGGCCGCATGTGCACACCTCGCAAATGCACGGATGAATGCCAACCGTGCAAAGTGGCCGTCCTTTTTGCTTGGATAGGTAGTAACGGGGAGGTTAAGGTATGCACGCGCCCTGCATGCAGACGAGGAGACGCGTGGCTTTGTAAGGACTAACATAGTAACACAATAAAACAATATTTATAATAAACAATATTTATAAATCACTGGTACAAGACTTATTTAATGAAAGCAAACAGATACGAAAGCACAATAATCAAAAATGCCAATTGGTTCATGGGTAATCAAAAAAAAGAAGGATATATCGACGTTGACGGTGATGAATTTTATGGTGTCAGGGGCGATGCCAGCCTTATAGGCCACTCAGTTACAGTAAGAATGTACGCATATGTCCTAACTAAGAATGAAAACTATCTTGAATCGGTTGAACGCTCACTTACGTGGCTTGCGGAAAGACAAGACGCCGACGGGGGTTGGAAAAGTCATGCGGCATTTACCCTGGATGCTGCGCAATGTGTTTTTGAGGGCTTTAATACATACCAGCAAATAACTGGTAACGGCAGATATAATGACGTTCTTTACAAGGCAGCCAAACGGATGATCGAGGGAACCGTCGATGATGATGGCGACCTGCTACTGCCAAACATCATAGAAATAGGGGAATATGCGCATTTTTCCCTCCTCGCATGGAAGACCACTGGCGACCCGGCATTTAAACGTGCAGCTGAACAGATATTAAAACACATAACGGCAAACTTTGACGATATTGAAGGATTCTGGTACCCATACGATAAAAATCAAAAGGTCCCACTTCTTGCACCGATACTCAAACCAATTTTGCGATTTTCAATTGCAAACTTCAAACTTAAGGGCAAGCACATCTCAAAAATCAGCAGCTACCTCCTTCCGTTTGTAATAAACAAGATACATCCGCAATATAGCATGAGCCTAATGGATTCAGAAGTGCTTTTGGACACCCTCGATGGCTCATGCGCTTATCCGGAATTAAAACGGCAGGCCATACGGGCCATAGACTGGGTTAAGAAAAATTGCGGCGGCCCATTCCCGGGCAGCCTCGTTGAATCAAAAATTACTGAAAAGGCATCAGAAGTTTACCCGCTTGAAATAATAAACGACACTACGATGGCGGCAACATGGCCAAGTGCATGCCTTCTTCTTACATACTGCGGACTACGTAATGAGATTTATAAAAAAGAGGCACAACAAGTGGCAGATTACCTTGTCTCCGTACAGGATCGCGATGGTGGATTTTATAATTTTAAAAAGCCGGATGGAAGTTTTCTTGAACTAAAAAGCGGGAATGTCAACTTTTATGCATCGATGGCATTATGGGCATATAATGAAGTGTATGGGGACGGCAGATACACGCTGTTTATGGGTTCTCATAAATAGTACGGCACCCGTACTAATAAAAACACGAAATGTTTATAAAGTACAACATGTTATTCCTAGTGTTTTTCCAATCAGTTAGTTTGATAACTAATGTGGAGGGATACCATGAATGCGATGACATCTGTAAAACAACAGGCGGCAAAAGGTATGCCTTTGCGAGTACCGCAACAACCGGCATGTTCAGCACTACCCCTTTTGCGAAACATATTTATAGTGGGAGATGGAACGCTATCGATACATACCTCCATAAGCGGCGTGACTGAAGCGTTTATGACCGTTTCCTCCATAGAACTTGGGTGCGGAAACGGCAGCAAATTCACGAGGATAAAAGACGCACTTCAGAGACAAGACTTAGGCGTAGTAAGGGTAATACTCCTTGTCAGCGCGGCTCCTGATGCGCTTGAAATTGCACAAGCATTACAAACTGAGTTTTCAGATAAACGAATACTAGTCGTAAAGCCGTGGGCAAGCCAACTGGAAAAGGATGGTGCCATCAAAGTATTTGACCGACTTCTTCAGGAATCAGACGTACGGGAGATCGCTCAGATAAGCGGATAGCTTTATAACCAAACGCACCAAGATACTTACATGCAGCAACTCTTCCCAGGAGCCTATACCATAGATGGCAGGCTTGCAACCATAAACATGGTGCCGGGCCTTGCCGTATACAATGAGAGGCTTGTAAAAAAAGAAGGGACGGAATACCGCATGTGGGACCCGTTCCGAAGCAAGCTTGCGGGTGCACTCAAAAAGGGGCTCAAAAATTTCCCGTTTGGAAGCGGAACAAAAATACTTTATTTAGGCGCGTCCACCGGTACGACGATTTCCCACTTAAGCGACATTGTCGAAAAGAAAGGGGAAATATACGCAGTTGAGATCGCCTCGCAGCCGATCAAAAGCCTCCTTAAGCTAAGCGAGCACCGCGGCAACATTATCCCCATCTTGGGGGATGCGCGGCAACCGCACGAATACAAGGAAGTTGGGGAAGTCGACGTAATTTATCAGGATGTTGCACAGCCAGACCAAAGCGACATCCTCATCATGAATGCAAAGGAATTCCTCAAAAAAGACGGCGTTGCATTAATTGCAATCAAAAGCCAAAGCATAGACGTGACAAAAAAGCCGCGCGAAGTTTTTGAAGCAGAGCTAAAGAAACTATCTGCATATTTTGAAGTGCTTGAAAAGTACGAGCTTGAGCCGTTTGACCATGACCACCTGTTTGTGGTGCTTCGGAAAAAGGCGTAATCATATAAATATTAATGACGATACCAAACCATGAAAAACATCATTCTTGTTATCGGACTGATAAGCATTTTATTTTTTGCGGGATGCATTGGCAGTGCGCGTACGGATGCGCAAGTAAATACGGGGCAAAATAATGCCGGGCCTACGCCACAAGGAGAGCCTGTGCCAGACAATGAACAGCCAACTGATACATATCCCGAACCGCAGCCGTCAGAACCACCACGTGCTGGTACTACCATTGATACACAAGCAGAAGCACGCGTGACCATCAACGGACGGGCGCTTGGCGATGCGGAAATACGCGAATTTATCCAATTTTATGGGACGCTTCCTGCTGGCGACTACTGGTATGACCCCGTAGCGGGGCTATTTGGGAGAATCGGCTATGGAACAGAAGTACAGATTTATCCGGGCCACAACCTTGGTTCACCACCACGCGATGCGTCAAGTGGAAATACCGGCGTCATAGTAAACGGACGGGAAATAACGGAAAGCGAAGTACAGTATCTTGAAAGCCTCTTAGGCATTGCACGGGTTCCAGGAAATTACTATTTGGATGCACAGGGCAACTTTGGCAATGATGTAACCGGCTACACAAACCTTTACACTGTCGGCAGAAGCGGAAGTGGCGGCTATATGGGCAGCAACTCAAACTCATGGAACAGCTGGGCAACCGACTCATATGGCGGAAGCCAGGGCGGCTGCACGTATGTTTCAACGGATTCAGGGTATGCGACAAGCGGGTGCGGCTAACGCCCCCCTTATTTTTATTTTACTTATTTTCGGCGGAGAAAAAAATAGATGAGCACTAGTCCGCCAGCAACAATGATAAACCCGCTTACAATAAATAAGCCACTCGTAAGCTCTTCCACAAAAGAAACCGGCTCCTTTTCGGACACGGACTCTATGGGCGGCAAGTGAGCAGTAGGCCTATTTACTAAAGAAGAAGTCATGGCTGGCTCGGGTTTCTGTTCGTTAGATTGTGCGTATTCTTTTTCGGGATTTTGTAAGGGAGGTTCTTGTGAACCGCCCGGTTCAGGTTGTCTTACAGTGGCATTCTCTAATAGTTCTTCAGCTACAGGTTCTATTAAAGGCGGTGGCTCAGTAGGAGGCTCTTCTGGTGGAATTGGCGGTGTAAGCGGTTCTTCCTCTTCCTCCTCCTCTT